>NZ_JAVFWZ010000034.1:0-762 GCF_040981245.1 Kocuria cellulosilytica | reverse complement strand
TTCAAGGGGAGGAACGCCGTGGGTAGGCAGAACTGTGTGAGCGCGACGGACGGCCGGGGACGGCGCCTGGTGACATCCGTGCTGGTCCTGTCCGTGCTGGCCCTGGCGGGTTGCGGCCAGGGCGGCGGTTCCGCGCCGGACGCGCCCCCGGCGAGCGGCTCCGGCCCGGTCGCACTCGCCCCCTCGCACGGTGGGCTGCGGGGCGGGAACCTCGTCCTGGCCGACACCGGTGAGGACACCGAGGGCCCGATCACCGCGCGCTTCGGCGAGGCCGAGGTCGAGTGCGAGTTCGACGACCGGTCCGCCCGTCACGCCTGCCTGGCCCCCGCGCGGGAGACCCCCGGCGCGGTCGAGGTCTCCTTCGCCGCCGGCGGGAGCGAGGTCGGGGAGAAGACCGCCTACACCTACACGACGCCGGGCACGCAGGACGTCCCCGTCCTGACGGTGGACACGGAGACCGTCCGGCGCAACGCGGAGGAGATCCGGGCCGACTTCCCGCGGAACGTCCAGCTGGGCGCGGTGCTCAAGAACGGCGAGCCCGTGGACGTGTTCGGGAAGGTCATCGAGGACGCGGCCGACGTCGACTACCTCTTCGTGCCGAAGCTCGACGACGCCATCGCCCTGCGCGAGGCCGGTGTCGAGTCCAAGATCGCGGTGCTCTACGTCGCCCAGGTGGAGGACATCCCCCTGCTGATGCACTACGACGTCGAGGTCGCCGCCACGGACCCCGCGTGGGTCGGGGCAGCGGAGCAGGTGCTGTCC
>NZ_JAVFWZ010000033.1:0-779 GCF_040981245.1 Kocuria cellulosilytica | reverse complement strand
GGCAGAAGTGCATGATTCCAAAGGCTTTGAAGGACTGCTGGATGAAAAAGACGAAGGCAAGGACTTGTATTTGGACGCCGGTTATGTCGGACAAGAGGAGATTGTAAAACAGCATAAGATGAATCCGATAATTTGCGAAAAGGGCTACCGTAACCGTCCGCTTACCAAGGAGCAGAAATCAGACAATAGGAAAAAATCCAAGACACGTTGCCTTGTCGAGCATGTATTCGGGTTTGAGGAACAAACCATGCGTGGACTTGTGGTGCGTACAGTAGGGCTTATTCGTGCTAAAGCCAATGTAGCACTCACCAGTCTTGTGTATAACATCAGTCGTTACACGCAAATAATCAGGCTGAAACCTGAGTTGTTGGGGTGAATTATGCCTGCACATCCAATTTTTACAACAGACACAAGTTAATTATTGTAAAAATTTTTTTGGGGGGGGTAGAAAATATTCGCTAAATTTGAAAGACTAAAGCTCACAAATTGGGCAGTTAAAGAGTTCTGCTGTCTGATACAAGAGGATAAATTGAATTGATAGAACTCACCAAAAGTAAAAACAGAATTTAATTTATAACTCTATATCATTTATTTCATGAAAAAAAACAAGATTATTTTATCAGTTTCAATTGTCATTTTATTGTGTTTAACTATCATTTCATTAAAGCAATTTTCGCACAAGTCAATAGCGAACAAGAGTAAATTAGAGCTAAACAGTCAGGTTATCAGCGATTCTATTGCTAAGATTGCATCCGAATATCCAGGAGAAATCGGAGTTG
>NZ_JAVFWZ010000032.1:0-851 GCF_040981245.1 Kocuria cellulosilytica | reverse complement strand
CGGGCACCTCGACGTCGTGGGGATGGCGCACGGGGCCTCGGTTCTCTGTCGTCCGCGGAAGTCGTCCGCTGGCTCCTCTTTGGACCCCTCTGCGGACTCGTCTGCGGACTCGTCTGCGGACTCGTCTGCGGACGAGTGGTCCGACGAATTCTATCGTTGGTGGACCTGTCGGTGGACCACTCCGGCCCGGAGGATGGGACGCATGACCGATCTGCAGACCACCCCTGCCCAGACCTCCGCCCGGACCGCGTCCCCCGCGGACGCCACCCCCCTGACCGGCTCCCCGCTGGTCAAGCGCGGCCTCGCCGACATGCTCAAGGGCGGCGTCATCATGGATGTCGTCACCGCCGAGCAGGCCCGCATCGCCGAGGACGCC
Organism: Kocuria cellulosilytica; assembly: GCF_040981245.1. Lineage (NCBI taxonomy): Bacteria > Bacillati > Actinomycetota > Actinomycetes > Micrococcales > Micrococcaceae > Kocuria > Kocuria cellulosilytica. The sequence continues at coordinate 475 of NZ_JAVFWZ010000032.1, read as the reverse complement.
GGCGCCGTGGCCGTGATGGCCCTCGAGCGGGTGCCCGCCGACATCCGCGCCCAGGGCGGCGTGGCCCGCATGTCCGACCCGGACCTGATCGAGGGCATCCAGGCCGCCGTCTCCATCCCAGTCATGGCCAAGGTCCGCATCGGCCACTTCGTGGAGGCGCAGGTCCTGGAGCACCTGAAGGTCGACTACATCGACGAGTCCGAGGTCCTCTCCCCCGCCGACTACGTCAACCACATCGACAAGCAGCGCTTCACCGTCCCGTTCGTGTGCGGTGCCACCAACCTGGGCGAGGCCCTGCGCCGGATCGCCGAGGGCGCCGCCATGGTCCGCTCCAAGGGCGAGGCCGGCACGGGCGACGTCTCCGAGGCCACCAAGCACATCCGCACCATCCGCGGCCAGATCGCGGAGCTGCGGGCCCTGTACGCGATCTCCCCCGACGCCCTCTACGTGAAGGCCAAGGAGCTCGCCGCTCCGT
>NZ_JAVFWZ010000031.1:0-856 GCF_040981245.1 Kocuria cellulosilytica | reverse complement strand
TCCCGGCGTGGTCCTCGTGACCGAGGGGCCCGCCGGCCGGGTCGACAAGCTCGTCTCGAAGGAGCGCCGCTGGATCGGCCCAGTGATCCCGAACGTGCCGATCCACGTCATCAAGACCGGCAAGGGCGAGGGTCAGGTGCCGCTGCGCGAGCTGTCCCAGCGGATGCGGAAGCTGGAGAAGAAGCTCACCCAGCAGGAGGTGCAGACCGTGCACAAGCGGATCACCACCCTCGGCAACCGGCTGCCGATCCCCAAGGGCGTCGACCCGATGCGCGCCCGTCCGGACCGCAAGTCCATGCGCGGGCGCTGACCCGGCACCCCGACGACGACGGAGCCCCTCGCCTTCCACTGGAAGGCGAGGGGCTCCGTCGTCGTCGGGGGACGCCGTCAGCGGGTGCGCACCAGGATCGTGTCCACCGCCCGGTCGTGCAGACCGCGCTGGTCCGGGTCGAAGACCACCGGCGGGATCAGCAGGCACAGCAGCAGCGAGCGCACCGCGGCCCGGGCGAACCCGGCGGGCCGGCCGTCCAGCGTCTGCACCTGCAGGCCCGTCAGCCAGTGACCCGGGGTGTGCCCGGTGGCACCGACCAGGAGCACGTTGAGCGGGAACAGGAGCGCGAGGGTCACGAGCCCGTGCTCGTTCCACTGCGGCGCGAGCCACTCGGCGAGGGCCCAGCACAGGTACCAGTCCAGCACCAGGGCCACGATCCGCCGCCCGACGCGGCCCACCGAGCCCGGCCCCTCCGCCGGGCGCCCCAGGCGCTCCCCGGGATACTGCTGCCGGCCGGTCCCCGGTCCCTCGAGCCAGGAGCCCACGTCGCGTCTGTCGATCATGTCCTCAGGGTATCGGGATCGG
>NZ_JAVFWZ010000181.1:0-500 GCF_040981245.1 Kocuria cellulosilytica | reverse complement strand
AGCGCGGACTCGAGGGCCTTCCAGTCCTCCACGGTCATCCCGCCGCCGGCCACCGGGATCTCCGGGTGCACCGTGGGTTCGATTGGCCGGGTGATGATGTCCTCGGGCAGGCCCACCACCACGGGCCCCGGACGCCCGGAACGCGCGGCGAACATGGCCTCGGCCACGTACTCGGAGGCCCGCTCCGCGTGGTCCAGGACCATCACGCGCTTGGCCCCGGAGGCGAACCACTGATGCGGGTCGAACTCCTGGAACGCTTCCTTCTCACGGTGCTCGAACGGGATGAGTCCCACGAACAACACCATGGGCGTGGAGTCCTGCCACGCGGTGTGCAGGCCCACGTGCGCGTTGGCTGCGCCGGGACCACGGGTCACCATGGCCACGCCCGGGACGTCGTTCATCTTCCCGTCCGCTTCCGCCATGTACGCGGCGCCACCCTCCTGACGGCACACCACAGTGTCGATGGGGGAGTCGTAGAGCCCGTCCAGGACGTCCAGGTA
>NZ_JAVFWZ010000180.1:0-500 GCF_040981245.1 Kocuria cellulosilytica | reverse complement strand
CAAGGGACTGACCCTGCGGATGAACCAGTGCCCGGTGAAGCGCCAGTGGCCGCGGCTGTTCGAGCACATCCGCAACGGCTACCTCAAGCCCAGCGACCTCGTGACCCACCGCATCCCCCTGGAGCACATCGCCGAGGGGTACCACATCTTCTCCGCCAAGCTGGACGGCTGCATCAAGCCGCTCATCGTGCCGGGCGCCGGCTGAGGAAGGGCAGCGACCATGACCCCCAACCCCGACACCGCCGGCGAGCCGGAGCGCAGCGTCGACCGTGCGGCACTGAGGGCCCGCATCCCCGGCTGGGGCGCCGACCTGGACCCGGCCGACCGCCCCTCCGTGCCGAAGCTGCGCTACGACCCGGGCGCGACCGGGGCCCACTGGGACGTGCCGGAGCGCCAGGAGGAGCGGCGGCCCCGGGAGCGCTCGATCGAGCACGCGGAGCTCACCCCCGTCTTCGGCACGGCCTGCCCGCCCAAGGGCCTCTCCGGGGTGCTGCGCAGGC
>NZ_JAVFWZ010000179.1:0-501 GCF_040981245.1 Kocuria cellulosilytica | reverse complement strand
GGTCCGGCGGGGTCCCGGGCCTGCCCGCGGAGTGGCCGCCGGGTGCCGGGACGACGGCGTCGGGCACCACGCGGGCGAGCAGCTGGTGCAGCCTGACCTGCTCGCCGGTCCGCACGGACAGCTCGACGGTGCCCACGGTGGGGGCCACGAGCCGGTGCTCCATCTTCATGGCCTCGACGACCACGACGGTCTGCCCCTCGGCGACCCGCTCCCCCGCGTCCGCGGGGACCGCGACGACGGTGCCGGGCATGGGCGAGCGCAGCTCTGGCGCGGCGGGCCCCGCCGTCCGCCCGAGGGCGGCGAGGGAACGCTCGAGCTTCTGCTCGCGGGACACGACGTCGAGCTCGACGGCGAACCCGTCCTCGCCCACCCAGACACCGCCCGTGGCGGGGTCCGCGGCGATGTGCACGACCCGGGACGCGCCGTTCGCCTCGAGCAGGTGCGCGGCCGGGCGCCCGGGCAGGGGCACCAGCCGCACGCCGTGCCCGACGACGACGTGGC
>NZ_JAVFWZ010000178.1:0-501 GCF_040981245.1 Kocuria cellulosilytica | reverse complement strand
CACGGCTCGCGCCCGCCGGCGGCGGGCGCGGTCCCCATCCTAGTCGTTGCCCGCCGACCGCCCGGAGGCGCCGGCGGCGGCGCGGCCGGACTGTTCGCCGCCCCCGGCCCGGGCGCGGTCGGCCCTGCGCCCGCGCTTGAGCGCGGCCTGGAGCCGCTCCTGGGCCCGCGTGCGGCGGAAGCGCTGGAGCTGGGCCATGATCTGCTCCCGGGTCAGCTCGTTCCTGCTGGCGTGCTTCTTGATCTCCCACGGGAAGTAGTAGGGCTCCCACGGGATCTCGTCGTCCTCGCGCCACAGCCCGCCCACGAGGTAGCGCACCACCGTGTTGAGGAACGCCATGACCGGCACTGCGAACAGGGCCCCGGCGATGCCGAAGAGGATCGAGCCGGAGGCCACCGCGAGGAACACCGCCAGCGGGTGGAGGGACACGGCCCGGCCCATGACGAGGGGCTGCAGGATGTTGGACTCGATCTGCTGCACGAGCAGCACGAACGCGAGCAT
>NZ_JAVFWZ010000177.1:0-502 GCF_040981245.1 Kocuria cellulosilytica | reverse complement strand
CGGGCGGACCCGGGGCTAGGATCGACAGCACGCCTATCGGACGGGCCGGGACCGCCACGCACGGCCCAGCCCGGCCCCGCCGGCCCAGACCCCAGCGAAAGGACGACCCATGCCCGACGTACAGGACCTGCTCGAGCCCCGGGGGATCGAGCTGACCGCCACGCACAAGTCCCTGAGCCGCACTCCAGCGCACGCCCTCGTGCTCGCCGTGCAGAAGGGGACGGAGGGCGACGGCGCCGGCCGCGTCGTGCTGCCCGCCGGTGAGCAGCGCAGGCTCTCCTCCGTGGTGGACGCCGCCGCGGCCCTGCGCGTGGGCGGCGGCGCCGACGAGGTGACCCTGGTCCCCGCACCGGGCACGCTGCCCTTCACGGTGGTGGCGCTGACCGGGGTCGGCGACCTCCCCGAGGGCGGCCCCGAGCGCGCCGAGGTGCTGCGCCGGGCCCCCGGAGCGGCCGCGCGACGCCTCGCCGGCACCGAGGCCGCCGGGCTCGCGCTGCCCGCT
>NZ_JAVFWZ010000176.1:0-502 GCF_040981245.1 Kocuria cellulosilytica | reverse complement strand
ACCCGCCGTTCACGTAGTTGGGCAGGGTCACGTCGGTGCCGGGCAGGGGAAGCTCCTGCGGGTTGGGGATCGAGGACTCCGTGGTGTACTCGCCGGACTCCAGGGCCGCCACGGTGTCGATGATCTTGAACGTCGAGGCGGGCGCGTAGAGGTCGCCGGAGATCGCGCGGTTGACGAGCGGCTCCGCGGGGTCCGCGTTGAGCCGCTCCGCGGCGGCGATCACGGAGGCGGAGTCGTGGGAGGCGAGCTCGTTCGGGTCGTAGCCGGGGCTCGAGACCATGGCCAGGATCGCGCCGGTCTCCGGGTCGAGGGCGACGATCGCGCCCTGGCGTCCCTCCAGCAGCTGGTGGGCGGTCTGCTGCAGGACCGGGTCGATGGTGAGCTCGACCGACGCGCCGGTGGGCTGGTCGCCGGAGAACATGGAGACCACACGGTCGTAGAACTGCTCGTCGGAGGCGCCGGAGAGCTCCTCGCCCATGGCCGCCTCGAGGCCGGTGGCCCC
>NZ_JAVFWZ010000175.1:0-502 GCF_040981245.1 Kocuria cellulosilytica | reverse complement strand
GCCCGTCGCCGCCCCGGCCCCCGTGGTCGACTACGTCGCCCCGGCCGTCTCCGTGGCCCCGGCCTCCGTGGCCGGCGAGTCCTACACCGTGGTCGCCGGCGACACCCTCTCGGTCATCGCCGCGAAGCTGGGCATCGAGGGTGGCTGGGAGGCCCTGGCCGCCGCCAACGCCGGCAGCATCGCCGACCCGAACCTGATCTTCCCCGGTCAGGTGCTGAACATCCCCGCCTGATCCGCTTCAGGACCGGCACCGCGCGGCCGCGACCGCGCGCCAGCACGACGAAGGGCCCCTCCGCCGCGGAGGGGCCCTTCGTCGTGCCCGGCCGGGCGCCGGGGTGGCGCGCTCAGAGCCACAGCCACCGCTCGGCGGGCTCCACCGTCGCGTCGCCGAAGCTCACGGAGCGCTCCGCGCCCTTGACCCGGTACGGCTGGACGACCAGCAGGGCCTCGCCCTCCCGGTGCTGGGTCTCCACGGCCACCGCGCTCTGCCCGGAGCGGTCCG
>NZ_JAVFWZ010000174.1:0-502 GCF_040981245.1 Kocuria cellulosilytica | reverse complement strand
TTCTTGGCGAAGAACTCCTCGCACAGGTCCTCGTGGCCCCGTGCGCAGTGCCGGCACGTGCCGCACGGCATGATGAAGCTGCACACCACCCGGTCCCCCTCCGTCAGTCCCTCGACCCCGGGACCGGTCTGCTCCACCCAGCCGGAGATCTCGTGGCCCAGGACGCAGGGCGTGGGGAAGGCGACCTCCCCCTTGATCACGTGGAGGTCCGTGTGGCACACCCCGCAGGCGGCGACCTGGACCAGCACCTCGCCCTCCTGCGGGGCGCTCTGGGTGAGGTCCTCGAGGGAGAAGCTTCCCCCGGCGTTCCTGAGCACGTGTGCTCTCATCGTCGTCCTTCCGTTGCTCTGCGGTTCCTCGGTCCTCCGAGCATGCCCCGGGACGGGGCTCCGGGGAAGAGCGCGCGCCCCGCTGCACCGGATGTGCGCTGCGCCCCGCCTAGAGTGAGGTCCGGCACCGGTTCGGTGGCCGCTCCCGGACCGACGCGAGACAGGGGACATCC
>NZ_JAVFWZ010000173.1:0-502 GCF_040981245.1 Kocuria cellulosilytica | reverse complement strand
GAGGATCTCGAAGGAGCGGATGCTCTCCGCCCGGGAGACGGCCTTGTTGGCCTGGTCGACGATCTCCTGCACGTGCTCCACGATCCTCGGGTGCCGGGCGGCCTCGGCCACGGGCATCGCGGGGTCCAGGCCCATCAGCTCCAGGCGCGCGGGCAGCACGTCCTGGTCCAGGGTCACGAGGGCCGCCACGAACGGGCGGTCGTCGCCGACCACCATCACCTGGGAGACCACGGCCGACGCGCGGATGGGGTCCTCCAGCACGTTCGGCACCACGTTCTTGCCGCCGGCGGTGACGATGATCTCCTTCTTCCGGCCGGTCAGCGTGAGCGCGCCGTCCTCGTCGAGCGAGCCCAGGTCGCCGGTGCGGAACCAGCCGTCCTCGAACGCGGCCGCGGTCAGGTCCTCGCGCCCGTGGTAGCCGCGCATCACGTGCGTGCCGCGGACCTGGACCTCCCCGTCCTCGGCGATCCGGATCTCGTTGCCGGGCAGCGGCAGGCCCACG
>NZ_JAVFWZ010000172.1:0-503 GCF_040981245.1 Kocuria cellulosilytica | reverse complement strand
CGGGGACCGGGCACCACCCGCACCGCCGGCGCACCGGCCGGCTCGGGCGGGGGCTCGGGCGGCCGGACGGCCGTGCCGGGGGCGGGGCCGACGGGCAGGGCGTCCCCGGCGGCGAGCGGGTCGGGGCCCAGCCCGGCGAGGACGTCGGTGGAGCGGCTGCCCAGCACGGGCGGGACCGCCACGCCGCCGCGCACCGCCACGTAGACGCGCGCGCCGGACGCCGTGGCACCCACGGCCAGCCGTTCGCCGTCCCGCAGGGCGAACGGCGTGCCGGGCGCCGGCCGCCACGGGGCGGGGCCCTCGACCGTCAGGGGCGCCCGGGCGCCGGTGACCGCCAGGACGTGGTCCCCGTGGGCGCTCAGCTCGAGGCGGCCCAGCAGGTTCTCCAGCACGGCCGCCCCCACGGCGTTGCCGACGAGCCGGTTGGCCGAGGCCGCGGCTCCGGCGTCGAGGGCGCCCGACGGGGAGACGCCCAGCCCCGCCGAGCCGGCGCGCCCGCGGTC
>NZ_JAVFWZ010000030.1:0-955 GCF_040981245.1 Kocuria cellulosilytica | reverse complement strand
ATCGGGTGGTTCCACAGCGCTAATTTCACCAGGGAGGCTTTTGGAGCGTCGCACTCGTCCCGGGGGACAAGGCGCCAGCCTCGCATAGTTCTTGTGACGTAGCGTGCACTTGGATGCTCTTACGACGTTGTCGTAAAGCCAAGGCAACTTGAGGTTATATGGTCAAGCCGCACGGATCATTAGTATCAGTTAGCTCAATACATTGCTGTACTTACACACCTGACCTATCAACCACGTAGTCTACATGGTTCCTTCAGGGGGCTTGTGCCCCGGGAGATCTCATCTTGAGGCGCGCTTCCCGCTTAGATGCTTTCAGCGGTTATCGCTTCCGAACATAGCTACCCGGCAATGCCACTGGCGTGACAACCGGAACACCAGAGGTTCGTCCACTCCGGTCCTCTCGTACTAGGAGCAGCCCCTCTCAAATCTCCAACGCCCATGGCAGATAGGGACCGAACTGTCTCACGACGTTCTGAACCCAGCTCGCGTACCACTTTAAATGGCGAACAGCCATACCCTTGGGACCGACTACAGCCCCAGGATGTGATGAGCCGACATCGAGGTGCCAAACACCGCCGTCGATATGAACTCTTGGGCGGTATCAGCCTGTTATCCCCGGAGTACCTTTTATCCGTTGAGCGATGGCCCTTCCATACAGAACCACCGGATCACTAAGTCCTAGTTTCCTACCTGCTTGATCCGTCGATCTTGCAGTCAAGCACGCTTATGCCTTTGCACACAGTGCGCGATGTCCGACCGCGCTGAGCGTACCTTCGAGCTCCTCCGTTACTCTTTAGGAGGAGACCGCCCCAGTCAAACTACCCACCATACACGGTCCCCGACCCAGATAATGGGCCCAGGTTAGAACGTCAAGCACGACAGGGTGGTATTTCAAGGATGGCTCCGCCACAGCTAGCGCCATGGTTTCATAGCCTCCCACCTATCCTACACAGAC
>NZ_JAVFWZ010000171.1:0-504 GCF_040981245.1 Kocuria cellulosilytica | reverse complement strand
CGATGCGCTGCTGATGCGCGTGATCGGCTCGCCCGATCCGTATGGCAAGCAGATCGACGGCATGGGCGGTGCCACCTCCAGCACCAGCAAGTGCGTGATCATCTCCACCGCCTCGGTGCCGGACCACGATGTGGACTACCTGTACGGCCAGGTCTCGATCGACACCGCCTTCGTCGATTGGAGCGGCAACTGCGGCAACCTCAGTACGGCAGTGGGTCCGTTCGCGATCGCCAATGGGCTGATCGATCCGGCCCGGGTGCCGCGCGATGGCCTGTGCACCGTGCGCATCTGGCAGGCCAACATCGGCAAGACCATCATCGCCCACGTGCCGATGCGCGATGGCGAAGTGCAGGAGATCGGCGATTTCGAGCTGGATGGCGTGACCTTCCCGGCCGCCGAGATCCAGCTGGAGTTCATCGATCCGTCCGATGACGGCGATGCGGGCGCGATGTTCCCGACCGGCAACCTGGTCGACACCTTGGACGTGCCGTAAACGTTGGGCAC
>NZ_JAVFWZ010000170.1:0-504 GCF_040981245.1 Kocuria cellulosilytica | reverse complement strand
TCGCGGGTGTGCGAGGTGCTGCGGTGGCGTGGGCGCGTCATGGGAACTCGCCTCCCAGGGATGACCCGCTGAGGACCCGTGTTCAGGATGCGCCCGGGGACGGCGATTGCCAAGCACCGAGGTCACCGCGGTCGTCCGGAGCCCCTCCGCGACACCGAGGGCACGGACGCGGGCCTGGATCCACGGAGGTGGATCCAGGCCCGGGTCGGCGAGCGTTCCGGTCGCCGAGCGCCCCTTGCGGGATCAGATCACTCCGACCCACTGCGGGAAGAAGGCGACGATGATCACGACGAGGCCGGCGAGGAGGTAGAAGGGCCACAGGGCCTTGGTGGTCTCGATGACGGAGACCTTGCCGATCGACGCCGAGATGTAGAGGGTGGTGCCGAACGGTGGGGTGTAGAGGCCGATCGCCAGGGTCGTCACCATGATCAGGCCCAGGTGGACGGGATCCATCTCCACGGCGGTGGCCAGCGGGAGCAGCACCGGGGTGAGGAGCAGGATCGC
>NZ_JAVFWZ010000169.1:0-504 GCF_040981245.1 Kocuria cellulosilytica | reverse complement strand
GTGTTCGCCTCCTGGGTGAGCAGGTCACGGTCCTGCGCGATCCAGTGCGGTGCGATGACCAGCCCCACGGTCCCCACGAGCGCCGCCACGGCGGTGCCCCGCGCTGCCGCGCCGGTCCGGGACCGCCAGGAGGGCGTCGTGCGCAGCAGCCGGTTCCACAGCATCTGGAGGGCGATGCCCACGGACAGCGCCAGGAAGGGCACGATGCCGATGACGTACATCGCCGGGAGGTATCCGTCGGGAAGGAGCACGGGCAGCGAGAAGACCGCGACGGCCACCGGGAGCCACGCGCTGCTGCGGCGGGTCAGGCACACGAGTCCTGCCAGGACGCCGCCCACGATCAGGTGCCGGTCGTAGTGCAGCCAGCCCTGCAGGAGGGTGGCGCGGTCGGAGCCGTTCTCCCAGACCGATCCGGAGCCGTTGCGCTCCATCAGCTGGAAGACCACCGCCTCCTGGAGCGACACGCGGCCCGGGGCGGCCAGCAGCTCCCAGTTGAGCAGGGCC
>NZ_JAVFWZ010000168.1:0-505 GCF_040981245.1 Kocuria cellulosilytica | reverse complement strand
TGCCAGTCGGCGTCGTAGCTGAGCACGGCGACGACGGGCGCGCCGGCCGTCTTGGCCCGGTTGCCCTCGGCCATGAGGGGGAGCAGGCGCTCCTTGGCCTCGGCGGAGCGGATCCAGGTGACGCGCAGCGGCTGGATGTTCATGGCCGTGGGGCCCATCTTGGCGAGCTCGAAGATCGCCCGCAGCTGCTCCTCGCCCACGGGCTCGTCGAGGAACTCCGAGGCCGTGCGGGCCTCGCGGAAGAGGAGATCGGCGGACATGGCGTCGAGGGCGATCTGGTCCTGGAGGGCGTGGGCGGTCATGGGGGTTCCTTCCGGGGTCGGGATCATTTGCTGTACGCGTCAACAAAATAGGAGGAGGATCTATGCCGCGTGCTCCTGTGCCGTCCGTCACGCCCCGGTGGGTACGCTGGGCCCATGTCCGCGACCCCGCCCGCCGCACGCCGCGCCCTGCTCCTGGGTGCGGCCCTGACCGGGGCGGGTGCCCTGCACCTGGCGCGCCCCGC
>NZ_JAVFWZ010000167.1:0-506 GCF_040981245.1 Kocuria cellulosilytica | reverse complement strand
GGTGCCCTGTCGGGCGATGTAGTTCGCGGGCGCCCGGTCCGTACGGATGAGCCACTGGGCCAGGCTCGCGTTGAGGCTTCCCGTGACGGGGTCCTCGTACCCGCCGGTGCCACCCACGAAGGCGCGGACCTCGAACTGGTGCGGGCTGCTCTGCGGGTGGGGACCCACCACGCCGATCTTGGCGCCGTGGAGAGCGGGAAGGTCGGGCTCGATCGCCAGGACGTCCTCGGCGCCGGCCAGAAGCAGCGCGGCCCAGCCGGGGCCGTTGTCGACCCACTGATGGGCGACGACCTGCTCGTCCCGCAGGCCCAGGGCCGCGGTTACGCCCCCGAGCAATTCCGGGCCCAGGTCTCCCGTGCGGTCGGTGGGTGGGGCCTCGAAGGTCAGTGCGCCGTCGTCGGACGGGCGGATCCGCACGAGGCCCGCGGCGCATTCCTGGACGATGACGTCCTTGGCACGCGCGGTGTTGCCCGCGGTGAGCCATGCGTGGGCCGAGCCCAGGGTGG
>NZ_JAVFWZ010000166.1:0-507 GCF_040981245.1 Kocuria cellulosilytica | reverse complement strand
GCCGATCTCGCGCAGGCGGGCTCCGCCCCGGCCGATCACGATGGCCTTCTGCGACGGCCGCTCCACGTAGACGTTGACCCGCACGTCCAGCAGGGGCCGGTCGGCGGGACGGCCCTCGCGCGGGACCATCTCCTCGACGACGACCGCGAGGGAGTGCGGCAGCTCGTCGCGCACGCCCTCGAGGGCGGCCTCGCGGACGAGCTCCGCGACCATGGTCAGCTCGGGCTCGTCCGTCAGCTCGCCGTCGGGGTACAGCGCCGGGGACTCGGGCATCCGGGCGACGAGCAGCTCCGCGAGGGCCTCGACCTGGAAGCCGTCCACGGCGGAGACGGGGATGACGTCGGCCCAGCCGGGCTCCGCGGCGGGGGCGCCCGGCCCGGCGGTGGTCGCCTGGGCGCGGTGGCGCGGCTTCCGGGCGGCGCGCTCGGCGCGGGCCTGCTGCTCGGCCTCCGTGACGGTGCGGCCGAGCTCGGTGACGGCCAGCAGCTGCTCGGTGAGCTCGGCCCG
>NZ_JAVFWZ010000002.1:0-546909 GCF_040981245.1 Kocuria cellulosilytica | reverse complement strand
GGGGGGGGGGGGGGGGGGGGGGGGGGGGGGGGGGGGGGGGGGGGGGGGGGGGGGGGGGGGGGGGGGGGGGGATGCGGGGCCGGGGGCTCGTGCCCCCGCGCTCACGGGTTCCACGGTAGGAAAGCGGCGGCGCCGGAGCCACGGTATTCGCGGAGGCACAGCATTGTGTCCCTGTGTGAGCAAACGTCCGGCTCGCACCCAGGTTGCGCCAAGGCGGGTTCGCGGCCCGGCCCGGTGCCCCGCATCCCCGCCTCCGCGGGCCCGCCCGGGTGCCGCGGGCGGAGCGTCCGATGCCGGGCAGGGGCGGCGGGTCAGGAGGCGAGGAGCGCCCCGTAGAGCTCCTCGAAGCGGGCCCGGACGGCGCGGTAGTGCTCCGCGCGCCCGGGCTCCGGCTCGTGCTCGGGCCCGTAGGGCGGGCGGGCCCGTTCGACGTCCGGGGCCAGCGTCTCGAGGGCGAGCAGGGCCGTGCCGCGCAGCGTCGCGCGCTTGAACTCGGCCCGCGCCACGGGCTTGCCCAGGGTGTCGGCCAGGATCTGCATCAGCCCGGGCACGTCCTGGGAGGCGCTGCCCGAGGCCACCACGCGCTCCACGCCGCCGGCGACGTCCTCGAGCTGGTCGGCCACGCGCGCGTAGGAGGCCGCCACGCCCTCCAGCACGCCCCGCGCCAGGTCCGCCCCGGTGGAGGAGGCGGTCACGTCGGCCAGCACCGCCCGGGCCCCGCCCGCCCACCCGGTCGAGCGCTCACCGGTGAAGAAGGGCAGCACCACGGGGGTGCCCTCGGCGGCCTCGGCCTCGGCGACGTCCTGCAGCGTGGTGCCCTCCGGCAGGGCGACCGTGTCCTCGAGCCAGCTGATCGCCCGTCCCACGTCGTTGAGGGCCCCGCCCAGCAGGCACCGTTGCGCGTCGACGCGGTAGCACCACAGCCCGCTCGGCACCCGCTCCGGGATCTCGTGCAGCAGCACGCGCGCGGCCCCGGAGGTCGCGGCCGAGACCACCAGCGTCGAGGCGTCGGCGCCGCCGGAGCCCAGGTTGGCGCTCAGCCCGTCGGCCACGGGCGCGAACCAGTGCGCCCCCTCGAGGGCGGGCCACCGCTCGGCCACGGAGGCCGCGACGTCCGGGACGGGCTCGTGCGGGTCGAGGACGGGGCTGAGCTGCTCGGCGTCCATGCCGCAGGCGAGTAGCAGCGGCTCGTCCCACCGGCCCGTGCGCCGGTCCAGCATGCCGGTCCACGCGGCCGTGGCGGTCCCGGCGCACGCGGTGCCGAGCAGGCGCAGGTGCACGTACTCGCCCAGGGACATCCACCGCCGGGCCCGCTCCCACGTCTGCGGGTCCGTCTCCCGGATCCAGCGCAGCCGCGGGGCCAGGTACGAGGTGTGCAGGCGGGCTCCGGTGCGCTGGAGGGCGGCGGGCTCGTCGAGCTCGGCGCGCAGCCCGGCCAGCTGCTCGGCGCACCGGGAGTCCGCGTAGGTGAAGCAGGGGGTCACGGCCTCGTCGTCGGCCCCGACGCCCACGAGCGAGGACGCGAAGGTGTCCAGGGCGACGCCCGCCACCCGGCCGGCCAGCGCGGGGTCGGCCAGGACCAGGTCGAGGATCCCGGCCAGCTCCTCGGTGACCTGGTCGGGGTCGATCACGGAGGTGCCGTCGGCCGCCGTGCGGAACTCGTGCTCGATCTTGTGCCGGTAGCCGAGCACCGGGGTCCCCGTGGCGTCGTGCAGCCCGCCGCGGCTGCCCGTCGAGCCGACGTCGAGGGCCATCACCAGCGGGTCGGCGGCGTCCTGCAGGCCCACGCTGAAGTCGGCGCCGTCGTCCGGACGAGGGGGCGTCGAGGGGTGGCTCATGGTCGGCTCCTCCTGAGGGCTGCGCGGCTGACCCCAGTGTAGGAGCCGGTGCGCCTCGCCCGGCCACATCGTGAGACGGGGGTCCGTCCATCAGGACGTTGCGGCCCAGAAGCGTATTCTGGACGGCGGACCGCCGGCGGTTGCCCCGGTGCTCCGCCCCCACGGGCCGCCCGCCCGGCCGCCGGACAACCACCGGACATCCTCGACCAAGGAGACGCAGCTCCGCCATGCCCCACCTCCGCTCCCGCACCTCGACCCACGGCCGCAACATGGCCGGTGCCCGCGCCCTGTGGCGCGCCACCGGCATGGGCGACGACGACTTCGGGAAGCCGATCGTCGCGATCGCGAACTCCTACACGCAGTTCGTGCCCGGCCACGTGCACCTCAAGGACATGGGCGACCTCGTGGCCTCGGCGATCCGGGAGGCCGGTGGAGTGGCGAAGGAGTTCAACACCATCGCGGTCGACGACGGCATCGCGATGGGCCACGACGGCATGCTCTACTCGCTGCCCTCCCGGGACATCATCGCGGACTCCGTGGAGTACATGGTCAACGCCCACCGGGCCGACGCCCTGGTCTGCATCTCCAACTGCGACAAGATCACCCCGGGCATGCTGCTGGCCGCGCTGCGGCTCAACATCCCGGTGGTCTTCGTCTCCGGCGGGCCCATGGAGTCCGGCGAGGCCGTCGAGGGCGTCGTGGAGCACCGCCTGGACCTCGTGGACGCGATGTCCATGGCCGTCGACGAGTCCGTCACCGACGAGCAGCTGGGCCAGATCGAGCGCAACGCCTGCCCCACCTGCGGATCCTGCTCGGGCATGTTCACCGCCAACTCCATGAACTGCCTCACCGAGGCCCTCGGCCTGTCCCTGCCCGGCAACGGCACCACGCTGGCCACCCAGGTGGCCCGCAAGGAGCTCTTCCTCGAGGCCGGCCGCCGGGTGGTGGACCTGTGCTGCCGGTACTACGAGCAGGACGACGAGTCCGTGCTCCCGCGCAACATCGCCACGAAGGCGGCGTTCGAGAACGCCATGGCCCTCGACATCGCCATGGGCGGGTCCACCAACACGATCCTGCACATCCTCGCCGCCGCCCAGGAGGGCGAGGTCGACTTCACCCTCCCGGACATCGACGACCTGTCCCGCCGGGTGCCCTGCCTGTGCAAGGTCGCGCCCAACTCCACGCGGTTCCACATCGAGCACGTGCACCGTGCGGGCGGGATCCCCGCGATCCTCGGCGAGCTGCGCCGGGCCGGGCTGCTCAACGAGGACGTGCACACGGTGCACGCCCCGGACCTGGCCACCTGGCTGGACGAGTGGGACGTCCGCGGCGGCCGGTCCTCGGAGCGCGCCCGGCGGCTCTTCCACGCCGCGCCCGGCGGCGTGCGCACCACGCAGGCGTTCTCCACGGCCAACACGTTCGAGTCCCTCGACCTCGACGGCGAGGACGGCTGCATCCGCTCCGTGGCGCACGCCTACACCCAGGACGGCGGGCTGGCGATCCTCTACGGCAACATCGCCGAGGACGGAGCGGTGATCAAGACCGCCGGCATCGACGAGGAGCTGTTCCACTTCGTCGGCAAGGCCTTCGTGGTCGAGTCCCAGGACGAGGCCGTGTTCGAGATCCTGTCCAAGAACGTGCAGCCCGGCGACATCGTGGTCATCACCCACGAGGGCCCCAAGGGCGGCCCGGGCATGCAGGAGATGCTCTACCCGACCTCCTACCTCAAGGGCCTCGGCCTGGGCCGGGAGTGCGCGCTCATCACCGACGGCCGCTTCTCCGGCGGCACCTCCGGCCTCTCCATCGGGCACATCTCCCCGGAGGCCGCCGCCGGCGGCGCCGTGGGGCTCGTCGAGACCGGCGACGAGATCGAGATCGACGTCGCCCGGCGCGTGCTGCGCGTGAACGTGGACGACGCCACGCTCGCCGCCCGCCGGCAGGCCCGTGGCCCCGCGCCCTGGTACCCCACGAAGCCGCGCGAGCGCCAGGTCTCCAAGGCGCTGCGGGCCTACGCCTCGATGGTCACCTCCGCGGACAAGGGCGCCGTGCGCGTGATCTGATCCCTTCCCCTCCCGCGAGGTCGCGGCTGCCGGCGACCGGGCGCGGTTCGGTCGCCGACAGCCGCGACCTCGGCGCACACCGCGGGGGACGAGACGCCGGTCACGTCCACTAGAGTTCCGTCGGGGCGCGCGACCGCTGCGCCCGGTCGTTCACGCGGACCCCCGCAGACCCCACGCCGGGGGACCGCGTCGTCACAGTTCGGAGCTGCAATGGAACTCGTCACCGATCTCGTCGGCACCCTCGGCGGCTGGGTGTGGAACGTGGTCTTCGCCATCCTCATCGGGGTGGGCCTCTACCTGACCGTCCGCACCGGCGTGGTGCAGCTGCGGCTGGTCCCGGAGATGTTCCGGGTGCTGGGAGACAAGCCCGGCCTGGCCGAGGACGGCAAGAAGGGCATCTCCGCGTTCCGGGCCTTCACCGTCTCCGCCGCGTCCCGCGTGGGCACCGGCAACATCGCCGGCGTCGCGATCGCCATCAGCCTGGGCGGACCGGGCGCCGTGTTCTGGATGTGGGTGATCGCCGGAATCGGCGCCGCGAGCGCGTTCACGGAGTCCCTGCTGGGCCAGCTCTACAAGATCAAGGCGCCCACCGGGTACGTGGGCGGACCCGCCTACTACATGGAGCGCGGCATCGGCGCGCGCTGGATGGGGCTGCTGTTCGCGGTCGTCATCACCCTGACCTACGGCTTCGTCTTCAACTCCGTGCAGTCCAACTCGATCGTGGACGCCCTCGGCGGGTCCTTCGGCGTCGACATGGCCGCGGCCGAGACCCTGTGGTTCCGGATCCTGGTCGGCGCGGTGCTCGTGGGCCTGACCGCCGCGATCATCTTCGGCGGCATCCGCCGCATCTCCGCGGTCTCGGAGATCGTCGTGCCGATCATGGCGGTGCTCTACATCGTCCTCGGGCTGCTCGTGGTCGTGCTGAACATCGGCGAGGTCCCCGCGGTGCTCGGCCAGATCCTGGAGGGGGCCTTCGGCATCCGCGAGTTCGTCACCGGCGGCCTGATCGGGGTCATCATCCAGGGCATGAAGCGCGGCCTGTTCTCCAACGAGGCCGGCATGGGCTCGGCCCCCAACGCCGGCGCCACGGCCTCCGTCTCCCACCCCGCCAAGCAGGGCTTCCTCCAGGCCCTGGGCGTGTACTTCGACACCTGGCTGATCTGCTCGATCACCGCGTTCATCGTGCTGCTGTCGAACCCCGAGCTCGGCGGGCGGGAGGGCGCGTCCCTCACCCAGTCCGCGCTCGCCCTGCAGCTGGGCGAGTGGGCCGTCCACTTCCTGACGGTCGCGATCTTCCTCTTCGCCTTCACCTCGGTGATCGGCAACTACTACTACGGCGAGTCCAACATCCGCTTCCTCACGGGCTCGGCCGCGGCGATGACCGCCTACCGCGTGCTCGTGCTGGTGTTCGTCTTCGCCGGCGCCGTGCTGGCCCTGGACCTCGTCTGGTCCCTGGCCGACCTGTTCATGGCGGTCATGGCCACCATCAACCTGGTGGCCCTGGTCCTGCTCTCCGGCGTGGCCGTCCGGGTGCTCAGGAACTACGAGGCCCAGCGCAAGCAGGGGGTCGAGCCGATCTTCCACAGCGGCGACGTCCCGGGCCTGTCCGGGCTGGGCGCGTGGGACGGCACGGACGTGGTGACCACCCGCGCCTACTGGGAGGACCGCGTGGCCGAGCGCGCCCGCTGAGCGTACCGGTGCGGACGCCCCGCGTGGATCCGTCCGCGCCGGACGCTCTACAGTGACAGCATGGAATCTCGAACCCAGATGACCGCCACGGAGCTCCGACAGCTCCAGGCTCCCCTCAAGGACCGCTACCGGGAGGACCCCGGGGCGGCGCGCACGCCCCTGCACTCCCACGGCGACTTCCGGGACCCCGGACTGACCTGCACGGTCGACACCTGGGCGGGCCCCGTGCGGGGCGGGCCGCACGCCGCCACCGGCGGCGACGGCAGCGACGCCTGCTCCGGGGACATGCTCCTCGACGCCCTCCTGGCCTGCGCCGGGGTGACCCTGCGCAGCGTGGCCACCGCCATGGGCGTGGAGGTGCGCTCGGCCGAGCTCACCGCCGACGGCATGTTCGACGCCCGCGGCACGCTGGGCGTCGACCGGACCGTGCCCGTCGGGGTCCAGGACGTCGTGGTGACCGCCCGGGTGGACGCGGAGCTCGACGACAGCGCCCTGGAGCGCCTCGCGCGGGCCACGGAGCGCTACTGCGTGGTCAGCCAGAGCCTGAAGGCGGACGTGCGGTTCGTCCTCGAGCGCGCGTAGCGGCCTGCCGCTCGCGGCGCGGAACGGTCCCGGAAGCCCCAGGCCTCCGGGACCGTTGCGCGTCTCAGGCCAGGACCTGCCGCCTCGCCGAGATGACCCCGGTGTTGAAGCCGGCCAGGTGGAGCCCGCCGTGGAAGCGGGCGTGCTCGATCTTCACGCAGCGGTCCATGACCACCGTGAGCCCGCCCTCCTCGGCGATCCGCGCGGCCTCCTCGTGCCAGGAGCCCAGCTGCAGCCACAGCGTCCTGGCCCCGACGGCCACCGCGTCGCGGGCCACGTCCGGGAGGTCGTCGTGGCGCCGGAACGCGTCCACCACGTCGGGGACCTCCGGCAGGTCCGCCAGCGACGGGTAGACCGGCCGGCCCATGATCTCCCGCAGCACCGGGTTGACGAAGTACACCCGGTACGGCGAGGAGGACAGCAGGTAGGTCGAGACGAAGTAGGAGGCGCGGGAGGGCTTGTCGGAGGCGCCCACGATGGCGATCGACTCGGTGCCGTGCAGGATGTTCAGCCGCTCGGGCGCGCTCGGCCCCGTCCAGGTGCGGGTCTCGGCGGTCATCGGAGCACTCCTTCGGCGGTCGGGGCGGACTCCCGGGCGAGCCCGGTCGCCGCGGAGAGGGCCTGGTCCAGGTCCCAGAGGATGTCCTCGACGTCCTCGAGGCCCACCGACAGGCGGATGAGGTCCTCCCGCACCCCGGCCCGCAGCAGCTGCTCGGCGCTCAGCTGCTGGTGGGTGGTCGAGGCCGGGTGCAGGACGAGGGTGCGGGCGTCGCCGATGTTGGCGAGGTGGCTGGCCAGCTGCAGGTTCTCGATGAAGCGGGCGCCGACCTCCCGTCCGCCGAGCCGGTCCGTGGGGGAGACCCCGAACGCGAACACGGCGCCCGGGCCGAGGGGCAGGTACTTCTGCGCCCGGTCGTGGTGCGGATGGCTCGGCAGCCCCGCCCAGTTGACGTAGGAGACGCGCGGGTCCTCCTCCAGCCAGCGTGCGACGACGTGCGCGTTGGCCAGGTGCGCGTCCATGCGCTGCGGCAGCGTCTCGACGCCCTGGAGCAGGTTCCACGCGGACTGGGGCGCCAGAGCGGGGCCGATGTCCCGCAGCTGCTCGGTGCGCAGCCTGGTCAGGAACCCGTACTCCCCGAAGTTCCCCCACCAGGTGACGTCGTTGTACGTCGGCACCGGCTCGGTCATGGACGGGAAGTTGCCGTTCGCCCAGTCGAAGCGGCCGGACTCGACGACGACGCCGCCCAGCGTGGTGCCGTGGCCGCCCAGGAACTTGGTCGCCGAGTGGATGACGATGTCCGCCCCGTGCTCGAACGGGCGGATCAGGTAGGGCGGGGTCATCGTCGAGTCGACGACGAGCGGGACGCCGGCCTCGTGCGCGACCGCGGCGAGGCCCTCCAGGTCGGCGATCTCCCCGGACGGGTTGGCCACGACCTCCGTGTAGACGGCCTTCGTCCCCGGGCGCACGGCGGCCCGGTAGTCGGCGGGGTCCGTGCCCGGGACGAACGTGGTCTCGATGCCGAAGCGGCGCAGGGTGACGTCCAGCTGGGTGACCGTCCCCCCGTAGAGCTGGGCGGAGGCCACGATGTGGTCCCCGGCCCGGGCGAGCGCGGCGAACACGAGGAACTCGGCGGACATCCCGGAGGCGGTGGCCACGGCGCCGATGCCGCCCTCGAGGGAGGCGATGCGCTCCTCGAAGGCCGCGACGGTCGGGTTGCCGATGCGGGAGTAGATGTTGCCGTACTTCTGCAGGGCGAACAGGTTGGCGGCGTCGTCGGCGTCCTTGAAGACGAACGAGCTGGTCTGGTAGATCGGGACCGCGCGGGCGCCGTGCTCGGCGTCGGGGGTGCCCCCGGCGTGCAGGGCCCGGGTGCGGAACCCGAACTGGTGGTCGGCCATGGGGAGAACTCCTCGTGCAAGTGGTGCCGCTGGACGGTCCCGGGCGGAGACGGACCCGGGCGAGCGGGCCGGGGGTGCGCTGCTCCATCGGTTCTGGCGGTAGCACCGTGCGGTCTGCGACGTCGACCACGGTTGCTGCGGCGTCGTCGATCCAGGTCTCTCGGCCGCTCGGGATGGCTGCGTCCCATTGTGCTGCCCCGGGCCGCCCCGCGCCAACCGGGCGCACGCTCCGCCGCCGCGGCGTCCGGCCGGCCCCGCGGCGGCGGCCGGCCGGACGTGCACGAGGACCGGTCAGATCACCAGGCCCAGCGCGAACGGGCCGATCAGTACCGTGAAGAGGGTGATCAGGATGACGCCCACGATGTTGAGCACGATGCCGCCGCGGACCATCTCGGTGATCTTGACCTGGCCCGTGGCGTAGACGATGGCGTTGGGCGGGGTGCCCACCGGGAGCATGAACGCACACGTCGCGGCCAGCGCGGCCGGGATCAGCAGGGTCATGGGGTCCACCCCGATGCCCACGGCGACCCCGCCCAGGATCGGGATGAAGGTGGCCGCGGTGGCGGTGTTGGACGTGATCTCGGTCAGCAGCAGCACGATCGTGACCACCGCCGCCAGCAGCAGCACGATCGGCAGCGCGCCCAGCCCGGTGACCTGCGCGCCGAACCAGGCGTCCAGTCCGGTGCCGGCCACGGCCGCGGCCAGCGACAGACCGCCGCCGAAGAGCAGCAGCACGCCCCAGGGCAGGCCTTCCTCGGCGTCCTTCCACTCCAGGGTCATGTTGCCCTGCCGGTCGCCGGGCAGCAGGAAGAGCACCACACCGGCGCCGATGGCCACCACCGTGTCGTCGAACAGGCCCAGCCAGGGCAGCTGCTCGCCGATGTCGCCGATCCCGGAGAGCAGCCCCGGGACGATCCAGAGAAACGCCGCGGCCACGAACACGCCCAGCACGATCTTCTCGCCCTGGCTCATCGGGCCCAGGGCGGCGATCTCCTCGTTGATCAGCTCCTTGCCCCCGGGGACCTCCTCGAGGTGGAAGCGGAACAGGACCCGGGTGAGGAGCAGCCAGGCCAGCCCGATGAACACCACCACGATCGGCACCCCGAGCATCATCCACTGGGCGAAGCCCACCGTCTGGCCCAGCTCCTCGCTGATGTAGCCGGCGACGATCGCGTTGGGCGGGGAGCCCAGCAGCGTGCCCAGGCCGCCGATGGTGGCCGCCCAGGCGATCGACAGGACGAGGGCCACCCCGAAGATCCGCACGTCGCGGTCGTCGATCACGTCGCTGATGGCCCTGCCCGAGCGGATCTGCTCGGTCATGTCCTCGGTCTCGGCACGGGTCCCGGCCTGCTTGCTGTTCTCGACCACCAGGGTCAGCACGGACAGCCCGATGGGCAGCATCATCAGGGTGGTCGCGGTGTTGGACACCCACATCGACAGGAACGCGGTGGCGATCATCATGCCGAGTATGATCTGGCGCGGATGGGTCCCGACCCGGCGCAGGGTCAGCAGCGCGATCCGGCGGTGCAGGTTCCACTTCTGCATCGCGATCGCGATCAGGAACCCGCCGAGGAACAGGAACACGATCGGGTTCGCGTAGGGCGCCGTGACCTCCGAGACCTCCAGGGCCGTGAGCACCGGGAACAGCACGATCGGCAGGAGCGAGGTCACCGACAGCGGCATGGACTCCGTCATCCACCACACCGCCATCAGCGTGGCGACCCCCGCCACCACGCGGGCATCGGCCGAGATGTCCGCTCCGCCCAGCAGGAACCACACGAGCAGGGCCAGCACCAGCCCCAGACCCCGGTAGAGCCACGTCCTGCCGGGGGCACGGGCGGGTTCGCGGTCCTCCGGTTCGTAGTCGAACTCCCCTTGTTCGGGGACGATGTTGCCGGGGCGCTCGCTCATGTGATCCACCTCACGGGTCTCGAAGACGTGCCCGAAAAGTAGCAGTCACCTCCCCGCGCGGCAAGACACGCCGCGCGGGGTCACCGTGGACCCTGCGCGTCCCCGCCCCGGCGCGGGAAGCGGTTGCGCAGGTACTCCTGCGCCACCGCGGAGAGGTTCTCGACCGGCAGCCCGGCCGGGCAGACCTCCACGCAGTCGCCCAGCAGGGAGCAGGGGCCGAACTGCTCCTCCGCCGCGTCGATCACCTTGGCCGAACGCTCCCGGCGCTCGGCGTCGTCCTTGGCCAGCGGCGGCAGCTCCTTGAGCATCGTGCCCACGAAGAGCTGGCCGGAGCCGTTGGGGCAGGACGCCACGCACGCCCCGCAGCTGATGCAGCCGCCGTTGGCCAGTGCCTTCATCGCCACCGGGAACTTCCCGGCCTTCGCCACCAGGCGCAGCGCCTTCTTGTCCACGGAGAGGTCCTGCTTGACCGGGAAGGAGGACGCCCGGAGCGGCTCGAGGCGCACCCGGTCCCCGTCCCGGTAGGCGCCCAGGTGCTGCATGCAGCTCGCGGTGTTGCGCTCGGGCCCGTGCGCCACGCCGTCGACCGTCACCCCGCACTTGCCGCAGATTCCCTCGCGGCAGCCGTCGTCGAAGACCACCGGGTCCTCGCCGGCGGCCTCCAGCTGCGCGTTGATCCGGTCGAGCAGCTCGAGCACGGTCATCTCCGGGCTCGCGTCCGGGACGTCGTAGGCCGTGAAGTCCCCGGGCTCCTCCGGGGAGGGCTGGCGCCACACGTCCACGGTCAGGGAGAAGGTGCTCACTCGCTCGGGTCCTTGTCGTCTCGTCGGAGGTCGTCTCGTGCTCGTTCGCCGGAAGGTGCCCGGTCCCGCGGCGAGTCGTTCCGCAGGAGGTCGACCCGCCGGCGGGGGAGGGCGGCCACGGGGCTCAGCGCACCGCGCGCGTCAGCACGGCCACGGGGATCGTGGTGTTGCCGGCGGCCACCGCGGCGCCGAAGGCGTTGGCGGCGATCCGCAGCCGCCGCTGGAACCGCTGGTCCCCGGTCACGCCGACGTCGTTGGCGATCTCCGGGATGCCGTGCACCAGGTGGGCGGCCAGCGCCGCCATGGACACCGCGTACGCCGCGGCCACAGGCGGGCGGGACAGGCTGGCCACGAGGTTGGCGTAGGCGCTGCCGTGCGCGAAGCCCCGGGCCGCGGCGGGCCGGGCGCCCAGGGTCAGGTCGAGGACGTGGAAGGCCGTGAACAGCCCCAGCACGCCGCCCGTGCTGCGCATCGAGCGCTTCGCCACCGCCCAGGGGGAGCGCCGGCGCCCCCGCGGGCGCCGGCGCGCGCGCGGCAGCAGCGTCCCGTTCGCCGCCCAGGACCGCGCGGTGAGCACCGCGGCGGCGCCGACGTGGACGAGCAGACCGGTGGCCAGCACGCCGCGTGCCGCCCAGAGCACGGTGCCGCGCGGCAGCACGGGGGCGCCGGCCGTGCGGAGGAACGCGGCGTAGGCGTTGAACTTCTCCTCGCCCTGGTAGACCTTCAGGTTCCCGAGCAGGTGCACCAGGACGTAGGCCGAGAACAGGGCGCCGGAGCCGGCCATGGCGAGCTTGAGCTCGGTGTTCGGCAGCCCGGGCAGCAGCCCGGCCGGCGCGGGGCGGCCGGTTCCTGCGGGGCGGGGGGTGTCGTTCACGGCATTCATCCTAGGGGCGGTGCGGACTGGGACGTCACATGTCTCAACGTCCTTGCGGAGCGCGTCACGGGCCGTCACCCGGCGTCGCCGAGGTCCTGCCGCCGTGCGGCCAGGACCTCGGCGATGTGCTCCAGCGCCTCCTCGTTCTGCAGGGAGGACCGGTCGCCCAGCGGCGCCCCCTCCCACAGCTGCGCGAGCAGGCGCCGGGTGATCTTCCCGGAGCGGGTCTTCGGCAGGTCCGGGACGGCCACGACCGCCCTGGGCTTGGCGATGGGGCCGATCTCGTGCGCCACGTGCTCCCGCAGCGCGGCGGTCAGCTCCTCGGCCGGCCGGCCCTGCGCGTCGGGGGTCAGCACCACGTAGGCGAGCACCGCGTGGCCGGTCAGCTCGTCGCGCACCGGCGCGGCACCGGCCTCGACCACCCACGGGTGGGTGACGAGCGCCGACTCGATCTCGATGGTGGACAGCCGGTGCCCGGAGACGTTGATGACGTCGTCGACCCGCCCCAGGATGTAGATGTCCCCCTCCTCGTCGCAGCGGGCGCCGTCCCCGGCCAGGAACCAGCCCTGCTCGGCGTAGGCCCGCCAGTAGGAGGAGAGGTAGCGCTGCGGGTCGCCCCACACGGTGCGGGCCATCGAGGGGCCGGTCCGGTCCACCACCACGAAGCCCTGCACCCCGGGCGGGACCGGCTCCCCGGCCTCGTCCACCACGCGGGTGGAGATCCCCGGGACCGCCCGGGTGGCGCAGCCCGGCTTCAGGGCGGTGTGCGGCGCTCCGTCGTCGAACGTCCCCGGGGGCGCGAACTGCGGGTCGTGCGGGCGGGGGGACATCACGGCGGCACCGGTCTCGGACTGCCACCACGTGTCCACGAACGGCACCTCGTCCCGGCCCAGCTGGGCGCGCAGCCAGCGCCACGCCTCCGGGTTGATCGACTCGCCCACGGAGCCGAGCAGCCGGATCGAGTTCAGGTTGTAGAGCGGCGGCACACCCTTCGGGAACGCCCCCATCAGGGAGCGGATCAGCGTGGGCGCCGTGTAGTAGGCGGTGACCCCGTAGCGCTCGATCACCTCGAAGTGCCGGCCCCAGTGCGGGGTGTTCGGGGTGCCCTCGTAGATCACCTCCGAGACGCCGTTGACCAGGGGCCCGTAGATCTCGTAGGTGTGCGCGGTGACCCAGGCGAGGTCGGCGGTGCACCAGTGGACGGTCGAGTCGACCTTCGCGGGGTCGTTGACGGTGGCCAGCTCGTCCGGGCGCAGCTCGCCGTCCTCGTCCTCGACGTCGGGCAGCAGGTCGAAGAGCAGGGCGTGGGTGTAGGCGGCCTGCACGAGGTAGCCGCCCATCGTGTGCACCAGGCCCTTGGGCCTGCCGGTGGTCCCGGAGGTGTAGATGATGAACAGCGGCGTCTCGGCGTCGAACGCCTGGGGCACGTGCACGTCGGACTGCTCGGCGACCAGCTCGTGCCACCACACGTCCCGTCCGCGCGTCCACGGGACGGCGTCCTCGTCCTTGGAGTGCGTCCCCCGGGTGCCCCGGGGCAGGTCCGTGCGCCCGGGCCGGGAGGTGCGGCGGACGACGACGACGTGCTCGATCGCGTTGTCGCCGCCGCAGGCCTCGTCCGCGACGGCCTTCACGGGCACCACGGCCCCGCGCCGGTGCTGCCCGTCCGTGGTCACGAGGACCTTGGCGCCGGTGTCCTCGACGCGGAACCGCAGCGCCTCGGCGGAGAAGCCGCCGAAGACCAGCGAGTGCACCGCCCCGATGCGGGCGCAGGCCAGCGTGATGATGACGGTCTCCGGGATGACCGGGAGGTAGATCACCACCCGGTCGCCCTGCTCCACGCCGAGGGCGAGCAGGGCGTTGGCGGCGCGTGAGACCTCCCGCTGCAAATCGGCGTAGGTGTAGACCAGCCGGTCCCCGGGCTCGCCCTCGAAGTACAGGGCCACGTGGGCGCCGCGGCCGGCCTCGACGTGGCGGTCCACGCAGTTGTGGGCCACGTTGAGCTTCCCGCCCTCGAACCACGCGATCTCGGGGACCGACCACGTGGGGCTGCCCTGCTCGTCCTCGCCGATCCGCCGCGGCGCCTCGAAACGGTGGGCCGTCCGCCACGGCTCGGCCCAGTCGAGCCGGGAGGCCTGGCCCTCCCAGAAGGCGATCCGGGCCTCGTCGGAGACGAGCGCGGGATTGGGGGTGGGGGAGGAGGGGTTGCTCCAGCTGAAGCTCACGGTGCTGCGGTCCTTTCCTGGCTGCACGGACGACGGTTCCACGGTGCCGGGCGCACGGGTCAGGCCCATCTCCGCACGGCCCACTTCTCGAACACGCCCAGCAGCGCGTCCGAGAGCTTGCCGAGCACCGCGAGCAGGACGATCGCCAGCAGCAGGCGGTCGGTGCGCCCGTTGTTCTGCGAGTCGGTGAGCAGCCAGCCCAGGCCCATGGAGGCGCCCAGCAGCTCGGCGGCCACGAGGAACAGCCAGGCCTGGGCCAGCGCCAGGCGCAGCCCCGAGATGACCGAGGGCATGACGGCCGGCAGCTGCACCGTGGTGAGCAGGCGCAGACCGTGGAGCCCGAAGGCCCGCGCCGCCTCGATGAGGTTGCGGTCAACGTGCTGCAGGGCCGCGGAGACGGTGGTGTAGACGGGGAAGAACGCGCCGATGGCCACCAGCGTGACCTTCGAGTCCTCGCCGAGGCCGATCCACAGCAGCAGCAGCGGCACCCACGCCAGGGACGGCACCGCCCGGAACGCCCCGATGGTGGGACCCACCAGCGTGGAGCCCCACCGGGAGAGGCCGATGAAGGACCCGGCCACGAGGCCGAGCCCGGCCCCGAGCAGGAACCCGATCAGCACCCGCTGGCTCGAGATGCCCACGTGGGTCCAGAGGTCCCCGCCGGCCAGCAGGCCGATCCCGGCCTCGAGCACCGCGAGCGGAGCCGGCAGCTGCACGGCGCTGAACACCCCGGCGGCGGACAGCACGTGCCACAGGACCAGCAGCGCCGCGGGCAGCAGCAGGCCCAGCGCGGCGCGCAGCAGCGGCCGCCGCCGGGTGGCCGTCGCGGCCGCGGGTGCGTCCTCGGGGCGCTCCGTCTCCTGGGCGGGCGTCAGCGGCTGCGTCATTCCTGGCCCTCGATCAGCTCGGCCGCGCGGGAGGCGTCGGCGTCCTCGGCGTAGGAGCTCTCCACGAGGCTCGCGAGCGCCTCGTCGATCTGCTCCTGGTCGGCGACGTCGTCGGAGTCGACGAAGATCGGCCCGACCTTCTCGAGGACCGCCAGCTGCTCGTCGCCGGGCACGTGGTCGATGTCCAGGTTGGTGCGCTCGAGCACCGCCTCCGCCACGGACAGCTCGATCCCGGCCGCCTCGGACAGCAGCTGCGCGGTCTCCGCGGAGTTCTCCTGCGCCCACTCCCGGGCGTAGGCGTAGACGTCCACCACGGTCTGGGCGGCCTCGGGCCGCTCCTCGAGGAAGTTCTCGTGGGCGTTCAGGAAGCCGTAGGTGTTGAAGTCGACGTTGCGGTAGAACAGCTCCGCGCCGTTCTCCTCCGCGGCGGCCATGATCGGGTCGAGCCCCGCCCAGGCGTCCACCTGGCCGGTCTCCAGGGCGGCGCGCCCGTCGGCGTGCTGCAGGTTCTGGACCGTGACGTCCTCGGCGGCCACGCCGGCCTCGTCGAGGGCCTGGAGCAGGAAGAAGTACGGGTCGGTGCCCTTGGTCGCGGCCACGGTGCGGCCCTCGAGGTCCGTGACCTCCTGCACCCCGGTGCCGGGGGCGGTGACCAGGGCGGACCACTCCGGCTGCGAGTAGAGGTCGATCACCTGCATCGGGGTGCCGTTGCTGCGGGCCAGCAGCGCCGCGGAGCCCGCGGTGGAGCCGATGTCCACGGCCTCCGCGCGCAGCGCCTCGTTGGCCTTGTTCGACCCGGCGGACTGCACCCACTCCACCTCGGTGCCCTCCTCGGCGAACGCGGCCTCGAGCCAGCCCTTCTCCTTGATCACCACAGAGAGCGGGTTGTAGGTGGCCCAGTCCACGCGGACGGTGCCGCCCCCGGCGGCCTGCGCAGGGGCCTCGCCGGAGCCCTCGCCCGCCATGCACCCGGTCAGGCCGAGGGCCAGGACGGCGGCGAGCGCGGGGACGGTGCGGACGGAACGGTGGGGGAGGGGCACGGCGGGGCCTTTCGTGGTGGGCGGACCGGGCGGTCGGCGCGGGCGGGCGCCGCCGCCGGTCCTGCGAGCAGAGCAGGAGCAGAGCGAGAGCGGGCCGCGTCAGCGGGCCGCGGGGTGGTGGGCGTCGACGCCCAGGTGGCCGAGGAGCTGCACGCGCAGCCCGGCGAGGACCTCGGAGGCCCGGTCCCGGGGTCGCTCGCCGGGGACCGTGAGGACCGTGCTGATCGAGGCGGGAGCCGTGGGTCCGGTCCGGCCCAGGACCACGATCCGGTCCGCGAGCTGCAGCGCCTCGTCGACGTCGTGGGTGACGAGCAGGACGGTGGTGGGCTGGGCCGCGTGGATCGTGAGCAGCAGGTCCTGCATCTGCAGGCGGGTCAGGGCGTCGAGCGCGCCGAAGGGCTCGTCGAGCAGCAGGACCCCGGGGTTGCGCGCCAGGGCCCGGGCCAGGGACGCGCGCTGGGCCATGCCGCCGGAGATCGCGCGGGGACGGTGGCCCGCGTGCGCGGTGAGCCCGACCAGGCGCAGCAGGTCGTCGATCACGGTGTCCCCCTCGTCCCGGGGGAGCCCGCGGGGCAGGCCCAGGCGGACGTTCTCGCGCACGGAGCGCCACGGCAGCAGGCGGGGCTCCTGGAAGGCGACCGCGCAGCGCGGGTCGATCCCGGACACGGGGGTGCCGTCGATGAGCACCCGGCCCGCCGAGGCGGTGTCGAGGCCCGCGGCGGCCCGCAGCAGGGTGGACTTGCCGCAGCCCGAGGGACCCAGGACCGCCAGGACCTCGCCGGGCCGGACCGTGACGTCGACGTCCTGCAGGACGTGGTGCGTCTCGCGGCCGGCCGGGAACGCCTTGCCGACGTGCTCGAACGCCACGGAGAAGGCGCGCTTCGACGGGTTCGGGGCGGCGGGCGGCGCAGGGCTCAGCAGAGAAGTGCTCATGATCAACTCCATCGGTCCTGGCATTAGCACCTCGCACGGGGGATCAGGCGGATCCGTGCCGGTTGCTGCGACGTCGACGAGCCAGGTCTCTCAGCCGCTCCGGATGGTTACGGGCCCATTGAACGTCCTCGGTGTGTCCCCTGGCAAATCCGTCGCATCCGCGGTCGTCGCGACACATCGCTGGCACGAGGGTCCTCCGTGCCCCACCATGGACCCATGACGAGCCGCAGAACCCCGGTCCGGGCGGATCTGGTGCGCGACGCCTTCGCGGCGTTCGGCGCGGTCCTCGACGGGCTCGGCGACGACGACTCCTGGGCCGCCACGGGGTGCACGGGCTGGTCGGTCCGGGACCTGGTCCAGCACTGCACGACGGACGCGCTGCAGGGGCTGGTCGCCCTGCACACGCCCACGACCGCCCGTCCGGACCGGGACGCCGCGACCTACTGGACGGACTGGGGCGGCGACCCCGCGGCGGCCGCCGAGCAACGGCGCCGCGCCCGCGTGGCCGCGTCCATGGTGCTGGACTGGGACCCGGTGCGGGAGCTCCACCGCGAGACCACCCGGGCGCTCGTGCACGCGGCGGAGCACTGCGGCGGCGGCGCGGTCCGCACGGAGGGCCACGTGCTGCGCGTCGAGGACCTGCTGAGCACCCTCGCGGTGGAGGCCACGGTGCACCACCTGGACCTGATCCGGCACCTGGACGGCTCCCCGGGCCCCGCCGCGGACGGGCTCGCCGAGGTCCGCCGGGTGCTCACCGACCTGTGGGAGCGGGAACCGCTCGAGCACTGGAGCGACGAGCACTTCGCCCGAGTGGGCACCGGCCGGGCCGAGCTGACCGCCCAGGAGCACGCGGAGCTGGGCGCGCACGCGGACCGCCTGCCCCTCTTCTCCTGACCCCTCCCCCTCCCTCCTGCGCGAGGTTGCACCTGTCGGCGACCGACGCGCCGTCGGTCGCCGACAGGTGCACTCTCGCGCGGCGGTCCTGGCTCCACAGCCCGGCGTCCACGTGGTCCGCCGCCCTCGGCGGGCTGTTGAGTCGTGCCATGCCCGCACCGCGACCCGTTCCCGCCCCGCTCCTGCCCGGTCCGTTCACGGCCGCCGAGGCCGACGCCCTGGGCGTCACCGACTCCCAGCGTCGCGGTCTGCGCTACCGCACCCTCTCGCGCGGCGTGCACGAGGTCGTCCGGCACGGACCCGGGGCCGACGACGAGGGCGCGGCGCGCAGCGCGGTTCTCGCCGGGGCCCGCCCCGTGCTCGCGCTGACCCCGGGCGGTGCGCTCAGCCATGCGAGCGCCGGGATCGTCTGGAACCTCCGGCTGCCGCGGCGGCTGCGGGGCGTCACGCCGATCCACGTCACCCGCGCCGACGACGGGGTGCCGCCCAGACGCCGTGGGGTGGCCGGGCACCACGCGGACCTCGCCCCGTGGGAGACCGTGCGCGTGTCAGGCGTCGAGGTGACGGTCCCGGTGCGGACGCTGCTGGACCTGGCCGCGGTGCTGGACCCGGACGAGCTGGTGGTCTGCGTCGACGGCGCCGTCTGCGAGCACCGCCACGGCCTGCGGAGCGGCGTCCCTCCTCTGCTGCCGAGAGCCGAGCTGATGCGGCTGCTCGGCCGGTACGCGGGGCGGCGGGGCGTGCGCAGGCTCCGGGTCGCCGCGGAGCTGTCCGCGCCGGGCGCGGATTCGGCCCCGGAGACCCGGCTCCGCCTGCTGCTGCGGGAGCACGGGATCAGGGAGGTGGAGACCGACCGCCGGATCGTCGCCCCCGACGGCACGGAAGTCCTTCCGGACCTCGCGGTCGAGTCCGCCCGGGTCAGCATCCAGTACGAGGGCGCCCACCACGACCGCGCCGGTCAGCGCGAGATCGACATCCGGCGTCAGCGCCGCACGGAGGCCGCGGGCTGGAGAGAGGTCCGCATCACCCACCGCGACCTCGTGGAGGACGTGGTGACGCCGTGCGGCACCGTGCCGCGCGCGGTGGCTCTCGTGCGGGCGGCGATCCGCGGCCGTCCCGTGCCCTGACACCGCGCGAGCCCCCTGGCAGAGCCCCCCGCTAGAGCACCCCGCTGGAGCACCCCGCTGGAGCACCCCGCGCGAGGTTGCTGGTGTCGGCGACCGGACACGCCGCGGTCGCCGACACCGGCAACCTCGCGGGGCAGTAGGGAAGCGGAAGAGCGGGAGAGCGGGAGAGCGGGGAAGCAGGAGAGCGGGAAGCAGGGCAGCGGGAAGCAGGGCAGCGGGAAGCAGGAGAGCGGGGGAGCGGGGAAGCAGGAGAGCGGGACAGTGAAGCAGCGGGGGGCAGGGGGTCGTGCGGGGGAGGGTGCCGTGCCAGGCTGGTGGCATGACCCGAAACGACCCCGCCGTCATCGACCGCCTCATGACCCGGCCCGGTCGGTGGGCCGTGGTGGGGCTGACCGGCAACACGGCCCGTCCGGCGCACTCGGTCGCGAAGCAGATCCGGGACGACCTCGGCATGACGATCGTCCCGGTGAACCCGAAGGGCGAGCCGGTGCACGGCGAGCCCGGTTTCCGCACCCTCGCCGAGGTCCCGGAGCCGATCGACGTGGTGGACTGCTTCGTCAACTCCCGCCGCGTCGGCGCGGTCGTGGACCAGGCCATCGCCGCGGGCGCCGCGGCGGTGTGGCTGCAGCTCGGCGTCGTCGACGAGGACGCGGCCGCCCGGGCGGAGCAGGCCGGCCTCGACGTGGTCATGGACACCTGCCCCCTGATCGAGCTCCGCGTCCGGCTCCGGCGGGGCTGGACCCTGGACCCGGGCCGGACTCCACCGCTCGCCCCGCCCGCCTGAGCCGTCCGGCTGATCCGTCGGACCGACCCGTCGGACGGATCTGTCGGACCGGCCCGGCCGACCGAACCGTCGGACCGGTCCGGCCGACCGAACCGTCCGGCTGAACCGTCCCCCGGCCTGCGCCGTGGTGCGCGGTCGGGCTTGCGCCGGGTGCCGGGCGACCCGCTAAGCTGTTCCCCGACGACGATGACGAGTCCCGACGCGAAGCTCTGGCTGGTCGGGCGGCAACCCTCTCCCGTAGCGGGGTGCCCCAGATGAACATCGGGCCGTGGTGCACACGCTCCGCGGCAAGTACGGCGCCCAGCAGTGCGTCGGACCCGCGAGCAGGTCTCCACGACGCACGGGCGCGGGTCGGCATCGACCCGGGAGGAACACCCATGAGCAAGCGCATCGCCCTCAACGCCTTCGACATGACCTGCGTGGGCCACCAGGCCCCCGGCCTGTGGAAGCACCCCCGGTCCCGGGCGGACGAGTACAACACGATCGAGTACTGGACGGACGTCGCCCAGCTCCTGGAGAAGGGGCTCTTCGACGCGCTCTTCCTCGCGGACGTCGTCGGGTACTACGACGTCTACCAGAACTCCGCGGCCCCGGTGATCCGGGACGCCACGCAGATCCCCGTCAACGACCCCTTCATGCAGATCTCCGCGATGGCGGCCGTGACGAAACACCTCGGCTTCGGGGTGACCAGCGCGATCACCTACGAGCAGCCGTATCCGCTGGCCCGGAAGTTCGCGACCCTGGACCACCTGACGAAGGGCCGGATGGGCTTCAACGTGGTGACGTCCTACCTGAAGTCCGCCGCGGAGAACCACGGGCTCACGGAGCAGATCTCCCACGACGAGCGCTACGAGATCGCCGAGGAGTTCATGGAGGTCTGCTACAAGCTCTGGGAGGGCTCCTGGGAGGACGGGGCGGTCAAGCGGGACCGGGTCAACGGGGTCTTCGCCGACCCGGCGCTCGTCCACCCCATCCAGCACCACGGCAAGTACTTCGACGTCCCGGGGATCGGGCTGACCGAGCCGTCCCCGCAGCGCACGCCGCTGATCTTCCAGGCCGGAGCCTCGTCCCGCGGGCGCGCGTTCGCCGGCCGGCACGCCGAGGCGGTGTTCGTGGGCGGCATCCGCCCGGACCTGACCCGCGTGGTCACCGACAAGCTGCGCGACGAGGCGGAGGCCAACGGCCGGGACCGGGACGACCTCAAGATCTTCGCCATGCTGCACGTGATCGTCGACGAGACCGACGCGAAGGCCGAGCAGAAGCGCCGCGACTACGAGCGGTACGCGGACACCGACGGCGCGCTGGGCCTCGTGGGCGGCTGGTCCGGGGTGGACCTGGGCCGCTACGACGAGAACGACGTCCTGGAGTACATCAAGACCGAGTCCATCCAGTCCTTCCTCACGCCGTTCACCACCGCGGACCCGCACAAGAAGTGGACGGTCAAGGAGGTCGCCAAGCACATCTCGATGGGCGGCATGGGCGTGCCGATCGTCGGCTCCCCGCAGACCGTGGCCGACGAGCTCGAGCGGTGGATCGACGACGGCGGGCTGGACGGCATCAACCTCGCCTACCACGTGTCCCCGGGCTCGTTCGAGGACTTCGTGGAGTGGGTGGTGCCGGAGCTGCAGAAGCGCGGCCGCTACCGGACCGGGTACGAGGGCACCACGCTGCGCGAGAACCTCTACGGCACCGGGCAGGCCAAGGTGCTCGGCACCCACCCGGCCGCCGCGCACCGCGGCGCCTACGCGGGCAGGCCCTCCGCCGCGGACACTCCCGCCCGCGAGCTGATCTCCTGACCCCGGGGCGCTGACCCCTGCGCCCGGGCCCCGGCCCGGGATTTCCGCCGGGGCCGCGCTCCCCGGCCCGGGGCGCGGAGCGGACGAGGGCCCCCGCACCGAGAACTGCTCCCCGGGAGCCGGCTGAGGAACTCAGGTCCGGCTTCCGGGGAGCAGTGTCGTGGAGGCACGAAGCTCGTCGTCCCAGGATCAGCGCGCCGGTGCGGAGCCCCAGCGCAGCAGGGCCGCCACGTCCGTGCCGTCGGGCAGCGCCCCCGGCGGCACGAAGACGGGGCGGCCGTCGGTCAGCACCGCGGCGCGCACCAGCGCGGCGTCGGCGGAGACCCGGCCGAGCACGCGGGCGCCCACGGCCTCCGACTCCTGGACGGCGATCCACGGCTCGGCGTCCAGGGCGATGAGCTCCTGCTCCGTGTCCAGGTGGGTGTCGTCGATGAGCAGCGTCTCCGCCTGCGCCTGCTGCAGGGCCGAGACGACGGGATCCATCCCCGAGACGGCGGTGGGGTCGGGCCGCCCCTGCTGCTCGGCGAGCCGCTCGAGCAGCTCCTGCTGGCGGTGGGCCACGACCTCCGCCACGCGCTCCTCGACCTGGTGGTCGAAGTCGGCGGACTTGCTGCCCTCCGCGCGGGTGTTGGCGTCGACGACGCTCAGCATCGCCCGGCTCGCCTTGGACAGCTGCTCCTCGACCAGCCCCCGGGCCCGCATGTCCCCCGCCAGGACCACGAGCTGCGCCCCGCTCTCGGCGACGACCTTGTCGATCTGCTCGGCCACCTGCTCGGTGTTGCGCCGCCACACGTCCTCGGTGTGCCGCTGCCAGCGTCCCTGCGACCAGCCGCCCCCGGGGAACTTCTTCAGGTGCTCGGTCTCGCCCTCGATCTGCTGCTCGTCCGTGCTCCGGACGCGGCTCGCGTACTGCAGGCGAATCTCGCCGCCGTCGCGCCCCACCTCGGCGACCACGTAGGGGAAGTCGTCCGGGCGGTGCCGGAACAGGGGAGTGAGGTCGGGCACCTCCTCCACCTGGATGACACCGCGGCCGGCCCGGGGGCCGGGGAGCACCTCGTCGATCTCCACGGTGCCGTCACGCACCAGCAGGTACCGGCAGACCGGGTCCGGCACGCCCTCGGCCGGCCGCACGGCGGCCTCCACGGCGGCGAGATCGGCCTTGCTCGCGCCCTGGCGCTCCAGCTCTCGGCAGATGTTCTCGGGAAGGACGTCGATGGCGTGCAGCGAGTCGACGGTGCCGGTGCTGATGTCCGTGTAGACGGTGCACCAGGGGCCCTTGCTCTTGAACAGTTCGGCGTAGCGGTGGAATCGGCTCGTCATGATGGACAACTCCTGCTGTTGAGCGGTGCTTCCTGTGGTTCAGACCACGTTATCCGACCGTCAGGGGGCTGGGAACAGAGGGCAGGACGAGTATGGTCGGACGCACACGACCGGTCGCGCGACCGGTGGTCCCGTTGGCCCCACGACGCAGGAGGCATCCATGAGCGACGTACCCGAGTACGACGAGG
This sequence comes from Kocuria cellulosilytica, assembly GCF_040981245.1. Lineage (NCBI taxonomy): Bacteria > Bacillati > Actinomycetota > Actinomycetes > Micrococcales > Micrococcaceae > Kocuria > Kocuria cellulosilytica. The sequence continues at coordinate 524,062 of NZ_JAVFWZ010000002.1, read as the reverse complement.
CCGACCGGCTCGAGCAGTCGATCGACGCCGAGCGGCCGGAGCTGGACGACCAGGACGACGAGGCGCCGGCGCACGAGCCCGACCGCTCCGAGGCGTCCTCCCTCGAGGCGAACCCCGACGACCTCGTGGAGCAGGACCAGGAGGTCGAGCTCGAGGAGCCCGAGGAGACCTCCTCGCTCGAGGAGGAGTGAGCCGGGGCCCGCGCGGGGGCGTGCACCCTCGCGCGGGCCTCACACGGCGGACCAGCCGCCGTCCGAGAACATGTCCACGCCGTCGACGTTCGAGGCGCCGTCGCTCGCGAGGAGGACGATCACGGCGGCCACCTGCTCCGCCGCGGCCGTGTAGGGGATGTTCTGCATGAACGCCGCCATCCTGCCGGGGAACAGGTCCGAGCCCATGGGCGCCTCGATCGCCGTGGCCGTGGCCCCGGGGGCGACCGCGTTGGTGCGGATGCCGTCCGCCGCGTGCATCGGGGCCGTGCTCTTCGTCAGCCCGGCCACCGCGTGCTCGGAGGCGGTGTAGGCCGCTCCCGCGGCGGAGCCGCGCAGCGACGCCTCGGACGCCACGTCCACGATCGCTCCTCTGCCGGAGACCCGCAGCAGCGGGACCGCCGCGCGGGTCAGCCGCATCACGGAGCCGAGGTCGACGGCGAGGACCCGCTCCCACGTGGCGTCGTCGACCTCGGCCACGGACTCGAAACGGTCCATGATCCCGGCGTTGTCGACCAGCACGTCGAGCCGGCCCCGGAAGAACTTCCCGAAAAAAATGTGACCTGCTGCATCCGCGGAGGGGTCCACGCCGGTAGTACGGGTGCAAGGTCGATTCCGCTTCCGCCAGGGAGCCCGTTCAAGGAGCAGTTACCATGCGCAAGACCCTTTCCGCCGCAGCAGTCCTCGGCCTCGGTGCCGGTGCCCTCAGCATGAGCCCGGCGTTCGCCGCCGAGCACGCGGAGCTGTCCGTGCTCCACGGCGTCCCCGACACCGTCGTGGACGTGTACGTCAACGGCGAGCTGACCCTCGACGACTTCGAGCCGGGCACCCTGGCCGGTCCGCTGGAGCTGCCCGCCGGCAGCTACGACCTGGCCATCACGGCCCCCGACGCCGCCGACGCCTCGGAGCCGATCATCGGCCCCGTGACCGCGGACCTGCAGACCGGCATGAGCTACACGGCCGCGGCCCACCTGGACGCGGAGGGCAGCCCCACGGCCGCCCTGTTCACCAACGACATGTCCGAGATCGAGGCCGGGAAGTCGCACCTCACCGTGCGGCACGTGGCCGCGGCCCCGGCCGTGGACGTCCTCGCGGGTGGCCAGCCGATCATCACCGGGCTCGAGAACCCGAACGAGGAGACCCTGCCGGTCGACGCGGGCACGGTCTCGGCGTCCGTGGCCGCCGCGGGCACCACCGAGCCGGTCATCGGCCCGGCCGACCTCGAGCTGGCCGAGGGCACCCACAACATCGTGTACGCGTGGGGCTCCCTCGAGGCCGGGAACCTGGACCTCGCCGTCCAGACCCTGGAGGGCATGGAGCAGGCGCCCGAGGCCGTGCCGGGCGGCCAGTCCGGTCTCGCGGCCCAGGAGCAGCGCACGATGCTGACCGCCGGCCTCGCGGCCGCCGGCGCGCTCGGGCTGATCGGCGCGGCGTACGGCGCCCGCCGGGTGCTCGCGGGCAACCGCCGGTAGTGAGCGGTCCCGACAGGCTCGGTCCGGGGGCGCGGCAGGCTGCGGCCCACCGCGCCCCCGGACCGGCAGTTCCCGGCACCCGTCGTCGTCGTCTGGCGGCGGCGGGTGCCGGGGCGGTCGCCTCGGTGTCCCTGCTCGCGGCAGCGGCCGTCACCGCTCTCCCCGAGAACGGGGGGTCGCCGGCCGCGTACTCCCTGGCCGCGGGGCCGTACCCGGGCGAGGACGCGGTGCCGGCGCTCGCCGGCCCCGATCGTCCGGTCCCCGCGGAGGGCGCGGCGCAGTCCACCGCAGCCCCCGCGGAGATCCCCGTGGCCCCCGCCACGCAGGCGCCCGCCGAGAAGATCCCCGCCCCCGTGCGCGTGGTCGTGGACGGGTCGCCGATCGACATGCCGGTGGTCCCGGTGGGGGTCGAGGACAACGGGGCCATGACCATCCCGGACAACCACGTGGAGCTGGGCTGGTACCGGCACGGTCCGTCCCCCGGGGCGGACGAGGGCGCCGCGGTCGTCGCCGGCCACGTCGACACCCTCACCGAGGTCACGCCGATGGCGCAGCTGAAGGACGTGCCGGTCGGGGCGGAGGTCCGGGTGGAGCGCGCGGACGGCAGCGTCCAGCGCTACCGCACCGAGTCCGTCCAGCACGTCCACAAGAAGTCCCTCGCGGACGCGGACCTGTTCCGGCGGACCGGGGAGCCGGTGCTCCACCTCGTGACGTGCGGCGGGGAGTGGCTGGAGGAGATCGGGGACTACGAGGACAACGTGGTGCTGCGGGCGGTCCCGGTGCCCTGAGCGGCGGAGGAGGCGAGAGGCGCATGACCGCATGGCCGGTGTCCACTAGGCTGGGCACGACGCGGACGACCGTACCTCGCCCGACCGCTCGCCACCACGACCTCCGGCCCACGAGGAGCCTCCCCACGATGCCGACGCCGCCCCCGGAATGGGGACCCGAGCTCGACACCGCGTTCGCCGCGGGCGACGAGCAGGCGCTGAGTGCCGCGTACCGGCACTGCGCCGGGGTCATCCGGGGATTCGCCGTCCGGGCCCTGCGCGACGACGCCGGCGCCGACGACGTGGTGCAGGAGGTCTTCATCCGGGCGTGGAAGTACCGCTCCGGCTACCGCCCCGAGCACTCCTCGGCCCCCGCCTGGCTCATCGGCATCGCCCGCAACTGCATCGCCGACGCCGCGAGGACGGCCGGCCGCGACGCGGAGCGGCGCCGGTCGGACGCCGTGCGCACCGACCGGGAGCCGCGGCACGAGGAGTCGGACCTGCTGGTGGACCGGCTCGTGGTGCGTGCGGAGGTCGAGCGGCTGGGGCCTCCCCGGTCGACGATCATGGCGCTGGCCTTCTACGAGGAGCTCACGCACCAGCAGATCGCGCAACACCTGGACCTGCCCCTCGGCACGGTCAAGAGCCACCTGAGGCGCGGCCTCACGAACCTACGAACACGATTGGGAGACGGTCATGGCACACCTGAGTGAGGAGACGCTGACGCTCCTGGCTCTGGGTGAGACCGAGGACGCCCAGGACCAGCAGCATGTCGCCTCCTGCCCGGACTGCGCCGCCGAGCTCGCGTCCCTGGAGCGCGTCGTGCGCGCCGGCCGCGCGGAGCCGCCCGTCCTGACGGATCCCGGGCCCGGGGTCTGGGCCGCCATCCACGCCGAGCTGGGCCTCTCCGCCGAGGTCGCGGCGGATCCGCTCGCCGGCGCCCGGGGCGGCGCCCGCGGGGACGTCCCGGACGACGCCTCCGACGACGCGGCGGACGAGGCCCCCGACGACGCCACGAGCCACCGGACCGGCACGCCCGCCGACGACGGCGCAGGGCACGGCGGGGCGACCGTCGTCGACCTCGACGCCCGCCGGAGCCGGCCCCGGCGCGGAGTGCCGTACCCGCTGGCCGCGGCCGCCGCGGCGGCGGCGCTGTTCGTGGGCGGCATCTCGGTCTGGGGCGCGCAGCGGGTGGGCCTGGAGCCGGATCCCACGGTGCTGGCCACCGCCGAGCTGGAGCCCCTGGCCGGCTACACCGCCCGCGGCTCGGCCGAGGTGGACGAGCGGCCGGACGGGACCCGTCAGCTGGTGGTGCGGACCGATCCCGCCGACGTGGACGGGTTCAAGGAGGTCTGGCTGCTCGCCCCCGATGCGCAGCGGATGGTGAGCCTCGGGGTGATGGCCGGGGACGAGGCCGTGTTCGTGCTGCCCGAGAACCTGGACGTCGGGGAGTTCCCCGTCGTGGACGTCTCGAACGAGCCGATCGACGGCGACCCGACGCACTCGGGGGACTCGATCGTGCGCGGCGTCCTGGACGCCTGAGCACGGGGCGGCCGGATCAGAGCAGGGCCGAGGTCAGCCGGGCCACGTTGTCGGCGTACTTGTGCCACAGCGGCCGCCGATTCCACTCGTCGAAGTCCAGCAGGGTGCTGGCCTGGTGGAACTCGGCGACCACGGCGTCCATCCGCCGCCGGAACTCCCGGTCCGCGATGTACACCGAGACCTCGAGGTCGAGGGCGAACGAGCGCTCGTCCATGTTGGAGGAGCCGATCACGGAGGCGTAGTCGTCCACGAGCACGAACTTGGCGTGCAGGACGGTGGGGGAGCGGTACCGGTAGATCTTCACGCCGGCCTCCACGAGCTCCTGGTAGTAGGAGTTCTGGGCGTGGTAGGCGAGGAAGTGGTCCGAGGTCTCGCCCACGAACAGCTGCACGTCCACCCCGGACTGCGCCTCGGTGGTCAGCGCGTGCATCAGCGACTCGTCCGGGACGAAGTACGGGCTGGCGATGATGATCTGTTCGTTGGCGTTGTAGATCAGGTGGTTGAACAGGCGGAGGTTGTTCTCCGTCTCGAACCCCGGCCCGGAGGGCACGACCTGCGCGAAGACCGGTCCCTGCACGTCCGGGAGGTCGCGGGTGGCCTCGTCGAGCAGGAGGTCGCCCGTCTCGGAGTACCAGTCGCTCGTGAAGAGGGCGTTGAGCTCGGCGACCACCGGGCCGGTGCACTCGAGCATCAGGTCCTTCCACTCGAGCCCCTTCCGGAGGTTCCGGCGCTTGTTGTAGGAGCGGTGGATGATGTTCTGCGAGCCGGTGAAGGCGAGGGTCCCGTCGACCACGAGGATCTTGCGGTGGTTGCGCAGGTCGGGCCGCTGCCACTCGCCCTTCCACGGGCGCACGGGCAGCATGCGCTGCCACGGCAGCCCGGCCTCGTCGAAGCGCTTGATCATCTGCCGGTACCCCGGGTAGCCCACGGAGCCGAGGTGGTCGATGAGCACCCGCACCCGCACGCCCCGCCGGTGGGCCCGCACCAGGGCCTCCAGCAGGGGGCGCGAGGCGTCGTCGATGGCCACGATGTAGAACTCGAAGTGCACGTAGTCCCGGGCCCGGTCCACCGCCTCCGCCATGACCCGCATCGCCTCGTGGTTGTCGGTGAGGATCTCGAAGGAGTTGCCGCCGACCATGGGCAGGGCGCCGAGCTTGTAGTTCAGCGCCGCGGTGGAGCTGACCCACTCGGGCAGCTCCTCGTCCGTGTTGCCCATGATGTGGGAGTCGGGGGTGTTCTCGCGGATCACGTCGTTCATCTTCGCCTGCATGGCCATCCGCTTCTTCGGCAGCTTCGCGGAGCCGATGGCCAGGAACAGCAGGACCCCCACGTACGGCAGCAGGAAGATCGCGAGCAGCCAGGCCAGGGCCACGGAGGGCCGCCGGTTGTGCGGGATCCAGCCCAGGGCCACCACGTTGATGAGCAGGCCGAGCACCAGGACCACGAGCGTCGCGGGCTCCGGGAGGAGGTTCGCGACGCTGTTGAACGGGTACACGGCCGGGGTCACCTCGTCGGTCGGGGGGTCGCCGCCGCGCGCGGCGGCGCGGTCTACGCGGGGCGGGGCAGGAAGTAGTCGGTCTCCGGGCCCGGGGTCTCCCGGTGCACGAAGCCCGCGGCGACGAGCACCTGTTCGGCCGGGGCGTTGTCGCCGGGCACGCTGGCGCGCACCCCCGTGACGGAGGGGTCCCCGAAGGCGACGCCGAGCAGCGCGGTGACGCCCTCCTGCGCGTAGCCGCGGTTGCGGTGGCCGGCGGCGAGGGAGCCCACGATCTCGAGCTCGTCGTCGATCGGAGGGCCGACGAAGCCGGCCGTGCCGATGACCTCCCCGGTCGACTTCTCCACGACGGCCATCCGTGCGTACACGGACTCCGTGAAGAAGTAGCCCCCGGCCATCAGGGACTCGCGGGCGAAGTCCATGTCCTCGGCGGTCGGGAAGCCGTGGGCGAAGTGGGGCGCCTGCTCGCCGGCGGCCACGGCGTCGAGCTCCTCGGCGGTGAAGGGGCGGAGCAGGAGTCGTGCCGTCTCCAAAACGGGTGCGGGGCGCAGGGCCTCGAGGTCCTCAGTCATGCTGGTGCTGCTTTCTGCGTGCGCGGATGGCGCGGGTGCCGGCGGTGGACGGACGGGGTCCGGTGGAGCGGGGTGCCGGGGGCGGCTGCGTGCCGCCCCCGGCGGATCAGCCGAAGTGCTTCGGCAGCGTGCCCTCGTGGGCCGCGCGGAGCTCGTCCAGGCCGATGCCGAACTCGCTCTGCACGTCCAGCGCGCGGTTCTCGGTGTCCACCACGCCGATCCGCGTGTGCGGATAGGCGCGCATGGTGCACATGTCCTTGAACCGTACTTCCTCGCTGCGCGGCACGGCCACCACGGCCCGTCCCTGGGTCTCGGAGAAGAGCATGGTGAACAGGTCCACGCCGTCCCGCTCGCAGACCTCGCCCAGTCCGATGCGCGCACCGGTGTCGAAGCGCAGGGCCATCTCGGCGAGGGTCGCGGCGAGGCCGCCCTCCGCGACGTCGTGCGCGGCGTCGATCATGCCGTCGCGGGACATGTTGATCAGCAGGTCCCCGAGCAGCTTCTCCTGGGCGAGGTCCACGGCCGGGGGGAGCCCGCCGAGGTGCCCGCGCAGGTTCGCCCACTCGGAGCCGTCCAGCTCGTCCCGGGTGGTCCCGAGCAGGTAGATCGCCTGGCCGTCCTCGCGCCAGCCCGACGGCGTGCGGCGCCGGACGTCGTCGAGCACGCCGAGCATCGCCACCACGGGCGTCGGGTGGATGGCCACGCCGCCGGTCTGGTTGTAGAGGGACACGTTCCCGCCCGTCACGGGCACCCCCAGCTCCCGGCAGCCGTCGGCGAGCCCGCGCACGGCCTCGGCGAACTGCCACATGGTCTCCGGGTCCTCGGGGGAGCCGAAGTTCAGGCAGTCGGAGACGGCCGCGGGCCGGGCGCCGGAGGTGGCCACGTTGCGGTAGGCCTCGGCCAGGGCCAGCTGCGCGCCGGCGTACGGGTCGAGGTAGGCGTAGCGGCCGTTGCAGTCGGTGGACAGGGCCACGCCCAGGCCGGTCTCCTCGTCCACGCGGACCACCCCGGCGTCGTCGGGCATGGCCATCGCGGTGTTGCCCTGCACGTAGCGGTCGTACTGGTCGGTCACCCAGTCCTTGGCGCACAGGTTCGGGGAGGCCATGAGCTCGAGCACGGCGTTGCGCAGCTCCGCCCCGGAGGGCCGCCCGGCGTCGGCCGGGGAGCCGGCGAAGCGGTCGGCCTGGAGCCGGTCCTGGTCCGCGGGGCGGTGGTAGGGGCGGTCGTAGACGGGGCCCTCGTGGGCGACGGTGCGGGGGTCGACGTCGACGATGACCTCGTCGTCCCACTCGATCACGAGCCGGCCGGTGCCGGTGACCTCCCCGATCCACGAGAACTCGACGTCCCACTTGTCCATCACGGCCTCGAAGGCGGCGACCTTCTCGGGGGTCACGACCGCCATCATGCGCTCCTGCGACTCCGACATGAGGATCTCGCCCGGGGTCAGGGTCGGGTCCCGCAGGAGCACCTGGGTGAGGTCCACGTGCATGCCGCCCTCGCCGTTGGAGGCCAGCTCCGAGGTGGCGCACGAGATGCCCGCCGCCCCCAGGTCCTGGATGCCCTCCACGAGGGAGCCCTTGAACAGCTCGAGACAGCACTCGATGAGCACCTTCTCCGCGAACGGGTCGCCCACCTGCACGGCCGGCCGCTTGGACGGTTTGGCGTCGTCGAAGGACTCCGAGGCGAGCACGGAGGCGCCGCCGATGCCGTCGCCGCCGGTGCGGGCGCCGAACAGCACCACCTTGTTGCCCACGCCGGAGGCGTTGGCCAGGCGGATGTCCTCGTGGCGCATCACGCCCACGGCGAGCGCGTTGACGAGCGGGTTGCCCTGGTAGCAGGAGTCGAAGACGACCTCCCCGCCCACGTTGGGCAGGCCCAGGGAGTTGCCGTAGCCGCCCACGCCCGCCACCACGCCGTGGACCACGCGGGCGGTGTCCGGGTGGTCGATCGCCCCGAAGCGCAGCGGGTCCATGACGGCCACGGGCCGGGCGCCCATCGAGATGATGTCCCGCACGATCCCGCCCACGCCGGTGGCGGCGCCCTGGTAGGGCTCCACGTAGGACGGGTGGTTGTGGGACTCGATCTTGAAGGTCACGGCCCAGCCGTCCCCGAGGTCGGTGACGCCGGCGTTCTCGCCGATGCCGACCAGCAGGTCCTTCTTCATCTCCTCGGTGACCTTCTCGCCGAACTGGCGCAGGTGGACCTTGGAGGACTTGTAGGAGCAGTGCTCGGACCACATGACCGAGTACATCGCCAGCTCCGCGGCGGTGGGCCGGCGGCCGAGGATCTTCTTGATCTCCTCGAACTCGTTGTCCTTGAGGCCCAGCTCGGCCCAGGGCAGCTCGGTGTCGGGGGTGGCCGTCGCGTGCTCGACGGTGTCCAGGTTGAAGTGCTTCTCGCTCATGAAGTGTCCGGTGTCCCTTACTTGACCAGTGCCTTGAGGGCGGAGACGAACAGGCCCAGCCCGTCCGTGCCGTCGCGCATGCCGACCTCGCCGGAGGTCGAGGAGTCCGCGCCGAAGCCGGGCTCCACCGCGTGCTCCGGGTGCGGCATGAGGCCCACCACGTTGCCGCGCCCGTTGCAGATCCCGGCGATGTCCCGGCGGGAGCCGTTGGGGTTGTCCCCGACGTAGCGGAACACCACGCGGCCCTCGGCCTCGAGCGCGTCGAGGGTCGTCTCGTCCGCCACGTACTGTCCGTCCTGGTTCTTGAGCGGGACCACGATCTCCTGGCCCTGCTCGAACTCGGTGGTCCACACGGTCGCGTTGTTCTCCACGCGCAGGCGCTGGTCCCGGCAGAGGAACTTCAGGCCCTCGTTCTTGATCATCGACCCCGGGAGCAGGTGGGACTCGGTGAGCACCTGGAAGCCGTTGCAGATCCCGAGCACCGGCAGGGGTGCGGACCCGGAGGTGCCCGCGGCGTTCGCGCCCCCGATGATCCGGTCCATGAGCGGGGCGAACCGGGCGATGGCCCCGGCGCGCAGGTAGTCGCCGTAGGAGAAGCCGCCGGGCAGGATCACGGCGTCGACGTCCTGCAGGTCCTCGTCGGCGTACCAGAGGGACACCGGGGTGCCGCCGGCCAGGGTCACGGCGCGCGCCGCGTCGCGGTCGTCGAGGGTGCCGGGGAAGGTCACCACGCCGACGCGGGCGCCGGCGAGCGCGGCGTCCGGCGCGGGGCCGGAGAGGTCCGCGATCAGGGGGGTCTCGAGGTCGGGCATGCTCAGGCCTCCTCGGTCTCGTCCAGGACGGCCACGCGCACGACGTCCTCGATGACGGGGTTGGAGAGCAGCTTCTCGGCGGCCTCGCGGGCCTGGGCCAGTGCGTCCTCGGTGACCTCGCCGTCGACGGTCAGCTCGAAGCGCTTGCCCTGCCGGACACCGGCGAAGCCGTCCAGGCCGATGCGGGGCAGTTCGTTGGCGATCGCCTTGCCCTGCGGGTCAAGGATCTCGGGCTTGGGCATGACGTCGACAACAATGCGGGCCATCGGGGAACTCCTGAGGGTCGAGCAGCGGGCCGGGATCCGGCGAACGTCAGCCATTCTATCGGTTCGGGCACGCCGGTCCCGCCGCACCGGGGCGGGCGGCCCCCGGTGTGGTAGGGGTCACCGCCGCCCGTCCGCGGCGGCCCGGGGCGAGGGCCCGGGCGGCGGTCTCCCGGAGATCTCCAAGGCGGGTCCGGTAGACCCTGGTGCCATGAGCACCGCACCGGAGGCCGCGGCGGCCGGCGCCGACGACGCACGGCTCGTGCCCGTCTACCGCCGGGTCCTGACGCTGCTGGGGATCGGCACGGTCCTCGGCGCGCTGACCGAGCTGGCGATGCTGCGGCACTGGCAGGGGCCCGCGCAGCTGGTCCCGTGGGCGGTCCTGGCCGTGCTGCTGCTCGGGGCCGCGGCGTGGCTGGTGCGGCGCAGCGCCGGGACGGCCCGCACCGTGCGGATCGCCGCGGTCGTCTCCGTGCTCGGCAGCGCCTACGGCGTCTACGAGCACGTCCTGGCGAACCTGCGGGCCGGGCCGGCGGACCCGCGCTACGCCGGGGTCTGGGAGTCGATGTCGGGCGCCGCCCAGCTGTGGGCGGCGACCAGCGGGGCGGTCGGGCCGTCCCCCGTGCTGGTGCCCGGGACGATGGGCCTGGCCGGGGTGCTGCTCTGGCTGGCCGTCCTCCGCTGGCGGGACGGGGCCGGCTGAGCCCGGCCCGCCCCGGCGGTGCCGGCGGCCGGAGGGAGGCGCGACAGAACCGGCGCGGCCGCCTACAGTGAACAGCGTGCTGATCATCGGAGGTGCCCGGTGAGCGGTGCGCGCACCGTCCGGGCGCCCCAGACCACGGAAGGACCACGCCATGAGCCAGCCAGAACAGCAGCAGGAGGTCCCCGGCGTCCAGGCCGCGATGACCCCCGTCCCGGACTGCGGCGAGCACAGCTACCGCGGCTCCGACAAGCTCGAGGGCAGGGCCGCGATCGTCACCGGCGGGGACAGCGGCATCGGCCGCGCCGCCGCGATCGCCTACGCCCGGGAGGGCGCCGACGTCCTGATCGCCTACCTCGAGGAGGACGACGACGCGCAGGACACCGCCCGCTGGATCGAGGAGGCCGGTCGCCGGGCCGTCCTGGTCCGCGGCGACCTCTCGGACCCGGCCCACTGCCGGGCCGTCGTCGAGAAGGCCGTGCAGGAGTTCGGCCGGATCGACGTGCTCGTCTCCAACGCCGCCTACCAGATGAGCCACGACAGCCTCGACGAGATCAGCGACGAGGAGTGGGACTACACGTTCCGGCTCAACGTCGGCGCCATGTTCCACCTCACCAAGGCCGCGGTGCCGCACATGGCCCCGGGGTCGGCGATCATCGGAAGCTCCTCGGTGCAGTCCGACCAGCCGTCCCCGCAGCTGGCGCCCTACGCCGCCACGAAGGCCGCGGTCGCGAACTTCTCCGCCGGGCTCGCGCAGATGCTGGGGGAGAAGGGCATCCGGGTCAACAGCGTGGCGCCGGGACCCATCTGGACGCCGCTGATCCCGGCCACCATGCCCGCGGAGAAGGTGGGGTCCTTCGGCGACGACGTCCCGCTGGGCCGCGCCGGTCAGCCGGCCGAGCTCGCGCCCGTCTACGTGCTGCTGGCCTCCGACGACGGCAGCTACATCTCCGGCTCGCGGGTCGCCGTCACCGGCGGCAAGCCGATCCTGTGACGACCCGTCCACGGCCCGTCGTGCCCCTGGACGCCCTGGCGCCCCGCCAGGACGGCTACGTGGAACTGCGCTCCTACGCGGCCATCGGCGACGGTCGCACGGTGGCGATGGTGGCCCACGACGGGTCCGTGGACTGGTACCCGGTGCCGGACCTCGACTCCGCGCCCACCTTCGCGCGGCTGCTCGACGCCGACGACGGCGGGTGCGTGGAGCTGTCCCCTGCCGTCCCGTTCGAGGTCGGCCGCGGCTACGTGCCGGGGAGCAACATCCTGTGCACGACCTACACGACCGCCGGCGGTGTCGTGCGGGTCACCGACTCCCTGAACGTGGGCTCGACAGGTCAGCTGCCGTGGAACGAGCTGGCCCGCTCGGTCGAGGGCGTCTCCGGGGAGGTGCCGATGACCTGGCGGGTCACCCCGGGGACCATGTTCAACAGGGTCTCGCCCTGGATCCAGGACACCGAGCAGGGACCCGTGCTGCGCGCGGACGACGTCTCGCTCGGTGTGCGCACGGAGGCGCTCGGCGAGTGCCGGTTGAGCACGGACGAGATCTCCGGGCGCTTCAGCACAGCCCCGGGCTCGGAGCACCTGCTCGCGGTCGTCTCGACGCACAGCGAGCCGCTCCGGCTCCCCTCACCGGAGCGGATCCGCCAGAACGTGGAGCTCACGCTGGGCATGTGGCGGCGGTGGATCGACCTGTTGGACTACTCGGGCCCGTACCGCGCCGACGTCGAGCGCAGCGCCCTGACGCTCAAGATGCTCAGCCACGCCCCCTCCGGGTCCATAGCCGCCGCCGCGACCACGTCACTGCCCGAGAACCGGGCGGGCACCAAGAACTACGACTACCGCTTCGCGTGGGTCCGCGACGCCGCCTACACCCTGCGCACGCTCATCCGGCTGGGTGAGCAGGAGGACGTGCACGCGGCCGTGTCCTGGCTGCTGCGCCTGGCCCGTGACCAGTCCCCGGAGCTGCACGTGCTCAACCGCCTCGACGGCGAGGTGCCCGGCGACGCGATGACCGTCTACGAAGCGCCCGGCTGGCGGGGGATCGGCCCGGTGGTCTCGGGGAACGCGGCGGCGGACCAGCTGCAGCTGGGGGTGTTCGGCGACCTGTTCGACATGGTCGACCTCTACGTGGGCGGCGGCAACGTGCTGGACGCGGCGACGGGGCGGATGCTGGCTGACGTCGCCGACGAGATCTGCGACCTGTGGCGCCGTACCGACGCCGGGATGTGGGAGCTGCCCGAGCACCGGCACTACACCAGCTCCAAGATGGGCTGCTGGCACGGACTGGATCGCGCCGTGCACCTGGCCGACGCCGGGCAGATCCCGGGCAGCGCGGACCGGTGGCGCGCCGAGCGGGACCGGATCGCGGAGTGGATCGAGGAGCACTGCTGGAACGCGGAGCGCGGTGCCTACGTCCTGCACCCCGGCACGGACGCACTGGACACGTCGGTGCTGCTGCACGCCATCAGCGGCTTCGACCGAGGCCCCCGGATGCGCTCCACCGTCGACGCGCTGCGCGGGGAACTGGGCCGGGGACCTCTGCTCCACCGCTACAGCGGGATGGAGCACGAGGAAGGCGCGTTCGTCGCGTGCTCCTTCTGGGCGGTGGCGGCCCTCGCGCTCGTGGACCAGCGGGAGGAGGCCGTCGAGCTCATGGAGGAGATGCTCGCACTGGGCAATGACGTGGGTCTCTACACCGAGATGATCGACCCCGAGGACGAATCGTTCCTCGGCAACTTCCCGCAGGCCCTGAGCCATCTCGCGCTGCTGACCGCCGCGCTCGTCCTGGAGGACACGGGTGGGCCGTGACAGGTGGCCGGCCGCGCCCGGCACGGATCTCAGTACTTGTCGAACGAGATGAGCTCCACGAGCTCGCCCACGCGGTCCTCGGGCATGCTCCGGGCGATGTCGGCCTGGCTGACCATCCCGACGAGGTCGTGCCCGTCGATCACGGGCAGGCGGCGCACCTGGTGGTCGGTCATCGTCCGGACGGCCTCCTCCACGCTGTCGTCCGCGCCGACGGTGACGGGCTTGCCCTCGGCGAGCTGGCCCGCCTTGACCTGCCGGGGGTCGGTGCCGATCGCCAGGCATCGCACGACGATGTCGCGGTCGGTGAGCACGCCCATCAGCCGCTCGTGCTCCCCGCAGATCGGCAGGGCGCCCACGTCGAGGTCCTTCATCTTCCGGGCCGCGTCCTCGAGCGTCTCGTTCTCGCCGACGCACTCCGCGCCCGGGGTCATGATCTCTCGCACCGTGGTCATCTCGGTCCTCCTGTCCGCCGGACGTGGTCCGTCAGTTCACTGATCGTTCCGGTCCCTCCAGGGTAGGAGCCGCACCGCCCGTTGTCTGCCCCCCCTGCCCGGGTCCCTCCTGCCCGGCGTCCGTCCGGCGGTGGAGGGGCCTCGATGGCGGAGGAGGGGCCTCGATAGGGTGGCCGGACGGCACGGCAGCGACCGACAGCACGGAGGAGAGCCATGGCCACCATCCCGTTCGACAGCACCGTCGCACTCCTGCGGGAGGGCTACCCGTTCATCTCGTCCCGCTGCGAGGCACTGGGCGCGGACCTCTTCACGAGCCGGCTCGCCCTGCGCCCGGTCACCTTCCTGCGCGGCGCCGATGCCGCCGAGCTCTTCTACGGCGGGGACCGGTTCACGCGGGCGGGCGCCGTGCCGCCGTCCGCGAAGCACCTGCTGCAGGACGAGGGATCCGTCCAGACGCTCGACGGGCCGGTGCACCGGCACCGCAAGCACGCCTTCCTGGAGCTCGTGGGCCCGGACGCGAGACAGCGCCTCGGCGACCTGTTCGAGCGGTCGTGGCAGGAGGCCGCCCGGACCTGGCCCGGCCGGGGGCGCTTCGTCCTGCACGACGAGGTCAGCGGGATCCTCGCCCGGACCGCGTGCGCCTGGGCCGGGGTGCCGCTGCCCGCGCACGAGGCCGCCCGGCGCACCCGCGAGCTGCGGCTGATGATCGACAACGCCGGCCGCTTCGGTCCGCCGAACTGGTACGCCCGGGCCCGCCGCCTGGGCACGGAGCGGTGGGCCGCCGGTCTGGTCGAGCGCGTGCGCGCCGGCGACCTGGCGGCGGCACCGCGCACCGCCCTCAGGGTCTTCGCGGACCTCCGCGGGCCGGACGGAGCCCCGCTGCCGGCGAGCACCGCCGCGGTGGAGCTGATCAACGTGCTGCGGCCCACCGTGGCGGTGGCGAGGTTCGTCGTCTTCGCCGCGACGGCCCTGCACGAGCACCCCGGGTGGCGGGGCGCCCTCGCCGCGGGCGACGAGGCGGCCCTGGAGGCCTTCGCCCAGGAGGTCCGCCGCCACTACCCGTTCTTCCCGGCCGTCCCCGGCCGGGTGCGGGAGCCCTTCGAGTGGCGCGGGCACCGCTTCGCCGCGGGGGACCGGGTGGTGCTCGACCTCTACGGGACCTGCCACGACCCGCGGCTGTGGGAGGACCCGGACAGCTTCCGCCCGGAGCGGTTCCGCGGCAGGCGCTGGGAGGAGTCCCCGCGCGACCTCATCGCCCAGGGGGCCGGCCGTCACGACGAGGGCCACCGCTGTCCCGGCGAGTGGAGCACCGTGGAGCTGCTCAAGCGCGCCGTGCGGCTCCTGGCGGCGTCCGGGCTCGAGGTGCCGCCGCAGGACCTGTCCATCCGGCTGAACCGGTTCCCGGCTCTTCCCCGCAGCGGCTTCGTGGTCGAGGAACGCTGCGCACCGCCGGGTCCCGGCGGTGCTGGGACAATGGGCCCATGACCCAGCACCCTCCGACCACCACCCCCGGGCTCAGCGGCCGGGAGGCCGAGCGCCTGGCGGAAGCCCTCGAGTCCCGGGACGTGACGGTCTTCGTGGACGGCACCTCCCTGCGCCTGCCGGAGGGCGCGCGCGACGCCGTCGTGGATCTCCTGGCCCGGCTGACCCGCGGGGAGGCCGTCACCGTCACGTCCGCCGCGGTGACCTCCGCCGCCGGGCCGCCGAGCGGCGCCGAGGAGCTGCTGACCACCTCGCAGGCGGCCGCGCTCGCCGGGATCTCGGCCACCTACCTGCGCAACCTCACCTCCGAGGGCGTCCTGCCGGTGCAGTACCGGGGCAGCCACCGCCGGATCCGGCGCACGGACGTCCAGGCGTGGCTCGCGCGCCAGGGCGAGGACTCCGCCGGCTCCCCGGAGGACCTGCTGACCACCTCGCAGGCGGCCGCGCTCGCCGGGATCTCGGCCACCCATCTGCGCAACCTCACCTCCGAGGGCGTCCTGCCGGTGCAGTACCGGGGCAGCCACCGCCGGATCCGGCGCGCCGACGTCGAGGCCTGGCGCGCGGGGCGGCGGCGCGACGACGACGGGGCCGCCGCGGCCGGCTGATCGCGGCTCAGTGGAAGCGGGCCACGACCCAGCCGTCGACCACGTCGACCTCCGCCGCCGGGAGGTCCTTGGCGGGATCCGGCGGTGCCTCCCGGCCGGCGGCGAGGGCCAGCCGGGACCCCACGAAGCGCCCGTCCGGGGCGAACACCCAGAAGTGGTTGGGGCACTCGAACGTCCCGGCGCGCCCGGCGGCCTCCCGGCACACGGTGGCCTGCTGGTGCGTGCAGGTGTTGCGCAGCACGTGCAGGACGCCCCCGGCGTCACGGGTGACGAGCACCTGCCCCGTGCTGGAGGGCGCCGTCACGAAGTCGAGCGGCGCCGGCACGGCGGAGGCCGCCACGATCCGCTCCCAGCCCCCGGCGGGCTCCCCGGAGGCGCTCACGCCGCGGCGCCCTCGGTGGCGCGGGCCGGGTCGAGGACCTCGAGCGCCGCGCCGAGCCGCCGGCGCAGCGGCTCCGCGCGGCGGGCGAACTCCCGCTGCCGGCGCACGTACTCGGCCTTGCCCTCCGGGGTCTCGATCCGCACGGGCTCGTAGCCCCAGCCGGCGAGGTCGTAGGGCGCGGCCGCCATGTCCGTGGCCCGCACATCCCAGGCCAGCTCGAAGCAGTCCATCAGCAGCTCGGACGGGATCGCCGGGACCAGCTTGTACGCCCACTTGTAGAGGTCCATGGTGGCGTGCAGGCAGCCCGGCTGCTCCATCCGTCGCTGGGACTCCCGGGTGGGGCGCAGCTCGTTGAGGGGCACGGCCTGGGGCTGGAAGAACCGGAACGCGTCGAAGTGGGTGCACCGGATCCTGGCGGACTCCACCACGGCGTCCGTGCCCGCGGCTCCGAGCCGCAGCTCCAGCTGCTCGTGCCGGATGTCGTTGTCCGCCGAGCGGTACGCCATCGCCCACTCGTGGAGGCCGAAGCAGCCGAAGAAGCCCGCATTGGCCGCGTGCGCGCCCAGCACCGACCGGGCGAAGTCGACCGCGGGGGCCCGCCGGTCGCGGAAGGCGTCGTCGTCGACGGCCACGGCCCCGTCCCCGGGGGAGAGCCCGAGGCCCGCGAGCTCGGGCCCGGTGAGCGGGCGGTAGAACTTCTCCCCGGCCCGCTCGGCGGCGTCCAGCAGCACGGTGCCCGCCCCGGGGTGCCAGCGCTTCAGCTGCGCGGGCTTGAGCGTGTAGTAGGTGAACAGGAAGTCCTCGACCGGGTGCTTCTGCCCGCGGTGGCGGCGGGCCACGAAGGGATCGGCGTAGCGCGCCGCGCGCTGCTCGTGCGCGTGCGCCCGCGGCTCCCACTCCTCGCGGGGCAGGACGACGACGGGGCGGGTCACCGGACCCGCCCCGTCGTCGACGGGCCGGTGGAGCGGGGCACGCGGATCAGCGACCGGTTCCCGCGTAGACCGTGGCCTCCTCGTCGGTGTCCAGGCCGAAGGCGCTGTGCACCACGCGCACGGCCTCGTCGAGCCGGTCGGCGGCCGTGACCACCGAGATCCGCACCTCGGAGGTGGAGATCATGTCGATGTTGATGTCCGCGGCCGCGAGCGCCTCGAAGAACGTGAACGTCACCCCGGGGTTCGACTTCATGCCGGCGCCCACGAGGGACAGCTTGCCGACCTGGTCGTCGTACTCCAGGCCCGCGTAGCCGATCTTCTCCTCGGCGGCGCGCAGCAGGCTCATGGCGAGGTCGCCCTGGGACTCGTCCACCGTGAAGGAGAGGTCCGTCAAAGGGTTGTCGCCGGTGGAGATGTTCTGCACGATCATGTCCACGTTGACCTTGGCCTCGGCGAGCAGCCGGAAGATCCGGGCGGCGATGCCGGGCTTGTCCGGCACTCCGACGACGGTGACCTTCGCCTGGCTGCGGTCGTGGGCGATGCCGGCGATGAGCGGCTGTTCCAACGGGATCTCCTTCGGGGAGGTGGCGGCGTCTTCGGGGCCCGGGATGACCCAGGTGCCCTCGTTCTGGGTGAAGGACGAGCGGACGTGCAGCTTCACGCCGAAGCGGCGGGCGTACTCGACGCAGCGCAGGTGCAGGATCTTCGCGCCGTTGGCGGCGAGCTCGAGCATCTCCTCGCTGCTGACCACGTCCAGCTTGCGCGCCCGGGGCGCGATGCGCGGGTCGGCGGTGAACACGCCGTCGACGTCGGAGTAGATCTCGCAGACGTCGGCGTCGAGGGCGGCGGCCAGCGCCACGGCGGTGGTGTCCGAGCCGCCGCGGCCCAGGGTGGTGATGTCCTTGGTCGAGCGGTGCACGCCCTGGAACCCGGCGATGATCGCGATGTTGCCCTGGTCGAGGGACTCGCGCACGCGCTGCGGGTTCACCTCCACGAGCAGGGCCGCGCCGTGGGCGCCGTCCGTGACCATCCCGGCCTGGGAACCGGTGAAGGACTGGGCGGGAGCGCCCATCCCGGAGACCGCCATGGCCAGCAGCGCCATCGAGATGCGCTCGCCGGCGGTGAGCAGCATGTCGAGCTCACGGGCCGGGGGCTTGCGGGTGACCTCGTGGGCGAGGTCGAGGAGCTCGTCCGTGGTGTCGCCCATCGCGGAGACGACGACGACGACGTCGTGGCCCCGGTTGCGCGTCTCCACGATCCGCCGTGCAACGCGGCGGATGCCGTCGGCGTCCGCGACGGAGGATCCACCGAACTTCTGCACGATCAGGCTCATGGGTTCAACTCCTGTGGTCGAGAGTGGCCGGGCACCGGCGGTCGGCCCCGGTCCGTGCACCCGCTCCCCGCGGCAGGGCACCAGGACATCGTAGCGCGGCGGGTCAGGCGACGACCGTCCGGCCCTCGAACGCCCGGCCCAGGGTCACCTCGTCGGCGTACTCGAGGTCGCCGCCCACGGGCAGCCCGGAGGCCAGGCGGGTCACGCGGATCCCCAGGGTCTTCAGCATGCGGGAGAGGTAGGTGGCGGTCGCCTCGCCCTCCAGGTTCGGGTCGGTCGCGAGCACGACCTCCTGCACGGTGTCGCCGGAGAGCCGGGTCATGAGCTCCCGGATGCGCAGCTGGTCGGGGCCGATGCCCTGGATGGGGCTGATGGCCCCGCCGAGGACGTGGTAGCGCCCGCGGAAGCTGCGGGTGCGCTCGATGGCCATGACGTCCTTGGACTCCTCGACCACGCAGATCACGCTGTCGTCCCGGCGGGCGTCACGGCAGATGGCGCACTCGTCGAGCTCGGAGACGTTGCCGCAGATCCGGCAGAACTTCACCTTGTCCTTGACCGCCGTCATGGCGTCCGCCAGCCGGCGGACCTCCTCCTTGTCGGCGTCGAGGAGGTGGAACGCGATCCGCTGCGCGGACTTCGGTCCGACGCCGGGCAGCCGGCCCAGCTCGTCGATCAGTTCCTGAACGGCGCCTTCGTACACGTTTCCCTCGATTTCCGGGCCGGTGCGCGGCCCTCCTGCTCGTCCTCGGCCACGGCGTCACCGGGGTGCCGGTGCGTGGCCGCCCCGGCTCGCTCCCCAGCTCACTCCCCGGCGTGGAGGTCCCGCTCCTCGATCAGCATGCCCCCGAGGATCCGCTCGATCGCGGCGCGGCCGTAGAGGGTGGAGTCCTCGAGCGCCTCGTCGTCCGAGCTGGGCACGAAGGAGTCGTCCCATTCTACGCCGCCGTCCTGCGGCGCCGCGGCGGTCCCGGGCGCCTGCCGTCCGGCGGCGATGGCGGCGGCGTGGCGCTCCCGGAAGCTCAGCCGCGCGCTCCGGTCGGCGCCGTCCGGAGCGGGCGCCGGAGGAGCCTGCCGCGGGGCGGCGGGAGCGGCGGCCGGGGCCGCACCCGCCGCCGGAACCGAGGGCGCGGCGCCCGGTGCGTTCCGGGGCTCGTCCGGCTGCGCCGGCGGGCGGGCGGCAGGAGCTGTGGCGGTGCTCCCGGACGCGTTGCCGGGCCCGTTCCCGGACCGGCCACCGGGGCCGCGTCCGGCGTCCGGGCTCCGCGGTGCGGGGGCCGCGGGCCGCCACTGCTCGGGGGGCGCCGCGTCCGGGTCGTCGGGATAAGGGGGCTCGTCGGGATAGGGAGGCTCCTCCGGATGGGGTGGCTCCTCCGGCGGCGGGACGTCGTCGTCGGCCGGGGGGACGTCCCGGTCCCGCGCCCCCGGGGTCCCGGTCCGGACCGGAGGGGCCGCACGGGCGGCGGACCGAGCGGGGCTCCCGGCCGACTCGGGGCCGGCAGCCCGGGCCGGCGCCGGCTGCGGCCCGGCCTGCTGCGCCGGTGGGCCGGCCGGCTGCTCCGGTGCCGGCTCCCGGGGCCGGTCGGCGGGCTGCGCCGGCGCGCGGGAGGCGGGGCCGGCAGGGTCCTCGGGCGCGGCACCCCCCTGAGGAATGGCGGCCACGGACCAGCTGTGCACGGGCTCCTGCGCCCAGGCGGGGTCGGTCCACTCCGGGGGAGCATCCGTGGCGGGCACCCCGTGCGCGTCCCACGGGTCCTGCCCGCCGCCGGCCCCGTCCCGGGGCGCTGCGTCCGCTGCCGCTTCCGGCGCGGTCGCGGGCGCGCCGGCCGGTGGCGTGCCCGGAGCCCGGGACGGAACCGGCCGCTCCGCCCGGCCCCGCGGGCTCTCGGACCGGTCCTGGCCGCGTGGGCCCTCGGGCCGGTCCTGGCCGTGCTGGCCCTCGGGCCGCCCCTGGCCGTGCGGACGGCCCGGCCGGTCCTGCCCGGCGGGGCGCCCTTCCGGGCCGCCCGGGGTCCCGGGCCCGGCCGCGCGCTGCGCGGGGTGCGGTCCTCCGGCCCCGGCCCGGGGCTCGTCCCGGTGCCCGGACGGGCGCGTCGACGGCTCGGGGCCGCGCGGGGTCCCCCCGCCGCCGCCCCGGCCGTGCCCGCCGCCGCCCGGGGGAACGGCCTCCGCGCGGCAGTCGATGCCGAGGATCTGCTGCACCGCCTGGCGCAGGTCGTCCTCGAACCGGGGGAAGTTCATGAGGTCGCCCTCGGCGTCGAACATGATGCGCAGCACCTTGCCGTCGAAGGACTGCGGCGTGCCCCGCTGGACCGTGAACCAGGCGACCCGGCGGATGTCCGCGAGCGCGTTGACGATCTCCGGCCAGGAGGCGCGCAGCAGGTCGATCTCGTTGCCGCCGGGCTCGCCCGCCCGGGGCGTGTCCTGGCCGGACGGCTGCTCGGCGGCCGGGGGCTGCTGCCGTTCGGCGGGCCGGTCCCGTCCGGTGGACGGATCCTGCTCCCCGGGCCGGTCCTGCCCGTGGTCCTCCCGGACGGACGGGCGCTCGCCGGGCGCCCGGGCCGGCCCGGTGTCCGGCGCGACCGGCTCCCGCCGGTCCGCCTCCTGCGGGGGCGTCTGCTGCGCTTCCGCGCCGGGCGCCGCCGGACCCGGCCGCTGCGGTGCGGGGGCGGGCCCGGGGCCCGGGGCGGTCCGGTCCTCGGCCGGGGCGGCAGGAGCGGTCGCCGCCGCAGGGGTCTCGGGGGTCCGTGCCGGAGCGGCGGGCTCCTCCTGACCGGTGGCCGGAGCGGCGCCCCGGCCGATGCTCAGGCGCCGCTCCAGCCGGTCCACGCGGGCCGTGACCCCGCGCGTGGTGTCCTCCGAGGAGGGCAGGAGGATGCGCGCGCACAGCAGCTCGAGGTGCAGCTGGGGCGAGGTGGCCCCCGTCATCTCGGTGAGGGCCGTGTTCGTGATGTCCGCGGCGCGGGAGAGCTCCGCCGCTCCGAGCTGGGACGCCTGGTTGCGCAGCCGGGCGATCTGGTCCTGGGGCATGCCGTGCAGGATGTTGCCCGCCGACTCGGGGACCGCGTTGACGATGATCAGGTCCCGGAACCGCTCGAGGAGGTCCTCCACGAAGCGGCGCGGGTCCTGGCCCGTCTGGACCACGCGGTCCACCGCGCGGAAGACCGTGGCGCCGTCCCCGGACGCGAAGGCGTCGACCACGTCGTCGAGCAGGGCGCCGTGCGTGTAGCCCAGCAGGGCCACGGCGAGGTCGTAGCCGATGCCGCGCTCGTCGGAGCCGGCCATCAGCTGGTCGAGCACGGAGAGGGTGTCGCGGACGGAGCCGGCGCCGGCGCGGACCACCAGGGAGAGCACGCCCGGGGCCACCTGCACGTGCTCCTCCGCGCAGAGCTGCTCGAGGTAGTGCATGAGCGGCTCGGTGGGGACCAGGCGGAAGGGGTAGTGGTGGGTGCGGGACCGGATGGTCGTGAGCACCTTGCTCGGCTCGGTGGTCGCGAAGATGAACTTGATGTGCTCCGGCGGCTCCTCGACGATCTTGAGCAGGGCGTTGAAGCCCTCGCGCGTGACCATGTGCGCCTCGTCGATGATGAAGATCTTGTACCGGTCCCGGACGGGGGCGAACGTGGCGCGCTCGCGCAGGTCACGGGCGTGGTCCACGCCGCCGTGGCTGGCCGCGTCCATCTCGATCACGTCGAGGGACCCGGCGCCGTCCCGGGCCAGGTCGCGGCAGCTGTCGCAGCGGCCGCAGGGGGTCGCGGTGGGGCCCTCCGCGCAGTTGAGGCAGCGGGCCAGGATGCGGGCGGAGGTGGTCTTGCCGCAGCCGCGCGGGCCGGAGAAGAGGTAGGCGTGGCTGACCCTGTCCTTGCGCAGCGCCGTCATCAGCGGCTCGGTCACGTGCTCCTGGCCGATGACGTCCTCGAAGGTCTCCGGGCGGTAGCGGCGGTACAGGGCGGTAGTCACAGATGACACCTTAGCGACGGAATCCGACAGGCGGGCCGGGCGGATCGGCGCTGGGGACGCGGGCCGCCGCGGGGACGAGAAGACCCCTCGCGCACCCGCCAGAGCCCATTTACCCTTGCTACCTTCCGGTCCTGGGGGAGTTCAACAGGATGACGCCACGCGAGGGGCTGTCAGAGAGTCTAGCGGATGCGGCGGGGCGGGTCGAAACCCGGCGGGCGGAGCCGTGGATTCGGCATTGCCCCGAGCTTCGGTTATGCTGGACCCCGCATGTTCCGGCGCCGTCAGGCCGCCGCGACGTGCGTGCCTGGAGGATTCGCCTAGCGGCCTATGGCGCACGCCTGGAACGCGTGTTGGGTTCACGCCCTCGGGGGTTCAAATCCCCCATCCTCCGCAGCGACCAGAGCCGCTCCCGCCGGTGCAATCACCGGCGGGAGCGGCTCTTTTCGGTCCTTCCGAAGCCGCCGGCGGCTCCGGCCGGCTCAACAGGCCTTCCGTGCCGGCACGGAGACGCTCCCGACGCCGAACCGCTCGCCCGCCGTGCCTGCTCCGGCCGCTCGGCCACGGCACGGTACATTTTCCGGACCTTCGCCGGCAGCACGTCCTGGTCCACGGGTGCCGGAGATGTGGTGGTCGTGCCGGTCGCCTCCTCAGACGACGTCGAGCGTGGTCTCCACGGGCACGGCGTTGGCCAGGGAATCACGCACGGGCGAGGTGTCCTGGACGTACTGGCAGAGCTCCTCGAGCTGCTGCCGGGTGGCGTTCGGCGAGGAGACCCGCCCGGTGGCGCGGATCCTGGTGAAGCCGGGACGCCCGCCGTCGAGGCCGAGGAAGGCGCGCACGTCGAGGTCTCCCTCGATCTCGTACTCCATGCGCTCGATCTCGATCCCCCGGGCCGCGGCATTGGCCACGAAGCCGACGGCGTAGCAGAACGCGAGGCCCTGCAGGAGCAGCTCCACGGCGTTGGGCCCCTTGTTGCTGCCCAGCAGCACGGGGGGCTCGTCCCCGTGCAGCACGAACGCGGCCGCGCGGCTCTGGTCCTCCTGCCCGGCGTGGGTGAACGTCCCGATCTCGCCCACGTTGCAGGTGCCGTCCTGCCAGGTGCTCCGGGCGCGGAAGATGAAGGTTCCCGCGGCGGGGTCGGCCTGGACAGCGTCGATCGTCTCGGTCAGCGCCCTCACGTCGATCCCATTGGTCCTGGTCGTGCTGGTGTCGGTCACGACAGTCGCCTCCTCCGGTGGTGTGTGCTCGGCGGTCCCGGACGGACCGCCTGCCACCAGCCTAGGAACGCGGTGGGGGCCCCGGATCGGTGTCCTCACCCATCTTTGCGTCGAGCTCCACCCACGTCACGGAGGCGCCGCTGCCCGGGTCCTCGCGAGCCATGAGACGCGCGACCGCCGCGGTGCGCGTGGACACGTCGAGCTTGGTCAGGACATCGGCCACGTGGTGCTCCACCGTGCGTCGCGAGATGTGCAGGGCGGAGGCGATCTCCGGGTTGCTCAGACCCTCCGCGACGAGGCCCAGGACCTCCGCCTGACGGCCCGTGAGCTGGTCGGGATGGGCACGGGTCGAGGCGTGGGGGCCTCGGGGAACCGGCATCCCCAGCGTTCGCATCCGATCGCCGGCCCGCTTCTCCAGCGGTGCGGCGCCCAGGCTCCGGGCGAGGCCGACGGCCTCGGCCAGGGTGCTCTCCTCGCTGGTGAGCGAGAGCAGCAGCGCACGGTCGTAGGACCAGCCCACCGCGCCGAACGCGTCGGCCGCGGCCACCCAGTCGCCGGCCGCCATCGCCGCATGCGGGGCCGAAGCCGGCTCCGGTGCTCGTGGGGACAGCCCGCACACGGTGGCCCAGGCGGCGGCCCGTCCGCGGCCCCAGCCGGTCCCGAGCGGGGTTCGGCCGACGATGCGGGCGACCTCCTCGATCCGCTCCACCGGCAGCGGCTCGCCGTGGAGCAGGGCACGCTCCACCTGGAGCTCGAGCACCGGCTGCATCCGCTTGAGCTCGCCGGTGCGGTCGGCATCCACGGCGAGGGAGGCGAGCAGCTCGTCGGCGTCGGCGTCACCGCGCCGGAGGGCGAGCTCGGTCAGCACGGTGCGGGCCTGGAGCCCCGTCACCGTGCCGGCCGCGGACGGGGCGCTCCGCAGACTGGCACCGGCCAGGTGTGCCGCTCTCGTCCACTCGCCCCGTCGCAGGAGCAGCCATGCCTCGACGGCGTCGAGGTAGGCGGCCATGGCTTCCACCTCGTGGGTCCGCGCGTAGTCCCGGCCTCCTTCGCAGTGGGCCATTGCGTCTTCCGGCCTGACCCACTGGAAGCTGACGTAGGCCAGCGCGGTGTAGGCGAGCATGGCGCTGTGGTGCTGACCCGACCGCTGGGCGAGACGCAGGGCCGCGAGCAGGGGCGCGGTGTCGTCGGCGTCCAGCTGCATGCGCATGGCGCCCATGCTGGTGAGGGCGCGCGTGCGGACCTCGGCGTCCTCACCGGCGAGGTCCGCCGCCTGCTGCCCCCACAGCCGGCTGTCCGCCGCGTGCCCGGCCAGCATGGCCAGCTCGGCGGACTGCACGTAGGCCCGGGCACGGGCAGCCGGGGAGGCGCGGAGGCCGAGCCCTGTGCGCGCTGCCTCCGCGTCCTCCCGGGCGGCCTTCCCGGCACCCCTGAACCAGTGCAGGTGCGCCCGGAAGGTCAGGCAGCGGACCACCGCCTCCTGATGTCCCAGCCCGGTGCGCAGCTCGACGGCACGGGTGACGGCGGTGAGCGCGTCCTCTGTCCGGCCCACCAGGTAGGCGCTGCGCGCCAGCTCCTCCCAGATCTGTGCCCGGTCCTCCGGGGGAGCCGGTCGGCGAAGTCCGAGGCCCGGCGGAAGTGCGAGAAGGCTTCCCGGTGGGACTCGGCCACGCGCGCCAGCCGTGCGGCGACCGGCGACTGCTCCGCGACGACGTCCGTGTCTCCGGCCGCCTCGGCGTGGTGGACGAGTTCAGCAGGGTCCGCCCGCACCTCCTGGAGCGCCTGCAGGATCGTGCCGTGCAGGACCCGGCGTCGTCCCGGCAGCACGCTGGAACGGACGGCGGCCTGGGTCAAGGCGTGCCGGAAGCGCACGTGCCGCGGGTCGCTGGTGAGCAGCTGCCGCCGCTCGAGCTGCTCGACGGCCAGCGACCAACCGGGTTCGGCGATGTCCAGCACGTCCGTGGCCATCCGGCCGGGGACCATGGAGATCAGCTCGAGCAGCTCCCGGGAGGCGTCCTCCAGCTGGGCGACTCGTCCCATGACGGCGTCCGCCAGGGAAGGCGGAGGCGAATCCCCCCGTCCGGCGATCAGCTCGGTGACGAAGAACGGATTGCCGCCGGAGAGGGCGAACACCCGTTCGGCGTCCGGACCGGCCAGCCGGGCCACGGCGGCGGACGAGAGGGGAGCGAGCTCCAGGTGCGCCGAGGTGGTGCCCCGCACGGCGGCGATCGCGGCACGCAGGGGCTGACCCGGGTCCACCTCGCCCGGGCGATAGGTCAGCAGGAGCACGGCGGGCAGGTCTGCCATCCGGCGGCCGAGGACGACGACGGCGTCGACGGTGGCCTGGTCCGCCCAGTGGACGTCCTCGAGCACGAGGACGCTGGGGCCGTCGACGGACCGAAGGTGCTCCAGGAGCATGGAGGGGAACGACGCCGGGACGGACGGTTGCCGGAGCGCGTCGGCGAGCGGCTGCGGAAGCTCCTCCGAGAAGTCGCGGAAGACGCCCAGCGGCCGCGGTGTCGCCAGGTCGTCGCAGAAGCCCCGCAACCAGCGGGCTCGGCCCGCGACCTCGGCACCGAAACGCTCCACGACCGCGGATTTCCCGATGCCCGGCTCGCCGGTCACGAGCACCACGGAGCCGCGGGCATGTGCGGCGTCGCGCAGAGCCGCGTGCAGCGCACGGAACTCCTGATCACGCTCCAGCAGGTCCACCATCGTCACCTCCGCGTGCGGTGTGACCGAGTTGTGCCCTTGCAGTGCAGGTCGAGAATTCTACCACGACACCTTGTCCGAGCCCTCGGACGACGGGAGCGGTCAGCTCTCGCCGGGGTGCCTCACGCTCCGACGGTGGAGGACGGCGGCGGCCGCGGCGCCCACCACCAAGAGCCCCACGACCCACCCGGTGGCGGCGGAGCCGGCGGGCGCGTCCTGGGCGGGGACCCGGGTCACGGTCCCCAGCGAGATGCGCGTGAGCGTCCCGGGGCTCACCTGCTGCTGTCCGGGCAGCATCTGCCCCCGGGCTGCGGGGGCGTGCCGGAGCAGGGCTCCGGAGCCGGGACGGTGGGCCGCGGCGGCACCGGGTCCCACGAGGGAGGCCTGCTCCATGGCGGGGGGATCCACCGCGTGCGCGCTCCGGTCCGCCGGGGTCCCGGCGTCCGCCTCCGCCGTGACCTCCTCGGCGCCGAGCTCCCCGGTGCGGTCCTGGCCGGCCGGACCTTTCCCGGCGGGGTCCGCGCCGTTCCCCGGCGCCGTGGGCCCCTCGGCGGCGGGGGAGGGGCGGTCGTCCGCCGGTGTGCCGCCGGCCTCGGGCGCCGGAGCGTCCTCGGGTGCGGAGGCGGGGGTCTCGGCCGGGCCGGGGTCCGGCAGGGGGTCGGCCGCACCGCCCGGCCCCTCGTCCGGCGCAGGCTCGGGCGCGGGCTCCTCGGCGGGGGACCCGGCGGCCGGTGCGGGAGACGGCGGGGTCTCGACGGCGTGGGCCGCCCCCGGTGCGGGGGCGAAGATCAGGAGGGCGGCCAGCGCCAGGGGGCGAAGGGTCATGGGGGGTCTCTCCGGGGGGGGGTGACGACGGATCAGGACCACATCGTAACGTTGCGTCGCTCCACCACCTGTGTTCGCTAATGCAATACCCTGCTGATGTGACGGAACGGGCTGTTCCGCCGCACCAGCAGCTGCCCCCCCGGCTGTTCTCCCCCCGTCCTCTATCCCCCCAAGAGGTCCTCCTTGAAGCTGCCTTCGTTCCCCATGCCCTCGACCGCCCTGCCCGCCGCTCTCCTGGCCGGCGCGATGCTCGCCGGCACGATGGTCGGGGCGACCGCCCCGGCCCACGCCTCGACGACCAGCACGGTCCACACCGCCGCCGGCGTCTCCTCGCAGTACCACCTCTACGACGCCGGCGTCGACCGGTCCAAGGCCGTCGGCGTGGTCTTCTACTTCGACGGCGACGGGCAGTACTACGCCCAGCGCCCCACCGCCTCGATGCTCAGGACCATGGCCGCCCGGGCCGCTGCCAAGAACATGATCCTCGTGGTGCCGGTCGCCCCCGCCAACCGGTCCTGGACCTCGAACAGCGAGGCGGTCGGTGACTGGTTCCGCGCCCTGGCGGCCAGGGTCGTCTCCGAGCAGCGTGTCGACACGACCCGCATCCACCTGGCCGGGTACTCCGGCGGCGCGGAGTTCATCTCCACCGAGGTGCTCTCCGACCGCGCCGGCTGGATCCGGGGCGGCGGGTCGACCCTGATCGGCGGCGGCGGCGTCTACAACGGCCGGCTCGAGAGCACCCCCGACGCCGCGCTCCGGGCCACGGACCCGACCTGGTACGTCGGCTCCCTCGACAGCTACGGCGCCACCCAGCCGTCCAACTGGTCCGCGCTGGAGGCGGCCGGCAAGGGTGCGGCCGCCTACCGGAACGCCGGCTTCGCGAAGGCCGACCGCGTGGTGATGGCCGGGCTGCACCACACCAACTACGACCTGGCCGACCTGGTCGGCGACGACGTCGACCGTCTCTACTCCGGCACCGGCGCGGCCCCGGCGCCCGGGACCGTCTCGCCCACCGGCAACGACGTCGTCAACGGCTACCAGCTCACCGGGGCGATCGGGCGCACGTGGGCGGCGCTGGGCGGCACCGCGTGGGCCACGCCGGTCAGCGCGGAGTACGCCTCCGGGCACGGCTCCGTCTACCAGCGCTTCGCGGGCGCCGACGGCCGGGACAAGGCCCTCTACTGGTCCAAGGCCACCGGGACCCGGATGGTCGACTACGGCGGGTCGATCGGCCGGAAGTTCGCTGCCGACGGCTACGCGGGCAGCTACGGCCCGCCGCGGACCGACGAGAAGCGGACCGCCGACGGCGGGGCCTACCAGGTCTTCGACGCGTCCGGGAAGCGGACCAAGATCATGTGGTCCTCGCGCACCGGCTCGAACGCGATCAAGGAGTACGGGGCCATCGGCCGGAAGTGGGCGGCTTTGGGCCACGAGCGGGGCCTGGGCTACCCGACCACCGACGAGTTCAGCACCTCGAGCGGCATGGCCCAGAACTACACCGGCGGCCGGATCGAGTGGAACGCCACCACCCGGGCCGTCACCGTGACCCGGAGCTGACTCCGGAGCCGACCCCCGGGGGTGCGCGGCGGTCCCTGCGGATCCCCCGCCGGAACCGCCGGCGCCCCCGGCGGCACGTGCGCCGCCGGGGCCGGGGGTGCACGGGCCACCGGCAGCGCGCCGGGCGGTGGCTCCCCGTGCGCCGCGGGGCCCGCCCCTAGGATGAACGCATGATCTTCAAGGCCGTGGGCGACTCCCGTCCGTACCCGGACCACGGTCTGGTCACGCCGACGGACTGGTCCGGCGTCCCGCCGCGCCGGGTCCGCCTGGACCAGTTGGTCACCACGAAGACCACCCTCGACCTGGCCACCCTGCTGGACGCGGACTCCACGTTCTACGGCGACCTCTTCCCGCACGTGGTGCGGTGGGACGGCCACCTCTACCTGGAGGACGGGCTGCACCGGGCGCTGCGCACCGCGCTGCACCACCGCACGGTGATGCACGCGCGCGTGCTGGAGCTCGGCCCCGCACCGGGTGCGCGTGCGGAGCGGGGCGCGGTCAGGACGCGGCGCTGAGCGGAGGCCGTTCGGGGGCGAGCGGCACGGGGTGGCCCTCGGCGTCGAACTGCGCCCCCAGGCCCTGCTGGATGAAGCGGACGGTGGAGCGGATGTGCTGCTCCCGCGCCGCCCGGTCCTGGTCGGAGTTCTGCCCGCGGTCCGCCGCGGCGGTCAGGGAGCCGTGGACCAGGGCGGCGAGCTCCGAGATGTCGCCCGGCGGCAGATAGGACTGGCCGATCGCGTCCCGCAGGATCGCGGCGAGCAGGCCCTGCAGCTCGCCCACGTGCTCGCCCAGCTTCTGGTAGTCCTCCGGGGAGAGGACGGTGCGCATGGTGGGACCCGGGGGCAGGTGGCGCCGCGTGAGGTCCTCGATCTGGGCACGGATGTAGACGGCGAGCCGGTCGACCGGGTTGGCGACGCCCTCGAGGTCGCGGCGCAGATCGGTCATGAACCGCTCGGTCTCGTCCAGGGCGTAGGCCACGAGCAGCTCGCCCATGTCCGCGAAGTAGTTGTAGACCGCGGTGCGGCCCACGCCGGCGTTCTTGGCCACGTGCGTCATGGTCAGCCCGGTGAGGCCCTGCTGGTAGAGCAGCTGGCCGAAGGAGTCGAGGATCGCTCGTTTGGTGTTCTCCCGCTGCGCGGCATTGGTGGCCGCAGAAATACGAGGCATGATGACACCTTATCTGTGCGTGTCACCAAATTATGCACACTGTGCTGAGCCTTGGTGACGGTATGTCTGACTATGACACCACCGTTTCCGGGAATTCGGCTCCTCCGCACAGAAGGTCTGGGGAAACGTCCAGGAAACCCTCAGCAGAACAGGGCTCCACGGCCTCGCGGGCCGGACGCCCGCCGGACCGGCCGGCGGGCGTCCGGGCCCTCACCCGCTCACCGCTCGGCGGCCGAGCCGCCCTGCCAGAGGGAGTCGAACGGGGCGCGCGAGCTGAGCCGGCGCCGGATGCCCGCGGAGACGAAGGCCTTCGCGGCGCGGGCCGCGTCGAGGGGCTCGGCCCCCTTCGCCAGCTCCGCGGCGACCGCGGCCGCGAGCGTGCAGCCCGCCCCGGCCACGGGGACCTCGCCGACCTTGGGCTCCGAGAGCACCTCGAGGGTGGTCCCGTCGTAGAAGACGTCGACGGCGTCGGGGCCGGCGAGACGGACCCCGCCCTTGGCGAGGACCACGGCACCGGACGTCTCGTGGATCCGCCGCGCGGCCTCCACGAGGTGCTCGACGGTGCTGATCTCGTCCATGCCGGACAGGGAGAGGGACTCGAAGTGGTTCGGGGTCACGAAGGTGGCCAGCGGCAGGACCTTCGCCTTCAGCGCCTCGTCCGTGTCCAGGGCCGCGCCCGGCTCCTGGCCCTTGCAGATGAGCACCGGGTCGAGGACCAGGTGGCGCGGCGCCAGTGCGGTGAGGACCTCGGCCGTGGTGGCGATGGTCTCGGGGCTGCCCAGCATGCCGATCTTGACGGCGTCGAGCTCGTGGGCGGCCGTGATCGCCTCGAGCTGCTCGCGCAGCACGTCCTGCGGCACGGGGAACAGGCGGTGCCCCCAGTCCTCGGCCGGGTCGAAGGAGACGATGCAGGTGAGGGCGAGGGAGCCGAAGACCCCGAGCTCCTGGAAGGTCTTGAGGTCCGCCTGGGCGCCGGCGCCGCCGGTGGCCTCGGAGCCGGCGATCGTCAGGGCCACGGGCGGCTGGGCGGCGCGGTCCGCGGCGGCGGGCGTGGGAACGGTGCTGGTGTCGGTCATGGGAGCCATTGTGCGCCCCCGTCCGGGGCCGGGGCCAACCGCCGGGGCTAGACTGTCGGACGGTCTCCGGCCGGTCCGCGGGTCCCCGCCCGGGACCCGCGGCGGCGGGGAAGGGGCTCCCGGGTGGCAGGCGGGGCCCCGCGTCCGTCCAGCACACCGCACAGATCGAACCACGGCGTCCGCCCGCACGGGCCGGCGCCGCGTCAAGACAGATTGGTGACCGACCGTGTCCTCCTCCTCCGGCCCGGCCCCCGCCGGGTTCGCCCGCCGCCCCCGCACGCACTTCGACCTCGTCGTGGCGGCGTACTGCGTGATCCTGGTGCTCTCCAACGTCGCCGCGACCAAGGGGGTCGCCTTCGGCCCCGTCATCACCGACGGGGGGTTCTTCCTCTTCCCCCTCGCCTACGTCCTCGGCGACGTCGTGGCGGAGGTCTACGGCTTCCGCTCCGCCCGCCGGGCCATCGTCACCTCGTTCGCCGCGGGGCTGTTCTCCTCGGTCGTGTTCTGGCTCGTCATCGCCCTGCCGCCGGCGGAGTTCTACGACGGCCAGGCCGCCTTCGAGGCCGTCCTCGGCCCGGTCCCGCTCATCGTGGCGGGATCCCTGCTGGGCTACCTCGCGGGGCAGCTGCTCAACGCCTTCGTGATGGTCCGGATCAAGGCCCGCACCCGGGAGAAGCACCTGTGGGCGCGGCTCATCGGCTCGACCCTGGTGGGCGAGCTCGTGGACACCGTGGTCTTCTGCACCGTGGCGGCCCCGGTCATCGGCATCACCACGGCGGGGGACTTCCTCAACTACGTGGTGGTGGGCTACGTGTACAAGGTCCTGGTCGAGGTGCTCGTCATGCCGGTGACCTACGCCGTGATCGGCTGGCTCAAGCGCCGGGAGCCGACCTACGGCGAGGCCGGCGCCGCGGGGGAGGCCCTCGCGCCCCTGCGCTGACCGGCCGGGCCGGGGCTGCGGCCCCGCCCGGGTCCGCGGACGAGGATCAGAAGCCGAGGTAGGCCAGCTGCGCGCCCACCGAGCTGCGGGCGGCGGGCAGCACGTGCGCCGGGACGTCGGCGTAGATCCTGGCCGTGATGGCCTCGAGGGTCGCCGCGCGGCCCAGGCTCCGCAGGGCCTCCCGCACCTCCGCGAGACGCTCCATGCGGTGCTCGAGGAGCTCCTCGCACACCGCCTCGACGTCCTCCCGCACGTCCGCGTGCGCCGGCAGCACCAGGGCGTCGCCCAGCACCGCCAGGCGCTGCAGCGAGCGCAGGTAGTCGCCCAGGCTCCCGTCCGGGTGGTCGAGCATCGTGGTCCCCCGGCCCAGGACCGTGTCGCCGGTGAGCACAGAGCCCGTGGCGCGCGCCGCGGCCTCGGCGTCCCCGCCCGGGGCCGGCGTGTCGTCGGGCAGGTGGAAGCTCACGGAGTCGGAGGTGTGCCCAGGGGTGTGCAGCACCCGGATCCGGCACCCGGCGGCCTCGATCGTCTCGTGGTCCGCCAGCGGGGCGGCGTCGCGGCAGAACTCCGGCAGGAAGGCGCGCACGGGCGCGCCGGTGAGCGCGTGGAAGTCGTCGACGGCCTCGGTGTGGTCGACGTGGCGGTGCGTGACCAGCGTCAGCACGGTCCGCCCCGCCGCGGCCAGGGCGGCGAGGTGGCCGCGGTCGGCCGGACCCGGGTCCACGACGACGACGTCCTGCTGCCCCGGCGCCCCGATCAGCCACGAGTTGGTGCCGTCCAGGGTCATGGGCCCCGGGTTGGGCGCGGTCAGCCGCCGGGTCAGTGCAGTGGTGCGGGTCGCGGCGTCCTGGGTCATGCGGGCAGACTATCCGAGCCCGGTGGGGGACCGGCACTCCGGCCCTCGGCGCCGGCGGCGGCGGTCGGTACAGTGGCGCACGTGAGCACCGAACCTGCGCCGGAGCCGGGGGCCCGCGAGCCCGGCGCGCGGCCGGCGTGGATCACCGCGCTCAAGGGCGGGGCGCTCCTGGTGCTGCTGGGCGTGGCCGTCTGGTACCTCATCGGCCACGAGCTGCCGACCGTGGAGCAGGTGCGGACCTTCGTCGAGGGGTTCGGCGCGTGGGGTCCCCTCGTCTTCGCCGGGGTGTTCGTCCTGGTGGCGGCCACGCCGGTCCCGGTGACGATCATGGCCGTGTCCGGAGGGTTCCTCTTCGGCATGGCCCAGGGCAGCGTGGTCGGGGTCGTCGCCACCACCGCCGGAGCCTGGCTGGGGTACTGGCTGGCCCGGTTCCTCGGCCGCGACGCCCTGTACCGGCTCGCGGGAAGCCGCGTCGAGGCGGTGGAGCGCAAGCTCGTCGGGAAGGGCTTCCTCACGGTGCTCGTGCTCCGGCCGGTCGTGCCCAACTGGACCCTCAGCTACGGGGCGGGGCTCGTGCGCATCCCGCAGCGCGACTACCTCGGGGCCACCCTGCTGGGGGGGATGCCGGGCCAGGTGAGCTTCGCCGCGGTGGGGGCCTTCACGTCCCGGCCGTCGTGGCCGGCCCTGGCGGTGGTCGCCGCCTCCTGGGCGGTCGTGGTGGTCGTGGGCGTGCTCGCCTGGCGGAGGTCCCGGAACGAGTCCCAGCGCGCGCCCGGCGCCGACGACGCCGGGACCACCGAGTAGGCGCAGCCGGTCGGGCTCCGGGCACGGCGACGCCCGGCCCTCGGAACGAGGACCGGGCGTCGGCCGTGCGGTGCGGCCGTGTGATGCGATCGTGCGGACGCGCCGTGGGTCAGGCGTCGTTGCGGACCGCGGTGGACCCGTCCGACGGCTCGTTGCCGAGGAGGTGCAGCGTGCCGCTCTTGCGGTCGGCGAGGTACTCCTTCATCTCCTTCTTGATGACGGGCAGCAGCAGGTAGACCCCGAGCAGGTTGACGAAGCCGCAGACGAACAGCGCCGCGTCGGCGAAGGCGATGACCTCGCTGAAGGTCAGGACGGTGCCCGCCACGGTGAAGAACAGGTAGATGCCGCGGAAGATGTTGTCGCTGAGCCGGCTGCGCCCGAACAGGAACTCCCACGCCTTGAGGCCGTAGTAGAACCAGGTGATGAGGGTGGAGAAGGCGAACAGGATCACCGCGATCGCCAGGATGATCGGGAACCAGGGGATGACCGTGGCGAAGGCGTCCGAGGTGAGGATGACGCCGTCGGGAGCGCCCCCACCGGCCTGCACCTGGTCGATGCCGGCCTGCAGGCTGGGGGCGCCGGCGATGATGATGGCGAGGGCGGTCATGGTGCAGATGATCACGGTGTCCACGAAGGGCTCGAACATCGCCACGAACCCCTCGCTCACGGGGCGGCGGGTCTTGACGGCCGAGTGGGCGATCGGGGCGGAGCCGAGGCCCGCCTCGTTGGAGAACGCCGCGCGCTGGAAGCCCACGATCATGACGCCCAGGACGCCGCCGGCCATGCCCTCCGGGGAGAACGCGCCGTCGACGATGGAGGCGAAAGCGGCCGGCACCTGGGGCAGGTTGACGAGGATGACGACCAGGCACGCGGTGACGTAGACGGCGGCCATGGCCGGCACCAGCCGGCTGGTGGTGGCGCCGATGGACTTGATGCCGCCGATGATGACCAGGCCCACGAAGCCCGCGAGGATCAGGCCGAAGATGAGGGCCGCCCCGGCGCTGCCGAGGAAGCCGTCGGGGCCGCCCGTCACGTTGCGCGCCTGGGCGAACGTCTGGTTGGCCTGGAACATGTTGCCGCCGGCGGCGCCGAACAGGAGGATCGCGACGGCGAAGATGCCGGTGAAGATCTTGGCGACGACGCTGCCGAACTTGCCGTAGGCGACGAGCAGGTACCGGAAGGGCCCGCCGCTGACGGTGCCGTCCTCGTGGACCTCGCGGTACTTCACGCCGAGCGTGCACTCCGCGAACTTCGTGGCCATGCCGAGCAGGCCGGCGCAGATCATCCAGAAGGTGGCGCCCGGCCCGCCGAGGGCCATCGCCGCGCCGACACCGGCGATGTTGCCCAGCCCCACGGTGCCGGACAGTGCGGAGGTCAGGGCCTGGAAGTGGGGGACCTCACCGGGGTCGTCCTTGGACGAGAACTTGCCCCGGACCACGTCCCAGGAGACCTTGAGGCCGCGGAACTGGATGAAGCCGAAGTAGACGGTGAAGATCACGCCGGCCGCGATGAGCCAGGCCACGACGAACGGGAAGCTGACGCCCGCGACGGTGATCGGGACGAAGACGATGGTCGAGAAGACCTCGGTGATGGGGGCGAACGCCGAGTTGATGGCGTTGTCGATGGCCGCCAGCCACTCGACGTCCTCGGCCACGGTCGCCATGGGTGCCGCTTGTGTGATCTGCATCTCACCACTACACCCTGCCGGAGGGCCGTTGGCAACAGACACGCCTGTCGTCCGAAGTGCGATCTTGTCACGGCAACAAGAAGTTAACACGCGGCGGCCCGGCCTCTCGTGAGAGGCCGGGCCGCCGGGGGTGCTGCTCCGGTGTCGTCGTCGGCGCCGGAGCGCCCGGGTCAGCGGCCGGCGTGCGACCCGCCGGTCAGGTACTGCGGGGAGGTCATGGCGCACACGCGGAGCCCGCGGGCGAGGTCGCTGCCGGCGCGGCGCAGGGCGCCCCCGGCACGGATGCCGGCGGGGGCCGCGGCCCGGCCGATGGCGGTGAAGAGGAGGGCGGGGAGACCGAAGACGAAGAGCAGAGCCATGGGAACATCGAGCTTTCTGTGCGCGGGGCGAGAAGATCCGTGGGTCCGAGGCTGGGTCGCCGGAGGTCCCGGCGAGGGGCTGTCCCTCGGTTGACATCTAAAGTCTAACGGGCCGATAGTGAATCATTCAATGTGATTGCGCTCACGGAAGGAGCGAATTGTTGCGTGTTGACGATATTGACCGGCAGATCATTGCGTCACTGGTCCAGGACAGCCGGGAGAGCTATGCGGCCATCGGCCAGAAGGTGGGCCTGTCGGCCCCCGCGGTCAAGCGCCGGGTGGACGTGCTGCAGCAGACGGGTGCCATCAAGCGCTTCACCGCGGAGGTCGACCCCCTCGTGCTGGGGTGGCACATCCAGGCCTTCGTGGAGCTGCACTGCGACGGCGGCCTGTCGCCGTCGATGATGCGCACGATGGCCGCGGAGATCGCCGAGGTGACCGCCGCGTACACGGTCACCGGGGAGGCGGACGGCATCTTCCTGATCCGCGCGGAGAACACCACCCACCTCGAGGACGTCATGGTCCGGATCAGGGAGTGGAAGGGCGTCAACCACACGAGGAGCTCGGTCATCCTCTCGCACCTGTGAGCGCGGCGCCGCGGGCTCTGTGATACTGGACACACATCATCGGCGTCAGGACAGCGAGGACGGAACATGGATCAGCAGTCGGATGGAGCGATCGTGGTGGGGGTCGACGGGTCTCCCCAGTCCGTGGCGGCGCTGCGCTGGGCCGCGCGCCTCGCGCCGGCCTACGGTGCGACCCTCACGGTCGTGGGGGCGTGGGAGAACCCGCCCGAGTACGTGAACTTCGTGCACTTCAAGGACGACCACTTCGACGAACTGGCCCGGAAGCGGGTGGACCGGGCGGTCCACGAGGCCTTCGGGGACGACGTCCCGGCCGGACTGCGCACCGTGGTGGAGTTCGGCCACCCCTCCAAGGTGCTGATGCAGCACAGCGAGGGGGCCACGCTGCTCGTGGTCGGGCGCCGGGGCCACGGCGGCTTCAAGGGGCTGCTGATGGGCTCCACGAGCTCGGCCTGCGTCGCCCACGCCCCCTGCCCGGTCCTCGTCCTCCCCGAGGAGTCGGTCGAGGCCGAGCACGCCGAGGCGGCCGCGAGCGCCGGCTGAGGGCGCCGCCGGCCCCCGGGGACGCCGGCGCCCTCAGCCGGGCGTGCGCCGGCCGCGGCGCCCACGGCGTCCCGCGCTCTGTGATACTGATCACGTCAGGGTGATCACACGAGCAGAGGATCGGGCATGAGCAACGGAACCGCAGCAGCGATCGTCGTCGGGGTCGACGGCTCCCCGCAGTCGGTGGAGGCGCTGCGCTGGGCGGCGCGGACGGCGGAGGCCCTCGGTGCGGGCATCAAGGCGGTCGGGGCGTGGGAGTACCCGCCCGAGTACGCCGGGTACGTCCCGCTGGGCAGTGACAACTTCGACGAGATCACCCGGAAGCAGGTCGACAAGGCGGTCCACGAGGCGTTCGGGGACGACGTGCCGGCCGGGCTCAGCACCTCCGTGGTCTTCGGCCACCCGGCCAAGGTCCTGGTGCACGAGAGCGAGGACGCCACGATGCTCGTCGTCGGGCGCCGGGGCCACGGCGGCTTCCGCGGGCTGCTGCTCGGCTCGGTCAGCGCCGCGTGCGTCGCCCACGCCTCGTGCCCGGTGCTCGTGATCCACGAGGACCCCGACGCCGGGCAGGGGGCTCAGGACCGGCGCGCGTAGTAGCGGCCCAGGACCTCGTCCCGGTACTCGACCCAGGTCCCGTCGGCCATGGCCTCCCGGGCCCCGTCCACCATGCGCACGACGAACCGCTCGTTGTGGATCGACGTGAGCGTGGCGGACAGCCGTTCCTTCGCCTTGAACAGGTGGTGCAGGTACGCCCGGGTGTAGTGCGTGCACGTGTAGCAGTCGCAGCCGGCGTCGATCGGGGCGAGGTCCGTGCGGAAGCGGGCGTTGCTGACGGTGAAGCGGCCGTCCGGGACGTACACGGTGCCCGATCGGGCCACCCGGGTGGGGGAGACGCAGTCGAAGGTGTCCACGCCGTTCTCGAGGGCCGTGAAGATGTCGTCCGGCTCCGAGATCCCCAGCAGGTGCCGGGGCCGGTCCTCGGGCAGCTCCTCGCTGCACCAGCGCACGATCGTGCCGAGGTTCTCCTTCTCGAGGGCCCCGCCGATCCCGAAGCCGTCGAAGTCCATCGCCCCGAGGTCCCGGCACGCCTTCCGGCGCAGGTCCTCGTACTGGGCGCCCTGGATCACGCCGAACAGTGCCTGGTACGGCCTGTCGGCGCGCTCCTCGGTGAGCCGCACGTGCTCGGCCACGCACCGCTGCGCCCACCGGCGGGTCCGCTCGAGGGACGTCTCCTGGTAGCCGCGGGAGTTGTGCAGCGTGGTCAGCTCGTCGAACGCGAACATGACGTCCGCGCCCAGCCGGTGCTGCACCTGCATCGAGATCTCCGGGGTGAACCGGTGGACGTCCCCGTTGATGTGGGACGTGAACGTGACCCCGTCGTCGTCGACCCGCGCCATGCGCTCCTTGCCGGTCGCGACGTCGTCGTCCCCCGCCCCCGCGGCCGCGGCCGCGGACATGTCGATGACCTTCCGGAACCCCGACCCCAGGGACATGACCTGGAAGCCCCCGGAGTCCGTGAAGGTGGGGCCGGACCAGTTCATGAACGCCCCGAGCCCGCCCGCGGCGTCCAGGACGTCCGCGCCGGGCTGCAGATAGAGGTGGTAGGCGTTGGCGAGCAGGGCCTGGGCGCCGAGCTCCGCCATGGACTCGGGCAGCACCGCCTTGACGGTGGCGGCGGTGCCGACGGGGACGAAGGCGGGGGTCCGGATCGTCCCGTGCGGCGTGCTGATGGTCCCGGTGCGGCCCAGGAACGGGCCGCCGCCCCCGGCGCGCCCCCGGGGGGCCGGGGCGGTGTCGGCCAGGCGGTGCTCCAGCTCGAAGTCGAAGGCGGCGCGGGCGGCGGTGGGCGGAAGGGTCTTCTCAGGTGCGGGCACCCGTCCATTGTGCGGCACCGGCCGGCGAAGCGCGGTCCGGGCCGGAGCCCCGTGCGCGAGCGGTGCTCCTCAGCGGCCCCAGCCGGCGTGGGCCACGGCCTGGCGCACCAGGTCCCCGCGGCCGCCCGCGAACTCGGCCTGGACCTCGGGGCTGAGCGCCTCCTCGGGGCTCATCCAGGACAGCTGCAGGGCGTCCTGGCGCGGGCTGCACTCGCCGCGCACCGGCACGATGTAGCTCAGCGCCACGGCGTGCTGGCGGTCGTCGGTCAGGCCGGTCTCGGACGGGGAGGGGAAGAACTCGGCGACGGCGAACGGCGTGGTGGACACCGGCAGCTGCGGGAAGGCCATGGCGCCCAGGTCCTTCTCCAGGTGGCGCAGGAGCGCCGCCCGGATGGTCTCCCGGTACAGCACCCGCCCGGAGACGAGCGTGTACATCATCTCGCCCTGGGGGGTGGCCTGCAGCAGCAGCCCGATCTCGGAGAGGTAGCCCAGCGGGTCGAGCCGGACCGGCAGGGCCTGCACGTACACCATCGGCAGGCGGCGGCGGGCCTCCTGCAGGTCGTCCTCGTTGAGCCAACCGGGATTCGGATCGGGGGTGCGGAGGAAACTCATACTGCTGTTCTATCCCAAGACCCCGGGCGGGGCCACGGCCCCCGCCGCCCCGGAGGGCCGGTTCAGCGCACAGCGGAGCCGGGGCGCCCCGGCCCGGTCACGGGCGGGTCAGCCGGGCGGCGGCCTCCAGGACCGTCCACGCCTGCACCTGGGTGGACAGCTCGACGGGCACGCCGGGGCGCTGCGACTCGTCGGCGTGCCGCGCCGGGTCCGGGGAGAAGATCGCGACCGTCTCGCCGGCGGCCGTGCTGTCCGGCGCGCTGAAGTCGACCGCCGGGTCGAACTCCCGCCGTCCCGCCCACAGGGCGTCGGCGGTGCCCGTCACGAGCTCCGCCGCGGTGCCGCGGACCGCGGCGGGCAGGCCCGGGTGCCGGGCGGCGTCGGCGAGGTAGCGGGCCAGGATCCCGCTGAACAGGCCGGCGTCCCCACCCCCGTGGGTGCGCAGGACGGGATGCCCGTCCAGTTCGCGGCCGTACTCCGCCGCGGCGCCCGCCACCACGTCGGCGGCCGCGCCCAGCAGGTCCGCCCGGTCCGGTCCGGCCGTGCCCGGGGCGTCCGCCAGCTCGAGCAGCGCGCCGAGCACGGGCCCGGAGTTGTAGCTGAACAGCCTCTCGTCCAGGCGCGTCACCTCGGCCCCGGACCCGGCGGCGACCAGGCGCAGGCCGTCGTGGAAGACCCTCCGCTCGGGGTTCCACAGGGTGCCCCGCAGCCAGCCGAGCACCGCACGGGCCTCCTCCCGGCGGTGCGTGCGCACGAAGGCCAGGGCCGTGGGCGCGGAGGACGCCGTGTTCTTGACGTCGTGGCGGGTGTTCCAGAAGACCCCGCCGCCGAGGTCCCCGGTGTGGCCCCGCTCCAGCCTGGCGAGCAGGGCGCTGCCGGCGTCGAGGCACGCCACGCCCGGCCGGCCGGTCAGGGCGCGGTCCAGCCCGGCGAGACGGCCCACGGCCAGCAGCAGCCACGCCATGTCGTCGTAGTAGGAGTTGTGGGTCACCCGGCCGCCGCTGCGCAGGGTGATGCCCCGCAGCAGCCGGTGCCCCTCCCGGCGGAACCGCTGCGCCCGCGCGGGCTCGTCCAGGTGCCGGAGCCCGGCGTCCACCAGCGCGTCGAGCAGGTGCGCCTGCCACCAGTAGTGCCACGGGGCCTTCGGGGACGTGGGCCGCGGGTGCGCCGGGGCGCCGAGCAGCGTGCCGGGCACCCCCAGCGCCCGCCCGCCGAACAGCTCCCGGACCGAGTGCGCCGCCCGCTGGGCTCGCTCAGCGTGCTCCGCGGCCGTGGCGGCAGGTCCGGCGGCGGGCTCGGTAGTCTCGGTGCGGTGCGCGGCGCTCGCGCCGGTCGTCGTGGGCATGGGGGCTCCTGTGTCGGCGGGGGAGAAGTGCTGCGACCGAGCCTAGGCGCTCGCCGGGGGCGGCGGGACGCCCCGGTCCCGGGCCCGGCCGAGGAAGAGCCGCCGGTGCAGGGTCTCGGCCGGTCCGGGCCGGCCGTGCCGCTCCAGCACGGCCGCACCGAGGAGCGTGGCCAGCCACACGGCGGAGCCGAGCAGCAGCGCGGCGGTGGGCGTCAGGGAACGGCCCAGGCCCAGCGCGAACGGGGGCAGCAGCACGGTGAACAGCACGGACTGCGCGAGGTAGCCGCTCATCGACCGGCGGCCCAGGGCCTGCAGCGACCACAGCGCGGGGTGCTCCCGCGCCCTGAGGGGCCCCGCCGCGGCGCCCCCGGCGCCGCGCAGCACCCGGTCGCAGACCAGCGCCACCACGAGCGCGTAGCCGATCCCCTGGGCGGCCCCCGTCACCGCGTCCGCCCCGGTGAGCACGGAGCCCGCGACGGCGGAGGGCTCGATCCGGTCCGTGGTCAGGAGCCCGGTGCCGGCGCCCGTGAGCAGCCCGAGGCCGATGCCCGCCAGCGCGGTGGCGAGCAGCCGGCCGCGGCGGGGACCGGGCTCCTCGAGCACCCGGTACCGGCTCAGGGCCAGGCCGAGCAGCAGCATGGGCAGCAGCCCCAGCAATTGGAGCGGGGCGAAGGACACCACCCCGAGTCCTTCGGCGAGCCCGAGCGCCAGCCGCTCCGGGACGGAGTCCGCCACCAGGCTGGGGAACGGCGGCGTGCCCGGCGTCCGCACGGCCCAGCTCGCCGCGCCGTAGAGGACCATGAGGACCGAGCCGAGGGCCGCGAGGACCACGAGGGTGAGCGTGCTCTCGGCGATCAGCACGGCCAGGAAGAGCCCCCCGAACGCGTAGGCGGTGATGATGTCCCCGGGGAAGAGCAGGCACGCGTGCAGGGCCCCGAAGAGCAGCAGCCACCCGTAGCGGCGCAGCAGCAGCCGGCGCGCCAGGGGCAGGGGCGTGCCGCGGGCCGCCTCCCGCGCGGCGATCTGGCCCACGCCGTAGCCCACCAGGAACGAGAACAGGGGGAAGCCGCGGCCGTCCACCAGCATCGACATGGCCATGTTGACGACGTCGTCCGCCGTCCACCCCGCGGTGCCGGCGCCGGTCCCCAGGGTCCGGTCCCGGGGGCCGTCGGTGGGTCCGGCCGCCCAGATCCACACGGTGATGTTGGCGACCGCGATGACCCAGAGCATGAGCCCCCGGGCCACGTCCGGGGCCGGGACGCGTCCGGCCGCCCGGGGGGCGCGCGGAGCGCTCACGCGGCGTCGCCGGTCATGAGGGCGCGCCGGCTCTCGAGCACGAGCGGCACGCCGGTCACCGGGTGGACGAGGGCGATCCGCCGGGCCAGCAGCTGCAGCGGGCGGTCCGGGTCCTCCGCGCCGGCCGGCCGCACCTCCGGGTACAGGGGGTCGTGCCGGACGGGCACGCCCAGTCCGGCCAGGTGCACCCGGATCTGGTGGGTGCGCCCGGTCTCGGGCCGGACGGCGTAGCGGGCCCACGTCCCCTCCGCGTCCGTGAACGGCGGCCCGGCCGCCTCGAGCACGGTGCGCGCGTTGACGGGGCCCGGGACCTCCTGCGCCTGCAGGGACGTGCGGTCCTTGACGATGCGGGACTCGACGAGGCGGGGCAGGCCCAGGCCGGGCCGGTGCCCGGCCACGGCCTCGTACTCCTTGCCCACCGCCCGCGCCTGGAAGAGGCCCTGGAACCGGCCGCGGGTGGCGGGGTCCCGCGAGAGCAGCAGGACCCCGGCGGTGCCGCGGTCGAGCCGGTGCAGCGGGGAGAGCCGGTCCTCGCCGCGGGAGCGGCG
This sequence comes from Kocuria cellulosilytica, assembly GCF_040981245.1. Lineage (NCBI taxonomy): Bacteria > Bacillati > Actinomycetota > Actinomycetes > Micrococcales > Micrococcaceae > Kocuria > Kocuria cellulosilytica. The sequence goes on along the minus strand of NZ_JAVFWZ010000002.1, from coordinate 481,873 downwards.
CAGCTTCACGAGCGCGCTCTGCGCCACGAACCCGCCGCGCGGTGTGGTGGGCAGCCCGTGCGGCTTGTCGACGGCCAGCAGCCACTCGTCCTCGAACAGCACCGGCAGGTCCCCGGGCAGCTCCGGCTCCTCGGGCAGGGCACGGTGGTACCAGACCGAGGCGCCGGGGCGGAAGGGGGCGCCGGGGGCGAGCGGCCGTCCGGCGTCGTCGACGATCCCGCCGTGCGCGAAGAGCTCCTCGAGCTCCGGGGCGGACGCGGGGAACCGGTTCAGCAGGTAGTCGCGGACGGTCCCGGGGACCTCGGCCTCCCCGGCCGGCAGCCGGACCCGGACCGGGTCCACGCCGTCCCGCAGCGGCAGGGGAGCGGGGGCGGGCCGACGTCGTCGCATGGTTCCCGATCGTGCTCCGCCCGCGCCCCGTTGTCCACTCCGCGGGCCCGCGTTCCGCCGGCCCGCGGTTCCTGCGAGAATGGACGCGCACGTCACCGCCCTCCGACCGGAACGAGGCCCATGGCAGCCGAAGAGGTCGTCCTCCTGGACGACGAGCACCGTCCCATCGGGACCGCGCCCAAGGCCGGGGTGCACACCACAGACACCCCGCTGCACCTCGCGGTCTCGTGCTACGTCCTCGACGACGCCGGACGGCTGCTGCTGACCCGCCGGGCGCTCGCGAAGAAGACCTGGCCCGGGGTGTGGACCAACAGCTTCTGCGGCCACCCGGGCCCGGGCGAGGGGTTCGTCGAGGCCATCGCCCGCCGGGCGGGCCAGGAGCTGGGCTTCGAGGTGACGGGGATGCGGGAGGTGCTGCCCGACTTCCGCTACCGGGCGGTGGACGCCTCCGGGATCGTGGAGAACGAGTTCTGCCCCGTCTACGTGGCGCGGGCCACCGGCCGGCCGCGGCCCCTGCCCGCGGAGGTCGCGGAGGTCGCCTGGATCGCCCCGGAGGAGCTGTTCGCCGCCGCGTCGGCCGCGCCGTTCCTGCTCAGCCCCTGGCTGCTCGAGCAGGTCGCGGACGACCGGCTGCGCGGGGCGCTCACGGAGCGGGCGCCCGTCCGCCCGTAGCGGCCCGCCCCGCGGCTTCCGGCTCACTCCATCCGCCCGGCCAGGTCGGCGGCCACCGTCTCGAGGGCGGCCCGCAGCGCGAGGATCGCCGGGCGGTGCGCGCTCGACCCGCGGATCGAGGTGAACACCGTCCGCCGCGGCCCGGTCGGCAGGTCGACCAGCCGGCAGGGCGAGTCCCCGCCCGCCCACATGAGGTCCGGCATGAGCGCCACGGCGTTGCCGGACTCCACGAGCCGGGTCTGCGCCTGCAGGTCCGCCGTCGAGAACCGGACGTCGGGCTCGAAGCCCGCCCGCCGGCACAGCTGCTCGCCCCAGTGCCGGGAGGCGGCGCCGCGCGGCTCCATGACCCACGGCAGCTCCCGGGCCTCCCGCAGGGACGTGACGGACGCGTGCTCGGGGCCGGGCGGAACGGCCAGGCGGATGGCGTCCGTGATCAGCCGCCGCCGGTCCAGGTCGGGGTGGTGGGCGGCGGCGTGGCTCGGGTACTGCTCGGCCACGACCACGTCGAACTCCCGGGTCCACGTCTCGTAGAGCGCCCGCTCCGGCTCCGCCTGCACCATCTCGACCCGCACCTCCGGGTGCTCGCGGCGCATGGCGCCCAGCACCTCGGGGAGCAGGGCCAGGGCCGCGGACTGGAACACGGCGACCCGCACGGTGCCGGTGACCGTGCTCAGCGACGCCGCCAGGTCCGACTCGGTGCGCTCCAGGACGTCGAGCAGCTCGGTGGTGCGCGCCACCAGGATCTCCGCCTGCGGCGTGAGCTGGACCCGCCGGCCGGCCTTGGACAGCAGCGCCACCCCGGCTTCCTTCTCCAGCGCGGAGAGCTGCTGGGAGACCGCCGAGGGGCTGAAGTTCAGGGCCGTGGCGACCTCTGCGAGGGTGCCCCGCAGCGCGAGCTCCCGGAGCAGCCGCAGCTTGCGCACGTCCAGCACGGCGCCACCTCCAAAAGGTCAGTTCCGCTGATGAATGATCTGCGGAAACATTCACTTTATCCGAATCGTCCCGGGCCGCATAGTGGAAACATCGCAGTGCTTTCGGCCCAACCCAGGGAGTACCACCCATGACCACGATCCCCGTCCCCGCGACCGCTCCCACCCCTGCGGATCCGTCGACCGGTCGCACCCTTCCCCACGCCGCCGTTCCCGCGTCGCTCCCCGAGCAGGCCGTGGCCACGGTGCGCCGCTGGCTCACCGAGGCCGAGGAGTTCCCCAAGGACGCCTCGGGCGAGCAGCTGGCCGGGGTGCTCAAGGATCCCAGCGGCCTGGACTTCACGGTCGGGTTCGTGGACGGCGTCATCCGCCCCGAGGACGTCCGGGTGGCCGCCCGCAACCTGGCCCGGCTGGCGCCGAAGGTCCCCGCCTTCCTGCCCTGGCACCTGCGCACCGCGGTGCGCGCGGGCGGGGCCCTGGCCCCGGTCGCCCCGCAGCTCGTGATCCCGGCGGCCCGCAGGGCGCTGCGCGAGATGGTCGGGCACCTCATCGTGGACGCCAGCGAGGCGAAGCTCGGGAAGTCGATCGCGAAGATCCGCAAGGACGACGTCCGGCTCAACGTCAACCTCCTGGGCGAGGCCGTGCTCGGGGACCGCGAGGCCGCCCGCCGGCTCCAGGGCACCCACGACCTGCTGGCCCGCCCCGACGTCGACTACGTCTCCATCAAGGTCTCCTCCACCGTCGCCCCGCACTCCGCCTGGGCCTTCGACGAGGCCGTCGCCGAGGTCGTCGAGAAGCTCACCCCGCTGTACGCGCAGGCCGCCTCCTTCGCCACGCCGAAGTTCATCAACCTGGACATGGAGGAGTACAAGGACCTCGACATGACCCTCGAGGTCTTCACCCGGATCCTCGATCAGCCCCGGTTCCGGGAGCTCGAGGCCGGCATCGTGCTGCAGACCTACCTGCCCGACTCCCTCGCGGCGATGATCCGCCTGCAGGAGTGGGCCCGGGCGCGCCGCGCCGCCGGCGGCGCCCCCGTGAAGGTGCGCGTGGTCAAGGGCGCGAACCTGCCGATGGAGCAGGTCGAGGCCTCCCTGCACGACTGGCCCCTGGCGACCTGGGGCACCAAGCAGGACTCGGACACCCACTACAAGCGGGTCCTCAACTACGCCCTGCAGCCCGAGCACGCGGACGCCGTGCGCATCGGGGTGGCCGGGCACAACCTCTTCGACATCGCCTTCGCCTGGCTGCTGGCCGCCGACCGCGGCGTGTCCGGGGCCGTCGACTTCGAGATGCTGCTGGGCATGGCGACCGGCCAGGCCGAGGCCGTCAAGCGCGACGTCGGCTCCCTGCTGCTCTACACCCCCGTGGTGCACCCGGCCGAGTTCGACGTGGCGATCGCCTACCTGATCCGCCGCCTCGAGGAGGGGGCGTCCCGGGAGAACTTCATGTCCGCGGTCTTCGAGCTCGCCGAGAACGAGGAGCTCTTCGAGCGCGAGAAGCAGCGCTTCCTGGCCTCCCTGGCCGGGCTCGACGACACCGTGCCCGCCCCCCACCGGGTCCAGGACCGCAGCCTGCCGGAGGCGCCCGCCCCGACCGACGCGTTCGCCAACACGCCGGACACCGATCCCGCCGTGGCCGCCAACCGGGACTGGGGCCGGGCGATCCTCGACCGCGTCCCGGGCTCCCGGGCCGGCACGGACACCGTCACGGCCGCGGCGCTGCGCACGGAGGAGCAGCTCGACCGCGTCATCGACGCGGCCCTCGAGGCCGGCCGCGGCTGGGCCGCGCTGACCGGCGCCCAGCGGGCCGAGGTGCTCCACCGGACCGGCGAGGCCCTGGCCTCCCGCCGCGCCGAGCTGCTCGAGGTCGCGGCCGCGGAGGCCGGCAAGACCCTCGACCAGGCCGACCCGGAGATCAGCGAGGCCATCGACTTCGCCCACTACTACGCCGAGCGCGCCCGGGAGCTGGACGAGGTCGACGGCGCGTCCTTCGTCCCCTCCCGGCTCACCGTGGTGACCCCGCCGTGGAACTTCCCGGTGGCCATCCCGGCCGGGTCCGCGCTGGCCGCCCTCGCCGCCGGCTCGCCGGTCGTGTTCAAGCCGGCCGGTCCGACCAAGCGCTGCGGCGCCGTGGTGGCCGAGGCCGTCTGGGAGGCCCTGGACGCCTCCGGGGTGTCCCGCGACGTGCTCGCCCTCGTGGACCTGGAGGAGCGCGCCCTCGGCCGCCAGCTGATCTCCCACCCCTCGGTGGACCGGCTGATCCTCACCGGCGCCTACGAGACGGCCGAGCTCTTCCGCTCGTTCCGCAGCGACCTGCCCCTGCTGGCGGAGACCTCGGGGAAGAACGCCCTGATCGTCGCCCCCAGCGCGGACTTCGACCTCGCCGCCAAGGACGTCGCCTACTCGGCGTTCGGCCACGCGGGTCAGAAGTGCTCGGCCGCGTCCCTGGTCATCCTCGTCGGCTCCGTGGCGCAGTCCCGCCGCTTCCGCAACCAGCTCGTGGACGCGGTGACCTCCCTGACCGTCGACCACCCCACCAACCCCGCCGCACAGATGGGCCCGCTCACCGAGCCCGCCGAGGGCAAGCTGCTCCAGGCCCTGACCACCCTGGAGGAGGGGCAGTCCTGGCTGATCGAGCCGCAGCAGCTCGACGGGACCGGCCGGCTGTGGAGCCCGGGCGTGCGCACGGGCGTGCAGCGCGGCTCCGAGTTCCACCAGGTCGAGTACTTCGGGCCGGTGCTCGGCGTGATGACCGCCGAGACCCTGGAGGAGGCCGTGGCCATCCAGAACGAGGTGGAGTACGGGCTCACGGCCGGGCTGCACTCCCTGGACCCGGAGGACATCGCCTACTGGCTCGAGCACGTCCAGGCCGGCAACCTCTACGTCAACCGCCACATCACCGGGGCCATCGTCCAGCGCCAGCCCTTCGGCGGCTGGAAGAAGTCGGCGGTCGGCCCCGGCACCAAGGCCGGCGGTCCCAGCTACCTCATGGGCCTGGGGGAGTGGGAGCCGGCGCCGCTGCGCGGGGAGGGGCTGCCCGTGGTCGACGCGGCCGTCGTCGAGCTGCTGCAGGCCGCGCAGTCGGGGACGGCGGAGCTCGAGCCGGCCGAGGCGGAGAGCCTCGAGCAGGCGCTGCGCAGCGACGAGGCCGCCTGGGCCGAGGAGTTCGGCGTGGCCAAGGACGTCACCGGCCTCTACGCCGAGCGCAACGTCTTCCGCTACCTGCCCCTGCCCGTGACGGTGCGCCTGTCCGAGGGCGAGCCGCTGGCCGACCTGCTGCGCGTCGTCGCCGCCGGACTGCGGGCGGGCTCCGACCTGACCGTCTCCTCGGCGCGCGAGCTGCCCGCCCCGGTGCGTGCCGTGCTCACCGACCGCGGCGTGCCCGTGCAGGTGGAGGACGACGCCGCGTGGCTGGCCGGCGCCCCGGCCCTCGGCGGCGGCCGGGTCCGGCTGATCGGCGGGGACCGTGCGGCGTTCATCGCCGCGACGGGCTCGCGCCCGGACCTCGCCGTCTACGCCCACCCCGTCACCGGGGCCGGCCGGGTCGAGATGCTGCCGTTCCTGCACGAGCAGGCGATCAGCATCACCGCCCACCGCTTCGGCACGCCCCACCGGCTCACGGACGAGCTGATCTAGCAGCTCACCCCGCGCAGGGCGACGGCCCCGGACCCCGGTCCGGGGCCGTCGCCCTGCACGGAGGCGCCCGGGCCCTCAGCCGTGGAGCAGGGACGCGTGGACGACCAGGTTCTCCTCGAAGGAACCGGTCGCCGGGTCGTAGCCGTCGCAGGTGATCAGGCGCAGCTCCGGGCCGGCCGTGTTGCCGTAGACGCGCAGCGTGGGGAACTCGTCCTTCTCGTGCCGTTCGACGGCGTCCACGGCGAAGACCACCGCGGAACCGTCCTCGCGGGTCACGGTGATCCGGTCCCCGGGGCCCAGCCGGTGCAGTTCGGCGAAGACGCCCGGACCGCCCCCGGTGGCGTTGACGTGGCCCAGCAGCACGGACGGGCCCGTCTCGCCCGGGACCGGCGAGTGCCGGTACCAGCCCGCCGGTGCGCCGGGGCCCTCCGGCGGGACCTCCAGGCTGCGGTCCGGGCGCAGACCCAGCTCCATGAGCTCGTCGTCCAGGCCGATGCGCTCCACCGAGAGGCGCGTCGGCTCCGGCGCGGCAAGCGCGGCGGCGCCGGCGCTCCCGGACGCCGGCGCGCTGCTGCCGGCGGCCGGCGGCGGTGCCCGCAGGGCGCCCGTGGTGAGGGGCACGACATGGTCCGAGACCGATCCGCGCGCCGCCGGCACCTGCTGCGTCGCCGGGCTGTCCCCGCTGCACCACAGGGCGAGGACCGCGGCGAGACCCGCCATCCCCGTGCCGAGGTGGCGGGTCTCGCGGCGGTGCCGTGCCATCCGGTGGCCGCCGGTCAGCGTCCGCCGGCCGCCCGGCGGCGCAGGCCCGCGGCGGCGGCCCCCAGCACGAGCACGCCGAGCACGGCGGTGCCGACCAGCCCGTTCGTGGCCGAGCCGGTGCCGGCGGTCTCCACCCCCGTGTCCGCAGGACCCTCCGGCACCGCCATCTGGGAGCCGGCGAGGACACCACAGGCGATCGGGACGTCCGAGGCGAGGGGCAGGTCCGGGGCCATCGGGTTGACCTTCGCCTGCGCCGCGGCGGAGAGGGCCGCCGGATCCGCGCCGTGCACGTTCACCACGGCGGTGCCGCTCTGCAGGGCCTCGAGCGTCGCGGCGTCCACCGGGACGGTCCGCTGGTAGGTGTAGGCGGCACCGGCCGGGAACCGGTCGACCGCCACGGCGGACGCCGGCGTCGTGTCGCCCGCGGTGGTCAGCGAGACGCCGATCGCCCCCGTCCAGGGCTCTCCCTCCATGGAGCTGACCGCGCCGTCCCCGTCGGCGTCGGCCGTCGGAGGAGCGCACACCCCCTGGCCCCCGATGTGGATGTGCTGGGCGTGCGGATACGGTGCGCCCTGGAACAGGGCGGGAGCGCCGGCGACCTCGACGGTCACCGTGGCCTCCTGGCCCGTGACGTCGACGACGGCGCTGCCGGCGGCGGTGCTGTTGTTGACGGGCGCGAGCTCGGCCTGGAAGGACCAGCTGTCGGCCGCCGCGGCCGGGGTCGCGGGAAGGGCTGCCACGGCCATGGCCAGGGCGGGTGCTGCGAGCAGAGCGGACTTCTTCACGGGATCGGCCTCTCGACGGGAGTGACGGGCTGGGACGTGACGCAGAACACAGCCTACTTATGGTCAGAGAGGGGGTCGAGATCCCGCAGGGAAGTGCTTCTGCGAATTCCGCGTCCGGGAGGAGTTCTTTTCCGGCGGCCGCCCGGAGTCGTGCCCGGGGTGCGACGGGCGGACGGGGCGCCGCCCCCGGGGAGGTCTCACGGGGGCGGCGCCCGGAGAGTCCGGCCGGCTGTGCTCCGGTGTCCCCCCACGTGCATCGCACATCGGACCCGTGAGCCGGCCGGAACTCGTCACCGCAAGGTTACTGACTCGTAGACCGGTGTTCCGCATTTCGTAAGGCGGCTCACAGTCGGGGCCGGGGCCGTTGCGACGTGGGGCGACGCTCGCCGGGAGAGCGGGTGACGCCGGCGGGTCGGGGAGGGTCCGGCGGGACCCGGCCGCTGTGGCGTCGGGGGACGCCGCCTGCTCCGAGACTCCGGGCCGGCGCTCGTCTCATTCCGTCTCCGACCGTCGATCCGGATGTTCTCCCTTGCCAGCGGCCGAGCGAGGGGAGCACAGTGGGCTTGCGGTGCGGTGCGGGGCGAGGGAGAGGCGGCACCATGGGCGACATCGTCAGTTTTCCCACCGCGGACGGGCGCAGCGTCCTCGTGGAGACCACCGCGCGATCCGGGGAACCGGTCACCCGGGGCGGTCACCGCGGGAGCGTGGTCCAGGAGGCCCAGCGCTCGTTCGAGGAGGCGGTGGGGCACATCCAGCCCGCGGTCCAGGCCCTGATCGACCAGTTGGTCTCCCTGGCGCACCGCCCGTCGGGAGTGTCCGTGGAGTTCGGGGTGGACCTGCATGCGGAGGCCGGTGCCTTCATCGCGAAGACGGGGGGTACCGCGAACTTCACGGTCAAGCTCACCTGGGAGGACGCGCGCACGGAATGAGGGGGACGACCGTCCGACGGTCCGCCGTGCGCCTGGACGAGGGCCGTCGGGCCCGAGACGGTGAGGTGGAGGAACCGTGAGCGTGCTGGAACTGTCCGTCGTCCGCTCCACGCAGCCGGGGCTCTACGACGTCGAGATCGTCCACTCCCCGGTGGGCGAGGCCTCCGCCACCGTGGCGATCGACTGCGAGCGGCTGATGCGCGGGCGGGACCACTGGCAGGATGCGCTCCTCGCGTCGGCAGTCAGCACCCGCCGGCTGATCGCCGGTCCCGAGTCGACGGTCCGGGAGGTGGGGCAGGACCTCTTCGACGTGCTGCTGGGGCATCCCGCGATCGGGGCCCGCTACCGGTCCAGCGTGGACGTCGCGGCCGAGCGCGGCGAACCGCTGCGCCTGGTGCTGCGGCTGGCCGCGCCGGAGCTGACGCCGCTGCCCTGGGAGGCCATGTACGACGCCCAGGCCGGCACCTACGTGGCCCGCATCGAGCCCCTGGTGCGCCACGTGCCCGTCGCGGCCGCCCCGCCGCCGCTGCGGGTCCAGCAGCCCGTGCGGATCCTGGGGATCACGGCCTCTCCCCGGGGGCTCGCGGCCCTCGACGTGGAGGCCGAGGAACGGTATCTCGCCCAGGCGCTCGGCGAGCCCGTCGAGCGGGGGCAGGTCGAACTGGAGTGGGTGCGGGACGCCACCTGGGACGGCGTGCACGACATGCTCCTGGGCCACGAGTGGCACGTCGTGCACTTCATCGGGCACGGGGACTTCGACGCGGAGCTGGACGAGGGCGTGCTGGCGCTCGTGGGCAACGACGGGAGGGCGCACCACGTGGAGGCCAGCCGCTTCGCGGACCTCCTGCACGAGGCGACCCCGATGCCGCGGCTGGTGGTGCTCAACTCGTGCCAGTCGGCTGTCTCCGGGTCGGTGGACCTGTTCTCGGGCACGGCCTCCGCGCTGGTGCGCGGGGGTGTGAGCGCGGTGGTGGCCATGCAGTTCGAGATCACCGACCCTGCGGCCGCGGCCTTCGCCCGGGGCTTCTACTCCGCTGTCGCGGCCGGGAGGTCGGTGGACCAGGCCGTGCGCAGCGGACGCGTCTCCATCCTGGGCATGAACGGCCACACCCTCGAGTGGATCACCCCCGTCCTGTACCTGAGGGGCCGCGAGACCCGCCTGTTCAACATCCGCAGACGCCGGGAGCCGAAGCAGAACGCGAGGCAGGCCCCGGAGCGCCGGCACGGCTCGCCGACCGCGCCCGGCGCGACCGCCGGAGCGGTCCCCGTCGGCACCGCGGAGGAACCGGGCCCTCCTCCGCCCGAGGCGGGACCTGCGTCCCAGGCCGTCGAGCCGGCGGCTGATCCTGCCAAATCGGCGGTGGAGCCGCCCGGTCCGGAGGTGGGACGTCCTGACCCGGCGGTGCAGCCGCCTGTTCCGGTGGCGGAACCGCCTCATCCGGTGGCGGAGCAGTCCACTCCGGCGGCCCGACCCGCGGCTCCGCGCCGGCCCGCTGCTCCGCGCCGGCGGCGGCGCGTGCGGGCGCGGTGGCTGGCTCCGCTGGTGCTCCTCCTGGCCGGCGCGCTCGTGTGGGCGGTCTCCGCCCGGATCGGCACGGTCGAGGTGGAACCTGCCGCCTACCTCGACCGACCGGTGGACGAAGTGGTCCAGGAGCTCGGCGACCTCGGCCTCGGCGTGCGAGTGCTCGGCGAGCCGCACGGGACGGCGGAGGGCACGGTGCTCTCGCTGGATCCCGCCGGCAGGGTGGAGCGGGACTCCGTGATCACGGTGGTCCACTCGACGGGACCGCGCGGCCTGGCAGAGGGGCTCCAGGTTCCCGAGGACGAGGCCCAGACCGGGAGCGCGCCGGGGGATCCCGCGAGCGGTGCGCCCGGATCCGACTCCGATCCCGAAGTGGTGAACCTGCCCCGGAACATGGTGGGACTCCCGGCACAGCCCGTCATCGACCGGATCAGGGCCAGCGGAGTGCAGGTCACGGTCGTCCCCGTGACCGGCACGGACCGGCCGCCGGGCGAGGTCATCCGCACGGACCCGGTCGAGGGGACCCCGGTGCAGCAGAACTCGACCGTCACCCTCTGGGTCGCGCAGTAGACAGCGCCCGGCTCCGGCTCAGTGCGGGCCGGGCAGGGTGAACTCCTTGTAGAACTGGGTGTCGAAGCGCTCGGGATCGGAGAGGAGGTAGCGCCCCTCGACGGCCGCGACCGTGCCGGGAAGCACCGACTCCACGATCGCGCACATCTCCGCCACGGTGTCGGTGGACGTGTTCTGGATCTTCGTGACCAGCATGCCCGGCCTGATGCCCGCCTTGCTGGCCCCCGAGCCGGGGGTGACGGCCTTGACGTACAGGCCGCCCTCGATGCCGCTGCGCGCCATCCTCGCGTCGAGCTCGGGGCCGCCGGCGGGATCCAGGGCGGTGAAGTAGCCGGGGTAGTACTCCTCCACGGCCCATCCCATGTCGTTCTGCGACTGTCCCTTGAGCAGCTTGTCGACGATCTCCGGCCGGGCCGCGTCGATCGAGATGGAGTAGAACTGACCCTCCTCCGCGGAGTCCCGGCTGCCGAACCTGGTCGAGGTGTTGATGCCGACGACCCGGCCGTGGTGGTCCAGCAGGGGCCCGCCGGAGCTGCCGGGATTGATGGTGGCCCCGTGCTGGATCGTGTCCTTGTACTCGGGGGCGCCGTGGGGCCGCGCCGGCACCTTGGTCGCGTTGACGAGCCCCGAGGCGATGAGGAGCTTCTGGCCGGAGGGGTCGTCGGCCGGCGCCGTCGAGTAGCCGAGCGCGGTGACGGTGTCCCCGGGCGTGACGGTGTCCGAGCTGCCGATGACGAGCGGGTGGGTCTGCTCGGGCAGCGGGGAGGAGAAGTGGACCACCGCCAGATCGGTGCACGGATCCACGGCGATGACGTGCAGGGACGCCTTCTGCCCGGTGTTGAACCGCCCCGAGATCGCGGCGAGGCCCTGGACGACGTGCGCGTTGGTCACCGCCATCCCCGCGTCCTTGTCCACGACGAAGCCGGTGCCCATTCCCAGGTACTCGTCGGGCCGGCGTCCTTGGATCGCGAAGACCGAGGTGTCGCCGAGCGCGTGCATCTGCTGTGTGGTGAGATCGGGCGGGTGCTGGTCGCCCTGCGGGAGCTGACCGGACACGGTCAGTCCTCCCTCCTCGTGATGCGGGATGCCGGTGGCTCCGGCGGGGGCACCGGTGCCGGTCGACGCGCCCCCGCCGGCCTGGTCCACCTGCTCCTCCGGAGTCGAGCCTCCCGGCCCGCATCCGCCGGCCAGCAGGGCGGTGACGGCCAGCGCGGCAAGGTTCCTGCGCCGGGCCCGGACGTTCCTGGACGATTCCATGGTGGTTCCCCTCGGACGCCTCTGACCAGACTTGCCCCATTGTGGCTCGAAGGAAGGCCCCGTGGGGGTGCTTGACGAAGTAAGGCAGCTCACCGTCCGTCCGGAACCCGGCCCCGACGTGCAGGGATGAGCACCCGGTCGTGACCTTGCCGTGCTGGGCGGGACCGCTGGGAAGCGCTCCGTCGGCTCAGTAGTCGGTGCGCGCGGCGTTGCGGGCCCATGCCTCGAACGGCGCGGTGCGCTCGTCGAGGGCCACGGGGAGCACCTGCAGGGACCGCTCGTGCTCGGGCTTGGCGAAGTACTCGTAGAACTCGGCGTCGTCGAAGCCGCCGGAGGCCGCGTCGTGCCGGTCCGCGGCGTACCAGACGGCGTCCAGCCGGGCCCACAGGGAGGCCGACAGGCACATGGGGCACGGCTCGCAGCTGGAGTAGAGCGTGGCGCCGGAGAGGTCGAAGGTGCCCAGTTCGCGGCAGGCGGTGCGGATCGCCATGACCTCGGCGTGGGCGGTGGGGTCGTTCTCCGCCGTGACGCGGTTGACCCCGCGGAAGCGGCGGCCGTCGGGGGCGACGACGACGGCGCCGAAGGGGCCGCCGTCGACGGCCGCGTTGCCCACCGCCAGGTCGATGGCCTCGAGCAGCAGCTCCCGGGCGTCGGGAGGCGGCGTGCGGTCTGTGTCCATGCGGATCTCCCGGTGCGGGCGCAGGGGCCGCCGCGGAGCCTCCCGGCCCGGGGCGGGGTGGGGCGCCGACGGCGGCCGCCGCGAGGTCGACGGTGCGGTTCCGCCTGCTGGGCGGTCTCCGGGAATCCGGACCCGCCGCGGGCTTGTCCAGAGGCTACCGAGGAGTCTGCCGGACCACAACGGCCGCGGCGGCGGGGGGAGCGGCTCCCGGGCGGGGTGTCGCCCGCGGGGCTCCGCCCGCCCTCAGGCGGCCCGGCCGGTGTCCACGGGCAGTCCGCCGAGGCGCCACTCGAGCAGACCGTCCTCGAGCCGGCGGGCCCGGCGTCCCCGGGCGCGCAGGAGGTCCACGGCCTCGTGGGCGAGCACGCACCAGGCGCCGCGGCAGTACGCCACGACCTCCTGCCCGTCCGGCAGCTCCGCCAGCCGCGCGGACAGCTCCTCCAGCGGGATGGAGACGGCCCCGGGGATGTGGGCGGCGGCGTACTCCTCGGGCGGCCGGACGTCCAGGACGGTGAGCTCCCCGGCCTCCGCCCGGGCCAGCAGCTCGTCCCGGCGCACCTCCCGCCCGCCCGCGTCCTCCCCGGCGAGGGCGCCGCCGGTGCCGAGGTAGTCCTCGCGGGCGCGTTCCACCTCGGCCAGCCGGTCGCCGGCCACGGTGCGCAGCTGCGCGTAGAGGCGTGCCACGTCCAGCCCCGCCAGGTCGTAGTGGATCCTCGTCCCGTCCCGGCGGGTGGTCACCAGCCCGGCCCGCTTGAGCACTTGCAGGTGCGCCGAGGCGGTGCTCAGGCCCAGGCCTGCGGCCGCGGCGAGGTTCTCCACGCTGCGCTCGCCCTGGGTCAGCAGGTCCAGCAGCTCCAGCCGCTTCCCGTTGCCCAGGGCCTTGCCCACTCGGGCCAGCTGCTCGAAGAGCGCGGCCTTCTTGCCCGGGTCCCCCATGCCGTCCTCCAAAGATCTGTGGAACACTGTTGGAAGCATTGTTCCACGCTCCCCCCTGGAACACCGGCCCGCTCGCCGCCCGGCGGGTCCACGACACGAGAGGGAACGGTCATGAACCGGCGCACGAGCCCCCGCACCACGGCCTCCCGGCCCCTCCGCCTGGGTCTGCGCGCCAACGCCGCCCAGTTCACCCTGCTGGTGGCGGTCAACGCCCTGGTCGGCGGCATGGTCGGCCAGCAGCAGACCGTGCTGCCGCTGCTGGCCGAGGACGAGTTCGGGCTCAGCGGCTACACCTTCATCTTCACCTACGTGGCCGCGTTCGGGATCACCAAGGCGATCGCCAACTGGTTCGCCGGCACCTTCTCCGACCGGTACGGGCGCAAGCCCGTGCTGCTGGTCGGCTGGCTGTTCGCCGTGCCCGTGCCGCTGATGCTGATCTTCGCCCCGGACTGGGGGTGGGTCGTGGCGGCCAACGTGCTGCTGGGCATCAACCAGGGCCTGACCTGGTCCACGACCGTGGTGATGAAGATCGACCTCGTGGGCCCGGCCCAGCGCGGGCTGGCCATGGGGCTCAACGAGGCCGCCGGCTACGGTGCGGTGGCCGTGACCTCCCTGCTGGCCGGGTACCTGGCCGAGCAGTACGGGCTGCGCCCGGCGCCGTTCCTGCTGGGCATCGCCTACACCGCCCTGGCGCTGCTGCTGTCCGGGGTGTTCGTCAAGGAGACCCGGGGTCACGCCCTGCTCGACGCCGGCCGGCACACCCCCCGCGCCGACGGCCTCCACGACCACCTGCACGGGGAGCTCACCGACCGCCAGATCATCGCCCAGACCAGCCTCAAGGAGCCGGCGCTGTCCTCGGCGAGCCAGGCGGGGCTGGTCAACAACCTCAACTTCGGGCTGTCCTGGGGGCTGTTCCCGCTGCTGTTCGCCACCGCCGAGCTGACCGTGGGACAGATCGGGCTGCTCTTCGCCCTCTACCCCGGGGTGTGGGGGATCGGGCAGCTGGTCACCGGCGCCCTGTCGGACCGCGTCGGGCGCAAGCACCTGATCACCGCCGGAATGGCCGTCCAGGCCTCCGCCCTGGTGCTCATCGCCCTGGGGGAGGGCTTCGGCGGCTGGGCCGCCGGCACCGTGCTGCTGGGGGCCGGCACCGCACTGGTCTACCCGACGCTGCTCGCGGTGGTCGGCGACGTGGCGCACCCGATGTGGCGCGGCCGGGCCGTGGGCGTCTATCGCGTCTGGCGCGACCTGGGCTACGCGGTCGGGGCCGTCCTCGGCGGGATCGTGGCCGACCTGCTGGGCCTGCACGCCGCCGTGTGGGCCGCCGCCGGCATCAGCGCCGTCTCGGCGCTCGTCGTGGCGGTGCGGATGTACGAGACCCACCGCCCGATCGCGACCTCGCCGCGCCCCTGAGCCCACACCCGCGAGGACCCTGCCGCGCGCGACCGGGGCCTGCCCGGCAGGGTGCGGGCCCGGGCGTGCTGCGGCCGGTCGCTAGAGTGGAGCTCACCCACCCGCCCCACCGGGACCGCACCCCACCGGGCCCGGCCCGGGCGCCGGTGCCGCACCGGCGACCCGGGCCCCGAACTCCCCAGGAGGGCACTCCTCCCATGGCCGACCTGCTCGACTTCAACCACGGAGGCGCCACGCATCCCGGCGCGCGCGCCGCCGTCCATCCCGGCGCGGACTCGGGCGAGCACGTGGTGCTGTACACCGTGGTCGCCGAGACGGACGAGCACATCGTCCTCGACGACGGCTTCACCTACGACAAGCGCACCGGCGTGGTCCAGGGCCCCGCCGGGCGCCCCACGCTCCAGAACCGCATGACGGCCACCGAGGGCAGCGCGATGTTCGCGTCCTGGTCCCCCATCGCCGATCAGCCCCGCCGCCCGCTCCCGGACGGCGCCCCCGGTCCGCAGGGCGCCCCGGAGCGCCGCCTCAGGACGATGCTCCGCCGCCTCGGCCGCCGGTGACATCGGCAACCCGCGGCGGCGGACGGAGGGGCAGTGCGCTGACGGCGTGCGGCCCCGGCAGGCCATAGGCTGGACGGCGGACCTGTCCACCCGTTCCCCTGAGGAGTGCACCGTGCCCCTGATCCAGCGACACCTGTTCGGCCCCGGCCCGTCCAACCCCTACCCGGAGGCCACCGCGGCGCTGGGCCACCCGCTGCTCGGCCACCTGGATCCCGCCTTCCTCGACATCATGGACAGCGCCTGCGACGGCCTGCGCACGGTCTGGGGCACCGACAACCGGCGCACCCTGCCGCTGAGCGCCACGGGCTCCGCCGGCATGGAGGCGGCGTTCGTCAACACGGTGGCGGAGGGCGACGTCGTCGTCGTCGCCGTCAACGGGCTGTTCGGCGAGCGGATGTGCGACGTCGCGGCCCGCTGCGGCGCCGAGGTGGTGCGCGTGGACTTCCCCTACGGGGAGCCGATCGACCCGCAGCGCGTCGCGGAGGCGCACCCGTCCCCCAAGATCATCGCGGCGGTGCACGCGGAGACCTCCACGGGCGTGCGCTCCGACATCGCCGCGCTGGGCGCGCTTAAGGGCGACGCCCTGCTGCTCGTGGACGCGGTCACGTCGATCGGCGGCATCGAGCTGCGCGCGGACGACTGGGGCGTGGACCTCGGCTACGCGGGCACCCAGAAGTGCCTGGGGGTCGCCCCGGGGCTGGCGCCGTTCACGATCTCGGACGCCGCGTTCGAGCGCCGGGTGCAGCACCCCCGCTCCTGGTACCTCGACCTCGGCATGCTCGGCGGCTACGTGGGCGAGGCCCAGGGCGGCGCCCGCACCTACCACCACACCGCGCCGACGGCGATGATCGCGTCCCTGGACGCCGCGCTGCGCCGGATCGCCGAGGAGGGTCTGGAGAACGTCTGGGCCCGCCACCAGGCCGCCGGGGACGCGCTCCAGGCGGGGCTGCAGGACATGGGTCTGGAGCTGTTCGCCGCCGAGGGGCACCGCCTGCCGGAGCTGACCACGGTCAAGGTTCCCGAGGGCGTCGACTCCGCCTGGGTGCGGTCCTACCTGCTGGAGCACTTCTCCGTGGAGATCGGGGCGGGCGTCAAGGAGTACGCGAACACGGTGTGGCGGATCGGCCTGATGGGCCCCAACGCCCACGCCGGATCGGTGGCCCTCGTCCTGGGCGCCCTGCAGGAGGCGCTGCGGAAGGCCCCCGCACTGGTCTGAGCCGTCCCTCCGCCGTGGTGCGCTGCGCGCACCGGTCCCGCCCGCCCGCACCGTGCGGGCGGGACGGGCGGGCGCGCGGGGCATGCGGGCGCACCGGGCAAGTGCTGCGGGAGTCCTCAGCCGAGGTCGGTCTCGGAGCGCTCGATGCGCTCCCCGGTGCCGGGATCCGCCACGGTGCTGCGGGTGGAGCGGCGCCGGGACGGCACGGCGGCGGCGATCAGGACCAGCGCGAGGTAGGCGACGCCGACCCAGAAGATGATCTGGCCGGCCAGTGCGAGGTTGACCGGGCCCACGACGGACGGCAGCGCCAGCCAGAGGATCAGGCCGACGGCGATGGTGATCAGGGGGCCGGCAGGGTTGAGTCGCATGGCGGGGTCCTCTCGGGAGGGCGGACGGAGCACGAACGCATTAAGTAAAGCAAATCAATGCTCAGTCATGGGGAACGCGCCCAGCCGGGGCGGGGAGCACGTCCGGCGGGACACGGCACTGCCCGCCGTCCCCGACGCGCGAAGTCATGTTCGGTCGCGGCCGCGCTCGTTCCCCGCGGCACCCCGGCGCCCCGCGTGCCTCGTTCCGGCGTCCCGCCCGCGGGACCGCCCCGGCACGGCGCGGGACCGGCCCGGGAGCGTGCCGCCGAAGAGCTCTCTGACCAGGGGCGACTCCCGGGCCGAGCCCGGACGGGCCCGGACCGGGCTCGGCGCGGTCCCTTGGCGGGCACGGGCCCGGCCCGGTGCCCGCGGCGCCGGGAACGCGGCCACGGGGCGGCCCGGCACGCCGCTGCCCGCCGCTGCGCCGGACTGCTGGCCGGACCCGTGCGGCTCTGCTTCTATTGAGGAACGTGGGGGCCTACCGAGGAGGAACATCCGATGGAAACCTGGATCTGGATCGTGCTGGCCGTGGTCGTGCTGGCTGTGGTGCTCCTGGCCGTGCTGGCCGGGAGCCGCAAGAAGAAGGAGCGCGACGCCGCCCAACGGCGGGAGAACCAGGAGCGCGCCGCCGAGCTGCGCTCCCGCAGCGAGGAGGAGGACCTCTCGGCCCGTGAGCGCAAGGCGGACGCCGACGCGGCCCGTGCCGAGGCCGAGCGGGCCCGGATCGAGGCCGACCGCCTCGAGCAGGACGCCCAGCGGCGGGCCGAGGACGCCGAGAAGGTGCGCCAGGAGGCGGAGACCCACCGCCGGGACGCCGCGGCGCTTTCCCCGGACGGGGACGACTCCACGGCCGGTGCCACCCCGCGGGGCCGCCACGAGGACGGCACCGGCCACGAACGGGACACCCGTTCCGACGACGCCCCCTGGCAGGACGGCGACGCCGGACCGGACACGCGCTCCCGGGGCGACGGTGATCTCCGGTCCGACGGCGACGCCGGACCCGACCCGCGGACCCGGGGCGACGGCGAGCCCGGGCCCGGGGACCGGCCGCGCGCCTGAGCCCCGGTGACGCCCGCGGCCGGTGCCGGGATCCCGGCACCGGCCGCGGGGGGCCCGGACGCTCCTGCGGTCACTTCTCCCAGGGAGCCTTGATGGGGTAGTAGCGCTCGAGGAAATCCGTCATCCGCTCGGCGCGCTCGGGTGCGGGCACCTCCGGGAAGCTGCCGTCGTTGAGGCAGAACATGTCCAGGTTGCGCCGGCCGAGCAGCTTCTCCATCTGCTGCAGCCCGGAGCGCGTGGTGGTGTCCACGTACTGGGTGCGGGCCGTCTCCTGGGTCACGGCCCGGCCGGTCAGCAGCGCGTAGTAGTGGTAGAGCGAGTTCGTGACCGAGATGTTGTCCGCCGCCCGGAAGCGGCTGGCCGCGGTGCGGGCGAACTCGGCGGGGAACTCCCGCTCCATCTCGGCCACCACGCTGCGCCGCAGGGGCGCGGCGCAGTGCTGCAGGTGGCGGGTGGTGATCCGGCCGAAGCGCTCCCACAGGAGCCGGCGGTTGACGCGGGCGGCGTTCTCGAAGCCCGAGCGCTCGGCGGAGTTCTCGCCCAGGCCGATGCGGGTCTCGTTCTCCACGAACTTCGTGATCCCCCCGGGCGAGAAGAACAGCGCCGGGCCGATCGGGCGGCCGAAGAACATGTCGTCGTTGGAGTACAGGTAGTGCTCCGAGAGCCCCTCGATGTGGTGCAGCTGCGCCTCCACCGCCTGGGAGTTGTAGATCGGCAGGGCCGAGGTGTCCGCGAAGAACTCCTCGCTGCGCACGACCCGCACGCGCGGGTGCTCGGCCAGCCACGCCGGCGGCCGGGAGTCGGTGGCGATGTAGATGTTGCGCACCCAGGGGGCGAACATGTGCACCGAGCGCAGGGCGTACTTCAGCTCGTCGACCTGCCGGAACCGGGCCTCGTGCGCGTCGCCCTCGCCCACCACGGCGTCGGCCATGTACGAGGCCCGGACCCTGCGGTACTCCTCGTCGGAGCCGTCCACCCACGAGAAGATCATGTCGACCGCGAAGTCGATGTCGATGGCGTGGTCGGCGAACATGTTCTCGATCGTGGGCCAGGTGAGACCGAAGCGCTCCACGGTGCCGCGCACGGCCTCGGCCACCGGGACGGTGCGCCGGGTCAGCGAGTTCTCGATGGGCAGCCGGATCTCGTCCTCCCCGAACTCCCAGAGCTCCACCTGCACGCCCGTGCCCGCGCCGTAGTAGAGCCGGGCCTCCGCGGAGTAGTGGGGCCGGAACAGCCGCAGCACCCGGGCGTTGCGGCGGGAGGACAGCTCGCCGTCGGCCAGCAGCTGCACGGTCTTCTTCTTGGTGTCCATCGGCTTGACGTAGTAGGGCTCGCCCACGGCCGCGTCCACCAGGGCCTGCCGGAGCCGGGGCCGGTCCTTGAGGTCCACCGCGATGACGGGGCGCTCGTCGTTGCCCCGCACCAGCAGGTAGTCGACTCCCGCGGAGTCCAGGACCCCGCGCAGGAAGAGCAGGTTCTGGACCATGACGTCGTGCGGGGTCTGGTCCGTGATCCGCAGGGCGAAGCGGTCCTTGTAGCGGACGACGTCCTCGCGCTGGTCCAGGGCAGCGGCGGAGGCACGGGACGCGGAGCGGAACTCCTCGCCGTCCGCGCCGTCCTCGGGTGCCGCGAAGTACTCTGCGCCGAGCAGGGTCGTGTTGATGGTGCCTCCTCATGGTGTCGGGCCGCTGGGGCGGCGATCTCATGATAAGCCGCGACGGCCGGACTCAGGAGGAGAGGGGCTGGCAGCGCTCGCAGAACCACACCGCCCGGTCCCGCGGCGGCCCGGGGTGCGGCTCGCCGGGCACCAGCTCGGCGTCGTCGATCCGCGCCTCCCGGACCGGGGCCCCGCACCGGCGGCACGGCTGCCGACCGCGGCCGTAGACCCAGAACTGCTCGCCCCGGCGGGCCGGACCCCCCACCGTGGAGCGCTGCGAGCGGTCCCGGTTCACGTGCAGTAGCCGGTGGGCGAGGTCCACGACCGCGCCGAGGTCCGGGACCGCGGCCACCGGGGTGAAGGGGTGCAGCCGCTGGAGGAACAGGATCTCGTTGCGGTAGACGTTGCCGATGCCGGCGAGGTTGCGCTGGTCCATCAGCGCGGCCCCCACGTGCCGCCGCGGGTGCAGGGCCAGCCGGGCCAGGGCCTCGGCCCGGTCCCAGTCGGGACCCAGCAGGTCCGGGCCGAGGTGGCCCACGAGCTCGTCCTCGTCGGCCGTGGCCACGAGGTCCAGCATGCCGAGGTCGAAGCCGACGGCCTGCGCGGCCGCGTTCTCGAGCACCGCCCGGGCCTGGTGGCCGGGGCGCCGCCACCGGGCGCCCCGCGGGTAGACGTGCCACATGCCCTCCATGAGCAGGTGGGAGTGCAGGGTGAGCGGGGGCAGCCCGTCGGGCCCGCCGTCGGTGCGGACCAGCAGGTGCTTGCCCCGCGGCAGCACCTCGGTCACGGTGCGCCCCGAGAGGTCCGCGGTGGCGATCGACGGGAACCGGAGGTCGCTGCGGGTCAGGACCTTCCCGGCCAGGGCGCGGCGCAGCAGGACGGCCTGGCGGTGGACGGTGTCACCCTCGGGCACGGCCGCCCCCGGTGCTCGGGTCCGCGCTCATCGGCGCATCCTCAGTCCGCGCGGCGTCGAGTAGAACCCGCCGGCCAGCAGGGACTCCCGCACCGCGGTCTCGACGGGGCCGTGCCCCAGGACCCCGGCGCCGTTGACCTTCTCGACGGTCAGCTTGTCCACCGCGCCCCGGCGGACGGTCTCGGCCACGGCGGGCCCGGCGGCGGCCAGGGCGGCCGCGTCGTCGGTGAACGCGAGGACGGTCCGCCCGCCGCGCTCCACGTACAGGACGAGGGCGCCGTCCACGAGCACGACGACGGCGCCCGCCTTGCGCCCGGGCCGGTGCCGCCCCGCGGGCGCGTCCCCGCCGTCCGGCGCGGGGACGGACACGGGCTCCGGCCACTCGAGCGCGGCCCCGTAGGGGTTGGCGGGGTCGGTGGCGGCCAGTGCCAGCGCCACGGGCTCCTCGGCGCGGACCTGGTCGTCGGTGCTGAACGTCCGGAGGTGGTCCACCGTGGCGGCCTGCGCGAACTGGGCGGCGCCCAGGCCCTCGATGAAGTAGCCGCGGCGGGCCCGGCCCGTGTCCTCGAGCGTGGAGAGCACCTTGTAGACGGTGGCGAAGCCGCCGGGGAGCTCCTCGACCGCCACGGGGCCCTTGGTCACCACGCCGTAGCGGTCCATGAGCAGCTCCGCGGTGGCCGACGCCCGCAGCGTGGGGTCGAGGGGTTCGGGGCGCAGCATCGACCAGCGCCCGGCCACGAGCGGGGAGTCGTGGCGCTCCAGGGTGGCCGCCCGCGCCGGGGCCCGCAGCGCCCCGCCGATCCCCGGGCGGGAGGCCGCGCCGGGCCGCAGCCGGGCGGCGCCCCGGCGGGACGTGGTGCGTCCCCGCGGGGCCTGGGCCCGGTGCCGGTGGGCGGCCTGCCCGCCGGAGAGCAGGGAGCGCACCGGCAGGAAGGTGTCGTTGGTGATCAGCCCGGACCAGACGAGGTTCCACAGCGCGGTGGTCAGCTCGGCGGCGGGAACGGGCTCCCCGGCGGCGTCGAGCAGGCCCAGCAGCTGCGGGAAGAACCACGCGCCGCCGGGGGCCAGGACGTCGAGGACACGCCGCTCCAGCGTGGAGTCCAGGGCTCCGGCCGCGACCGCGAGGGTCTCGGCCGGGGGCAGGGTGAGCTGGGCGGCCTCGCTCAGGTGCAGCGACACCCACCCGTCGTCGCCCGCCAGGGACCCGGCCCCGGACCAGAGGATCTCCCCGGTGGCGGTCAGCTCGTCCAGCAGCTCGGGGCGGTAGTCGGCCACCCGGGCCGCGAGCACCAGCGGCTCCCAGGCCGAGGCGGGGACGGCGACGCCCGCGAGCTGGTCCACCACCGTCAGCACCCCGTCCTCGCCGCGCAGCTGGTGGCCCCGGCCCACGTGCTGCCAGGCCGGCAGGAACCGGGCGTAGACCTGCCCGGAGACGGGCTCCACGTCCCGGCGCAGCGCGGCCAGCGAGCGGCGCCGGATCCGGCGCAGCACCTCCGCCTCGCACCACTCGGAGGCCGCCGGGCCGGCCCCGCCGCCGTCGGGGCGCACCGGCCGGAACTCGCCCTCGACCACGCGCCGGTCCGCGGCCAGCCGCTCCAGGGTGGTGCGCACCACGGCCGGGCCCAGTCCGAGCCGCGCCGCGGCCTCGTCCACGGTGAAGGGCCCGTGGGTGCGGGCGTAGCGGGAGACGAGGTCGGCCAGCGGGTCCTCGACCGGTTCCACGAAGGCCAGCGGCACCCCCATGGGCAGGGGCACGCCGAGGGCGTCGCGCAGCCGGGAGGCGTCCTCGATCGCGGCCCAGTGCTCGACGCCGCGCAGGTGCACCCGCAGCGCGCGGTTGGCGGCCACGAGCTGGTCGAGCCACGCGGCGGCGACGTCCTCGGGGCACGCGGCCTCCGGGTCCCCGGGGTCCTGGAGCCGGCGGACGGCCTCGGCGGTGGTGAGCGGGCCGAGCAGGCGCAGCAGGTCCGCCGCGCCCTCGAGCCCGCGCAGCCGGCGGTCCGGGGCCAGGCGCTGCAGCTCCGCCTCCGTGCGCTCGATGACGTCCGGGTCCAGCAGCTCCCGCAGCTCGGCGCGGCCCAGGAGCTCGTTGAGCAGGGCGGCGTCGAGGGAGAGCACGGCGGCCTTGCGCTCGGCGAGCGGGGAGTCCCCCTCGTAGAGGAACTGGGCCACGTAGCCGAAGAGCAGGGTGCGGGCGAAGGGCGAGGGCTGCTCCGTGGTGGTCTCGACCACCCGGATCGCGCGCCGCTCGACCGCCCGGTGGAGCTCCTTGAGCGCGGGCAGGTCGTAGACGTCCTGGAGGCACTCGCGGATCGTCTCCAGGATGATCGGGAACTGCGGGTACTTCCGGGCCACGTCCAGCAGCTGCGCCGAGCGCTGGCGCTGCTGCCACAGCGGGGAGCGCCGGCCGGGGTCGCGGCGCGGCAGCAGCAGGGCCCGGGCGGCGCACTCCCGGAACCGGGACGCGAACAGCGCCGAGCCGCCCACCTCCTCGGTGACGATCTGGTCGAGCTCGTCGGCGTCGAAGAGGAACAGCTCGGCTCCGGGGGGCTCGTCCTCCATGGCCGGCACGCGCAGCACGATGCCGTCGTCGGCGGCCTGCGCGGAGCCGTCGAGCCCGTACCGCTCGTGCAGCCGGGCCCCCACGGCCAGCGCCCACGGGGCGTGCACGGGCATCCCGAACGGCGAGTGCAGGACCACGCGCCAGTCCCCGAGCTCGTCGTGGAAGCGCTCGACGACGAACAGCCGGTCCGACGGGACCTGCCCCACGGCCTCCTTCTGCTCGCCCACGTAGGCGAGCAGGTTGTCGGCCGCCCACTCGTCGAGCCCGGCCGCGCGCAGCCGGGCCCGGGCGTCCGGCTCGGCGGCCCCGGCGATCTCACGGTTGAACCGGCCCACCGCGCGGCCCAGCTCCACGGGCCGGCCGGGGCCGTCGCCGTGCCAGAACGGGAGCTTGCCCGGCACGCCCGGGGCGGGGGAGACGATGACGCGGTCGTGGGTGATCTCCTCGATCCGCCAGCTGGAGGCGCCCAGGGCGATCACGTCCCCCACGCGCGACTCGTAGACCATCTCCTCGTCGAGCTCGCCCACCCGCTTGGAGTTCTTCCCGTCCTGCTCGCCCACGAGGTAGACCGCGAACAGCCCGCGGTCCGGGATCGTGCCGCCGGAGGTCACGGCCAGGCGCTGCGCCCCGGGCCGGCCCTCGATGGTGCCGGTCTCCCGGTCCCACACGATCCGCGGGCGCAGCTCGGCGAACTCGTCGGACGGATAGCGGCCCGCGAGCAGGTCCAGGGTGGCGTCGTAGGCGGAGCGGGGCAGGGTCTGGAACGGGCAGGACCGGCGGACGGTGTCGAACCACTCCTCGACGTCGACCGGCCCCAGCGCGGTCGCCGCGACGGTCTGCTGGGCCAGCACGTCCAGAGGGTTGAGCGGCACCGCGAGCGGCTCGATCCGGCCCTGCAGCATCCGCTCCACGGTGACCGCGGCGTCCAGCAGGTCCCCGCGGTGCTTCGGGTAGAACCAGCCGCGGGAGACCTCGCCCACCTGGTGCCCGGCGCGGCCCACGCGCTGCAGGCCCGAGGCCGCCGAGGGCGGTGCCTCGATCTGGACCACCAGGTCCACCGCGCCCATGTCGATGCCCAGCTCGAGGGAGGACGTGGCCACCACGCAGCGCAGCCGTCCCGTCTTGAGGTCGTCCTCGATGACGGCCCGCTGGTCCTTGGAGACCGATCCGTGGTGGGCGCGGGCCAGCACGGGCGCCGCGCCCTCGTAGCGGCCGGTCTGCCGGCGCAGGTCCGCGGGCTCGGGGGCGGCCGCCCCGCCGGCCGCGGCCGCCTCCGGCCCGGCCAGGGCGGAGCGCAGCACGTCCCCGACCTGCCGGGGCCCGGGCGCCCCGCCGTCGTCGTGGGGGCCGGCGCCGTCCCGGCCCGTGCCGCCGCTGTTCGGGGCGGCGCCGTCCCGGGCGCCGCCGTCCGGCTCCGCGTGCGCCACCCGGAACGCGTAGATCTCGTTGAGCCGTGCCGTGAGCTTCTCGGCCAGGCCGCGGGAGTTGGCGAACACGATGGTCGACCGGTTCTCGAGCACGAGGTCCACGACCCGCTCCTCGACGTGGGGCCAGATCGACGCCGTGGTCGTGGGGGCGAGGGCGTCGAGGTCGTCGTCGCCGAAGGCGGAGCCCGCCAGCGACGGGGAGGCGCTGGGCCCGCCGAGCACCGTCATGTCCGGAATGGGCACCGAGACCGTGAGGTCCCACGTCTTCTCCGCCCGGGGCGCGACGACGGTGACCGGTTCCCGCCCGCCCAGGAACCGGGCGACCGTCTCGATCGGCTCGACGGTCGCGGACAGCCCGATGCGCTGCACCGGCTGCGCCAGCAGGGCGTCCAGCCGTTCGAGCGTGAGCGCCAGGTGCGCCCCCCGCTTGGTGCCCGCCACGGCGTGCACCTCGTCCACGATCACCGTCTGCACGTCCGTGAGGGTCTCGCGCGCCTTGGAGGTCAGCATCAGGTACAGCGACTCGGGGGTGGTGATGAGGATGTCCGGGGGGTTCGTGAGCAGGGCCCGGCGGATCGCCTGGGGCGTGTCCCCGGAGCGGACGCCCACGCTGATCTCCGGCGGCTCGACCCCGGCGTGCCGCGCCGTCTGCGAGATGCCGATCAGGGGGGCCCGCAGGTTGCGCTCCACGTCCACGCCCAGGGCCTTGAGCGGGGAGATGTAGAGGACCCGGGTTCCGCGCCGCTCGCCCGCAGCGCCCGCGGACCGGGCCTTGGCCCGCAGGGTCCGGCCGCCGGCCGCCGCGGCATCCGCGGCGCCGCCCGCTGTGCCGGCCGCACTGCCCTCGGCCGTTGTGCGCTCGGCCGTTGTGCGCTCGGCCGTTGCACGGGCGGCTGCTGCACCGGCGGCCGGGGCCGCGGCGCCGGGAGCCGCGGCGGCCTCGGCCACGAACCGGTCCAGCGCCCACAGGAACGCGGCCAGGGTCTTGCCGGAGCCGGTGGGCGCCACGATCAGGGCGTGGTGCCGCGCAGCGATCGCCCGCCACGCGCCCTCCTGGGCGGCGGTGGGCGCGGCGAACGCACCCGAGAACCAGGCCCGGGTGTGCTCGGTGAACAGGCTCAGGGCTGGGTCAGGCGCCAAAGCCCTGGATCTCGAGCTGGTGGATCTGCGGATCGGCGCAGGCCTCCACGGGGAAGGGGATCACGACGGACTCCGTGTTCTCGGGCGGGTAGACGCGCAGCCCGGTGGCGGACCGGGCGTCGCAGGACTGGTGGTTGGCGGCCTGGCCCACGCGCAGGCCGGCGACGGCGGACTCCCCGGGCGCCAGGACCCGGCCGGTGCCGGGAACGGTGGCATCCCGCACCGCGGGGGAGCCGATCATCGTGCCGGCGGCGTCGACGAAGGAGACGCCCGCGTAGCCGGCCAGCGTGCACGGGCCGGCGCCCGCGTTGCTGAGGACGAGGTCCACGTGGACGGAGCCGGCGGCGCCTCCCACCGGGGTGGCCGCGGCCTCGAGCTGGGACGTGGCGCACAGCGGGGCGCCGCCCCCGGTGCGCGCGCCCGCCGCGCGGCCGGCAGCCGGGCCGCCGTCGGCCGTGCCGTTCTCCGCGCCGGCGCCGGCCGGCACGCCACCGTCCGCGCCGGGACCCTGGGCCGGATCGCCCGCCACCGGGGCCTCCGCCGGTCCGGCGGTGGACCGGTCACCGGGCTGCTCGCCGTCCTGCTCGGCCGGCTCGCCCGCCCGTTCCCCTGCCGGCTGCGCGGCGTCCTCCGTGACGTCCCTCGTGCTGTCCCCCGCCCCGGTCGCCGGGGCGGTCCCGGACGGCGCCTCCGCGGAGGGGGCCGCACCGGCCCGGTCCGGTGCCCCGCCCGCGCAGGCGGTCAGGGCCAGGGCGGAGACGAGGGCGAGAGCGCCCAGGACGGGGCGGGGAGCGGGGAAGAGCGAAGACATGGGGGATATCCTCCTCGTGCGGACGTCGTGGCGTGCCACGCCCCGGGAAGCGGTCCCGCCCGGGCCCCTCATTCTAGGCAGGGCCTCCGACACGGCGGCCGGAGGCGGCGCCGCCGGCCACCGGCGCCGGCGGCGGTGCGCGCTACCGCTCGCCGGGCTCCACCGGGGGCAGAGCCGCGCGCATCACCTCGGCGAGGTGGACACCGTCGGCGCCGGTGCCCTGGGCGATCTGGGTGCGGCACGAGAAGCCGTCGGCGAGCACGATCGTCCCGTCCGCGGCGGCCCGGATCGCGGGGAACAGCTCCCGCTCGCCGAGGGTCTGCGAGACCTCGTAGTGTCCGGGCTCGAACCCCCAGTTGCCCGCGAGCCCGCAGCACCCGCCGCCCACCACGGCGGTGTCCACGCCCAGCTTCGCGAGCACCTCGAGCTCCGGGCCGTAGCCGCTCATCGACTGCTGGTGGCAGTGGACCTGGCACACGGCGCCGGCGGGACCCGCCTCGGTGGCCAGCTGCCGGAACGGCCACGCGCCGCCCTCGGCCAGGTGGCGGGCCGCGAACGCACCGATCGTCGTCGTCAGCTCGGCCACGCGCCGGGCCCGGGGGTCGCCGGGGAGCAGCTCCGTGATCTCCTCCTGGAGCATGACCGTGCACGAGGGCTCGAGCCCGATGACCGGGTAGCCGGCCTCCAGCAGCGGCTCCATCACGTCGAGGGTCTCGCGCAGCACCTTCTGCGTCATGTCCAGCTGCCCGGTGGAGTGCCAGGTCAGCCCGCAGCAGACGTTGCCCATGGGCATCAGCACCCGGTAGCCCATGGCCTCGAGCACCTCCACGGCGGCCCGCCCGGGGGCGTCGGCGGAGAAGTTCGTGAACGTGTCGGGCCACAGCACCACGGTGGGCCGGCCGTCGGTGTCGTCACCGGGGCAGTGGGCGGCGGACCGGCGGCGGAACCAGCGGGTGAGCGGCTGCTCGGCGAAGGAGATCATCCGCCGCCTCGGCTCGATCCCGCCGAGCCGCTTGGTCAGCTCCTCGACGGCACGGTGGGACTCGAGGAGGTTGATCGCCCGGAAGGCGAAGGGCACCTTCTCGGCGATCCGCATCAGCAGCGGCATCCAGCCCATCGTGAAGTGGGCCATCGGCCGCCGGTCCCGGCCCAGGAACGAGAGCAGCCCGTGCCGGTAGTGGTGGTGCAGGAACTCCGCCTTGTAGGTCGCCATGTCCACGTTGACCGGGCACTCCGAGGCGCAGGCCTTGCAGGACAGGCACAGGTCGAGCGCCTCGAGGGTCTCCTTCGACTTCCAGCCGTCCGTGATGGACTCCCCGCGCAGCATCTCGGCGAGGGACCGGGCGCGGCCGCGGGTCGAGTGCACCTCGTCCCGGGTCGCCTGGAAGGACGGGCACATGGCCCCGACGTCGGAGCGGCACGCGCCCACGCCCACGCACCGGTTCACCGCGCTGGAGAACGAGCCGCCGTCACCGGAGAACGCGTGCACCGGCGTCAGGTCGAACGTCCGGGCGCCGGGCCCGGGCCGGATGCCCCGGTCGATGGGCTCGGGATCCACCAGCACGCCCGGGTTGAAGACGCCGTCCGGGTCGAAGACGGCCTTGAACTCCGCGAAGGAGGACAGCGCCTCGGGGGAGTAGATCGTGGCCAGCAGCTCGGAGCGGGCACGGCCGTCGCCGTGCTCGCCGGAGACCGAGCCGCCGTAGCGGTGCACCAGCTCCGCGGCGCGCTCGATGAACGTCCGGTAGGCCGCCACCCCGGCGTCGTCGGAGAAGTCGAAGGAGATGCGGATGTGCACGCAGCCCTCCCCGAAGTGCCCGAAGGGGATGCCGGTCAGGCCCAGCTCGTGCAGGAGGTCGTAGAGGTCGCGCAGGTACTCGCCCAGGCGCGCCGGCGGGACCGCGGAGTCCTCCCAGCCGGGCCAGGCCTCCCCGCCCTCGGGCAGGCGGGTCACGATGCCCGCACCGGCCTCGCGGATCCGCCAGAGGGCCCGCGCCTGCCCCGCGTCGGAGACGATCACGGAGTCCACGACGTTCTCCGGGACGAGCCCCGGCAGCGTGCGGGCGGCCGCCTCGGCCTCCTCGAGGGTGTCCGCGCCGACCTCGCAGTAGAGCCAGCCGCCGCCACGGGGCAGCTCCGAACCGGCGCGCTCCTGACCCTGCCGGGTGCGCAGGGCGTCGAGCAGGTCCGAGCCCATGCCCTCGATCGTGTAGACGCCGGGCACCCGCAGCTTCGGCGCCGCCGTGGCGGCCTCGAACGCGTCTTCGAAGCCCAGCACGGCCAGGGCCGTGTGGGCGGGCTTGCGGACCAGGCGGACCGTGAGCTCGGTGATGATCCCGCACGTGCCCTCCGTGCCGGCGAAGGCCTTGGCGGCGTCGAAGCCCTTCTCGCCGAGCAGGTAGTGCAGCCCGTAGCCGGAGACCTGGCGGGGGAACTGGCCGAGCTCGGTGCGCAGCATCGCCAGGTGCCGGTCGCGGATCCCGGTCAGGGCCCGGTCGATCCCCGGCTCGGAGGTGCCGCCCTCGCGCAGCTCGACCACCCGGCCGTCGGCGAGCATGACCTTCAGGGAGACCAGGTTGTCCGCCGAGGTGCCCCACGCCACGGAGTGGGAGCCGCACGCGTTGTTGGCGACCATCCCGCCGATCGTGGCCCGCGAGTGCGTCGAGGGGTCGGGGCCGTAGGTGAGGCCGAACTCGGACGCCGCGGTGCGCAGCTGGTCGCAGATCACGCCGGGCTCGATGGTGGCGGTCAGCGCCTCGGGGTCGATCGACAGGATCCGGTTGAAGTGCCGGGACGTGTCGATGACCAGTCCCTCGCCGATCGCGTTGCCCGCCACGGAGGTGCCCCCGCCGCGGGAGACCACCGGCCAGCCCCGCTCCCTCGCCAGGGCCAGCAGTTCGCGGACCTCCTCGACGCTGCGCGGCTCGGCCACCGCCTCGGGCAGCCGGCGGTAGATCGACGCGTCCGAGACGTAGGCGGCGCGGGTCGTGAGGTCGTCACGGATGTCGGTCATGGTCCACTTCCTGCGCCGCGCCGGCGGCGGTCCGTCCGGGATCTGGTCAGAGCTGGCGGGGTCGTCCCCGCGGGGACGGGCGGCTCACCACTCGGGGGCGATGGTGACCTCGGCGCCGTCGAGCTCCTCCGACCACTCGACCTGGCAGCTGAGCCGCGAGGTGTCGTGCCGGGTGTCGTCGAGCATGTCGAGGAGGTCCTCCTCCTCGTCGTTGATCTCGTTGGCCTTCGAGAAGGAGCCCTGGTCGAGGTAGGAGTGGCACGTGGAGCAGGACGCGTTGCCGCCGCAGGTGGCCAGGATCGGGTACTTGTGGCGGGTGAGGGCCTCCATGAGGCTCTCGTAGTCCTTCCACTCGACACCCTCGGTGCGGTTGCCCTCGCGGTCGATCACGGTGATGTTGATGCTGCTCACTTCGATGGCCTCCTCGGGGCGCGCTCGCCCCTGGTCTCGACGTCGGGAATCCCGCCCCATTGTACGGTCGCACGGCGGACGCCCCGGACGCCCCGGAGCCGGTGCCCGCCGGGACCGGGGCGGCTCAGCCGGAGACCGGCAGCGGCCGGATCGTCAGGGACTGGGCCACCTGGCCCAGGTAGCCGCCCTCGTCGTGCAGCGCGGACTCGGTGAGGCCCACGCCGGTCGCCCCGAAGGTGACGTGCGTGTCGAGGCCCACCCACGGGGAGACCGGTTCCCGGACCAGGTGCACGCTCAGGTCCACGTTGGGGAAGGCCATCTCGTCGGGGCCCACCCGCACGGCGATGCCGTTGGCGGCGTCCACGGCCGCCAGGAACCGTGCCGTGGTGGAGGACTCCTCCCCGGCGACGACGGCGTGCGGCGCGCGCAGCCACATGGCCGCCCGGCCGGGCCGGTGCTCGCGCACGGTGCGGCCCTCGAGGGACGCGATGTACCCGCCCGGCCACCGCCCGGTCATCGTGGTGGGCAGGGCGTCGGTCACCGGCGGCAGGGCCTCCCGGTGCGTGCCGGCGGAGCCCGCGGTCTCGCCCCGGAGCAGCCGCCACACGCTCAGCCGGATGCAGGAGCGGCCGCCGTGGCTCATCGTGGCTTCGACCAGCTCGATGGTCCGGCCCGGGCGGACCACCCGCGTGGTCACCTCGACCTCGCCGCCGGGGATGAAGCCGAGGATGTCGTAGGAGAAGCGCACGGGCAGCAGGTCCTGGCGGGGGTGGTCGGCCTCCACGGCGTGGGCGAGCAGCCCCGAGGCGGCGCCCATGTGCTGCTCGGCCTCGTTCCACGCGCCCTGCGAGTGCAGCGTCGAGCGGAACCGGGTGCCGTCCAGCCGCACGAAGTACGCGTCCGGGTACTCCTCCCCGTCCGTTCCCAGGTGTCCGACTGCCTGTGCCGACGTCGTCATGCTCCGCCTCTTCCGTCCGGGCCCGCCGCTCGGCGGGCGTGCTGATCGCCACCACGGTATCCGCTCCCGGCCCGCGCCCCGGCCTGCGGGGCCGGGTCCGGGGCGTCCGCGTGCTCCCGCGGGCGCACGAGGATCCCGGGGCCCGCGGGCGGCGTGGGCGGGCACGCGGAAGGCCCCGGGTCCCTCAGGACCCGGGGCCTTCCCGACTGGCGGTGACGGAGGGATTTGAACCCTCGTTGGCTCTTACACCAAACATCATTTCGAGTGATGCACCTTCGGCCGCTCGGACACGTCACCAGCTCGCAGTACTGTACCGGCTGGCGTGCTCAACCGCCAAAACCCGCGGAGCCGGCGGGGCCGGGGGCGGCCGGCCCGGCGCCGCCGCCGCGCCGGTGCCCCGCGAAGAAGTCGAGGAGCAGCCGGGAGCACTCGTCCTGCAGGACGCCGCCGGTCACCTCCACCCAGTGGTTGAGCCGCCGCTCCCGGAGCACGTCGAGGACGGAGCCGGCCGCCCCGGCCTTGTCGTCCCACGCGCCCAGCACCACCCGGGGCACCCGCGCCAGGACGATCCCGCCCGCGCACATGGCGCAGGGCTCGAGGGTCACCACGAGCGTGCAGCCGTCCAGCCGCCACGAGCCCAGGGTGCGGGCGGCCTCGCGCAGGGCCAGGATCTCGGCGTGGGCCGTGGGGTCGCCGTCGGCCTCCCGGCGGTTGCGGCCCCGCCCCACCACCGTTCCGTCCGGGCCGACGACGACGGCGCCGATCGGCACGTCCCCCGTCCCGAGCGCGGCCCGGGCCTCGGCGAGGGCCAGCCGCATCCAGGCCTCCGCCCGGGCCTCGGATCGGGTGCGCGGGGGCAGTGCCATGCGGGTCTCCTCCTGGGCGGATCCCCCTGGCGGGGGCGGGCCCGGCGAGGGGGCGGGGCGCCCCGGTGGCCCGGTGGTAATTTTGGTCCATGCGAGTGACCGTTCTCGACCACCCTCTGGTGGCACACAAACTGACCGTGCTCCGGGACAAGAACACCACGTCCCCGGTGTTCCGCCTGCTCGTGGAGGAGCTGGTGACGCTGCTCGCGTACGAGGCCACCCGGGGGGTCCGGGTGGAACCGGTGGAGATCGACACGCCGGTCACGCGCACCACGGGCGTGGGGCTGTCGAAGCCCCGGCCGCTGGTCGTGCCGATCCTCCGCGCCGGCCTGGGCATGCTCGAGGGCATGACCCGGCTGGTCCCCACGGCCGAGGTGGGCTTCCTGGGCATGGCCCGCAACGAGGACACCCTCGACATCATCACCTACGCCGAGCGGCTGCCCGACGACCTCACCGGGCGCCAGGTCTTCGTCCTGGACCCGATGCTGGCCACGGGCGGGACCCTGCGCGAGGCGATCAAGTTCCTCTACCGCCGCGGGGCCGAGCAGATCACGTGCGTGTGCCTCCTGGCCGCGCCCGAGGGCCTGGCCGCCCTCGAGGAGGAGCTCGGGGACTCGGAGGTCAACATCGTCCTGGCCGCGAGGGACGAACGGCTCGACGAGAACGCCTACATCGTCCCGGGCCTCGGGGACGCCGGGGACCGGCTCTACGGCGTGGTCGACTGACCGCCGTCCGCGAGAATCCGCGGACCAGGTGCGAGAAAAGGCCCGCCGGCCGCGTCGGCGGGCCTTTTTCACCCCCGCGACTTCCGTCCACATCGTGAGACAGGAGATCGGCGACCGGAGGCGTCTTGACAAGTGCCGCGCAACCTGCCAGCCGTGCGGAGTGCGGAACGAATCGGCCCAGATGTCTGATATCCCGGGGGAGATGCGCTGACCGGCGCCGCCGCCGCCGGCTGAAGGGGGTTCATTTTGGCGGAGAATCTGGACAGTAGCCGTTCTAATCTCACATCGTGAGATAGCGTCGTGAATGTTTCTTGCGGGATCGGTGAGGCTGGTGGACGATGAGAGCAACGCCACTGTCAGGGATTTTTCAGCTTCGCGGGGACCCTCCCCGGAACCACCACGGAGTGCGGGGATCCGGACGCCGGCAGTGGTGAGGCCGTTCCGAGGGGCGGTTCGACTCAGGCGGACGGAACCTCGTCCGCCGCACGACGGAAAGACGAGGGGCACCAGATGCCAGGCACACCGGGATACGTGCACATCTCCCAGCGCAACCGCGCGAGCGAAGCTCGTGCTGTCCGCGGTCCGGCCGCGGCCCCCGAGCGGGGGCAGACTGCCCCCGCGGACTACCGCAGCCTCCGGAACACGCTCGGCCCCATGCCGGCCGCCCCGGGGGAGGCGCCGCTCCCCACCCGCCTGCAGCGGGACACGGCGCCGCGTCCACAGGCCCAGGAGAACGAGGCGCGCGGCTTCGTGATCTACGTGGGTCTCAACGAGGAGACCGCGGCGGCCAGCGGCACGTCGCTGGTCAAGATGGTCCAGAGCATCCGGGCCTACGCCCAGCAGCTGGTCCCGCAGGCCGACTCCTACGCGGCGGTGGCCCTGGCCCCCGCCGACACCGCCGGCACCGACCTCGAGGTCGTCCGCAACGCCCTGGGGGACCCCACCTCGGGGGCCGTGCGGCCCGCGGCGCCCGCCGCGCCCGCGCCGGCGCCCGAGACGAAGACGAGCCAGTCCACCGGGGTGCTCATCGACCTCTCCCGCCGGGAGGTCTTCCTCGACGGCGGACTCCTGAACCTCACCTTCAAGGAGTTCGAGCTGCTGAACTACCTCGTGGAGAACGGCAGCCGGACCGTCGGGCGCCACGAGCTCCTGCACAGCCTGTGGCGCGACTCCGAGGAGGTGCCCAACGAGCGGACCATCGACGTGCACATCCGGCGCCTGCGCTCCAAGCTCGGCCGGCTCGCGAACACGGTGCGCACCGTCCGCGGCCAGGGCTATCGCTTCTACGAGCACCCCGAGGTCGTCGTGTGGGCGGCCCCCGAGTACTCGATCTGATCCGTCGCCGGTCCCGGCAGGTCCCGGCCCCTCCCGCAGCGCGGAGGCGCCGGGGCAGGTCCGTGCCCGGCGCTCGCGTGGCATCATGAACCGATGACCCGCCACGACCGGAAGAAGCTCGTCCTCATGCGGCACGCGGAGGCCGAGCACCCGTGGGGCGTGGCCGACCACGACCGCCCCCTGCACCGGGACGGGGCGACGGACGCCGCCGCCGCGGGACGCTGGCTGCTGGCCCACGGGCACGTGCCGGACATGATCCTGTGCTCGAGCGCCCTGCGCGCGCGCCAGACCTGCACGTGGGTGTGCAGCGAGCTCGGCGACCTCGCACCGACCGCCCGGCTCGACGAGTCCCTCTACGCGGCCCAGGACAGCCGGATCATCGCGGTGGTCAACCACGTGCCCGAGACCGTGGAGTCCCTGCTGGTCATCGGCCACCTGCCCGGTCTGCGCGACGCCGCCCTGCGCCTGGCCACCCCCGACTCCGACTACGACGCCGTCATGGCGCTCGCCGACGGCTGCCCCACCTCCGGCCTGGCGGT
This sequence comes from Kocuria cellulosilytica, assembly GCF_040981245.1. NCBI lineage: Bacteria > Bacillati > Actinomycetota > Actinomycetes > Micrococcales > Micrococcaceae > Kocuria > Kocuria cellulosilytica. Next base: position 447,830 of record NZ_JAVFWZ010000002.1, on the reverse strand, counting down.
CCTGGAGGTCCCGGGCGCCTGGGCCGGACTGGACGGCGCCGACGCCCGCCTGGTGGACTTCACGGTGCCGCGCCCGTCCGCGGGGGACCGCTGACCGGCGGGCTCCGGCCGCCCGCGCGGCGGCCGGACCGACGAAGGAGCAAGGGATGCGACAGATCGAATTCACCCCGTCCGGGGACCGCGTGGGCGCGATCGGGTTCGGAGCCATGGGCCTGAGCTGGGTCTACGACCGGCACGGGCTGACCGAGCGGCGCAAGCACGAGGTCCTCGGGCTCGCGGTGGACCTCGGCATGAACGTGGTGGACACCGCGGTGCTCTACGGCGGGGGAGCGAACGAGGAGCTCGTCGGCGCCGCCCTCGGCGGGCGCCGCGACGAGGTCTTCCTCTGCTCCAAGACCGGTCTGCGCGCCGCCTCCCTCGACCCGCCCCGGACGGAGCGCTGCGGGCGGCCGGACGAGGTGCGCCGATCGGCCGAGGACAGCCTGCGCCGGCTGCGCACCGACGTGGTGGACCTCTACTACCTGCACCGCGTGGATCCCGACGTCCCCCTCGAGGAGGCGTGGGGCGCGATGGCCGAGCTCGTGACCGCCGGCAAGGTGCGCCACGTGGGGCTCTCCGAGGTCAGCACGGAGCAGGCCGACCGGGCGCACGCGATCCACCCGGTCGCGGCCGTCCAGTCGGAGTACTCCCTGTGGACCCGCAACCCCGACGGCTCGGGGCCCACCGCCGACGGGGACCCCTCCGGGGACGTCATCGGCTGGTGCGCCGAGCACGGGGCGGTGTTCGTGCCCTTCTCCCCGCTGGGCCGCGGCTACCTGGCCGGTGGCCTCGCGGGCCGGGAGTTCTCCGGCGCCGACTTCCGCTCGCGCAACCCCCGGTTCACGGCCGAGGCCATGGCCGCCAACGACGACGCCGTGCTCGCCCCCCTCCGCGAGGTCGCCCGCCGGCACGGGAGCACCTGCGCGGCGGTCGCGATCGCCTGGACCACGGCCCGGGGCGAGCACGTGCTGCCGATCCCCGGCACCACCGACCCCGGCCACCTGCGGGAGGACGCGGCGGCCGCGGAGCTGCGCCTGACGGCCGAGGACCTCGACCTGCTGGCCGGTGTCGTCGCCGTCGGCGACCGGTACTGAGCGGCGCGGGCCGTGCGCGCGGTCGTCTGCGGGGCGGGCATCGCGGGACTGGCCCTGGCCGGGTGCCTGGGCCGGCAGGGCTGGGACGTCGTCGTCCTGGAGCGGGCGCCGCGCCCGCGGGAGCAGGGCTACATGATGGACTTCTTCGGCCCCGGCTGGGACGCAGCCGAGGCGATGGGCGTGCTGCCCGCGGTCCGGGAGCTCGGCTACACGGTGGACCGGCTCAGCTACGTGGACGAGCACGGCCGCGACCGGGCCGGCCTGCCGTTCGCCCGGTTCGCCCGCGCCCTCGACGGGCACCTCGTCAGCGTGATGCGCCCCGACCTCGAACAGGTGCTCCGCGAGCACGCGCGAGGTGTGGCGGAGCTCCGCTTCGGACGGCGCGTCGTCGGCGTGCGGCAGCGTCCCGGCGGGGCCGGCGCGGTGCTCGACGACGGCACCGTGCTCGACGCCGATCTGGTCGTGGGCGCCGACGGGGTGCACTCGGCGGTGCGGCGCTCGGCGTTCGGGCCCGAGCAGCGCTACCGCCGCTGGCTCGGCCTGCACACGGCGGCGTACGTGTTCGAGGACCCGGAGTCGTACCGGCGGATCGGCAGCCGCTTCTGCCTCACGGACAGCATCGACCGGGCCATGGGCTTCTACGGGCTGCGCGACGGGCGCGTGGCCGCCTTCGCCGTGCACCGGACCGCCGCGCCGGCCCTGCCGGCCGCGCCCCGCGAGGCCCTGCGCGCCGTCCACGGCTCGCTCGGCTGGATCGCGCCCCGCGCGCTGGCGGCCTGCCCCGCCGCGGACCGGCTCTACTACGACGCGGTGACGCAGATCGAGGTGCCGCGGTGGAGCAGCGGCCGGGCGGTGCTGCTCGGGGACTCGGGCCAGGCGGTGTCCCTGCTGGGCGGCCAGGGCGCGTCCCTGGGGATCGCCGGGGCGTGGCTGCTCGCCGAACGGCTCGCCCGCGCGGCATCGGTCGACGAGGCGCTGGCGGACTGGGAGCGGGCCTGGCGGCCGGTCGTGGCCGAGAAGCAGCGCGTGGCCCGCGGCGGGGCGCAGTGGTTCCTGCCGTCCTCCCGGGCGCGCCGGCAGGCGCGGCGCCTGGCGCTGCGCCTGGCCGCCCTGCCCGGGCTCGACTCCGTGGTGACCCGCGGTCTCGTGGGGCGTGCCGGGGGCGACATCCACGCCCTCGCCGCGGCCTGAGCCCTCCGTCACCCGAGCTCGCCCGGGCCCGCCCGGCCGGAACCGGGCACGAAAAAGCCCCTCACCGGCGTTTCCGCTGGTGAGGGGCTCCTCGGCTGGAGTGCGCCCGAAGGGATTCGAACCCCCAACCTTCTGATCCGTAGTCAGATGCTCTATCCGTTGAGCTACAGGCGCATCGGCGTCCCGGCGTCACCGCCGTTCAAGCCGGACACAACTCTACATGTGGCCTCCGGCTGCGCAAAATCCACCGGTGCCCGGCCGGACGCCCGGCGCGACGGGCCGCGGCGCGCGTAACCCTGCTGGGGCGAGGCGGGGCCGGGACGATAGGATGGGCCCACATCACAGTAGAGACCGGCCGCCCACCTCCACGCCGCTCACTGTGGGCCCGGTGACACCGGGTCGAGTGTTCGACGACGAGCACCACCACGAGAGCCCCGGGCGGTCGGCGGACGGCCTCAACGAGGAGACATGTCAATGGCTGACAACCCCACTGCAACGACGGAGACCACCGGGCTGAACGAGGCTGTGAAGGGCGCTCTGGACAACGCGCCCACCACCCACGCGCACCTCCTCTCGTGGGTGCGGGAGATGGCGGAGCTGACCCAGCCGGACCGCATCCACTGGGTGGACGGCTCGGAGGCCGAGTGGACGCAGCTCACCGACGAGCTCGTGGACGCCGGCACCTTCGTCCGCCTGGACGAGACCAAGTTCCCCAACTCCTTCGCCGCGTTCTCCGACCCGGACGACGTCGCCCGCGTCGAGGAGCGGACCTTCATCTGCACCAAGACCGAGAAGGGCGCGGGTCCCACCAACAACTGGGAGGACCCGGAGGTGATGAAGGGCACCCTGCGCAAGAAGTTCCGCGGCGCCATGCGCGGGCGAACCATGTACGTCATCCCCTTCGTCATGGGCCACCTGGAGGCCGCGAGGCCGAGCTACGGCGTGGAGATCACCGACTCCGCCTACGTGGTGTGCTCCATGCGGATCATGGCGACCATCGGCACGCCCGTGCTGGAGAAGATGACCGAGCAGAACGGGTTCTTCGTCGAGTGCCTGCACTCCTTGGGCGCCCCGCTGGCCCCGGGCGAGGAGGACGTGCCCTGGCCCTGCAACCCGTCCAAGTACATCGTGCACTTCCCCGAGGACCGGGCCATCTGGTCCTTCGGCTCCGGCTACGGGGGCAACGCGCTGCTCGGCAAGAAGTGCTACGCCCTGCGCATCGCCTCCGCCATCGCCCACGACGAGGGCTGGCTGGCCGAGCACATGCTCATCCTCAAGATCACGAACCCCGAGGGCCGGAGCCGCTTCATCTCGGCGGCCTTCCCCTCGGCCTGCGGCAAGACCAACTTCGCGATGCTCGAGCCCACCCTCGAGGGCTGGAAGGCCGAGATGGTCGGCGACGACATCGCCTGGATCCGCTTCGGCAAGGACGGGCAGGCCCGGGTGACCAACCCGGAGGCCGGCCTGTTCGGCGTGGCCCCGGGCACGGGGTGGCCCACCAACCCCAACGCCATGCGCGCCATCGCCCGGGGCAGCACGATCTTCACCAATGTGGCGCTGACCGACGACGGCGGCGTCTGGTGGGAGGGCATGACGGACGAGACGCCCGAGCACCTGACGGACTGGAAGGGCCGCGACTGGACCCCGGAGAGCGGCCGTCCCGCCGCGCACCCGAACTCGCGCTTCTGCACCCCCATCAAGCAGGCCGACATCCTCGCCCCCGAGTACGACGACCCCGAGGGCGTGCCGCTGTCCGCGATCGTCTTCGGCGGCCGCCGCAAGACCACCGTCCCGCTCGTCTCGCAGTCCTTCGGCTGGGAGCACGGCGTCTTCCAGGGCGCCACGCTCTCCTCGGAGACCACGGCCGCCGCGAAGGGCGCCGTCGGCGTGGTCCGGCGCGACCCCATGGCGATGCTCCCGTTCATCGGCTACAACGCCAACGACTACCTGGAGCACTGGGTCGAGGTCGGCGAGCGCATCGGCGAGGACGAGATGCCCAAGGTCTTCTACGTCAACTGGTTCCGCCGCACCCCGAGCGGGGGCTTCGCCTGGCCGGGCTTCGGCGAGAACTCCCGCGTGGTCAAGTGGATCTTCGACCGGCTCGAGGGCACGGCGGGCGGCCGGGAGACCCCGATCGGCACCGTGCCCACCAAGGACGACCTCGACCTCACGGGCCTGGACGTCTCCGACGACGAGCTCGAGGCCGCCCTCAAGGTCGACGTCGGGGAGTGGAAGGCCGAGCTGCCCAGCATCGACGAGTGGTTCCAGCGGCTCGGCCACGTGCCCGAGCCCATCCTCGAGCAGCGCGCGGGGCTGGAGGACCGCCTGAACCAGGCCTGATCCCGGTCCGGGCCGCAGCGACCCGGACCCGGACGCGGACGAGGGGTCTCCCGGACGGGAGGCCCCTCGTCCGCGTCCGGGGACCGCGTGGGACAATGGAGGCGTTCCCGCGGACGGCCGGGGCGCACCAGGACTGGGAAGGAGCCGCCATGAGCGAGCGGAGGACCCGGACGTGCGGCTGACGGCCTTCTCGGACATCGCCCTGCGCGTCCTGCTGCTGACGGGAGCCGTCCCCGAGGGGGAGAAGCTCACCACGCGCGCCATCGCCGAGGGCGTGGGCGCCCCCTACCACCACGTGACCAAGACCGTGGGCCGGCTCAGCGGGCTCGGCCTGCTCGCCTCGAGCCGCGGCCGCACCGGCGGGGTGTCGATCACCCCCGCCGGCCTGGACGCCTCCGTCGGCTCGCTCCTGCGCGAGCTCGAGGCCGGCTCGGCGATGGTCGAGTGCGAGTCGGCCGGCGGGGACTGCCCCCTGGACCACGGCTGTCGGCTGCGCCGCGCCCTCGCCGACGCCCGGGAGGCCTTCTACGGCGCGCTCGACGACGTGCGCGTGCGGGACCTCGTGAGCGAGCGCCAGGTGGGTCCGGTGCTGGTGTCCATCGGGCTGCGCCCGCCCGAACCGCCGGGCGGCGCGGCGGGCGGAGCGCCGATTCCGTAATCCGGCATTTCAGATGATAGTTTGGGGATGTCACCCACAGGCACCCCAGGAGGCAACCGTGCTGTCCGACCAGTCCCGTCCCGTCATCGAGCAGACCATCGGCGTCGTCGCCGAGCGCATCCCGTTCATCACCCCCGAGTTCTACCGGTCCATGTTCGAGGCGCGCCCCGATCTGCTGGACGGCATGTTCAGCCGCTCCAACCAGAAGAACGGGACCCAGGCCCAGGCCCTCGCGGGCTCCATCGCGATGTTCGCCTCGTGGCTGCTGTCCCACCCCGAGGGCTACCCGGACGAGCTGCTCTCCCGCGTGGCGCACAAGCACGCGTCCCTGGGCGTGCTCCCCGAGCACTACCCGATCGTCCACGAGCACCTGTTCGGCGCGATCGCCCGGGACCTCGGCGACGCCGCGACGCCCGAGGTCGTGGCGGCCTGGGACGAGGTGTACTGGCTGATGGCCGACGCCCTCATCAAGATCGAGGAGGGCCTCTACGCGGGCCGGGCCAACACCGTGGTGTTCGCCCCGTACCGGGTCGCGGCCAAGGAGCGGACCGGGACCACGACCACGGCGATCACTCTCGAGCCCGCCGACGACACCCCGATGACGCCCGCGGAGCCCGGCCAGTACGTGACCGTCGAGGTCCGGATGCCCGACGGCGTGGAGCAGCCGCGGCAGTTCACGCTGGTGCCGGGTCCCGAGGGCACGCGCCGGATCGCGGTCCGCCTCGACGAGCGCGGCGAGGTCACCCCGGTCCTCCACCACGACGTGCAGGTGGGCGACGTCCTGCGGGTCTCCAACCCCTACGGGGACGTGGTGCTCCCGGACGGGGACGGGCCCCTCGTGCTGGCCTCCGCCGGCATCGGCGTCACCCCCATGCTCGCGTTCCTGGACCGGCTGGTCCGCCAGGAGTCGCAGCGCCAGGTCCTCGTGCTGCACGCCGACCGCTCGGCCGCGACCTGGCCGCTGCGCGAGCTGCACGAGATGCTGGTCGCCGAGCTGCCCTCCGCCCGCCTGGAGACCTGGATGGAGACCCCGGGCGAGGGCGACCACGACGGGTTCATGGACCTCGACGCCGTGCCGGTCCCGTCCGACGCCCAGGTGGTGCTCTGCGGCCCGCTGCCCTTCATGAAGGCCGTCCGCTCCGCGGTGATCGCCCAGGGCGTCCCGGGCCGCAACGTGGCCTACGAGATCCTGGGCCCGGACCAGTGGATGCTCCACGACGAGGCGCGCGAGACCGCCGCGGTCTGAGGCGCCCGCAGCGCACGGGGCCCCGCCGGACGAGCTGTCCGGCGGGGCCCCGTGCGTTCTGGAGGCGTCAGGCGCGCACGATCCCCAGCACCCGGTCCCGGACCCGCTCCATGGTCCGCCGGTCCTTCGCCTCGACGTTGAGACGCAGGAACGGCTCGGTGTTGGAGGGGCGCAGGTTGAACCACCAGCCCTCGTCCGGGCGGCTGAGCGTGGTGCCGTCCAGCTCCTCCACGGTCACGTCCCGGCCGGCCAGGGCGTCCACGACCCGCCGGACGGCGCCGGCCTTGTCCTCGACCGTGGAGTTGATCTCCCCCGACGCCGCGTAGGGGTCGTACTGGTGCATCAGCTCGCTCAGCGGCCGGTCCTGCTCGCCCAGGGCGGCCAGGAGGTGCATCGCGGCGAGCATGCCGGTGTCCGCGTTGAAGAAGTCCTTGAAGTAGTAGTGGGCGGAGTGCTCGCCGCCGAACACGGCGCCCTCCTCGGCCATGACGGCCTTGATGAACGAGTGGCCCACCCGGGTGCGCACGGGGCGCCCGCCCCGTGCGGTGACCAGCTCGGGGACGGCGCGCGAGGTGATGAGGTTGTGGATGATCACCGGCTGCTCGACGCCCTCCGCCCGGGCGCGGTCGATCTCGCGCTCGGCGACCAGTGCGGTGACGGCGGACGGCGAGACGGCCCCGCCCTGCTCGTCGACCACGAAGCAGCGGTCGGCGTCGCCGTCGAACGCGACGCCCAGGTCCGCGCCGTGCTCGCGCACGGCGCGCTGGAGGTCCACGAGGTTCTCGGGCTCGAGCGGATTGGCGGGGTGGTTGGGGAACGTGCCGTCCAGCTCGAAGTACAGGGGCACGATCTCCAGCGGCAGCGCCTCCAGCACGGCGTCCCCCAGCACCGCGGGGGTGGTCAGCCCGGCCATCCCGTTTCCGGCGTCGACCACCACCTTGAGCGGCCGGGTCCCGGAGAGGTCCACGAGGGAGCGCAGGTACTCCGCGTAGCCGGCCAGGACGTCCCGCTCGGTGACCGCGCCGGGCGCGGGGGCCTCCGGGACGGCGCCCTCGTCGAGATAGCGCTGGGCGAGGTCGCGGATGTCGTAGAGCCCGGTCTCGGAGGAGACCGGGACGGCGCCGGCCTTCGACATCTTCATGCCGTTGTACTCGGCGGGGTTGTGGCTCGCCGTGAAGGTCACCCCGGCGGCGTCGAAGGTCCCGCACGCGTAGTACAGCTCGTCGGTGGAGATCAGCCCGATCTTCACGACGTCCGCGCCGCGGCGCACGGCGCCCTCCGCGAAGGCGTCCACGAACTCCGGTGAGGAGGGGCGCATGTCCCCGCCCACCAGGACCGTCAGGCCGGCGAGGCCCAGGACGTCCACGAACGCGGCGCCCGTGGCCCGGACCGTCTCCGCGGTGATGGACTCGCCCACGATGCCGCGGACGTCGTAGGCCTTGAAGGAAGCTGAGAGATCGATAGTCACAAGGGGTGATCTTAGGCCACGGCCGCTCCCGGGCGCCGCGGGGCGCGGGCGGTCCTGTGATTGGATGACGAGCATGGTCGAGATCCTCCGCATGCGCAACCCGGTCCAGCACTATGCCTGGGGCTCCCGCGAGGTGCTCGCCCGGCTCCAGGGCAGGCCCGTCCCGAGCGATGAGCCCGAGGCCGAGCTGTGGGTCGGCGGGCACCCCGCCGCGCCCTCGACGGTGGTGCGGGACGGCCGGGACGAGCCGCTGGAGGGCCTGCCGTTCCTGCTCAAGATCCTGGCCATCGACGCCCCGCTGTCCCTCCAGGTCCACCCCTCGCCCGAGCAGGCGGCGGCCGGCTTCGAGCGCGAGCAGCGGGCGGGGATCCCGCTCGACGACCCGCGGCGCAACTACAAGGACCGCTCCGCCAAGCCCGAGACCGTGGTGGCCCTCACCGGTGTGGAGCTGCTCACGGGCGTCCGGTCCGCGGAGCAGCTGCGCGCCACGGCCGAGCGGCTGGGACTGGACTGGCTGCGCGAGGTCGCCGGCGGCGGGCGCCCCGTCCTGCCGTCCGTGCTGACGATGGACGAGGACGCCGCCGCGGCCGCCGTGCGGGCCACCGTCGCCGCGGCCCGCGCCGCGGACCCGGAGGACCCCGTGGCCGCCGTGGTCCGCTACGTGCAGGACCGGCACCCGGACGACCGCGGGCTGCTGGTCGCGGTGTGCATGAACCACGTCCGACTCGCCCCCGGCCAGTCCCTGCACACCCCGGCCGGGCAGCTCCACGCCTACCTGTCCGGAACGGCGATCGAGGTGATGAGCTCGTCGGACAACGTCCTGCGCGCCGGGCTGACGGGCAAGCACGTGGACGTGGCCGAGCTGCTCGCCGTGCTGGCCGACGAGCAGGCGGAACCGGAGGTCGTGGAGCCCGCCGCCGACGAGCACGGCCGCCGCGTCTACCCCCTGTGGGACGAGCGGTTGTCGCTGACCGCCCACGAGCTCGTGCCGGGACGGTCCGTCCCGGTCGAGCTGCGGGGCACCGCGGTCCTGCTGAGCACGGGGGGCCGGGTGCTGGTGCGCGCCGCGGACCGGGAGTGGGAGCTGGGCGGCGGGGAGTCGCTGCTGCACCGGGGCGGCGGCGCCGTGGAGCTGTCCGGCGACGGCCGGGTGTTCACGGTCTCCTGCCGCTGAGCCGCGCCGCCGCACCGCGGGAGCAGTGGGGACCGGGGTCGCGGCCCGCCGGAGTCCGCCGTCCTCCTCAGGGGCGGCGGCCGTGCCGGGGCACGGGGCGCAGCGGCGCCGACGGGTCCGGGGAGACGGACGCCCGCATCGTGTCCACGATCAGCTGCGCGAACCACCGCTGCGCGGGCCGCTGGTGGCCGGGCTCACGGGTGTAGACGGCCAGCTGCAGGACCGGCATCTCGACGGGGTGCGGGAAGACGCGGATCCCGGCCGCCTCCACGAGCGTCTCGGCGAGATACCGCGGCAGCACCGCGAGGCAGTCGGTGCGCTCCACGACGGAGACCAGGCCCGTGAAGTGGGACAGCCGCAGGGCCGTGCTGCCCGGGGCGCCCGCCCGCTCCGCCGCGACCTCGGCGAGCTCGTGGCCCATCGAGGGGGCGAGCCGGATCCGGGGCTCCGCCGCGAACTGCTCCAGCGTGAGCTGCTCCCGGACGCGCGGGTGGCCGCGGGCGGCGATCACCACGTACTCGTCCGTGCCGATGACCGTCCGCACGATGTCGGCGCCGCCGATGTACGGGGCGCAGATCGCGGCGTCCACCCGGTTGCGCAGCAGGTCCTCCGGGACGTGCTCCACGTCCAGGGGCAGCACGGTCAGCTCCACGCCCGGCGCCTGCTCCCGCAGGGCCGTCATCACGGACGGCAGGAACGCCAGCTCCCCCAGGTCGGTCAGGGCCAGGGTGAAGCGCTCGCGGGCGCTCGCCGGATCGAACCGGCCGCCGGAGGAGACGGCCGCCGTCACCTGCGCGATCCCCGCCTTCACCTGGGGGAAGATGCTCCGCGCGAACGGGGTGGGGCTCAGGCCCCGGCCCTCCCGGACGAAGAGCTGGTCGTTGCACTGCCGGCGCAGGTTCTTCAGGGCGTGGCTCACCGTCGGCTGGGTGAGGTGCAGCTCGGCGGCGGCCCGCGTGGCGCTGCCCTGCTCGTAGACCGTGCAGAACACGCGCATCAGGTTCAGGTCCAGCTCCACGGGGACGCTCCTCGGTCGGTGGCTCATAGACGTCATGTATCGGTCCATCGACAAGATGTACTGGTTTGTGAATGCTACGCCACTAGAGTGATCTCTATCACAGCCCGGGTCCGCCGGGTCCCACAGCGCGGTGCGGACGGCGGGCCCGGCACCGACCACGGGCGTCAGCACCGGACCGACGTCAGCACCGACATCACCACAGAGAACACAGGGAGGCATGATGCGGCGTCCGCTCATGAGCTTGGGAGCAGCAGGATCCGTACTGGCGCTGGCCGCGTGCGGCGGCGACGGCGGCGGGGGCGCCGAGGGGGAGATGCAGGACGTCACCGTGGGCGTCATCCCCATCGTCGACACGGCCGCCATCTGGCTGGGCGAGGAGCAGGGCTTCTTCGAGGAGGAGGGCATCAACCTCGACATCCAGACCACCACCGGTGGTGCCGCCGCCGTGCCCGGCGTGGTCAGCGGGGACTTCGACTTCGCCTTCGGCAACACCCTGTCCGTGATGGTCGCCCAGGACGAGGGGCTGGACATCCGCTTCGTCACCAACGGCACGACGACCTCCGGCGACGCCGAGCGCGACTTCAGCGCCGTGGTGGTTCCCGCCGACTCGGACATCCAGGGGCCGGAGGACCTGGCGGGCAAGACCGTGTCGGTGAACAACCTCAACAACATCGGCGACACCACGATCCGCCACGTCGTGGAGCAGGCCGGCGGCGACCCCGACTCCATCGAGTTCGTGGAGGTCGGCTTCCCGGACGCCCCGGCGGCCCTCGACCGCGGCCAGGTGGACGCCGCCTGGATCCTGGACCCGTTCCTCACCCAGGTCCTCGACGAGGGCGCCCGCGCGGTGTCCTACAACTTCGTGGAGTTCGACCCGGAGCTCGACATCGCCGGCTACTTCACGACGGCGCAGCGGATCGAGGAGGACCCGGAGCTCGTCGAGAGCTTCCAGAACGCCATGAACCGGTCCCTCGAGTACGCGAACGAGAACCCGGACGAGGTCCGCGAGATCGTGGGGACCTACACGGAGATCAGCGACGAGCTGCGCGAGAAGATGGCCCTGCCCCGCTACCGGACCGAGTTCGACCGGGAGTCGTTCCAGAAGCTGGGCAGCGCCGCCGTGGAGTACGGCTCGCTGAACAACGAGCCCGACCTGGACAGGCTCCTGCCGTAGCGCAGGAGCACGGACCGACAGGAAGGATGCCATCCATGGCACGGACCCGCGCCGGCCGGTCCTGGGGGCCCGGCGTCCTCGGTGTGCTGGGAATCCTCGGATTCCTGCTCACCTGGGAGCTGCTGCCCCTGACCGGCATCGTCAACCCGCGCTACCTGCCCCCCGCCAGCGAGGTGCTGCTGGAGCTCGGGGAGCAGCTCGGCTCGGCGGGCTTCTGGCTGGCGGTCTGGCAGACCGTCCGGGCCTGGTTCCTCGGGCTGCTCATCGCCGCGGTCGCCGCGATCGTCCTGGGGCTGGTGATCGGCAGCAGCGCGTTCCTGCGCCGGGCCACGCACAGCACCATCGAGTTCCTCCGGCCCATCCCGTCGGTGGCGCTCATCCCGCTGGCCGTGCTGCTGTTCGGGGTGCAGCTCGAGTCCACCCTGCTGCTCGTGGTGTACGCGTCCTTCTGGCAGATCCTCATCCAGGTCCTCTACGGGGTCGGTGACGTGGACACCGTGGCGCAGGACACGGCCAAGAGCTACGGCCTCGGACCGGTGGCCCGCGTCCGGTACGTCACGTGGCCCACGTCCCTGCCCTACGTGATCACCGGGCTGCGGCTCGGGGCGGCCGTGGCCCTGATCCTGGCGGTGACCGCCCAGCTCGTGATCGGCACGCCCGGGCTGGGCCGGGAGATCTCCCTGGCCCAGTCCGGCGGCGCCGTGACCGCCATGTACGCGTTCATCGTCACGGCCGGGCTGCTGGGCGTGCTCATCAACCTGGGGATGCGGGCGCTCGAGCGCCGGGCGCTGTCCTGGCACTCGTCCGTCCGGGGAGAGGTGGCGGTGTGAGACTCGTCAAGACCCTGGGCTACGCCCTCGCGCTGCCCGTCCTGCTGATCCTCGTCTGGTGGGTCTACACCCTGGTGGAGACCAGCTTCTACGTCCCGGAGCCGGGCGAGTTCGCCACCACGTTCGTGGACGTCTGGTTCGGGGACCGGTTCTTCGACGACGTGCTGCCGAGCATCGGCCGGCTCCTGGTGGGACTGGCGCTGTCCATCCTGCTCGGCGTCGTCGCCGGGCTCGTGATCGGCTCGGTGCGCTGGCTGCGGAACCTGCTGGAGCCCGTGCTCGAGTTCTTCCGGGCCATCCCGCCGCCCGTGCTGGTGCCCGTCCTGATGCTGCTCATCGGCGTCAACGACCAGATGAAGGTCGTGGTGATCGTGCTGGGCTCCGTGTGGCCCGTGCTGCTGAACACCATCGAGGGCGTGCGCTCGGTCGACTCCGTCATGAACGAGACGGCGCGCTCCTACGGGATCCACGGGTGGTCGAGGATCGTCCACCTGGTGATCCCCGCCGCCAGCCCGCAGATGATGGCCGGCATCCGCCAGGCCCTGTCCATCGGGCTGATCCTGATGGTGATCTCGGAGATGTTCGCCTCGTCCTCGGGGCTCGGGTTCACCATCGTGCAGTTCCAGCGGTCGTTCGCCATCCCCGAGATGTGGAGCGGCATCGCCGTCCTGGGTCTCATCGGCGTGCTGCTGGCGTTCGTCTTCCAACGTGTTGAGCACAAGGTCCTCGCCTGGTACCGGGGCCTGAAAGAGGTGGAGAATGCAGGCTGAATCAGGAAGCTCGGCAGCGGGCGGCGGCGCGACCGCCGACCGGACCGGCACGGACAGGACCGCCACGGAGGCCTCGGACGGCGGCGCCGGCCGGACCGGGGGCAAGGACGTGCTGCTGTCCGTGCGCGGGCTGCAGAAGATCTACCAGAGCGACCACGGCGACGTGGAGGCCGTCCGCAACCTCACGTTCGACCTCAACCGCGGCGAGCTGGCGTGCCTCGTGGGGCCCTCCGGGTCCGGCAAGACCACGCTGCTCAAGTGCATCTCGGGACTCATGGCCCCGACCTCCGGCGAGGTGCTGCTGGGCGGGGAGCAGGTGACCGGCCCGCCCAAGGACATGGCCGTGGTCTTCCAGGAGTACGGGCGCAGCCTCTTCCCGTGGATGACGGTCCGCGAGAACGTGGAGCTGCCCCTGAAGAACGCCAAGCTGGCCCGGGACGAGCGGAACCGGCTCGTGGAGGAGGCGATCGCCGCCGTCGACCTGCGCGGCGCGGACAAGAAGTACCCGTGGCAGCTCTCGGGCGGCATGCAGCAGCGCGTCGCGATCGCCCGGGCGGTCGCCTACCAGCCGAAGATCCTGCTCATGGACGAGCCCTTCGCCGCGGTGGACGCCCAGACCCGCGCCGACCTCGAGGACCTCATCCGGGACGTGTGGCACCGGATGGGCGTGACCGTGCTGTTCGTGACCCACGACATCGACGAGTCCGTCTACCTCGGCGAGCGCGTCATCATCCTCTCGAGCTCGCCCACGGTGGTCCAGGAGGACCTCGCGATCGACCTGCCCGACGACCGCGACCAGCTCACCACCCGCGGCCTGCCGCGGTTCACCGAGCTGCGCGGCCACGTCTACGAGGAGATCCAGCGCGCCAAGCGCGAGGCCGGCACGAGAGCCTGAGCCCGCCGGCGCCTCCACCGGGCGGAGGCGCCGGCGGGCCCACTACACTGGGCCCACCGGCTCCGGAGCGCCCGGCGCCTGTTCCCACGGGAGGCACGCCATGAGCACCACCCCGTCCGAGGGCCTGCGCGGCACCACCGCGCCGTGCCCGCGCTGCGGCGCCACCGGCTTCGAGCTGGTCTACGTGCAGATCATGCCCGACGACTGGGACCAGGCGCGCGACGTCGAGCTGGCGTCCCCGTCGATGATGCTGCCCGACGGGCGCGCCCCCGAGTTCTCCTGCCAGAACGGGCAGTGCCGCCACCTCTGGTGAGCCCCGGACGCCCCCGGCGGTGACCACCGCCGGTGCCCCGGGCCCGTCCCGGGGCGGGGCCGTCCTCGTGGACGGCGGGCTGATCATCCAGGAGATCCCGGCGGAGGCCGGTCTCGTGATCCCCGAGGGCCACTACGAGACCGTGGGCGGGTTCATGATGGACCGGCCCGGGCGGGTCACCCGCCCGGGCGACGTGGTCGTCGTGGACGACCACCGGCTCGAGGTCCTGGCCGTGGACCGCAGCCGGGTGGAGCGGGTGCGCATCTCCCGTGCCCCGCAGGACGCGGCGGGGGACGAGCGGCCCGGCTCCTGACCGCCGGCGCGCCGGGCAGGAGCGGGGCGCCGGGGGCGGCCCGGGCGCGGCGCGGCGTCAGTGCCCCCGGAAGGCCTCCGCCAGCCACCACGCCCCGCCGTCGGAGGCGATCTTGGCGTCGATCACGAGCGGCCGGTCCAGCGGCCCGGCCAGCCGCTCCCGCACGTCGGCGAGGTCCCCGGCCGAGCGCACGACCAGGCCGTCGGCGCCGAAGCCCCGGCCGATCGCGGCGATGTCGACGTCCGGGAAGACCACCGTGTCCAGCGGCACCGCCGCCCGGTCCGGGCCCGCGAAGTGGTGCACCTCCGCGCCGTAGGCGGCGTCGTCGTAGACGACGCACACCAGCGGCAGCCCCAGCCGCACCGCGGTCTCGAGCTCCGCGATGCCCATGAGGAAGCCGCCGTCCCCCGTGCCGAGCACGGGCAGCCGGTGCGGCTGCGCCAGCGCGGCGCCGATGGCGGTGGCCAGGCCCAGGCCGACGGACTGGAAGGCCTGGGTGAAGCAGAACCCGCGCTCGTCCGGGACGGAGAGGTACTGGCTGGGGTAGCCCATGAAGTTGCCGCTGTCGACGGCCACCACGCGCTCGGCCGGCAGCATCGCGTCCAGCTCGCGGGACAGGACCCGCGGGTCGATCCGCTCGGTCGTGGAGAGGTCCTCGAACGGGACGTCCCGCCACGCGCTCTCCCGGCGGATCCGCGCCGCCAGCTCGGGCGTGCGCCAGGACGACGACGCCGGGGCGGCCGCTCCCGGCGCGGGGCCCCTCCCCGGCGCGCCGCCGTCCGGGGCGGCACCGCTGCCCGGCACGGCGCCGCCGTCCAGCACGGCGAGGACGTCCCGCGCCGTGAGCGCGCAGTCGCCCACGACCCCCAGGTCCAGCGGCCGGTCCGCCGGCCGGTGCGCGCCCAGGACGGACTCCTCGAGGTCCACCTGCACCACCGAGGCCTCCGGGCCGAGGAGGCGACCGTGCCGCGTGGTCCACATGGTCAGGGCGCAGCCCCACGCCACCACGAGGTCGGCCGCCCCGATCAGCTCCGCGCTCACCGGCGAGGAGAAGCCGCCGGAGATGCCGAGGTCGAACTCCTCCCCGGTGAACAGGCCCTTGGCCACGGCCGAGGTCGCCAGCAGCGCGCCCGACCGCTCGGCGAGGGCGGTCAGCTCGGCGCGGGCGCCCCGGGCGCCGCGTCCCGCCACGAACACCGGCCGGCGGGCGGCGGCCAGCATCCCGGCCAGGCGCGCGGCGTCGTCGTCGTTCGGGCGCACGCGGGGTGCGGGCGGAAGCGCCGGCACCACGACGCCCTCGGGGGCGGGCGCCGCCTGGACGTCGAGCGGGACGCTGAGCACCACGGTGCGGCGGTCGTTGCGGGCACGGCGGACGGCCCGGGCGACGTCCGCCGCGGCGCTCGCGGGGGAGTGCACCCGCTCGGCCACCGCGCCCACCGAACGGGCCAGGGCGTCCTGGTCGATCCGGAAGTTGGAGTGCACGGCCGCGGCCTGGGTGTCGGCGGTGAGCACGATCAGCGGGGTGCGGGACTTCGCGGCCTCCCCGATGCCGGTGGCGGCGTTGGTCAGCCCGCAGCCCTGGTGCGTGGTGACCACGGCGACGCGCCCGCTCGTGCGGGCCCAGGCGTCGGCCATGGTCGCGGCGCCGTTCTCGTGCCGGGCGGCCGTGTAGGGGACGCCCGCCGCGACCAGCGCGTTGGTGAGGTGGAAGTTCCCGCTGCCCACCACGCCGAAGACGTGCCCGACCCCCAGCTCCGCGAGGGCGCGGCCCACGAGCTGGGCGACCGTTCCGGTCACGCCGCGGGCCGCTCGACGAGGGCGAGCACCCGGGCGGGGCTGCCCGTACCGCCCACCAGCGGCAGGGGCGCGACCACGAGCTGCGCCCCGAGGACCGGCAGCCGGTCCAGGCGGCGCAGGGAGGTGAGCCCGTACTTGTCGTGCCCCAGCAGGTGGTGGTGGGCGGGGAACGGCGGGTCGAAGCCGCCGGCGACGCCCGCGTCGATGCCGACGGTCTCCACGCCGAAGCCGCTGACGTGCGGATGGGCGGCGAGCCACTCGGCGGCGGCCACCGACGGGCCGGGGGCGTGCAGGCCCTGCGCGTCGGCGTTGAGGAAGCGCTCGGGGTCGTCCCCGCGGGCGGACCAGCCGGTGCGCAGCAGCACCCAGCAGTTCTCGGGGAAGCGCCCGTGCTCGGCCTCCCACCGCTCGAGGTGCTCGGGCTCCAGCAGGGCGTCGGCGTCGGCCTCCGCCTCGGCGGTGAAGTCCACGACGGCCGCCGGTCCCACGAGCCGCGCCGGCTCGATCCGGTCCACCGATCTCCCGTCCCGGCCCGTGATCCAGTGCACGGGCGCGTCCAGGTGCGTGCCGGCGTGCTCGCCCAGCTGCAGGTCGTTCCACGCCCAGCCGGGCCCGGCCTCGTCGAAGGCGCTCACCGGGGTCACGGTCAGGCCCACCGTGTTGGCGAACGGTTCCGGCAGCCGCAGGATCGGGGTGTCCCGGTCCAGGGGAGTGGTGAGGTCCACGACCTCCACGGCCCCGGCGGCCAGCGCCGCCCCCAGTTCGCCCAGCACGCTCATGACATCACCCTCCGCGATCCGTGGGCCCAGTCCGCGGGGCCGGCCTGTGCTCCGCCGCCCATTGTCCCCCGGAACCGGCTCGGCGCCGCGGTGCCGGGCGGGGGCGTCGCCGGCTCGGGGGTCGGGCCGCCCGGGCGGCGCCGCGGGACGTCCCTGCGGCCGGGTGCGCCCGCTGCCACGCCCGCACAGCACTCCCACTCCGTGGCATCTGTGTTCACATAATGAGTGTTCGTCAGGCTCCGGGAGTCGTCCCGGTGTACTGTGATGGGCGTCCCAACGGCTCGCGATGCTCTCCCCGCAACCGGCACCGGCTGCGCACCGGGGGTGGTCGGCGCCGCCGCGTCCTGCCCGCACCCCGCAAGGAGTCCTCCGTGAGCACCACTTCCGAGTCCTACCTGGTGGGCCTGATCGGCGACGGCATCACCCGCAGCCTCACCCCGCCGATGCACGAGGCCGAGGCCCACCACCACGGCCTGCACTACCTGTACCGCCCGGTGGACCTCGAGGTGATCGGCCGCCCGGGCGAGGACGTGGGGGAGCTGCTGCGCGCCGGCCGCGACCTCGGGTTCAACGCCTTCAACATCACGCACCCGTGCAAGCAGCTGGTCCTGGAGCACCTCGACGAGGTCGCCCCGGAGGCGGCGGCGCTGCGCGCCGTCAACACGGTGGTGATCCGCGACGGGCGCTTCGTCGGCCACAACACCGACGTGTCCGGCTTCGCCGCGGGGTTCCGGGCCGTGCTCCCCGGCGCGGCCAAGGACCGCGTGGTCCAGGTCGGCACCGGGGGCGCCGGCTCCGCCGTGGCCTCCGCCCTGCTCAGCGCCGGCGTGCAGACCCTCCACCTGTTCGACGTGGACCCCGCCCGGGCGGCCGAGCGGGCCGCGGCCATGGCCCGGCTGTTCCCCGAGCAGCAGGTCGAGGCGGCCACCGCCGAGGGCCTGCCGGACCTGGTGCGCGCGGCCGACGGGCTGGTCAACGCCACCCCGGTGGGCATGCACCACCACCCCGGCACCCCGGTGGACCCGGACCTGCTGGCGGCCCGGCAGTGGGTCGCGGACGTCGTCTACCTGCCGGTGGAGACCCGGCTCATCGCGGCCGCCCGGGCCGCGGGATGCCAGGTGCTCGACGGCGGCCACATGGCCGTCGGCCAGGCGGTGGACGCGTTCCGGCTCATCACCGGTGTGGAGCCCGACCGCGGCCGGATGCGCGCCCACTTCCTCGACCTCGTCGCCGCGCAGAGCAGCTGAGCACGACCCGTTCCTCCCGTCCCGGGCCGGGACCCGTCCGTCGCCCGGCGCGGGTGGGCGGGGTCACTGCTGCTCCTGCCGGGGGACGGCGGCGAGGTGCTCGGGCTGCACCGGCACGCGCACGGCGGGGTGGTCCTGGTGCGTGCGCAGCCACTTCTTGATGTAGGGGCACACCGGGACCACGGGCAGCCCGGCCGCGGCGGTGTCGTCGAGGGCCTCCCGGGCCAGTCTCGAGCCCAGGCCCTGCCCGCCGTAGGCCTCGTCCACGCTCGTGTGGTGGAAGATCCGCTGCGGGCCGTCCGCGCCCTCGAAGGGGACCCAGTCGGCCGTGCCGATCACGGTCCCCCCGTCGAGGAGCTCGTAGCGGTGCCGGCCGGGGTTGTTCCGGACCGTGACGGCGGAGGTGTCCATGGTGCTCTCCCGGGGGATCGGGCTCAGCCGCGGGGACGCAGCTGGACGGTGGGCAGCGGCGGCGCCGGCAGCGGGGCGGGCTGGTCCGGCGGGTAGGGGCCGAAGCGCGGGTACGGGGCGCCGTCGGCGTAGGTCCCGCCCACCGGGGCGGCGGCGGGCTCGGCCTCGATCTCCGCCTGCCAGGCGGCGCGGTAGGCGACGACCTCCTCGTGGGTGCGGCCCACGAAGTTCCACCACATCACGATCTGCTCGCCCAGCGGCTCTCCGCCGATGAGCAGCAGCCGGACCGGGCCGAGGCCGGCCTCCAGCACCACGGACCGCTGCCCGACCGGGAGGTAGGCGAGGTGGTCGACGGGCACGGGGGCGCCGTCGAGCGTCAGGTCCCCGCTGTCGAGCAGCACGCCGTGCTCGAGGGCCGGGTCGAGCTCGAGCTCCAGGCGGGCCCCGGGCCGCAGGAGGGCCTCGGCGGCGAGCAGCGGCGGCGTGAAGGTCTCCACCGGGGACGTGACCCCGGCCAGGGAGCCCAGGTGGACGCGCAGCTCGGTGCCCTCGCCCCGCACCGGCTCGGGGGCGTGGTGCTCGAAGGCCGGGGCCATGTGACGGGTCGCCTCCGGCAGGGCGTACCACAGCTGCACCCCGTGCAGGAGCGTGGTGCCGGGGGTGGAGAACTCCTGGTGGGAGATGCCCCGCCCGGCGATCATGAGGTTGACCTCCCCCGGCTTCACGATCGCGTCGTGGCCGGCGGAGTCCCGGTGGGCGATCCCCCCGGTGAACAGCAGGCTCACGGTGGCCAGCCCGGTGTGCGGGTGCCTGGCCACGGTCATGCCGCCGGACTCCGAGACCAGGTCGGGGCCGTAGTGGTCCACGAAGCACCACGCCCCGATGAGGCTGCGCCGACGCTGGGGCAGGGTGCGGCGCACGGTCATCGCCCGGGGCCCGCCCAGGGGCACCTCGTGCGGTGCCAGCAGCTGCGCGCCGGCCCCGGCGGCCTCGGTGCACAGGAGCTCCTGCGGGTCCACGTCCAGGTTGGTCACGCCGTGCCTCCCGCGACGGCCGACGGGGTGCGCGACGCGTCCGGCGCCTGCTCCCCGGGCGCCCGGTCCTCGGGCGCCGCCGCCCGGGGGCGGACCCGGTGCCGGGAGAGGACCGAGACCCGGTTGAAGGCGTTGATCGCCACCGCCGTCCACTGCAGGGCGGAGTACTGCTCGTCGGTCAGCTCCGCACGGGCCACGGCCAGCTCCGCCAGCCGGGTCTCCTCGTCGGGCAGCAGGGTCACGGCCTCCCCGATGGCCAGCGCGGCCCGCTCCCGGTCGTCGAACAGCCCCGTCTCGCGCCAGGCGGGGAGCACGGCCAGCTTCTGCGCGCTCACCCCGGCCTCCACGGCGTAGCCGGTGTGCAGGTCCAGGCAGAACGCGCACCCGTTGAGCTGGGAGACCCGGATGTTGAGCAGCTCCACCAGCGCCCGGGACAGCCCGGCGTCCTCGGCCGCGGCGGCGACCTTGCGGGCCAGCCCGTTGAGCGCCCGCCAGCTGCCGGGATCCGCCTTGTCGAGGTAGAAGCGGTCGCTGGCGGTCATGGAGCCTCCTGGTGGTCGTCGCGGCTCCGCTGGGCGGCCCCGCCGTGCCTCCAGCGAATACCTCCGGCGGTGCCCCGTCAAGTGCGGGCCGGGTCCCCGGCCGTTCCGGCGCAGGACGTGCCGCGGGGACCGGGTCGCGGGACAATGGAGGTGACCGAGCAGGAGCACCGGAACGACGAGAGGACGGTACGCCATGGACGAGGAGATCCGGCTCAGCGGGGCCGACCACCCGCACGTGCAGATCCCCCGGCTCAGGGAGCTCGATGCGATCTGGGCCCGGCGGATCGTGCTCGCCCTCGTGGCGAGCCTGGTCGTGGGACTGCTGGGCGGCATCGCCGCCGCACTCCTGCTGGGCGATCGCGGGCTGCTGAGCCCCGCCCAGTGGGGGCTCGTGGTGGGCGGGGCCGCCCTGCTGCTCAGCGGCATCATCCTCTCGCTCACCCGCGCGGACGACGCGCCCCGCAACGACCTCATGGACGCCCGCGCCCGGGCGTCCAAAGGGCTGCGGACCTCGGTGCGCCGCGCCGCCGTCCCGCAGGACCCGGCGCTGCGGGAGATGCAGGACTACATGGCGGTCGAGATGGTGCAGTACGCCTGGCCGATCCTGCTGACCGTGCCCGGCATGGCGCTGGTCGTGTGGGCGGTCTTCGTGCCCGTCCCCGCCGTGCTGGTGGCGCTGCTGCTCGTGCTGGTGTGGGCGGTGATCCGGGTCAACGGGACCGTGGTGGGCCGGCGCTACTACAAGCTGCGGGGCCTGGTCTGAGGGGGCGTCCCGCCGGGACCCGCCGGGACGGACGGGGCGGCGTCAGCGCCGGGGGAGGCGCACCAGCTCCACGTCGGTGAGCCGCCCGCCGGCGGCGACGGCCGTCAGATAGGTGCAGTACGGCTGGCGCCGCCGGTCCGTGGGGGAGCCGGGGTTCAGCAGCCGCATCCCCGCCGGGGTGGTGCTGTCCCACGGGATGTGGCTGTGGCCGAAGACCAGGACGTCGAGGCCGGGGAACGCCCGGTCCGCGCGGACCTCCCGCCCGGCGGCGGCCCCGGTCTCGTGGACCATGCCGAAGCGCACGCCCCCGAGCGTCTCGCGGGCCACCTCGGGCAGCCGCTCGCGCAGCTCCGGCCCGTCGTTGTTGCCCCACACCCCCACCAGGCGGGCGGCGCGCTCCTCGAGCCGGTCGAGGGTCGCGAGGTCGATCCAGTCGCCCGCGTGCAGCACCACGTCGGCGTCGTCGACAGCGTGCCACACCGCGGCGGGGAGGTCGCGGGCGCGCTTGGGGACGTGCGTGTCGGCGAGCAGGAGAAGTCGGACCACGGGCTCAGCCTCGCACGGGGACCGGCCGGCCGTCGCGGCGGAACCGGTCCAGGGCCCGTGAGCCCAGCCAGACGGCGCCGAAGAAGACGATCACGGCCATGCCGAGGAAGTTGAGGTCGACCGCCGCCACGAGCGCGAGCGCACCGCCGCTCGGCTGCACGAGCTCGGCGAGCACGGACAGCAGGCTCGCCCCGCCGATCACGAAGGCGATGACGACCGAGACGGTGGTCACCGTGACGTTGTAGTTCAGCTTGCGGCGGGCGTCGACCGAGGCCCAGCCGTAGACCCGGTGCATCAGGATGCCGTCGGCGCTGTCGAACAGCGTCATGCCGGCGGTGAAGAGCACGGGCAGCACGAGCGCCGCGTACCAGGGCAGCTCGGGGGCGAGCCCGCCGGCCATGACGAACAGCCCGATCGAGGCGGCCGTGTCGAGGCCGAGGCCGAAGAGGAAGCCGACGGGATACATCCGGGCCGGGCGGTCCACCGCCCGCGTCACGGGGTGCAGCACGCGGTGCAGCACCCCGCGGTCGGCGAGGTGGGCCTCCAGCTCGGCGGGGTCCAGGACGCCGGTGCGCGCGGCGCGGCGGGCCCGGCGCAGCCGGAGCAGCACGGCGAGGTTGAGGGCCCCGGCGGTGACGAGGAACAGCCCCGAGACGGTGCCGCCCCAGATCCCGGCGGCCCGGCGCAGCCCGGAGCCCTCGTCCGCGAGGCCGCCGGCGAAGGCCTCCACCCCGAGGGTCAGCAGCAGCACGGAGACCAGGACCACCGAGGAGTGCCCCAGGGCGAACCAGAAGCCGGTGGCCGTGGACTCCCGGCCGCGTGCCGTCAGCGAGCGCGTCGCGTTGTCGATCGCGGCGATGTGGTCGGCGTCGAAGGCGTGCCGGATGCCCAGGGCGTAGGCGCTGAGGGCGAGGCCCACGAACAGGCTCGTGCCGCCCTGGGGGGTGTCGGTGCTCGCGACGAGGGCGAGCAGCGCGCCCCAGCCGGCGAGGTGCAGGAGGACGACCGCGGCACCGATCACGGTGACGCTGCGCTGTCCGGCGGCGGACGGGGGGACGGTGCGGGAGGTGCTCACGGCGGGCCTTTCGCTGGGGTGGGGCGGCTGCGGGAAGGGGCCGCGGGGCCGGGTGCGCGGACCCGGCCCCGCGCCGGCGTCAGCTCTCGAGCGGGACGCCGGCCTCCTCCGCGTCGGCGAACAGGGCGTCGATGTGGACCGCGTCCCTGCCCGCGCGCTCGAGCAGGCTGGCGGCCACGCCCGAGCGGTAGCCGGAGCCGCAGTGCACCCACAGCCGGCCCTCGGGGACCTCGTCCATCCGCGGCAGCAGCTCGTGCAGCGGGATGTTGACCGCACCGGGGATGTGCGACTCCTCGTACTCGTCCACCCGGCGGACGTCCAGTACGGTCTCGTCCTCGGGGCGCTGGTCGAGCATGCCCTTCCAGTCGACGCGCGGATAGGAGGAGACGGCCGCGCCCGGGGCCAGCTGCCGCGGGTCCTCGCCCAGTGCCGCGTCGGGGGAGTCGATGCCGATGCGGGACAGGTCCCGGATCGCGTTCTCGACGTCCTCGCGGGAGCCGACGAGGGTCAGCTGCCGGTCGTAGGGGAAGATCCAGCCCAGGAACGCGGTGAAGCTGGAGCCGTCGCCGTACTCGAAGCTGATGGTGCCCTTGAGGTGGTCGGAGGCGTAGGCCACGCGGTGGCGCAGGTCCACCACCCACTCGCCGGCCTCGAGACGGGACCGCAGCTCCTCCGGCGCGAGCGAGTCGGGCACGGAAAGGTCCGGCTCGGTGGGGCCGGCCGCGTTGGCCGGACCCATGTGCACGTAGTAGTTCGGGTACGCGGTGAGGTTGCTGATCAGCTCCTCGACGAAGTGCTCCTCGTCCGGATCGGTGTAGACGTGGTTCGTCCGGATCTGCTCGCCCAGCGTGGACTCGTCCGCGCCGGTGGCGGGGCCGGAGGAGCAGAAGGAGCCGAACCCGTGGGTCGGGTACAGGGCGGCCTTCTCCTCGGCCTCGGCCGCGAGACGGCGGGCGGAGGCGTACTGGTCGTGGGTCAGCCCCACCATGTGCTCGCGGCCCAGCAGGTCGGTGCGGCCCACGGAGCCGTAGAGGACGCTGCCGCCGGAGAACACGGCCTGCTCGTCGCCGTGCTCCACCACGAAGGAGAGGTGGTTGTGGGTGTGGCCGGGGGTGGCCACGGCCTTCACGGAGAGCTCACCCACGCGGACGGTCTCGCCGTCGGCGATCGGGGTGCGCTCGAAGGAGACCTCGTCGGCGGCGTTGACCAGGTAGGCCGCGCCGTGCTTCCGGGCGTAGAGGCAGCCGCCGGTCAGGTAGTCGTTGTGGATGTGCGTCTCGGCCACGTGGGTGACCTTCACCCCGGCCTGCGCCACGGCGGTCTCGACGCGGTCGATGTCGCGCTGGGCGTCGATGACCAGGGCGGTCTGCCCGTCGTGCACGAGGTAGCTGCGGTCGCCGAGCTGCGGGGTGTCGATGACGGTGACGTCCATGGTGAGTTCCTCCTTGGTGGTGCCCCGCGGCGCGCCGTGGGGCGTGGTGACGGTGTCGAGGGGTGGTGTCGGCAGTGTTGCAGAGGTGCGGGCGGCGGCGGAAGCGGGGTCCCGGGCACGCCCGCCGCGTGTCAGGCCTGCTGCCCGGCCTGCTGCCGGGCGAGCTCGGCGTGGACCTCGGCCATGTCGAGGTCCTCGACCGCGGTGATGACCTGCTCGAGCCCGGCGGCGGGCAGGGCGCCCGGCTGGGAGAACACGAGCACGCCCTCGCGGAAGGCCATCAGGGTGGGGATGGAGCTGATGCCGGCCGCAGCCGACAGCCGCTGCTCGGCCTCGGTGTCGACCTTGGCGAAGACGACGTCCGGGTGCTTCTCGGAGGCGGCCTCGTAGGTCGGGGCGAACATGCGGCAGGGGCCGCACCAGCTCGCCCAGAAGTCCACGAGGACGATGTCGTTGTTCTGGACGGTCTCGGCGAAGGCCTGCTCGGTGAGGTCGACGGTGGCCATGGGGATCTCCTTCTCGGTGCTCGGTCGTGGTGCTCGGTCGTGGTCGTTCTCGGCGGAAGAGGGGGTGGTCAGGCGGTGAGGGGGGCGCGCAGCGGGCACTTCGGGACGGCGAACCAGCAGGCCGCCGCGGCCACGCCGGCGGCCGCGGCGATGCTGCCCACGGCGATCCCGGCCGCGCCGGGCAGCTCCTGGACCAGGACGAACACGCCCATGACCAGGACGAAGATCCCGAAGCCCTTGCGCAGGGCGGCCTCGGGGATGCGTCCGGCCAGCCGCGCCCCGGCGAACGAGCCGGCGACCGCGGCGACGGTCACCGCGCCCACCAGGGCCCAGTCCAGGGAGACCGTGGTGAGGTAGCCGGCGAGCCCGGCGAAGGACTTCATCGCGATGACCACCAGGGAGGTGCCCACGGCCACGGGCATGGACAGCCCGCCGAGCAGGGCCAGGGCGGGGACGACGAGGAACCCGCCGCCGGCGCCCACCAGGCCGGTGACCAGGCCCACGACCAGGCCCTCGGCGACGACCTTGCCGACCGGCAGCTCGCCGTCGTGGGCCTTGGCGGGCCCGTTCTTGCGGCCGCGGATCATGGCCAGGGAGGTGGCGACCATCATCAGGGCGAAGGCGATCATCAGGACGGTGCCCGGGATGTAGCCCCCGGCCAGGCCGCCGAGGAAGGCTCCGGCCATGCCGGCGACGCCGAAGACCAGGCCGGTGCGCCACTTCACGCGCCCGTTGCGGGCGTGGTTGACGGCGCTGACGGCGGAGGTCACCCCGACGACGAACAGGGAGGCGGCGATGGCCTCCTTGGGGTCCAGGCCGGCGACGTAGGTGAGGATCGGGACGGTGAGGATGGACCCGCCCCCGCCGAGCAGGCCGAGCGAGAGCCCGATCAGCACCGACAGCAGGAGGGTCAGCACGAGCGTGACGGTCATGGTGCGTGTCCTTTGCTTCCCCGCAGGGGCGGGGCGGTCGGGTCGTGGAGGGGCGCCGGCCGGTGCGCCGGGCGTTCCCTCCGAGTATGGCAGATACCCCCAGGGGTATTCAACTACCCCCAGGGGTATCGAATCCCGTTCCCGGTATCGCCCAGCGAGAACCCGGCCGCCGGGCCCTTCCCTTTCCGGGCCCCGCGTGCCAACAGTGGAACCGCGAAGCACGAACCCGGACCGAGAAGGAGCGCCAGCATGAGCTACACCAACGCCGTCGTCGTCCCGCTGCCCTACGCCGAGGCGGTCGAGCGGACGCGGGCCGCCCTGTCCGAGCAGGGCTTCGGCATCCTCACCGAGATCGACGTGCGCGGCACGTTCGAGCAGAAGCTCGGCGCCGAGGCCGCCGAGGAGGTGGGCGACTACGTGATCCTGGGCGCCTGCAACCCCGGGCTGGCCAGCAAGGCCCTCGCCGCAGAGCCCCAGCTCGGCGCGCTCCTGCCCTGCAACGTGGTGGTGCGCCGCGGCACGGACCCCGGCAGCTCCACGGTCGAGGCGATCGATCCGCAGACCATGGTCCAGCTCAGCGGCAGCCCCGCCGTGCAGGAGGTCGCCGACGACGCCGGCGTCCGGCTCCGGGCCGCGCTCGACGTCCTCGGCGGCACCGGGGCGCAGTAGCCGCCGCGGCGCGGACCCCGCACTCAGCCGTGTCAGCAGACATCCCAGCACCGATCCACCGATCCAGGAGGCAGTCCATGACCACCGACATCACCGGCAAGAAGATCGCGTTCATCGCCACGAACGGCGTCGAGGAGCCCGAGCTCACCGAGCCCTGGAAGGCCGTCCAGGAGGCCGGCGGCACCCCCGTGCTGCTGTCCGCGGAGCAGGGCAGCATCACCGCGATGCAGGGGGACTGGGACCGTGCCGGCAGCTACGACGTCGACGGCACCCTCGCCGCGGCGAAGGCCGAGGACTTCGACGCGCTGGTCCTGCCCGGAGGCACCCTCAACGCGGACAACGTGCGCGTGGACCAGGACGCCCTGCGCCTGGTCCGGGAGTTCGACGCCGCGGGCAAGCCGATCGCCGCCATCTGCCACGCCCCCTGGATCCTCATCGAGGCCGGGCTCGCGCAGGGCAAGCGGCTCACGTCCTACAACTCGCTGGCCACCGACCTGAAGAACGCCGGGGCGGACTGGGTGGACGTGGAGGTCGTGGTCGACGGCCGGCTCGTCACCTCCCGCAACCCCGGTGACCTCGAGGCGTTCAACCGGGAGGCCCTGAAGCTGTTCGCCGGCTGACGGCGCCCCGGCGCGCGAGAGGACCCCCGTCCGGTGCTCCGGGCGGGGGTCCTCCTGTTCGTGGGCGCGGGGCCGGTCAGCGGCGGCCTTCTCCCCGGACCTCCTCGTCCTCCTCGTAGACGTCCGGGACGCCGTCGTGGTCGGCGTCCACGGACTCGAGCTTCTCGATCATCCGGTAGCGCTTGTTGCGGGCCCGCAGCAGCACCGAGGCCAGTGCCGCAGCCAGCACGGACGCGGTGAGGATGGCCACCTTGGCCTGGTCGCCCGGCAGGCTGCCCGGGGTGAAGCTGAGCTCCGCGATGAGCAGCGAGACGGTGAAGCCGATGCCGGCCAGGAGGGCGACGCCCACGAGGTCGATCCACTGGAAGGTCGGGTCCAGCCGGGCGTGCGTGACCTTGGTGATCAGCCACGTGGCGCCGACGATGCCGATCGGCTTGCCCAGCACCAGGCCGAGGACGATGCCCAGCGTCACCGGGGCGGTGAGCGCGGAGGTCAGGCCTTCCCAGCCGCCCACGGCCACCCCGGCGGAGAAGAACGCGAAGACCGGCACCGCGAAGCCGGCGGAGAGGGGGCGGAAGCGGTGCTCGAAGATCTCGGCGAGACCGGGCCCTGCCTCGGGCCCGCCGCTGGCCTGGCTGCGGATCACGGGCACGGCGAAGCCCAGCAGCACGCCGGCCACGGTCGCGTGGATGCCGGCCTCGTGCACCAGGGCCCAGACCACGATGCCGAGCGGCAGCAGGATCAGCCAGGCGGCCGGGGCCTTGAGGCCGAAGAACCGGCGGTACTTCTGGGCGAGGAAGAGGTAGAGGGCGAAGGGGATCAGCGCCAGCAGCAACGGCTGGAACGAGACGTCCTCCGAGTAGAAGACGGCGATGATCGTGATCGCCAGCAGGTCGTCGACCACGGCGAGGGTCAGCAGGAACAGCCGCAGCGCGGCGGGCAGGTGCGAGCCGATGATGGCGAGCACCGCCACGGCGAAGGCGATGTCGGTGGCGGTGGGGATGGCCCAGCCGCTGGAGGTCTCGGGGTCCGAGAAGTTGATCACGGCGTAGATCGCGGCCGGCACCACGACGCCGCCGATCGCCGCGGTGATCGGCACCACGGACTTGCGGAACTCCCGCAGGTCACCGGCCACGAACTCGCGCTTGAGCTCGAGGCCCACCAGGAAGAAGAAGATCGCGAGCAGGCCGTCGGCGGCCCACTTGCCGAGGCTGAGCTTCAGGTGCCAGGGCTCGTAGCCGACCTCGAGGTCGCGCAGGGCGAAGT
The DNA here is from genome assembly GCF_040981245.1 of Kocuria cellulosilytica. Classification (NCBI taxonomy): domain Bacteria; kingdom Bacillati; phylum Actinomycetota; class Actinomycetes; order Micrococcales; family Micrococcaceae; genus Kocuria; species Kocuria cellulosilytica. Next base: position 419,688 of record NZ_JAVFWZ010000002.1, on the reverse strand, counting down.
AGCTGTCGGCGAAGGGCGAGTTGGCCCAGATGATCGCGATGGCCGCGGCCAGCACGAGCAGCAGGCCGCCGATGGTCTCCTTGCGGAGGATCTCGCCGACGCGCAGCACCTCGCGGTAGCTGCCGCGGCGCAGCGTGTCGTGGCTGTGGTCCTCCGGGGGACGGTTCTCGGGCTGGTCCTCGGGTCGGACCGTGGGATCATGGCTGGACACGTGGTTCCTCCGTTTTCGGGCAGCGGATCTCTCGTGCCGACCAGACTTCCCGGCTCACCTGGTGTGCCAGTCTACGGACAATCGTGGTGCGCGCCACCCGCGGGGTCCTCAGGCGAGCAGGTCCCGGCGGTGGAAGCCGACGGCGGCCGCGGCCAGCAGCGCGGCTCCGAGCGCGGCCAGGCCGAGCAGGGGCGCGGCCGCCCAGTCCTCGGACGGCACGAGCGGTGTGAGCTGGACGGGGGAGAGGTCCATCGCCCATCCGGGCAGGTCCAGGAGCAGGCCGAACCACGCGACGAACACGATGTGCGCGACCACGGCCCAGCTCAGGGCGGCGGCCCGCGGGGCGAGACCCACCAGGGCGGCCGTGAGCCCGGCGGTCACGAGCACGGCCGGGAAGTACGCCAGGGCCGCCAGGGCGAGCTCGCCGGTCCAGCGCAGGTCGCCGGTGGTCGCGGTGACCCCCGCCCCCAGCGCCGCCCCGGCCAGCAGCAGGGCCAGGAGGGCCTGCACGACGACGACGGCGAGCCAGCCGAGGGCCCAGCGCGCCCGGGGCAGGCCCGTCGACAGGATGAGGGCCGTGCGGCCGGACTCCTCCTCCGCACGCAGCCGCAGCACGGCCGAGACGGCGAACGCGACCACCCCGAGCGCGAGGTAGGACAGCATCGCGGCGGCGAAGGACTCGGTGAGGGCGTCGAGGTCCACCACGAGCCACTCGGTGATCGACGGGATGTCCGCGATGCTGTCCTCCAGGGAGTCGGCCAGGGAGCCGAAGGCCAGCCCGAAGAGGACGAGGCCCGCGGCCCACCCGAGGAACGTGCCGCGCAGCAGCCGGCGCGCCAGCCCGGTCGCGGAGAGCAGGGACGCCGCGGCCGTCGCGGGGCCGGGACGTCCCCGCCGCAGCCCGGCGCCCAGGTCCCGCCGCTGGGCCAGGAGCACGGCCGCGCCCAGCAGCACCCCCGTCAGCGCCGCCGACAGCGCCAGCGGCCACCACCGCAGGTCCACGTAGAGCCGGGTCTGCTGGGCCCACGCGACGGGCGAGAACCAGGACAGCCACGAGCCGGTGGGCTCGATGACGTCCCCGATCCCGCGCACCAGGAAGGCCGCGCCGAGCACGGCCATCGCCGCGCCGGAGGCGGCCCGCGCGTGCTCGGTGAGCTGGGCGGTCACGGCGGCCACGGACCCGAAGACCAGGCCCGTGAGCGCGGTGGCCAGTCCCCACGCCACCGCGTCCGCGCCGCCCAGCCCCGCCGCGAAGAGACCCGCCGTGATCCCGGCGCCGACGGCCGCGTCCGCCACGGCGACCGCCCCGAGGGCGGCCGCGGCCGGGGCGAAGCGGCCCACCGGCAGCGCGCGGACGACCTCGAGCCGCCCGGACTCCTCCTCGGCCCGGACGTGCCGGCTCGCGAGCAGGATGCTCATGATCGCCGTGGCCACGAGCACCGACAGGCTCAGCTCGTTGACCGTCATGGCGCCCAGCGTGTAGTCGTCCGCGCCGAAGGCCGGGCCGGTCATCATCACGGCGGAGGGGTTGTCGAGCAGGGCCGCCCGGGCCTGGCGGGTCTCGCCGTCCGGGAACGTCTCCTCGAGGGCGAGCACCGTCGCGTACACGGTCCCGGTGAGCGCGAGCACCCACACGAGGATCCGCACCCGGTCCAGGCGCAGGTAGAGCCGGAAGAGCCGGCCGGTCGCGGCCCACGGCTCGGCGGTCCTCATCGGGGCGCCCCCGCGTCCCGGCCGGCGCCGTGAGGGGTCCCCGCCCGGTCGGCGGACCCGGCCGGGCGGTCGCCGTAGTGGCGCAGGAAGAGCTCCTCGAGCGAGGGGGGAGTGACGGTCAGGTTCTGCACGCCCAGGTCGGCGAGCGCCCGGAGGACCTCGGGGACCCGGGCGTCGTCGACGTCGAAGCCCAGGCGCCCGCTGTCGTGCACGAGGTGGTGCACGCCGGGCAGCCCGGCCAGCGCGCCGGGGTCGGCGGACGTCGTGGCCGTGACGGCGGAGCGGGTGAGGTGGCGCAGCTGGGCGAGGGTGCCGCTCTCCACGTCCCGGCCGGCGCGGATGATGGTCACGGTGTCGCACAGCTTCTCGACCTCCGCCAGGATGTGGCTCGAGAGCAGGACCGTGCTGCCCTGCCCGCTCAGCCGGCGGACCTCGTCCGTGAACACGGCCTCCATCAGCGGGTCCAGCCCGGAGGTCGGTTCGTCCAGGACGTACAGCTCGGCCTCGGCGCTCAGGGCGGCCACCAGCGCCACCTTCTGCCGGTTGCCCTTCGAGTAGCTGCGCGCCTTCTTCGTGGGGTCGAGCTCGAAGCGCTCGACGAGCTCGTCGCGGCGGCGGCGCCGTCGTCGTCCGCCGCGGATGCCGGTGAGCAGGTCCACGATCTCGCCCCCGGTCAGGTTCGGCCACAGGCTCGTGTCCCCGGGGACGTAGGCGGTGCGGCGGTGGATCTCCACGGCGTCCCGCCAGGCGTCGAGGCCCAGGACCGTGGCCGTCCCCGCGTCCGCCCGGAGCAGGCCCAGGAGCACCCGGATCGCCGTGGACTTCCCCGAGCCGTTGGGGCCCAGGAAGCCCGCGACCTGCCCCGGGGCCACGGTGAGGTCGAAGCCGTCCAGGGCCGCGGTGGGTCCGAAGGTCTTGGCGAGCCCGCGGGCCTCGATCACCGGGGTGTCCATGGGTGCTCCTGACGGGTCGGGGCGGCGGCGTCACGGGTGCCTGCCCCTCACGCTAGGCACCGTCCGGGTGCCGGACAAGGCGGCTCGCCCCGGGGTGCGGGCCGTCCGGGCCCCGCGGGCGGTGACGGCGCGGGGGAGCCGTCGGCCCGGCCGGCTCAGTCCGGGCGGTGCGCCGGCACGGCCCGGGGGGACGGGTCCTCCGCGCCGGAGGAGGGGATCCTGCGGTCGGGCCGGTCGCGGGGATCGAGCCACGCCTTGGCCCGCAGGGCGGGCTTCTCGACGAGGGTCCACGACAGCAGCGCCAGGGGCGCCGTCAGCAGGAGGACCAGCAGGGAGTTGACGGCGACGCCCCACGACGCCGTGCCGAGCAGCACGAGGAGCTGCTGCACCGGGTACGCGTAGATGTAGACGCCGTAGGAGAGGTCCGTGCGCGTGGTCCAGTTCTCGGACCGGGCCGCGCCGAGGCCGAGGAGCAGCACGGCCAGCGGCAGCTGCCCGTACAGGTCCGCCCAGCCGAGGTCCGTCAGGACGCCGTAGACGACGCCGGCGCCCGCCACGTGCCCCCAGGTGGGGCGCCACGTCCCCGCCCAGGCCCAGACCGCCGCGCCCGCCAGGAAGTGGCCGACCAGCCGGGCGCCGTGCAGAGCGAGGTGGCTCGTGACCTCGAGCGGGCCCTCGGCCAGGGGGCGGAGGACGAGCACGAGGAGGAACAGCGCCGGGAGCACCCACCGGGCGTGCCGGGCCGCGACCGCGAGGCTCAGGACGAGGCCGATCAGCACGTAGGCCAGCGCCTCGTAGAACAGCGTCCACAGGGAGCCGTTCCAGGAGTCCGGCGACGGGACCCGGGTCAGGGTCCCGTCGATGCCCCACTGCGAGATCCTCAGGTCGGCGTTGTGCAGCACGAAGCCGGCGGCGGAGGCGAGGTCGAAGCGCGTGCCCTCGACCGCGGCCGCGATCGGCGCGAGGACCACGGCCACCACGAGCAGGCTCACCAGGAAGGCCGGGTAGATGCGCAGGAGGCGCCGCCAGAGGTACGGCACCAGTCCGGTCCGGACCCTGCTCTCGGCGATGAGGTAGCCGCTGAGGACGAAGAATCCGTTGACGGCCACGTCGGACAGGACCTCGAGGCTCGGGCCGTCCGCACCGGTCAGCGGCCAGGCGTGCCCGAGGACGACCAGGGACGCCAGGGCCAGGCGCAGGGCGTTGAGGCGGTTGTGGCGGTCGCCCAGTCGTTCTTGCAGAGTCGTGGCCACGGCAGGTGCCTTCCGGACGGGACGGGCAGCGGGGCCGGAGCGGTCTGCTGCAGGACGGGGGTCGATCCCCCGGGGGTCGGACCGGACTCCGGCCGGCTCCTCCGAGCACCAGTTTAGTAATGCAAACGCATGATCTGCCGGCGGTGGTGCACAAGTGGGGACGGACGTCCGGGCCCGTGCGGCGCACCGGCTGTCACAAAATGCCCGGTGGCCGGCGGTGCTAACGCCCTGGTCAGAGGCCGTGCCAGGCTGGACGCAGATCCGCTCGAGGAAAGGGGCTCCCGTGCTGGAGATCCGCAGCGACGCCCAGGACCTGGTCACGGGCCCCGGTCGGCGCGCCTCCGCGCCGACCGCTCCCGGCCGGCGCCCCCGCACGGCACCGGTCGTGCTGCTGGGCCTGGGCGCGGTGCTCGTCGTCGTCGCGCTGGCCGCCGGACGGGCGTGGTCGGGGCCGCTCCTCGACGCCGGGGCCGTCCTGCTCACCGTGGGCGGGGTGGGGCTGCTCCTCGACGCCGCGCTGGCGCGCTGGCGCGGCGCGTGGCCCGTCGAACCGCCACGTCCCCCGGCCCCCGCCCCGGCGGCGCCCCGGGAGGACCGGCTGGGCCTCGTGGGGGTGCGCGAGGAGCTGGACGTGGTCGACGTGCTCCGGGGCGTGGGCCCCGGGCAGGAGCTGTGGTGGCTGGACACCTTCCCGCTGACGCTGGCCGGCGACCTCGATGCCATCCACAAGGCGCTCGGCGCCGGGGTCCGCGTCCGGCTGCTGGTCCTCGACCCGAGGTCGCCGGCGCTCGCGTCCCGGCTCCGGGAGATCCGCCACCACTACGGGCTCTCGCCCATGGACCTGCGGCGCAGCTTCGACACGCTGGTCCACCAGCTCCGGGCGCTGGGGGAGCTGGACCCCGTGGTCGCCGAGCGGCTGGAGGTGCGGGTCCACGACGGTCCGCCCGGCGCCCCGATCTACCTGGTGCTCGGGGATCCCGCCTCGACCGGGGAGCCCGTGACCGACCAGCCCTCGACCGGACAGCCCGTGACCGGGCAGCCCGCGGCGGAGCCGCGCGAGCCGCAGGTGCTCCGGGCCTTCAGCAGCTACTTCCTGCTCGACGCGAGCCAGGACATGCCCTACCTGGAGTGGCGGGACGGGCCCTTCGCCGGCCGGCTGCACGCCTACGCCCGGCACAAGTGGGCCGAGGGGCGCACGGTCTTCCCGACCGAGTCCGCCGACCGCTCGGCCTCCGCCTTCAACGTCCGGCCCGGCGCGGCGCGCCGCACGGCCGGAGGGAGCGGCGGGGGCGCCTGACGCCCGGGCCGCCGCGTCCCCGGTGCCCCGGTGGGGCGCCGCGGCCTGTGGCGGTGGAACCATAGGTCTGCTGAGATGTCAGCATGGACGTTTCGGATTTCAAGACCCTGTTCGGCGACGACATCCGGGCCTGGCTCGACTGGGGCGCGCTGGACGACGAGAACACCCGGGTCGAGGACCTGGTGATCTCCTCCCGGCAGGAGCTCGGCGACCTCTACACGGTCTGGCACGTGGACCCCGAGGGCAACCCCGGGGAGTGGTCCCATCCGCAGCACCGGCCGCAGACCCTGGCCCAGGCGGCGGAGAAGCAGTGGCCCGAGGACCGGCAGGCCAAGATCGAGCACATCCGGCAGGAGCTCGCGGAGGAGTCGGGGCCCGTCCAGCTGACCGTCCCGGCGTACCGGACCGAGGGCTCGCTCGTGGTCCTGGACTCCAACCACCGTCTCGTGGGCGCCTACCTCTCCGGGGCGGACCTGCGCGTGCTGCTGGTCGTGCTGGACGGCCCCTCCTCGTCCCTGGTCCTGCCCGCCACGGCGCAGATCGAGAACGACAAGGCGGACAAGATCTGAGGCCTGCCCGTGACCGTCCGCGTCCACCGCGCCGGTGCGATCCCGCGGCTACCATGACCCCATGAGCGACGACGCCCGTCCCCAGACCCGCTGCCCCGTCCCGCACGGCGACCGGCGCCGGACCGTCCCGCCCGATGAGCGCGGCGGGCCGCGGGTGGAGGTGCTCGACGGGGTGTGGCACGTGCGGTCCCTGCCCCTGGTCCGCCAGGTGCTGCGGGAGGCCGACGCCACGGTCCAGGCCGGCTTCAGCGCGGAGACCGCCCGGCAGGGCCTGACCGGTGACCACCCGCCCGTGCTCTACGCGGACGGTCCCGAGCACCGGCGCCAGCGCACCGCCACCGCGCGGTTCTTCACCCCGGCCGCGGTGAGCCGCCGCTACCGGGACCTGATGGAGGAGCGCACCGACGAGCTGGTCGAGCGGATCCGGCAGGACGGCGGGGCCGAGCTGTCCGCGATCACCCTGCGCTACTCCGTGGAGGTCGCCGCCCAGGTGGTGGGGCTGACGAACTCGGACGTCGACGGCATGTCCCGGCGCCTCGAGCGCTTCTTCAGCGGCCCCGTCACCGGAGCCGCCGGTCCCGGCGGTGCGCCGCGGCGGCTCGCCGGCCGGGTGGGCGCCGTCCTCGGATCCCTGCGGCCGATGTGGGCGATGAACGCGTTCCGGCTCAAGGACGTGCGCCCGGCCATCAGGGCACGACGCGAGCAGCCCCGGGAGGACGTGGTCTCGCACCTGCTCGCGGAGGGATACACCGACCGGGAGATCCTGGTGGAGTGCGTCACCTACGCCGCCGCCGGCATGGCCACCACCCGCGAGTTCATCGCGGTGGCCGCCTGGCACCTGCTGGAGGACGACCGGCTGCGGCAGGAGTACCTCGCGGCCGACGAACCGGCCCGGCACGGCATCCTGCACGAGATCCTGCGCCTGGAGCCGGTGGTGGGCCACCTCTACCGCCGGACCACCCGGGACCTGGTCCTGGAGGACGGCGCCGAGCGCCACGAGGTGCCCGCCGGGGCCCTGCTCGACCTCTACGTCCGTCAGGCGAACACCGACGAGCAGGCGCTCGGGGAGGACGCCCGGCAGCTGTGCCCGGAACGGTCCCGGCCGCGGGGGATCCGGCCCGAGGTGATGTCCTTCGGGGACGGCGCCCACCGCTGCCCGGGCGGGTTCCTCGCGATCCAGGAGACCGACGTCTTCCTGCAGCGCCTGCTGCGGCTGCCCCTGCAGTTCGCGCACCCGCCCCGGGTGTCGTGGGTCGAGCTGATCGCCGCCTACGAGGTGCGCGACGTGGTGCTGCGGGTGCGGGCCGATCAGGGGTGGCGCACGCCCTCCCCGGCGAGCACCGCCCGGTAGCCCTCCCGGTAGGTGGGGTGGCGGAGCTCGAGACCGGACTCCCGCAGCCGCCGGTTGGACAGCCGCTTCGAGCCCCGGGGCGGCGCGTCCGCCTCCGGGACGTCCTCGGGCCGGGGGACGCCGAGCTCCTGCGCCAGGAACTCGAGGACCTCCAGCTCCGGCACGGGCTCGTCGTCCGTGCCGAGGTACAGGGTGAGCGGCTGGGCGTCCATGGTGAGCAGGTGCACGGCGGCGGCCGCGGCGTCGTCCCGGTGGATGCGGTTGGTCCACGCGGCCCCGGCCGCGACGTCCCCGGCGCGCACCTTGTCGATCAGCCGCGTCCGGCCCGGCCCGTAGATCCCGGACAGCCGCAGCACTGTGCCGTGCGGGAACTGCTCGTGGAACAGCTCCTCGGCCTCCAGGAGGATCTGAGCGGTGGGGGTCGCGGGGTCCGGCGGGGTGTCCTCGGTGACCTCCCCACCGCCGGCGTCCCCGCAGACGGCGGTCGAGGAGATCAGGAGGGCGCGCCGGGGGAGGGCCCCGGCGGCGCGCAGCCCGTCGGCCACGTGCCGCAGCCCGTCGAGGTAGGCCGCGCGGTAGGCCTCGGGCGTCCGCCCGTCCGCGGCCGTGGCGACGACCAGGAGCTCGACGTCGCCCGGCAGCTCGGGGACCTCCGTGCTCAGGTCCACCGCCAGCCCGGTCAGGGGCGGCGGCACCAGCTCCGCGCGGCGGCGCAGCCCCAGCACCTCGTGGCCCTGCTCGGCCAGCCGCAGCCCGATCTCCGTGCCCAGGTCTCCGCATCCCGCGATCACCACACTCATGCCCCCGATTCTTCCACGTCCCACTCCGGTTCCCCCGGCGGCGGCGGCCCCGTAGGTTGGAGGTGGCTGCCGGGCACGTCCGGGCGGCCGAGGCGCACGGGAAGGGGACGACGGTGGACTGGTACCGCAAGGACGTGGAGGAGCTCGGGCCCGAGGACTGCTGGGACCGGCTGCGGGCGGACGGCGTCGCCCGGCTGGCCGTCGTGGTGGACGGGGCGCCGGAGATCTTCCCGATCAACTACGTGGTCGACCATGGGACCGTGGTCTTCCGCTCGGGCCTGGGCACGAAGGTGAGCGGTGCGCTCGAGGGCCGCGCCGTGGCCCTCGAGATCGACGGGCACGACCCCGCGACCAGCACGGCGTGGAGCGTGGTCGTCAAGGGCGAGGCCGAGAGCGTCCGGCCCGGCCACGCCCTGATGGAGGCACTGCAGCTGCCGCTGTTCCCGTGGCAGCAGGGGATGAAGGACCGGTTCGTCCGCATCCTCCCGACGACGGTGACGGGCCGCCGCTTCACCATGGCCGACCACGAGGCGTGGAACTCCCCGCTGGGCGGCGACCGGAGGACGCCCACCGGGTCGGCCCGCTGGACCGAGACCGAACCCGGCGGCCCGTGACGCCCCGGGCCCGGCCTCACGGAGGAGGCCGTGTCGGTCCCGGGGAGCTCTCCGGGACCGATCAGTAGGGTGGGGGACATGACAGCGCACACCGTCTACACCGTGGGCCACTCCACGCGCTCCGCCGAGGAGTTCGTGGAGCTGCTGCGGGAGTCCGGGGTGCAGCAGCTCGTCGACATCCGCACGGTGCCGCGCTCCCGGACGAACCCGCAGTTCGACCTCGACGCGCTGCCCGGCACGCTCGCGGAGGCCGGCATCGCGCACAGCTACTGCAAGGGCCTGGGCGGGCTGCGTCCCACCTCGAAGGACTCGGTCAACACCGCGTGGCGCAACGAGTCCTTCCGCGGCTACGCCGACCACATGCAGACCGACGAGTTCCGGGCCGCGCTGGCCGAGCTCGAGCAGCTCGCCGAGGACCGCGTCGTCGCGATCATGTGCGCGGAGGCCGTCTGGTGGCGCTGCCACCGCTCGCTCGTGGCCGAGGCCCTCCTGGTGCGCGGGCACGACGTGCAGCACATCATGGGCCCCGGCAAACGGACCCCCGCGACGCTGCGGGACTTCGCCGTGGTCGACGGAGACCGGATCACCTACCCAGGAGGAGAACCATGCAGCACCTGAACGAGATCGCCCTGCAGCACCTCAACGAGGCCCGCCACGCCCCGCACGGGCGCAGCGCCGAGCAGCTCCTGCACCAGAAGGTGCTGCGCCAGACCCTGCTGGCCCTCAAGGAGGGCGCGGTGCTCGCCGAGCACAGCGCCCCGTACGCCGGGAGCCTGCAGGTGCTGCACGGGCGGATCCGGGTCCGCTCGAGCGAGGACCTGGTGCTCGAGGCCGGGCACCTGCACGTGATCCCCGCGGAGCGGCACTCCGTGGAGGCCCTGGAGGACGCGGTGTTCATCCTCACCGCGGTGACCGGCATCCAGGACGCCGCGGAGTAGACGCGCACCAGGGGTGCTGCAGGGGCGGCGCGGAGCGGCAGGGCTCAGCGGAGGCCCAGGTGCTTCTCCCGGCGGTGGGCGATGAACACGCCGGACAGCGCGACCAGCAGCATCATCGCGGCGATGAGGGCGAGCGTCCACGCGCCGTCGAGCAGCGCGGCGACCAGCAGGACGAGGGCGATCGCGGACAGCAGGAGCTGGAAGATCAGCACGGGGGCAGCCTTCGGTCGGGAACAGGGGCCTCCTCGAGGCTACCCGAGCCCCGGCCGGCCCCGGGCGGTCGCCCGGCGCCGGGCGCATTCCCGGTTTCGCCCTCCGCGTGAGCCGTGTCCCTGCGACCGGCGGGGGGATAGCGTCGAGGACGAGCACCACGTCCCCTCAGCACCCGATCCCCACCCCAAGGAGCACATCCATGTCCCGCACAGCCATCATCGGCGGCCACGGCAAGGTCGCCCTCATCCTCTCGCAGCTGCTCAAGACCGGCGGCAACGACGTCACGAGCATCTTCCGCAACCCCGACCACACGGACGACGTCGAGAACACCGGCGCGACCCCCGTGGTCGCCGACGTGGAGCAGCTGTCGGTCGCGCAGATCGCCGACCTGCTCGAGGGCCACGACGCCGTGGTGTGGAGCGCCGGCGCCGGCGGCGGCAGCCCCGAGCGCACCTATGCCGTGGACCGGGACGCCGCGATCCGCGCCATGGACGCCGCCGTGATGGCCGGGGCCAAGCGCTTCGTCATGGTCTCCTACTTCGGGGCCGGCCAGGACCACGGCGTTCCCGAGGACAACCCCTTCCACGCCTACGCCCAGGCCAAGGCCGACGCCGACGACCACCTGCGCGCGTCCTCGCTGGACTGGACCATCGTGGGTCCCGGCGCCCTCACCGACGACGAGGCGAGCGGCAAGATCGACGCGTCCGGGGGCGAGCGGGAGGGCGAGCACGAGACCTCCCGGGCCAACGTGGCGCTCGTGGTCTCGGCCGTGCTGGACGACCCCTCGACCATCGGGAAGACCATCGAGTTCTCCGACGGCGGCACGCTCATCTCCGAGGCGCTCGAGGTGCAGCCGTGACCGCCTGAGCGCGGACCCGCCGGAGGGGCGGCCGCCGCGGACCCGGTTCCCGGGCGCGGCGGCCGCCCCTCCGCTTTGCCGGGCTCAGGCCAGGAAGTCGGCCGCGCCGAGGGTGCGCGCGGGCTCGGCCTCCCCGGTCACGTCCAGGGCGGCGATCCGGCGCTCGGCGATCCGCCAGCCGCGCGGGGTGCGCACGACCAGGTCCAGCTGGTCCCCGCCCAGCGCGGAGCCGTCCGCGCGCACCACGAGCCACTTGCTCCAGGCCCGCACGCGCTCCGGGGCGAGCCGGCGCAGCACGGTGTCGGTGATCAGGTGCGGGTCCCGGGCCCCGGCCAGGGCCCGCTCGGCGATCTCGGCGTGCCCGCGCGCCGTCCCGCCCGGGGACACGACGACCGCGTCCCCGGTGAACACCCGGTCGAGGTCGTGCCAGGCCCGGGCGTCCACGACCCGGGCGCACCGGCTGAGCACGGTGCCGATCTCGAGGGCGTCGGCGGCGGGCACCCGGTCCCACCTGGTCCCCGGCGCGGAGCTCATCGGCCGGCCCGCCCTGCGGCCGCGAGCACGGCGTCGTCGAACATCGCGTAGGCGTACGGGTCGGGTGCGTATCCGCCCTCGGCGAGCCCCGCGGAGGCGGAGTCGTTGCGGGGCGCCACGGTGCGCTGCTCGATCCGCCACCCGTGCTCGGTGCGGCGGAACGTGTCGATGTAGTCGCCGCATGCCACCCGCCGGTCCCAGGTCAGCAGCAGCATCCTGGACCAGGCCACGGCGGTGTCCGCGTCCACGGCCTCCACGATCGAGTTCAGCGTGTGCGTGGCGGGGAAGCGGGAGAGGTCGACGGTCTCGGCGAAGCGCCGCACGCCCGCCGGGCCGGTGAACTCGCCCTGCGGCGCGCAGAGGCGGACCTCCGGCACGAAGACCTCCCCGAACATGTCCCACCGGCGGTTGTCCAGCAGGTGCGAGGAGAAGCTCAGGATCTCGTTGATCTCGATCCGGTCCTGGGCGCTGAGCGGCCCGGGGACCGACCCGCCGGCCCGGCCCGCGGACTCCCCGGCGGTCTTCCCAGCGGTCTTCTCCGTGCTCGTCTCGATCTTCTCGGTGTTCTCCTCGGCGGTCCGGTCCGGGACCCGTGCGTCGTCCATCGGTCTGCTCTGGTCCTCTCGTGGGCAGCGCGGACCGGTCCGGCCCGCCGGCGGATGACACGTGGTTCCGCCCATGATGAATTTCTCGGCCCGACCGTGCCACGGGGCGCGGTCGTTCCCTAATCTGACCACATGAACACGCACCAGGATGACATCCAGCACATCGTCGAGTTCGTGAACCGCACCCGGGTCGGCATGCTCAGCACCCGGGAGCCCACCGGCAAGCTCGTCAGCCGCCCGATGACCGTGGTCGACGTCGCCCCCGGGGAGGACCTCAACTTCTTCACCAGCCGGGACACCTCCTCGGTCCGGGACGTGGCGGCCAACGACGCCGTCAACGTCGCGTTCGTGGGGGACCACGAGTGGGTCTCGATCTCCGGCGCGGCCGAGGTGGTCGAGGACCGGCAGGTGCTCGAGGGCCTCTGGTCCGACGCGCTGAAGGCGTACTACCCCGACGGGCCCGGCACCCCCGGCCTCGTGGTGCTGCGGGTCCGCACGGAGACCGCCGAGCACTGGCGCAGCCCCGGGACGGTGGCCACCGCGCTGCGCTGGGCGAAGGCCCGGACCACCGGTGAGCAGATCGATCCCGGCGAGTCCACGGTGGTGGACCTGTGAGCCTGCCACCGGTCCACCCGGGCGCCTCCGCCGGCCGGGACCCCGAACGGCTGGACCTCGAGGAGGACCTGCGCCTGACCGCCGTGGTGCACGGCTCCGTGCAGGGCGTCGGCTTCCGCTTCTGGACCGCCCGCCACGCCGAGCGGCTGGGCCTGCGCGGCTCTGCGGTCAACAACGCGGACGGCACCGTGGGGGTGATCGCCGAGGGGCCCCGGCGCGCCGTGCGGGACCTGCTCAAGGCCCTCAACGGCGGCGGCACGCCCGGCGCCGTCATGAAGGTGGACTCGCACTACGGACCCGCCACCGGGGAGTTCAGCGGGTTCGTCACCGCCTGACGCGCTCCGGCCGCCGGGCCGCGCCGGGCGTTCTACGATGAAGTCATGGCTCAGAACCACGCCGGGGACCGCGGGCGCGCGGAGGACGGGCACGACCACGGGCCCGGGCACTCGCACGCCGGTCCCGGGACCGACCGGTGGCGGATCGCCACCGCGTTCGGCATCACCGCGGCGCTGTTCGTCGTCCAGCTGGTGGGCGCCCTGTGGACGGGGTCCCTGGCGCTGCTCCTGGACACCGCCCACGTGCTCACCGACGCGGGCGGGCTGCTGCTCGCGCTGATCGCCGCGCAGCTGACCCTGCGCCCGCCGAGCGCCCGGCGCACCTGGGGCTGGCGGCGCGCGGAGATCGTGGCCGCGGCCCTGCAGGCCGGCGTGCTGCTGGCGGTGGGGCTGTTCGTGCTCGTGGAGGGCGTGCGCCGGTTCCTCGAGCCGCACCCGGTGGCCTCGGCCGAGATGCTGGTCTTCGGCGTCCTGGGGCTGGCCGGCAACCTGGTGGCGATGGCGGTGCTCCTCGGGGGCCGGCGCTCCAACCTGAACCTGCGCGCGGCGACGCTCGAGGTGCTCAACGACGCGCTCGGCTCGGTCGCGGTGATCGTCGCGGCCGTGGTCATCACCCTCACCGGCTGGATGCAGGCCGACGCCCTCGTCGCGCTGCTCATCGGGGCGCTCATCGTGCCCCGCACCATCCGGCTGCTCGTGGAGTCCCTGTCCGTGCTCATGGAGAGCGTGCCCCCCGGGCTCGACGTCGACGAGGTCCGCGGGCACATCCTCGAGCTGCCGCACGTGGTCGAGGTCCACGACCTGCACGCGACCCGGATCTCCTCCGACCTGCCCGTGCTCACCGCGCACGTGGTGCTCGAGGAGGAGTACTTCTACTCCGGCGGCTCGGCCGAGGCGCTGGGCCGGATCCAGCGCTGCGTGGCCGAGCACTTCCCGGTGTCCGTCCAGCACTCCACCATCCAGCTGGAGCCCGCCGACCACGACGAGCCGGAGGTGTGCGCGCCCCATGACTCCTGAGCCCCCGGGCACCGGGACCCACTGCCTGGTCGTCTACGTCCCCGCGACCCACGCCGAGCAGGTCCTCCGGGCCCTCGGCGACGCCGGGGCGGGGCGCGCCGGCCACTACTCCCACACCGCGTTCGTGAGCCGCGGCACCGGACGGTTCACGCCGCTGCCCGGGGCGCACCCCACGATCGGGGAGGTCGGGACGCCGCAGGAGGTCGACGAGGTCCGCATCGAGACGCTGTACCCGGCGGCGGACCGCGAGCGCGTGCTGCGGGCGATGGCCGGGGCCCACCCCTACGAGGTCCCGGCCTTCAGCACGTTCCCGGTCCACGACCGGGGCCCGTCCTTCGACGAGCAGGGCCGGCTCAGGAGCCGTCCGGATCCTGCCTGAGCGCCGAGCGGATCAGGAACCGCTTGCCCTCCGGGGCCTCCACCGAGAAGCCGGACCCGCGTCCCTCCACCACGTCCACCGTGAGCAGGGTGTGCTTCCAGTACTCGAACTGCTCGCGCGAGATCCAGAACTCGAGCTCGGCCGTGGCCGGGTCCCCGGGCAGCGTGAACACGCCCAGCAGCACGTCCGCCGGGCCGGTGAGGAAGTCCCCGGCCGGATAGCACATGGGCGCCGAGCCGTCGCAGCACCCGCCGGACTGGTGGAACATCAGCCGCCCGTGCACGTCCCGCAGCGTGCCGAGCAGCTCCACGGCCGCGGGCGTCAGGGCCACGCGGGAGAACGTCTCGCCCTCGACGGCGGGGGCGGACTCCAGGACGGCGGTGCTCTCGGCGGTGTGCTCGACGGTGTTCTCGGGGGTGCTCACAGCGCGCTCCTCGGCTCGGCGGTGTGACCCACGCTACAGCCGGCCGAGCAGTTCCTCCAGGCCGAGGCCGTCCAGCACGCCCGCCGGGTGCGGCCCGGCCGCGGCGAGGGCGTCCGCCCACTGCCGGGGCAGGGCCCGGCGGCCGCCCACGAGGACGAGGTTTCCCGGATAGCGGCCCGTGAGCAGCCGCTCCTCGGCCAGGCACCACACGTCGGCGAGCGCCTCCCGCACCGCCCGCGCCTGGCCGGCGAAGAACGCCAGGCCGGGGTCGTCGCCCACGTTGACGACCAGCACCCCGCCGGGCGCCAGCAGGCGGGCGGCCTCGGCGTAGAAGGAGGTCTCCGTGAGGTGGGCCGGGGCGTCCCGGCCGGAGAAGACGTCGAGGACCACGAGGTCCGCGGTGCCGGGGGCGACGACGTCGGGCAGGGCCGCCCGGGCGTCGTCGACGACGACCCGGACGTCCGCCCCCGCGGGCAGGGGCAGCGCCTCGAGGACGAAGGCGGGCAGCTCGCGCTCGAGCTCCACGGCCACCTGGACGGACGCGGGCCGGGTCGCGGCCACGTAGCGGGCGAGCGTCAGGGCCCCGGCGCCCAGGTGGACCGCGGTGACCGGCGCGCCGGGCTCGGCGACGACGTCGACGACGTTGCCGATCCGCCGCAGGTACTCGTAGAAGATCTCTCCGGGATGGGCGAGGTTCACGTGGGACTGCTCGGCGCCGCCGATGGACAGCACGAACCCGCCCTCGGTGAAGCCGTCGGGAACGATCTCGGCGTGCACGCCGGCGTCCTTGAGGTATCTGCGCATGCCGACCATTCTCCCCGGGCCTAGGATCTGGGGGTGACGTCCTCCCCACGGTGCGGACGGCACGCTCCCCTCTCACCCGAAGGACCCCGCCCATGTCCCACGACGTCCCCGCGCCCGCCCCGACGGGTGCGCCCGCGCCCCCGGGCGCGCCAGCTCCCGTTCCCGCCCCGCCGGCTGCGCCCGTCCCGCGGCAGCCGCCGACGGCGGACCTCGCGGCCCGCGACCGCCTGGTCATCGGGCTGCTGCTCGCGTCCACCTTCGTGGTGATCCTCAACGAGACGATCATGGGCGTGGCGCTGCCGAGCCTGATGGCGAGCCTGTCGATCACGGCGGTCGCCGGCCAGTGGCTGACCACGGCCTTCATGCTGACGATGGCCGTGGTCATCCCGGTCACCGGGTTCCTGCTCCAGCGGCTGCACACCCGGCCCGTGTTCCTCGCCGCGATGGGCCTGTTCAGCGCCGGCACGCTGATCTGCGCCGCGGCGCCGGGCTTCGGCGTCCTGCTGGCCGGGCGGGTGGTCCAGGCGGGCGGCACGGCGATCATGCTGCCGCTGCTGATGACCACCGTCCTGACGCTCGTGGCGCCCACCCGGCAGGGCCGCGTGATGGGCAACATCTCGATCGTCATCTCGGTGGCCCCCGCCGTGGGCCCGTCGATCTCCGGGATCATCCTCAGCGTGCTCGACTGGCGCTGGATGTTCCTGGCCGTGCTGCCGATCGCCCTGGCGGCCCTGGTGCTCGGGGCGCTGCGGATGCCGAACGTGACCGAGCCCCGGGCGGCGTCCCTCGACGTCCCGTCGGTCGTGCTCTCCGCCCTGGGCTTCGGCGGGCTGGTCTACGGCCTGAGCACGATCGGGGAGGGCGCCGCGGCCGCCGTCCCGGCGTGGGCGCCGCTGGGCGTGGGCGCCACCGCGCTCGCCGTGTTCGTGCGCCGCCAGCTCCGGCTCCAGCGCGCGGACCGGGCCCTGCTGGACCTGCGCACCTTCACGTCGCGGACCTTCACCGCGGCGACCGTGGTGCTGGGGCTCAGCGTGACCGCGCTGTTCGGCACGCTCCTCGTGCTGCCCCTGTACCTCCAGCACGTGCAGGGCCTCGACCCGCTGGCGACCGGGCTGCTGCTGCTGCCGGGCGGGCTGGTCATGGGCCTGCTCGCGCCGGCGGTGGGGCGGGTGTACGACCGCTCCGGGCCGGCCGTGCTGCTCGTGCCCGGCACGCTCGTGGTGAGCGGCGCGCTGTGGAGCCTCACCCTCACCTCGGAGGAGACCCCGGTCCCCGCGGTCCTGCTCGCCCACGTGGTGCTGAGCACGGGCCTCGCCCTCATCTTCACTCCCCTGTTCACGGCCGGCCTCGGCGCGCTGCCGCACGAGCTGCACGCCCACGGGTCAGCTGTGGTCGGCACGGTGCAGCAGGTCGCCGGCGCCGCCGGCGCCGCGCTGTTCATCACCGTCATGACCCTCGGCACGGCCGCCTCCGGCGCGCCCGGGGTCGAGGCCGCCGCCGCCGGGGTCCGGGCGGCCTTCCTCTGCGGCGCGGTCATCTCGCTGCTGGCCGTCGTCGGCTCCTTCTGGGTGCGCCGCCCCGCCGCCCCGGAGCCGGCCGCGGGCGGCTGAAGGCCCCGCCCTCAGCCCCGGACGCGCTCGCGGATCCGCCGCGTGAGCTCCGCGGCGTCCTCGACGGCCTGCTCGCCCTGGGCCAGCCCCGCGCGCAGCTCCTCCCGGGTCGCGGCGTCCCTGAGGGAGCGGACGTTGATCTCGAGCGTGACCATGGCCGTGGCCACGGCGGCCCGGGCCGCCTCGGCGGCCGCCGCCACGTCGCTGAGGACGTTGGGGTTGCACCAGCCGGTCAGCTCGCGGGCGAGCCCCACGACCTCGGCGCCCACCCCGATGAGCGCCCGCGGGGGCTGCGCGGCGCCCGCCGTGGCCTCCTGGACCGCCCGCGAGCGCTCGGTCCGCTCCGCGTCGGTGTCCTTCGGCAGGCCGTAGGCGCCGGAGAGCGCGCCGAAGGCCTCGGCGTCGTCGTCCGCGAGGCCCAGGGCGCGCGGGATCAGCTCCTCGGCGCGGGCCGCCGCGTGCTCGGCCTGCGCCGCGTGCTCGGAGCCCGTGGAGTAGCGGGCGGACATGGCGAGCAGCGCCGCGCCCAGCGCCGCCTGCAGGGCCCCCGCGGCGCCGCCGCCGGGGGCGGGCTCGCCCGAGGCCATGCGCTCCACGTAGGCCCTGACGTTCTCCGAGCTGATCACGGTGTGTCCTTCCGGTGGTGGGACCCGGCGCCCGCCCGGGGGCGGGCGGAGGCGGTGGCGTCCGCACGAGCCTAGCCGCCCGGCGGCGCCCGCGGGGGCGCCGCGGTCCCGGACTCCTCGTGTTCAGCCGCTGTTCGCCCGGGCCGACTACGGTCGTCGCTGACAGGGCAGCGGACGAGGAGGATCATGGGGAGTCAGCGGATCGACGGCGGCCGCGACCGGGCGGACCCCGCCCGCGGCCACGGGGAGGAGCACGGCATGGTCAGCACGAGCACCCGCCAGGAGCGCGCCGCGGAGCTGCTCGACCGCGTCCTCGCCCTGGCCGACGTGGTGGTCCGGGCCCGCCGCGCGGCCGTGCCGCAGCTCGAGCGCGTGAACCCCCGGCACCGCCGCTCCGCGCTGAACCTCGTGGACTACGTGGCCGTGCGCAGCCAGGACGTGCGGGACCTGCAACGGGACCTGAGCGGCCTGGGCGTGTCCTCCCTGGGCCGGATGGAGGCGGGCGTCATGAGCCACCTGGGCGCCGTGCTGGAGACCCTGCGGGTGCTCGCCGGGCGGGCGGAGGAGGACGTCGAGGTGCCCGGGGCCGGCCCGGAGCCCGACGGGCCCGGCCTGCCCGGTGCGGAGATCCTGCGCCGCAACACCGCCGCGCTGCTCGGCCCCGGCCGGGACGGGCGCAGCACCCGGATCATGGTCACCTTCCCGTCGGAGGCCGCCGGGGACCCCCGGCTCGTCGAGGACATGGTCCGCGCCGGGATGGACGTGGCCCGGATCAACTGCGCGCACGACGGCCCGGAGCAGTGGGCGGCCATGCTGGAGCACGTCCGCGCGGCCGAGCAGGCCCTGGGCCGGGAGGTCCGCGTGGCCATGGACCTCGCGGGACCGAAGCTGCGCACCGGGCCGATCGAGCCCGGT
This sequence comes from Kocuria cellulosilytica, assembly GCF_040981245.1. NCBI lineage: Bacteria > Bacillati > Actinomycetota > Actinomycetes > Micrococcales > Micrococcaceae > Kocuria > Kocuria cellulosilytica. The sequence goes on along the minus strand of NZ_JAVFWZ010000002.1, from coordinate 401,053 downwards.
CCGCAGGTCGAGAAGATCAAGCCCGTCCGGGACAGCAGCGGCCGGGTGACCACCCCGGCCCGGCTGTGGCTGGGCGAGGCGGACCCCGGGATCGACGACGACGCCCCGGCCGTGCCCGTGGCCGACGCCGCCTGGACCGCGGCCCGCACCCCGGGGGAGCGGCTGCGGCTCAAGGACGCGCGCGGATCCGGGCGGACGCTGCGGGTGCTCGAGGCCACGGGGCCCGGCGTGCTGGTCGAGTGCTCCAAGACCGTGTACTTCGCCACGGGACTGGCTGTCGGCGCCGAGGACGGCACGGAGGGCGTGCTCGGCGAGCTCCCCGCCCTCGAGCAGTCCCTGCGCGTGCGGGCGGGGGACACCGTGGTGCTGACCCGGGACCTCACGCCCGCGCCGGTCCGGGCCGGGGGCCCCTACCGGATCGGCTGCTCCCTGCCCGAGGTGTTCACGGACGCCCGGGAGGGCCAGCCCGCGTGGATCGACGACGGGAAGATCCGCTGCCGGATCACCGCGGTGGGGCCCGGCGAGATCACGCTGGAGGTGCTGCAGGCCGGCCCCGACGGCACCAAGCTCAAGGCGGGGAAGGGCATCAACCTGCCCGAGACGGACCTGCGCGTCTCCGCGCTCACCGACGAGGACCGGTCGCACCTGCCGTTCGTGGCCGAGCACGCCGACATCGTCAACATGTCCTTCGTGCGCTCGCGGGAGGACGTGGCCGACCTGCTGCGGGAGCTCGAGCGGATCGGCAACACCGCCCTGGACGTCACCCTCAAGATCGAGACCGTGGGCGGCTTCGAGTCCCTGCCCCCCATGCTCCTCGAGGCCATGCGGTGGCAGGACGTGGGCGTCATGATCGCCCGCGGGGACCTCGCGGTCGAGACCGGGTTCGAGCGGATGGCCGAGGTGCAGGAGGAGATCCTGTGGCTGTGCGAGGCGGGGCACGTGCCGGTCGTCTGGGCCACCCAGGTCCTCGAGTCCCTGGCCAAGAAGGGCCTGCCCTCCCGGGCCGAGGTCACGGACGCGGCGATGGGCCAGCGCGCGGAGTGCGTCATGCTCAACAAGGGCCCGTTCGTGGTGGACGCCATCGAGGCCCTCGACGACATCCTCGTGCGGATGGAGGGGCACACCCGCAAGAAGTCGGACATGCTCCGCCGGCTCAACGCGTGGGCGCCGCTCGTGGAGTGAGCGCCGCCGTGAGCCGTGCCACACTGGGGGCATGGCCGCACGCGACACCGCCGTTCTCCGCTTCCTCGCCGCCCCGACCGACGCCGGGCGCACCGGCACCGTGGACGGCGGGCGCGTCCTCGAGTGGATCGACAAGGCCGCGTACGCGTGCGCCGTGGGCTGGTCCCGGGCCTACTGCGTCACGGCGTACGTGGGCAACATCCACTTCGACCGCCCGGTGTGCGTGGGGGACATGGTGGAGGTCTCCGCCAAGATCGTGCACACCGGCCGGTCCTCGATGCACATCCGGGTGGAGGTGGCCTCCGCGGACCCCCGCGAGCACGGGGTGACGCTCAAGGACACGTGCTTGATCATCATGGTCGCGGTGGACGGGGAGGGCCGGCCCACCCCTGTCCCGCAGTGGGCCCCCGAGACCGAGTACGAACGGCAGCAGTCGGCGATCACGCAGCGGCGGGTCGAGCTGCGCAACAGCATCGAGGCGCTGATGGCCGAGCAGCGCTACACGGACGAGGGCACGGCCGAGGAGACCGTGCTGCGCTTCCTCGCCGCGCCCACGGACATCAACTGGGGCGGGAAGGTGCACGGCGGCACGGCCATGCGCTGGATCGACGAGGCCGCGTACGTGTGCGGGGCCCGGTGGGCGGGCCGCCCGGTCATCGCCGTCTACGCCGGGGGCGTCCGGTTCTACCGGCCCATGCACATCGGCCACCTCGTGGAGGTCCGGGCCCGGCTCATCCACACCGCGGCCCGCGGCCTGCACATCTCCGTCAACTGCTGGTCCGGGGACCCCGCCACCGGCGAGCTCGTGCTGACGACCAACTGCCTCATGGTCATGGTCGCCCTCGACGAGCAGGGGCACGCCCTGCCGGCCCGGCAGTGGGAGCCGGTCAGCCAGGAGGACCGGGACCTGGACGCGTTCGCGCGAGAGCTGGTGCGGCTGCGCGCCGAGTTCCCGGACTCCTTCCAGAAGGTCGACCCCTCCGTCTCCCGGCTGCCCGGGAGCTGACGGGCCCCGCCCTCCGCCGTCGGCGAATCCCGGGACCCGATCAGCCTGCTGTGCATATAGTGGGCCCAGACCCACCGTCCCGGCACCCCACAAGGAGAGCACGCCATGGACCTGAACCCCCTGAACAACGCGTTCGACGACGAGGGCAAGCCCAAGCCCGCCATGAACAAGCTCCTCGACACCGTGCTGCGCGTGCAGCGGCCCGTGGTCCTGGGCTTCGTCCAGAAGGAGCGTGCCGAGCACCCGGACGAGACGCCCGAGCAGATCGCCGAGCGGCTCGAGAAGTTCTACGTCCGCTCCGTGACGCTGGGCGGCGGGGCCGTCGGCGCCACCGCGGTGGTCCCCGGCATCGGCACCGTCGCCTCCCTGGGGCTGTCCTCCTTCGCGGTGGTCGGCTACCTCGAGGCCACCGCCCTGTACGCCCAGGCGATCGCCGAGCTGCACGGGGTGCACACCGAGGACCCGGAGAAGACCCGCACCATGGTCATGGCCCTCATGCTCGGCGAGGACGGGCGCCAGGTGATGAACCAGATCCTGGCCAGCGGCACCAAGGGCAAGGGCATGATGTCCTCCTGGGGCATCATGATGGGCAAGGACGACGCCAAGACCTTCGACGTCAGCCGGATCATCCGCAACATGTTCGTCAAGCGCTTCCTGCTCAAGCAGACGGGGGCCGTGTTCGGCCGTGCCCTGCCGTTCGGCGTGGGCGCGGTCGTCGGCGGGGGAGCGAACCTGGCGATGTCCAAGCAGGTCATCGCCGCGACCCACGAGGCGTTCGGGCCGCTGCCCACGACGTTCCCCGCCGAGCTCGAGCTCGAGGAGCGGGCCCCCCGGTTCGACGACCGGAAGGGCCGCCGGAGCAAGCGGGACCGGAAGGCGGACACGGTGGCCGCGGCCCACGGCGAGATCACCGGCGAGCAGTAGACCCCGGGCCCTCCCGCCGCACCACGACGCCCCGCCCCGTGCGGGGCGTCGTCGTCGTTCACGACAGCTCCGCCGGGGCGTGGCCCCGCGTTCACCCCGTCTCCCTAGCCTGGTGCGCGAGCGGGGCCCACCGCGCCCCGACCGACAGCCGAGGGAGCGCCGTGCGGCCGATCGTCTACGCCCACCGGGGAGCCAGCGCGGCCTTCCCGGAGCACACGCGGGCCGCCTACGTGCAGGCGCTGCTGGACGGCGCCGACGGCGTGGAGTGCGACGTCCACCTCAGCCGCGACGGCCATCTCGTCCTGCACCACGACGCCCAGCTGGGCCGCACCAGCGACGGCCGGGGCCCGGTGTCCGCGCGCACGCTGGCCGAGCTGCGGCGGCTCGACTGGACCTCGTGGAAGGGCACGCGCATCCCACCGGGCCACGGCGCGCCGGACCGCCAGCTGCTGACCCTGCCCGAGCTCCTGGAGCTGCTGCGGGACGCGGGCCGGCCCGTGGGCCTGGCGGTGGAGACGAAGCACCCCAGCCCGTTCGGGCACCGGCTCGAGGAGGAGGTCCTGGGCCTGCTGATGCGGGAGGGCTGGGACCCCGAGACCGGCCGGCTGGAGAACGTCACGGTCTCGCTCATGAGCTTCCACCCCGACGCCGTCCGGCACTTCCTGGAGACGGTGCCCGCCCGGCACGTGTGCCAGCTGGTGGGGACGACCACCCGCGGCACGGTCCGGGAGAGCCTGCGCGTGGGCCCCGCGGCCGCGGCGGTCCTGCACGCCGGCCTGCGTCTCGTGGTGCCGCCGGCGCTGCCCGTGATCTCGGCGGGCCTCGTGGACCTGGTGGGCCCGGGGCTGGGCTTCGTCCGGGACCGCCCCGAGCTGGTGCGGCAGTGGCGGGCCGAGGACCGCGTGCTGCGCGTCTGGACGGTCGACACCGAGCGGGACGTGGACCTGTGCCGCGCGCTCGGCGTCCAGCAGCTCACCACGAACCGGCCGGCCGACGTGCTGCGCTGGACCGCGGCGCCGGCCGCAGCGCCGGCCGCGGCGCCGGCCGCAGTGCCGGCCGCAGTGCCGGCCGGGGTCGCCCGTGCGGTCCCGGCCGGGAGCCCGGGAGGCCTCCCGCCGGTCCTCCCGCCCAGGCTCCCCATCGGTGGGAGGACCGGCGCGGGAGCCGGTGCGAGGACCGGTGCGCCCGCACCCGTCGCCGCCGCGGGCCGGTCGCGGTCCGCAGCGGCGACGGCCGGATGACGGCGGGATGACGGCCGGGTGACAGTCGGGGCACGGCCGGTCACGTTCCCGCCCGCCGGCACCCCGCGCGCGTATGCTCGTCAGCACCTGCCCGCTGCTCTCCCCACCACCGCGCGTCTCTCTCCCTCCCCCCCCCCACCGCCAGGAGACGGTCATGCCCACCCCGATCCCGCCCCGCGCCCCGGACGCCGGGGCCGTGCGCGCCCCCGCCCCTGACCTCCAGGCCGAGGCCCTCCGGCTGGCCGAGCGCGTGCGCCGCGAGGTCTCCCGGGCCGTGGACCCCGCGCGCATCGACTCGGAGCTGTCCCTGCTCAACCGGTTCGCCGAGCACGGGGACGTCGACGTGGTCGTGGGGCCCGTCCTGGCCGAGATCGTCGCCGCCGCCCTGCTGACCGCCCGCCTCACGAGCGGGCTCGTCGACCCCACCACCGGGGCGGCGGCCTGGCGGGCCCTGGACGGGCTCGCCCCGCGCCCGGCGCCCGGGATCGCGCGCCTCGAGCTGGACGTGCCCACCCGGCGGCTGCGCATGGGCCGCGGCACCGTCCTGGACCTCGCGGCGGTCGCCGCCGCGTGGACGGCGGACCGCACGGTGCACGCCTTCGCGCAGGAGCACCCTGGTCACGCGCTGGTCGCCGAGGTCGGCGGAGCGTGCGCCGTGGGCGGACCGCTCGAAGGCGCCGCCGCCCTGGTCGCGGCGGCGCCGGCGGCCCGCACGGCGCGGCCCGCTGGTCCCGGCCCCGGTGTGGAGCCCGCGGTGCGGGCGGCCCTCGTCCGGAGCGGCCGCCGGGGCCTCGCCGTGGTCGAGCGCTCCGGCGGCGTCCTGGTCGACCCGGTGTCCGGAGCGGCCGCGGAGAGCCCGTGGGACCGGGTCGTCGTCGCCGCGCCGAGCGCCGTGGAGGCCCAGGCCTACGCCCGCGCCGCGCACGTGCTCGGCCGGGACGCCCCCGGCTGGGTCGCGGCGTGCGGCGCCGACGGCGAGTTCACCGGGTCCCGGCCCGGCAGCACCCTCCGGCGCCGGCTCAGGACACCGGGCTGGCCGGGGCGGGGCCGCGCGGCGGCCTGAGCGGCGCCGGTAGCATGAGCCCATGAGAATCGTCATCGTGGGCGGCGTCGCCGGAGGAATGTCCGCGGCCACCCGTCTGCGCCGACTGCTGGAGGACGCCGAGATCACGGTGTACGAGCGCAGCGGCCACGTGTCCTTCGCCAACTGCGGACTGCCCTACCACGTGGGCGGTGTGATCGAGGAGCGCTCCGCGCTGCTCCTGCAGACCCCGCAGTCCCTCGGCGCCCGCTTCGGCCTCGACGTGCGCGTGGGGCACGAGGTCGTCGACGTCGACCGGGACCGGCACGTGCTGCGCGTCCGGGACCTCGCCTCGGGCCGGGAGGAGGAGCGGGGCTACGACGCCCTCGTCCTCTCCCCGGGCGCCGTCCCCGTCCGCCCGCCCGTGCCCGGCATGGAGCGCGCCCTCGTGCTGCGCGACATCGAGGACACCGACGCGGTCGTGGCGGCGGCCGGGGGCGCCCGCTCCGCCGTGGTCGTCGGCGGCGGCTACGTCGGCCTCGAGGTCGCGGAGAACCTCGTCCACCGCGGCCTGCAGGTCGCCCTCGTCGAGGCCGCGCCGCAGGTCATGGCCCCGCTCGACCCCGAGATGGTCGAGCCCGTGCACACGCTGATGCGCGAGCGCGGGCTGGACCTGCGGCTGGGGACCACGGTCACCGAGGTGGGGGAGCGCACCCTGACGCTCGACGACGGCACGGAGCTGTCGGCCGACGTGGTCCTCGCCGCGGTCGGCGTCCGCCCGGACAGCACGCTCGCCCGGGCGGCGGGCCTGGAGGTCGGGGAGCGCGGCGGCATCGTCGTCGACGAGCACATGCGCACCTCCGATCCGGACGTCTACGCCGTGGGGGACGCGGTGGAGAAGCGCGACGCCCTCGACGGCTCCGCCACGCTCGTCGCCCTGGCCAACACGGCCAACCTCCAGGGCCGGCTCGTCGCCGACGTCATCGCCGGCATGGACGTGTCCGACCGGCCGGTGCTGGGCACGTCCGTGGTCGGGGTCTTCGGCCTCACGGTCGCGGCCACGGGCTGGAACGAGAAGCGGCTGCGCGCCGCGGGACGGCCCTACCGGGCCGTCCACACGCACCCGGCGAACCACGCCGGCTACTACCCCGGGGCGGAGGGGATGGCCCTGAAGCTGCTCGTGGACCCGGAGGACGACGCGATCCTCGGCGCCCAGGGCGTGGGCGGGGCGGGCGTGGACAAGCGCATCGACGTCATCGCCACGGCCATCACCGGCGGGATCCCGGCGGCCGGCCTCGCCGAGCTCGAGCTGGCCTACTCCCCGCTCTACGGCTCCGCGAAGGACCCCGTGAACATGCTCGGCTACATCGACCGCAACCACCGGGACGGGCTCGTCGAGACCGTGCAGTGGCACGAGCTGGACGACCGTCTCGCCGCCGGCGCGACCCTGCTGGACGTCCGCACCCCCGGCGAGCACGCGTCGATGCCGATCCCCGGCGGGGTCAACATCGAGCTGGACCGGCTCCGGGACCGTCTCGACGAGCTGCCGGAGGGCGAGATCGTGGTGCACTGCCAGGCCGGCCTGCGCGGCTACCTCGCCGCCCGCGTCCTGGCCCAGCACGGCCGCGACGTCGTGAACCTGGACGGCGGCTACCTCACCTGGGCGTCCCGGCCGGACCGGGCCGCGACGACCCCCTCCGGCGACGACGAGGACCGGGGCTCCCCGGCCGGCTGAGCCGCGCCGCGCACCGCAGCACGAGGCCCCCGGGCGGGGACAGGACCGGACGGTTCCTGTCCCCGCCCGGGGGCCTCGTGCGTGCCGGCGTCCTCCGGCGGGCGTTCACGAAAAGTAACACGGGGAATTCCTCCGTCCCCCGAACCGTGGGCGGGCCGGGGGCGCCGGCGCTCCGCCGGCCCCGAGCGAGGCGCCCCGCCGCCGGACCGGGAACCGCCGGCCCCGCACCGGGAACCCTGTGATTGCAGTCGAAAACGTCTCGTTGAGCGAGACGGGCCCCTGTGATCTTCACCACCGGAAACCGATCGGGCGGTCGGCATCTCCCCTGGCGGCTCGGGCGGCAAACGCATCGATAACGGCGGAATAACGCCGGCGTGACGGATCCGTGAGGAGGTCATAACACCCCCCTCCGTAGAACGGACGTGCCGGTGACACCGGTGTCCGTGCATCGAAAGGAGTTGGACATGACCTCAGTGCCACATCGCTCTTCCCGCCGCGACAAGGCCGCGGCGGCAGAGCGAGTGCTGTGGGACGAGGCCGCTGCGACAGGAGGTCCCGCCGCCGCGCTCCCCTGGACCGAGCCCTCCCGCCGAGGCGCCCGGAGCGCGGAGACGAAGCCCACCCGGTTGCACCACTTCTTCGAGCGCAGCTGCGATCTCACTCCCGACGCGCAGGCGCTGCACGCCGACGGCCGGGCCTACACCTACGCGGAGCTCGACGAGCTCGCCAACCGGCTGGCCCACCTGATCGCCGGCTACGGCCTGAGCGCGGGGGACCGCGTCGGGATCCTGCTGCAGCGCTCCACGATGCTCTACGCGTCCCTCCTGGCGATCCTCAAGACGGGCGCCACCTTCGTCCCGATCGACCCGAACCTGCCCGCGGACCGCGTGCAGTTCATCGCCGAGGACTCGGACCTGTCCCTCATGCTGACCTCCGCCGAGTTCGTGGCCGTGGTCGAGGACGCGCCCGCCGACGTCGTCGACGTCGGCCGGATCGGCGAGCGGCTCGAGGAGGCGCCCGCGCACCGCCCCGCGGTCCGCCACGAGGGCGACCCCACGTGCTACATCATCTACACCTCGGGCTCGACCGGCCGCCCCAAGGGCGTCGAGGTCGCCCACTCGAGCATCTGCAACTTCATCGAGATCGTCCCCGAGGTCTACGACGTCCGGTCCGAGGACCGCGTCTACCAGGGGATGACCATCGCGTTCGACTTCTCCATCGAGGAGATCTGGCCCACCTGGGCCGTGGGCGCCTCCCTGGTGGCCGGCCCCACCGACGACGCCCGCCTGGGAGAGGGGCTCGCCGAGTTCCTGCAGCGCATGGAGATCTCCGTGCTCTACTGCGTGCCCACCGTGCTGGCCACCCTGGAGCACGACCTGCCCCGCATCCGCAGCATCCTGGTCGGCGGTGAGGCCTGCCCCGCCGATCTCGTGGAGCGGTGGTCCACGCCCGAGCGGCGGATGCTCAACACCTACGGCCCCACCGAGGGCACCGTGACGGCCACGTGGGGCGAGCTGGCCCCCGGCCGGCCCGTGACCATCGGCAAGCCCCTGCCCACCTACGAGGTGCGGATCCTCGACGAGGAGATGAACGAGGTCCCCGACGGCGAGCCGGGCGAGATCTGCATCGCCGGACCGGGCGTGGCCCGCGGCTACGTGAACCTGCCGCACGTCACCGAGGAGCGGTTCCGGCCGCACCCGGACGGGCCCCGGGCCGGGCGGATCTACCGCACCGGCGACCTGGGCCGGTTCATGCCCGACGGCGAGATCGAGTACCTCGGCCGCGCCGACAGCGAGGTGAAGATCCGCGGTCACCGCGCGGACCTGCAGGAGATCGAGAACGTGCTGCGCCGGGAGGACGCGGTGGCCGACGCCGCCGTGAAGCTCGTCTCCGGCGGCGACGACGTCGCGGCGTTCCTCACCCTGCGCGCCCCGGTGCGCGACGAGCGCGCCCTCTTCGAGCTGCTGCACGACTCCGTGGTCGCGGCGCTGCCGCCGTACATGGTGCCGTCCTTCTACGAGATCCTGCCCGCGATGCCGATGATGGTCAGCGGCAAGGTGGACCGGAAGAACCTGCCGGACCCCAGCACGCCCCGCTTCGTGACGACGATGGGCCTGGTCCCGCCGGAGACGCAGACCGAGTGGGGGATCACGGAGGTGTGGTCGAAGGTCTTCCGGATCCCCGAGGACCAGCTCTCCGTGGAGGCCGACTTCTTCATGGATCTCGGCGGGCACTCCCTGCTCGCCGCGACCGCCACGTCCGAGCTGCGCCGGGCGCACCCGGACCAGGACATCTCCATCGCGGACGTCTACACCTACCCGACCGTCCGGGACCTGGCGCGGCACCTGGACGCCGCCCCGGCGGCCGTGCCGGCCGTGGCCGCCCCGGACGACCGGCCGGCGCCGCTGCACCACACCAGCGGCCGGGTGGCGCTGTGCGGCATCGCGCAGGTGACGACCCTGGTCCTGGCGGCCATGCTCGTCGGCTCCCCGCTCGCCGCGGTCCTGTACTCCTACGGCGGGCAGTTCAGCTACGCCCTGATGTGGGACATGCTCCTCGTGGGCGTCCTGGTCTCGGTGCTCGCCCGCTTCTTCCTGCCGTTCCTCGGCTCCCGGGTGCTGGGCCGCCTCGTCAGACCCGGCCACCACGCCCTCTGGGGCCGGCAGTACTTCCTGCTGTGGTGCATCGACGGCCTGACCCGGCTCTCGCCGCTCAGCCTCCTGACCGGCACCCCGATGGCCGCCGTGTACCTGCGCCTGCTGGGCGCCAGGGTCGGCCCGGACGCCCACGTGGGCACCGCCGCCATCGGCCTGCCCTCGCTCGTCACGATCGGCTCCCGGGCCAGCATCGGCTACAACTCCTCCGTGCAGACCGCCCAGGTCGAGGAGGGGTGGGTGACCATCGCGCCGGTGCACATCGGCGAGGACGCCTTCGTGGGGGCCAACGCCCTGCTGCAGCCGGGCGCCCGGATCGAGGACGGCGCCCGCCTGGGCGAGCAGTCCCTGGCCTCCCGCAACCAGTCGATCCCCGCAGGCGAGCACTGGCTGGGCTCCCCGGCCCGGCCCGGTGACGGCGACGACGAGCTGCTCGAGCGGATGGAGCGGCGCCCGCTGCCCAGCGGCCGCTGGCCCGCCCCGCTCGCGGCGGGGCTGCTCCTGGGCTGGATGGTCCTCGAGGTCATGCCCTTCGTCCTGGTGCTCCCGTCCTTCCTCATGATCTGGGTCGCGGCCCTGGAGTTCGGCCTGCCGGTGGGGCTCGCCCTCACCCCGGCGGTCGGCATCGTCTACGTGCTCACGGTCTGCGCCGTGGTCGCGATCGGCCGCAAGCTCGTCCTGCGCCGGACGCCCACCGGCATCCACCCCGTGCGCAGCGGGCTGGGCGTGCGCAAGTGGATGGCCGACCAGCTGCTCTCCACCAGCCTGGAGAGCACGAACGCCCTGTACGCCACGATGTACACCGTGCCCTGGCTGCGCGCCCTGGGCGCCAAGGTCGGCCCGCGCTCCGAGGTCTCCACGGTCGGGCACATCGACCCGGACCTCCTCACCCTCGGCGAGGGCAGCTTCGTCGCGGACATGGCCAGCGTCGGCAGCGCCGTCTACCACCACGGCCATCTCTACATGGAGCGCACCGTGGTGGGCGACCGCTCGTTCGTGGGCAACGCGGCGTTCGTGCCCTCGGGCACGCGGATGGGCGAGGGGTCCCTGGTGGGCGTCGCCTCCGTGCCGCCGGCCGACGTGCCGGACGGCACGTCCTGGCTGGGCTCGCCCGCCATGTTCCTGCCGCGGCGGCAGGACAGCGGCAACTACGACGAGAGCCTCACCTTCCGGCCCTCGCGCAGCAAGGTGGCGGCCCGTCTCGTCATCGAGGCGCTGCGCATCACCGTCCCGCCGGCGCTGATCGGCCTGATCGGCTACCTGGGCCTGCTCGCGTCCGTGGCCCTGGTGCCGGAGCTGACGCTGCTCGGCTTCGTCGCCGTGCTGCCGCTCATCGCGCTGGCCACCGGCCTGACCGTGGTCCTCGCCGTGGTCGTCCTGAAGTGGGCGATCGTGGGCCGGTACCGCCAGCGCGTCGAGCCGCTGTGGGACAACTTCGTCCGGCGCAGCGAGTTCGTCACCGGCGTGTACGAGTCCGCGGCGGTCCCCGCCCTCATCGGCGGCCTCGTGGGGACGCCCCTCATCGGGCCGGTCCTGCGACTGTTCGGCGCGCAGATCGGGAAGCGGACCTACATCGGCACCACGTACCTGACCGAGTTCGACCTCGTCCACATCGGCGACGACGCCGCCGTCTCGACGGACGTGTCGCTGCAGACGCACCTCTTCGAGGACCGCGTGATGAAGATGTCCCACGTGGAGATCCTGCCCGGGGCCAGCGTCGGCGCGCGCTCGATCGTGCTGTACGACACGACGGTGGGCGCAGGCGCCTCGGTGGACGCGCTGTCGCTCGTGATGAAGGGCGAGCAGCTGCTGCCCCACACCACCTGGCGCGGCATCCCGGTGCGCTCGGCGGCGCCCGCGGTGACCTCGGGACGATGACCCGGTCATGAACAGCCAGGAGGTGTCCCCGCGGCCCGGTGACGGGCCGCGGGGACACCGTCCCTCCGCCGGCCGGAACTCCGCCGTCGGGCGCGCTCCGGGCCGGACCGCTCCGGGTGCCGGGTCCTCAGGCGCTGCGGATGTGGCCCATCAGCTGGGTGATCTGGGGGGAGGGCGGCGCTCCGAGCTCGTCGGCCATCGTGCTGCAGAAGCTGCGGAAGGTCTGCAGGGCGGGGGCGTTGTTGCCCAGGCCCAGGTCCGCCTCGATCGACACGCGGACCGCGCTCTCCCGGAGGGGATCCATGGCCCGGACGTTGTCGGCGAGCACGTGGGCCCGGTAGAAGTCGCCGTGCTCCAGGGAGAGCCGGGCGAGATGCTCCACGGCGTTGACGTACAGCGTCCGCAGCCGGTCCTGCTCGGCCATCACCCAGGCGTCGTACCAGCCGGGCAGCAGCTGGGCGCCGTCGGGGGACAGGAACCAGGGGTCCTCCACCACGGGCGCCGTGGCGGAGGCCGCCCGGTGCAGGGACTCGCGCAGCTCGTGCAGGTCCACGGTGACCGGCTCCGCGAGCGCGATGTTGTTGCCGCGGGTCCCGACCGCCCCGGGGACCTGGCGCGCGAGGTTGAAGACGGTGGTGCGCAGGCTCCCCATTGCGCGCTCCGCGGTCCGGTCGGGCCACAGCAGCTCGCCGAGGAAGCGGCGCGGCTTGGGACCGAGGACGGCGAGCGCGGCCAGCAGGCGCTGCTGCCGGTGGCCCAGGGCCAGCACGGTCCCGTCGAGCTCCACCTCGACGTTGCCGAGCAGCCGCAGCCTGATCGAGTGTTCCCCATCCATTGTCATGATCCCCCGATGTCATGATCACAGTTCCCCGGTGCGCCCGGGGCCGGCCTTCCCCCGAAGGCCGTGGTCCGAGCACCGCCCTCTCCGGTCCCGCGGACCCGGATCCAGGTCCGCCGCGAGAGAGGGTTCAGGCACCGATGATCCCGGGCGACGGGCTGTGAGTCAAAAGCGAACGCCGGAAGGGCGTCAAAAGCAAACAGAATTCGCGACGGCCGCAACGCGACCCTGTTCGAGGGTGGCGCGCAGGCCCGGACAGTGGTATAAGGCAGTTCCCCGCCGCCGGTGGCGCCGGGCGGGGGCACGAGCTCAGGAGTTCTTCCGATGACCGACCAGCGACCCGTCACGGGCGTCCGCACGGACCCCCTCGGGAACATCGTCGCCCTGTGCAATCCCGCCGAGGTGTGGTCCCCGCGGTCGACCACCCGGATCATCCGGGACATCGAGAGCGGGGTCCACCTCTACTACGTCCCGGGGTCCTCGGGACAGCTGCGGGTCCGCGTGGTCTCCGCCGGGTGCGAGAAGCGGCTGTGGGCCGCCCCGGAGGACACCGTCTGCAACAACCTGCACGACCTCCCGTCCGTCTGAACCGCGGCGGGGCCCGGGCCGTGCGGCACGGACCGCACGGCCCGTCCCCTCGGGGCGCGGGGCAGCGGGCGCGCCCCGGCGCCCCGCGCCCCCGAGGAGCACCGGCTCACAGGAAGCGCACGAGCTCCGCCGCGACGCCCGTGTAGGTGGCCGGGGTCAGTCCGGACAGCCGCCGCTCCGCGGCCGGGGACAGGCCCAGGCCCGCCACGAACTCCTGGAGCCGCTCGGCGTCCACGCGCCGGCCGCGGGTCAGGTCCTTGAGCCGCTCGTAGGGGTTGTCCATGCCCTCGACGCCGGCGATCGCCTCGGCGCGCATGACCATCTGGACCGCCTCCGCGAGGACCTCCCAGTTCGCGTCGAGATCGGCCGCCAGGGCCTCCTCCGCCACGTCCAGGCGGGCCAGTCCCTTGCTCACGTTGGAGACCGCGAGCAGGGAGTGCCCGAAGGCCACCCCGATGTTGCGCTGGGACGAGGAGTCCGTGAGGTCGCGCTGCCACCGGGACGTCACCAGCGTGGCACCGAGGACGTCCAGCAGGGCGTTGGAGAGCTCGAGGTTCGCCTCGGCGTTCTCGAAGCGGATGGGGTTGACCTTGTGGGGCATGGTGGAGGAGCCCGTGGCGCCCTCCACCGGGACCTGCTGGAAGTAGCCGATCGAGATGTAGGACCACACGTCGGTGCAGAAGTTGTGCAGGATCCGGTTGAACCGGGCGAGGTCGGCGTAGAGCTCGGCCTGCCAGTCGTGGGACTCGATCTGGGTGGTCAGCGGGTTCCAGGACAGCCCCAGGCCCTCCACGAAGCTGCGCGAGACCTCCGTCCAGTCCGCGTCCGGGACGGACGCGTAGTGGGCGGCGTAGGTGCCCGTGGCGCCGTTGATCTTCCCCAGGTACTCCGTGCGCTCGATCCGGGTCAGCTGGCGGCCCAGGCGGTGGGCGACCACCGCCATCTCCTTGCCCAGGGTGGTGGGCGTGGCGGGCTGGCCGTGGGTCCGGGAGAGCATGGGCGTCTCCGCCGCGGACTCGGCCAGCGCCGCGACGTCGGCCACGAGCGCCCGGGCGGCGGGCAGCCACACGTCGGTCGTGGCGTCCTTGATGCCCAGGGCCCAGGCCAGGTTGTTGATGTCCTCGGAGGTGCAGCCGAAGTGCACGAGGGGGACGAGGTGCTCCAGCCCCAGGGCGGGCAGCCGGCGGCCGATGTAGTACTCCACGGCCTTGACGTCGTGGACCGTCACGGCCTCGATCTCGGCGAGCTCCGCGATCGAGGCGGTGTCGAAGTCCGTGACGATCCGGCGCAGCCCGGCGGTCTGCTCGGCGGTCAGGGGCGCCAGGCCCGGCAGCACCGAACGCTCGGCGAGGTGGACGAACCACTCCACCTCCACGTGCAGGCGGTTGCGGTTGAGGGCGGCCTCGGAGAGGTGGTCGACCAGCGGGGCGGCCACCGGCTGGTAGCGGCCGTCGAGCGGTCCCAGTGCGACGGGCGGGACGGCGGCGGCGAGCGCCGCGCGCCCTGAGGACAGGATGCGATCGGTGTTGGGCATGGGCATATTCTCCCACGGCCCGCGGGCCCGCCCCGGCGGACGATTTGTCGTCCGCCACCAACTTTCCCGGGACCCGGTTGTAGCTTTCGCGCCGAAAACCACCGGGTCGTCCGGAGGGGCGTCATCCATCCGGGACCCCCGGGGAGCGGGGGATAGCATGACCTCCATGAGTACCAGCGACGCTACCCGCACCCTGGCCGGCTCCGCCCCGGCCTCGGGCCCGACCACCGCCACCACCTCGGCGGTCCGGCCGCGCCCCGCTCTGTCCCGGCTTCCCCGCTACGCCGCCGGCAAGCCCCCGGTCGTGGTGGACGGACTCGTCTCCTACAAGCTGTCCTCCAACGAGAACCCGTTCGGGCCCGTGCCCGCCGTCAAGGAGGTCCTGGCCGACTGGGACGCGGTGCACCGCTATCCCGAGACGACCTCCGCGGAGCTGCGGGAGGTCCTCGGCGAGTTCCTGGGCGTGCCCGCCGAGGACGTCGTCACCGGTGCCGGGAGCCTCGGCGCGCTCAACCAGCTGCTGGGCGCCTTCGTGGGCACCGGCGAGGACGGCACCCCGGACGAGGTGGTGCACGCGTGGCGCTCCTTCGAGGCCTACCCCATCAGCATCGGGCTCTCCGGAGGGCTGGGCGTGCCGGTCCCGAACCGCCGGGACGGCTCCCACGACCTCGAGGCGATGGCCGCCGCGGTCACCGCGCGGACGAAGGTCGTGCTGCTGTGCACGCCGAACAACCCGACGGGTCCCAGCCTCACCACCGCGCAGGTCGAGGAGTTCCTCGCCGCCGTGCCGCGCGACGTGGTCGTGGTGATCGACGAGGCGTACCAGGAGTTCCAGCGCCGCGACGACCTGGTGAACGGCATCGACCTCTACCGGCAGCACCCCAACGTCGTCGTGCTGCGGACGTTCTCCAAGGCCCACGGCCTCGCCGGCCTCCGGATCGGCTACTCGGTCGCGGGCCAGGGCATCACCCAGTACCTGCGCCAGGCGTCCCCGGCGTTCTCCGTGACCGACCTCGCCCAGCGTGCGGCGATCGCCTCCGTGCGCCACTACGACCAGGTGGCCGAGCGCGTCCAGCGGGTCGTCGACGAGCGGGAGCGGGTCCTCGCCGGGCTCGACGAGCTCGGCTGGCCGTACCCCGAGACGCAGGCCAACTTCGTGTGGCTGAACCTGGGGGAGCACAGCGGCGGCTTCGCCGAGCTGTGCGACGCCCACGCGCTGTCCGTGCGCCGCTTCGGCGCCGAGGGCGTGCGCGTGACGATCGGGGAGCCGGAGGCCAACACCCGGTTCCTGGAGCTGTGCGCGCAGTTCCCCCACCCGCCCGTGCTCTGAGCCGCGGCCCCGCCGGCCCGGCTCCCTCCCGAGCAACCCGAAAGGACGTCCTGCCCATGGATGCCGCTCCATCGTCCCCGGCCGCCCAGGCGCCGGCCAGCACCGTGCCGACCCCGGAGGTGCGCACGCGCCTGGTCCGGCTCCTCGACCGGGACGGCCGCCGGAGCGAGGACCCGGTCCTGTCCCCGTACGTGCGGGACGTCGGCGCCGACCAGCTGCGCGAGCTGTACCGCTCGATGGCGCTGGCCCGCCGCTTCGACGAGGAGGCGACCAACCTCCAGCGGCAGGGCCAGCTGGTGCTCTGGGCCCCGATGCGCGGGCAGGAGGCCGCCCAGGTGGGATCCGCCCGCGCGCTGCGCCCGGCCGACCACGTCTTCCCGACGTACCGCGAGCACGCCGTGGCCATCGAGCGGGGCGTCGAGCCCGCCGAGCTGCTCACCGTGTTCCGCGGGCACAGCGCCGGGGGCTGGAAGCCGAGCGAGCACCACATGAACGTCTACTCCATCGTGCTCGGCTGCCAGGTCCCGCACGCCGTGGGCTACGCCATGGGCATCGACCTGGACCGGCGGGCCGCCGAGGCGGAGGGCCGGGAGGCCGAGCCGGCCGCCGCGGTCGTCTACTTCGGGGACGGCACCTCCACCCAGGGCGAGGTCCACGAGGGCATGGTCTTCGCCGCGTCCTACGACGCCCCGGTGGTCTTCTTCGTGCAGAACAACCAGTGGGCCATCTCGGTGCCGTTCAGCACCCAGTCCCGCGTGCCCCTGGCCGAGCGCGCCGCCGGGTACGGCTTCGAGGGGATCCGCGTGGACGGCAACGACGTCCTCGCGGTCCTGGCGGCCTCGCGGTACGCGCTCGAGAAGGCCCGCGCCGGGCAGGGCCCCGTGCTCGTGGAGGCCGAGACCTACCGGCTCGGGGCCCACACCACCGCGGACGACCCCACCAAGTACCGGCTGCGGGAGGACGAGAGCCGCTGGAGCGAGCTCGATCCGCTGCTCCGGCTCGAGGCGCACCTGCGCGAGGCGCACGGCACCGGCGACGGCTTCTTCGCCGAGGTCGCGGCCGACGCCCAGGTGTTCGCCGACCAGGCCCGCGCGCTCGTGCTGGCCATGGACCCGCCCGAGTTCGAGGACTTCTTCGACCGGCCCTACGCCGAGCGCCACTCCCTCGTGGAGGAGGAGCGCGCCTGGTACGCGGCCTACCAGGCCGGCTTCGCCGACGACACGGACGACAACACGGACGACGACACCGACGACACCGCCGCCGACGCCGCCGACGCCGGCACCGGACCGGACCGGGGCACACAGGCCTCTGGGCTGACCGTGGCCGCCGACCCCGTGGCCGGGGTGCCCGACGCACGGACCGCCGGCACCGAGGAGGACCTCGCATGAGCACCGCCCCCGACCTGACGATCGCGAAGGCGGTCAACGCGGGCCTGCGCCGGGCCATGGAGGAGAACCCCCGGGTGCTGCTCATGGGCGAGGACATCGGCTCCCTGGGCGGCGTCTACCGCGTCACCGAGGGGCTCAAGGCGGACTTCGGCGCCCACCGCGTGATGGACACCCCGCTGGGGGAGGCCGGGATCGTGGGCACCGCCATCGGCCTCGCGCTGCGCGGCTACCGGCCCGTGTGCGAGATCCAGTTCGACGGCTTCTCCTTCCCGGCCTTCAACCAGATCACCACGCAGCTGGCCAAGATGCGCAACCGCACCAACGGGGACGTCACCGTCCCCGTGACGATCCGCATCCCGTACGGCGGGGTCATCGGCTCGGTGGAGCACCACTCCGAGTCCCCGGAGGCCCTGTTCGCGCACACCGCGGGGCTGCGCATCCTCACGCCGTCCAACGCCCAGGACGCCTACTGGATGACCCAGCAGGCCATCTCCTGCGAGGACCCCGTCATCGTCTTCGAGCCGAAGCGGCGGTACTGGCTCAAGGGCGCGGTGGACGCCGAGCGCCCGGCCGCCGACCCGTTCTCCGCGCAGGTCGTCCGGCCCGGCGAGGACGCGACCGTGGTCGCCTGGGGGCCCCTCGTGCCCGTCGCGCTCGCCGCGGCGCAGGCCGCGGAGGAGGACGGGCGCAGCGTCGAGGTCATCGACCTGCGCTCGCTGTCGCCGATCGACTTCGACACCCTCGAGGACTCCGTGCGCCGGACCGGCCGCCTCGTCGTCGCGCACGAGGCCCCGACGTTCGGCGGCCTCGGCGGGGAGATCGCCGCCCGCATCACCGAACGGGCGTTCTACTCCCTCGAGGCACCGGTGCTGCGGGTCGGCGCCTTCCACCTGCCGTACCCGGTGGCCGCCGTCGAGGACCGCTACGTGCCGGACCTCGACCGCGTCCTCGAGGCCCTGGACCGGTCCTTCGCCTACTGACCCCGCCGACCCGCCCGCCGGAGCCCGGGCCGGCGGCACCGCAGCCGGCCCGGGTGCCGCGCGAGAGAGGAAGTACTGACATGCCCCAGATCTTCAACCTGCCCGACGTCGGCGAGGGCCTGACCGAGGCGGAGATCCTCGCGTGGAAGGTCGCGCCGGGGGAGACCGTGACGGTCAACCAGGTCCTCGTCGAGATCGAGACCGCGAAGTCGGTGGTCGAGCTGCCGTCCCCGTACGCGGGGACCGTCCTGGACCTGCTGGTCCCCGAGGGCAGCACCGTCGAGGTCGGCAGCCCCATCATCGCCGTGGGCTCACCCGGCGAGGCGGCGGGCCCCGCCCCGGCCGCCGGTGTCCCCGGAGTGCTGGGGGAGGGCGGGGAGCCCGGCGCGGACCGCCCGCTCGTCGGCTCCGGGCCCAAGGCCGATCCCGTGCGCCGGCGCCGCCGGGCGGCCCAGCCGCCGGCGCCCGAGCCCGAGCCCCAGCCGGCCCGTCCCGCCGGGTGGTCGGAGAAGCTGTCCCGGGGCCCGCTGGGGGCCGGGCTCGGCGGCGGGATCGGCACGGCCGCCCAGGGCATCGCCGGGCGCGCCGCCCGCCTGGCCGGGGACAGCGGCGTCTGGCGCCGGCCCGGCCGCGGGGACGGACCCGCGCCCGGGGAGGGCGTTCCGCGCCGCCCCGCGCTCGCGAAGCCCCCCGTGCGGAAGGCCGCCCAGGACCTGGGCGTCGACCTCGCCGACGTCCCCGCGACGGGCGCGGCCGGGCAGGTCACCAAGCAGGACCTGCTGGCCCACGTGGCCCGGCTGGGCCAGGCCGGGGACCGGCGCCGCCCCGCGGCCCCGGAGGAGCGGATCGAGCGGATCCCCGTCAAGGGCGTGCGGAAGGCCACGGCGCAGAACATGGTGCGCAGCGCGTTCAGCGCCCCGCACGCCTCGGTCTTCGTGGAGGTCGACGCCACGCGCACCATGGAGTTCGTCCGGCGGCTCAAGGCCGCCCCGGACTACGAGGGCGTCAAGGTCACGCCTCTGCTGGTGCTCGCGAAGGCCGTGCTGTGGGCCGCGGCCCGCAACCCGATGGTCAACGCGACGTGGACGGACGAGGAGATCCTCGTCAAGCACTTCGTCAACCTCGGCATCGCGGCGGCCACGCCGCGCGGGCTCATGGTCCCGAACGTCAAGGACGCCCAGGACCTCTCGCTGCGGGAGCTGGCCGTGGCCCTCGACGAGCTCTCGCGGACCGCCCGGGCGGGACGGACCCAGCCGGCGGACATGCAGGGCGGCACCCTGACCGTGACCAACATCGGGGCCCTCGGCCTCGACACCGGCACGCCGATCATCAATCCCGGCGAGGTGGCGATCATCGCGTTCGGGAGCATCAAGCAGAAGCCGTGGGTCGTGGACGGCGCCGTGGTGCCCCGCTGGGTGACCACGCTGGGCGGGTCCTTCGACCACCGCGTGGTCGACGGGGACCTCGCGGCCCGCTTCACCGCGGACGTCGCCCGGATCCTCGAGGAGCCGGCGCTGCTGCTGGAGTGAGCCCCCGCCGGCACGGCAACGGCCCCGCACCGATCGGTGCGGGGCCGTGTGCTGCGTCGTCGACGCGCGTGCCGCCACGTCCCGCGGCTCTCCCCGCCGGGCCGAGGCCCGGCGCCGCACCGACGTGGAACAGGGCGGTGGCTTCCCGCGCCCGGCGTCCCATCTCCGGTGGACCCGTGATTGAAATCCCCCCAGACACAATCACACATCTCATTCACGATGGATCACTCGTGCGACGCCGGCCGCGGTGGCAACCTGCCCGTCGGCCTCCGGCACTGCTCCCGGAGACCTGTCCCCCCACGCCCGGAGGACCGCCTCAGCGCGACCTCCTGACGTCCAGGACTGGGACCAGTATTGCGGAGGCCTGGACAAAAGTCTGTCCCCCGATGTGCCCATGACGACGACGGCGAGGCGTGACCGCGCTCCGGCGGGCGACGGCGGCCGTAGGCTGGGCGCATGCCTCCGCACCCGCCGCCCCGCCCCTCCGCCCGCTCGGCGGTGCCGCCGTTCCGGGTGATGGAGATCCTCGCCGACGTCGAGCGCCTGCGGGCCGCCGGCCGGGACGTGGTCTCCCTCTGCGCCGGAGAGCCCTCCGGCGGCGCCCCGGGCGCCGTGGCGCGGGCGGCCGCCCGGGTGCACGCCCGCAACGAGGGGCTGGGCTACACCCCCGCCCTCGGCATCGAGCCGCTGCGCCGGGCGGTGGCCGGCCACTACGCCCGGTGGTACGGCCTCGACGTCCGGCCCGAGGAGGTCGCGATCACCACGGGGGCCTCCGGGGCGCTCGTGCTCTCCTTCCTGGCGGCCTTCGACGCGGGGGACCGGGTGGCGGTGTGCCGGCCGGGCTACCCGGCCTACCGCAACACCCTGGCCGCGCTGGGCGCCGACGTGGTGGAGCTCGACTGCGGCGCGGCGACCCGCTTCCAGCCCACGCCCGGGATGCTCGACGCCGCGGTCGCCGCGCACGGTCCGCTCCAGGGCCTGGTGGTGGCCGGCCCCGCGAACCCGACCGGCACCGTGCTCGAGCCCGCGGAGCTGGCGGCGCTGGCCCGGTGGTGCGCCGAGCACGGGACCCGCCTGATCAGCGACGAGATCTACCACGGGATCGTGCACACCGCCCCGGAGAGCGGCGGCCCGCGCGGCGGCGGGACGTACCGGGGCACCAGCGCGTGGGAGCACGACCGCGAGGCGGTGGTGATCTCCTCGTTCTCCAAGTACTGGGGGATGACCGGGTGGCGGCTGGGCTGGGCCCTGCTGCCCCGGGACCTCGCGGCCGCGGTCGACGCGCTGGCCGGCAACCTCAGCCTCTGCCCGCCCGCCGCCGCGCAGCTCGCCGCCGTGGAGGCCTTCACGCCGGACGCCTACGCCGAGGCGGACCGGGCGGTCGAGCAGTTCGCGCGCTCCCGGAGCCTGCTCCTGGAGGCGCTGCCCGCGCTCCGGTGGGGGGAGGTCGCCCCGGCGGACGGGGCGTTCTACCTCTACGCCGAACTCGGCGAGCAGCTCGAGCGGCACGGGAGCTCCCTGCAGTGGTGCCGCCGGCTGCTCGAGGAGGAGGCGGTCGCGGTCGTGCCGGGACTGGACTTCGACGCCGCGCGCGGCCACCGCACGGTCCGGCTGTCCTTCGCCGCGGGGCCCGACCGGGTGGCGGAGGCCGTCACCCGGATCCTCCGCTTCCAGTCCCGGACCTGAAGCACCCCGCGAGGTGCCCGGGGAGCACCCCGGTGCGGAGCAGGAACCGGTGCGCGGTGGTGCGCCCCACGAACACGAGGCCCTGCTCCTTGAGCCGGGCGGCCAGCCGGTCCCCCTCCGGGGAGCGGCGGGCCTCCGCCAGCACGGTCGGCGGCGGCTCGGCGGCGGCCGGCCGCAGGTCCGCGACGTGCCCCGCCCAGTCCTCGGGCCCCAGCCCGCGGCAGGCGCGGGCGTTGTGCACCACGGCCTCGATCTTGACCCGGTTGCGGATGACGCCGGGATCCAGGAGCAGCTCGTCGACGTCGTCCTCCGTCATCCGGGCGATCTCCGCGGGTTCGAAGTCCCGCAGCGCCCGGCGCAGGCCCTCCCGGCGCTGGGCGATGCTCCACCGGGCCAGGCCCGCCTGGAAGATCTCCAGGCTGAGGGCCTCGAACCAGCCGGCGGCGCCCGTGGGCGGTGCGCCCCAGCGCCGGTCGTGCTCCTCGAGGGCGGCCGGGCCGGTGGGCGCCCACGGGCAGCGGCGCAGGCCGTCCCCGCAGAGCACTGCACGGAAGGCGTCGTCGGGGGAGCGGGTCCCGTCGGTGCGGAGGGTGCCGTCCGGGGGCCGGTGGTCGTCGGTGCGGCCGGTGTCGTCTGGGGAGCGGGTCCCGTCGGCACGGAGGGTGCGGTCCGGTGAGCGGTGGTCGTCGGTGCGGCCGGCGTCGTCGGGGGAGCGGACGTCCTCGGCGCCGGAACGGCCGTGGGGAGCCGTGCGGTCGTCGGCGGGGTGCGGGCCGTGCCCGGCGGAGTCGGTGTCCATGGGGCCACGGTAGGGAGCCCGGACGGCGGGGCGGGGCGGGCGCGGCCCCCTGTGGACGGTGTCGTCCGGGTGCGGGACCCCGCCCCCGCGTGCAGTGCGGGCGCCCGCACCACGGACGGTGGAGCCGATCAGAACCGGGAGACCTCGCCGGTGCCGTCGGCGATCTCGATGGCCACGGGCTCCTCGTCCCCGGCGTTGCCGTCGTGGACGATGAACACCGCGGCCGGCTCTCCCTCCGGGAAGGCGCGGATCGTGACCGACCCGGAGGTCGCGGCGTTGAGCACCTCCATGGCCTGGCGGGTGGCCGCGCGCAGCACCGCCGTGGGCAGGGGCTTGCCGCGCTCGTCCAGGATGTCCACCTGCACGCCCCGGGCGCGCGCCGCCCGCGTGACCTCGAGCAGGTAGGGGGTGGCGATCGAGCGGCCCCGGATCGAGTCCCGCAGCTGCGCCTCGGTGAGCCGGAACTGCTCGATCTCGTACTCGGAGACCGGGGAGGGGTCGTGCGCGATCCGCTCGAGCAGCCCGCCCGCGAGGCGGCGCACCTCGTGCACGCGCTGCACGGAGGCGTTGACCGTGTCCTTCTCGGCCTCGTCGTGGGAGCGCGCGGAGATCACCATGTCCCGGGCCTCGGCGAACGCCGCGGAGGCGCGGTCGTACTCGTGGGCGATGAGCTGGCTCGCGAGCAGCAGGGCCGCCGCCGCCGCGTTCGTCAGCGCGGCGTCCCAGAGGCCGAGCGCGGAGCGGGCGCCCCACGTCATCGACACGGCCACCGCGATGACGAGCGTGGCCCAGCCCCACCCGGCGCGGCGCCGGATGCCCAGGGCCACGAGGAAGCCGTCGAAGCCCAGGGTGAACCACTGGCCCCCGAAGAGCTCCGCCTGGGGGTTCAGCGCGTCGTAGGAGCGCTGGATCGAGACCAGCATGAGGAGCACGCCCAGGGCCGCGGGCAGGTCGGGCAGCCGGCGCTGCCCGTAGGGGTACACGACCAGGGCCACGGCGACCACGTAGGTCACGAGCGCGGCCTGCATGAGGTCCGGCTTCTCCATGCTGGACGTCTGCAGCACCCCGAGCACCACGGGGATCAGGAAGAACACCGCGGCGGCCACCAGGCTCAGGGGGTGGAAGAGGGTGCGGGAGATCACGGCTGGGCGTCCCGGGGCCAGAGGATCGTCACGCGGGTGCCGCGCCCCGGTGCGCTGTCGACGTCCACCGCCCCGCCCACGTGGCGCACGTTGCCCAGGATGGACACGCGCACCCCGAGCCGGCGGGAGTCGATGCTGCGGACCTGGAAGCCGCGGCCGCGGTCCAGCACCTGGAAGCGCAGGAAGAAGCCCTCGGGATTGACAGGGGTGGGCGGGCAGACGTCGCCGTCCATGGTCACGTAGGTGACCTCGGTGCCGGCGTGCCGGGCGCTGTTGGAGACCGCCTCGGTGACCGCCTGCACGAGCGCCTGCGCCGTCTCCACGGGGATGAGGGGCCGCGGCTCGCCCGGCGGCCTGATGTAGGGGGTGATGCTGTTGAAGCGCACCCGGCTGCGCCACGGGGACAGGGCCTCGAGCAGGTCGTCCAGCAGGGTGTGCACCATGGTGGTGCCCTTGCCCTCGGCGCGGCGCTCCTCGATGGCGAGGACCTCGAGGGCCCGCTGCGCCAGTTCCCGGGTGCGCCGCTGGACGGGCCCCGGGGCCCGCCCGGCGTCGAGCAGGGCGGCCATGACGTTGTCGTGGATCAGCCGGTCCAGCCGCTCCTGCTCCTCGGCCTGGGAGCGCGAGCGGTTCAGCTGCAGCTCCTGCGCGATCGCGGCCGCGTAGACCTGGTCCGCGTTCTGCCCACCCCGGTAGACCAGGCTGATCAGCACCACGAGGACCACGCCGAACGCGATCCGGCTCGTGGCGTCGAACAGCACGCCCATCACGTCCGCGGCCTCCGTGATGCGCACCATGACCAGGACGTAGAAGACCGTGACGGACACCAGGTAGGCCACCGCCAGCTCGATGCTCCACGCGACCACGGTGGCGGCGGCCGCGAGCAGGATGAAGGGCTCCACCCACGGGTCCTGCGGCGGGGAGGTTCCGGTCCAGGCGAGCGGGAGGGTCAGGACGGCGAGCGCCACGAGCACCGGCGCCGCGAGCACCGGCCACATCCGCACCTGCCGCCGGGCGCCCTGGAGGAGCATCGCGCAGCCGTTGAGCATGAGCGCCACCAGGAACACCAGGTGCCACCGCGCGAAGGCGGGCAGCTGGTCCCCGACGATGGTGAGGGCCTCCAGGAAGAGCGCGACGACGACCAGCCCGTGGCAGAGGTTCGCGAGCAGGTGGATGCGGTAGGAGTTCATCCCCAGCTCCTGCGGCGAGGTCGGCACCAGGAGACTGCTGCGGCGCCGCCGGGCCGGGACCTTCCGGTAGGCGAGCGGGGGCCGGGGCGCGACGTGGCTCACGGAGCGGTGGTCCTCACCGCGGCGAGGGGCGGCTCACAGATGCTTCTCCGCCGTGGTGATGTCCGCGGTGGGCTCCACGAGCCCGTCCTCGATGGCCCGGATGCGCAGGTCGATCTTGGTGGGCGCCGGGCGCCCGACGCGCGCGTACTTCTCGCGGATGCGGTCGATGTTCGTCTTGACCGCGCTCTGCTTGATCCCCATCCGGCGCGCCACCTGGACCTGGGCGAAGCCGGAGGCGTAGAGCCGCAGGGTCTCCTGCTCCCGGGGGGAGAGGCTGGCGCGGGAGAACTCCACGTCCCCGTCGATCGCGGCGGCGAGCTCCTTGGTGATCACGGGCTTGCCCTCGGCGATGTTGCGGGCTTCCTCGATGGCGTGCTCGAGCGGGTCCGACTTGCGCACCAGGCCCAGCGCCCCGGCGCGCAGGGCCTCGCGGATCAGCGCGGCGTTCTCGCCGATGCTGAAGATCAGCACCTTCATGCCGGCGGCACGCAGCAGCTCCACGTTCGTGGCGGGACGGGACATGTCGTCGAGGGACAGGTCCAGGAGCACGACCTCGCACTCGATCCGCTTGGCGCCCTGGGCGGTGAGCGCGGGGTTCTCGGGGTCCCGGCCCAGCTGGTCGAGGAGGGCGGGGACGCTGGAGGCCGATCCGACGAGCTTCACGTCCGCCTGCGAGGTCATGGAGACGAGGCGGACGCCCTCCCGGACGACCTCGTGGTCATCGACGACGGCGACAAGGGTGGACGGCATGGGCGATTCCTCCGGGTGCTGCTCGGTGGGCCGGTCCGCAGATTTCCGCGTGGGGGTGACGGATCTCACCGAGGTGCTCCGATTGTCCCCCTTCTTGTGGTGGGATGCGAACTCGACACGGTGCCGGGACGCAAAGTTACCGGCCCGGATCCCCCCAGCCCTCCCCCCAGCGGTCCACCCGGCGGTGGTAGCGCACGCCCCACAGCCCGCCGAGCACCGCCGCGAGCAGGTCGACGACGAGCACGGCCACGACCGCGAGCAGGCCGGGCACCAGCAGGTCGCCGATCAGCGCCTGGGCCGAGACGCCGACGGGTGCCAGGCCGACGGTGTCGGCCCACACCAGTCCCGCGACGGTGGCCACGGAGCGGCCGAACAGGGACCACAGCCACACGGACACGCCCTGCCGGGCGCCCGAGAAGCGCGCCATCCGGCCCGCGGCGTATCCGCCGCCCAGGAAGGCGAGGAACTCGACCAGGCCGAGGGCGGCCGCGCCCGTCCAGGCCGTCGCGGAGCCGGCGGCGAGGTCGTCCACCACGCCCCCCACGCCGTCCACGAGCCGCAGCCCGAGCGCCGCGGCGGCGAGCCCCGCCAGCGCCAGCAGCAGCCAGGTCAGGGCCATCGCGCTGAGCCAGCCGAAGAAGCCGGGGATCAGCTGGAGACCCCCGAACTCGTCCCGCTGCCGGGCGTGCCGGGTCGCGGCGTCGACCGGCACCCCGGCGGGGACGCCGGACGGGACGCCGGCCCCGGGGTCGTGCCCTCCGCCGGCGAGCGGCCCGGAGCCGTGCCCGCCGCCCGGTGCGGCGCCGCGGGCCCCGAGCACGGGCGCCGGGTCCGTGCGCGGGCCCGGGTCCTCCTGCACCGGGCGCTGGGCGGTCACCGCCGGCAGCGGCCGGGTGTGCTGGTCGTCCTCGTCGTCGTACCAGGACCAGTCCTCGGCCCCGCCGCTCCCGGGGTCCCGGTCCCCGCCGGCGGCGTCGCGCGGTGCGCCGCCGGCGGGGGCGGCGAACCGGCTGACGGGGGGCAGCGGCCGCGTGGCGTCGGAGGAGTCGTGCGGACCGGTGTCCGACCAGGGCATCGGGTCGTCGGGCGAGGGCGAGCCGGGTGTCGAAGAGGGGGTCATGGCATCGGAGTCTACGGCCGGTCCCCGGGCCGGGCCCGGCGGACGGGCCCGGCCCGCGGGCGGTGTCGCCGAGTAGTGTCGAGGACATGCCTGTCGAAACCGTGCGCGAGTTCCTGCGCGCCCGTCCCTGGACCGCCAGCTACGACCCGGGCGTCCCCGCGGACCTCGACCTGCCGGAGACCTCCCTCGTGCACATGCTCGAACGGTCCGTCGCCCGGCACGGGGCGGGCACCGCGCTCGAGTTCTTCGGGGCCACGACCTCCTACGCCGCCCTGGGCCGGCAGGTGGACCGCGCGGCCGAGGGGCTGCGCCGGCTGGGCGTGCGCCGCGGCGACCGGGTCGCGCTCGTCCTGCCGAACTGCCCGCAGCACGTCGTGGCGTTCTACGCGGTGCTGCGCCTGGGGGCCGTGGTCGTCGAGCACAACCCGCTCTACACCGCCCCGGAGCTGCGCCACCAGTTCGAGGACCACGGCGCGC
This sequence comes from Kocuria cellulosilytica, assembly GCF_040981245.1. Classification (NCBI taxonomy): domain Bacteria; kingdom Bacillati; phylum Actinomycetota; class Actinomycetes; order Micrococcales; family Micrococcaceae; genus Kocuria; species Kocuria cellulosilytica. The sequence goes on along the minus strand of NZ_JAVFWZ010000002.1, from coordinate 373,959 downwards.
GCGTGGCGGTGGTCTGGGACCGGGCGGCCGGGCGGGTGCGCTCCCTGCCCGCGGACCTGCGGGTCGAGACGGTCGTGTCCGTGGACGTCACCGCCGCGATGCCGCGCGCGAAGCGGCTGGCGCTGCGGCTGCCGCTGCCGGGCGCCCGGGCCGCCCGCGCCCAGCTCACCGGCCCCGCCCCGGGCACGATCCCCTGGAAGCAGCTGCTCGCCGCGGACCCGATCGCCGCGGAGCACCCGCGGCCCACGGCCCACGACCTCGCGCTGCTGCAGTACACCTCCGGCACCACCGGGCTGCCCAAGGGGGCGATGCTCACGCACCGCAACCTCGAGTCCAACGCCCTCATGGGCCGGCACTGGCTCGGCTCCGGCGCGCACGAGGTGGTGCACGGCGTGCTGCCCCTCTTCCACGCCTTCGGCCTGACCCTCGGGGTGACGTTCGCGATGTCCCTCGGGGCGAGGCTCGTGCTCTTCCCGACCGTGCGCGCGGACCTGGTCCTCGGCGCGATGAAGCGCTCGCGGCCCACGGTGCTGCCCGCCGTGCCGCCGGTGTACCAGAAGCTCCTCGACGCCGCGCAGGAGCGGGGCGCCGGCCTGCAGGGCATCCCGGTGGCCGTCTCGGGGGCGATGAGCCTGCCGGTCCCGCTCGTGGAGCGGTGGGAACGGTCCACCGGGGGCATCCTGATCGAGGGCTACGGCCTCACCGAGTGCTCCCCGCTCGTCGCCTGCAATCCGCTCAACGACGCCCGCCGGGCGGGCTCGATCGGGATCCCGTTCCCCTCCACCGAGATCCGGCTCGTGGACCCGGAGACCCTCGAGGACGTCCCGCGGGACCGGCCGGGGGAGCTGTGGGTCCGGGGCCCCCAGGTCTTCCGGGGGTACTGGAGGCGCCCCGACGAGACCGCCCGGGCGCTGACGGACGACGGGTGGCTGCGCACCGGCGACATCGTCACCGTCGACGAGGACGGGTTCCTGCGGGTGGTCGACCGGCTCAAGGAGGTCGTGATCACCGGGGGGTTCAACGTGGCTCCCAGCGAGGTCGAGACCACGCTGCGGCAGCACGACGCCGTCGAGGACGCCGCGGTGGTGGGGCTCGTGGACCCCGGCGGCCGCGAGGTGGTCGTCGCGGCCGTGACCCTCGTGCCGGGCGCCGCCCTCGACGAGGCGGTCCTGCGCGAGCACTGCCGCGCGGGTCTCGCCCGCTACAAGGTGCCCCGGCGGATCGTGGCCGTGGAGGAGCTCCCGCGCACGATGCTCGGCAAGATCCAGCGCCGGGAGGTCCGCGAGCAGCTCCGGCGCACGGGCGTGCGGCTCTGAGCCCGGGCGCTCAGGGCAGGTCCGCCTCCGGGGCGACGTCCCGGTAGGGGGTCCGCCGGATGGACCGGATCCGTCCCAGCTCGCCCCACTCGTCGCGCCCGAGCCGCGAGATCGGGCGCAGCGTCCGCACGACCGGGCCCCGCTCGTCCATGTCCGCCTCGTCCACGACCACGTGCGTGACCTCGCCGAGGACCAGGAAGCAGTTGCCCACGGGGATGGGGTCCGTGTGCAGCCGGCACTCGATGGCGGCGGGGGACTCGGCCACGCGGGGGACGGCCACGGTGCGCGAGGGCTCACGGGTCAGGCCCACGGCGTCGAACTCGCTGATCTCGGGAGGGTAGTCGGTGCTGGTCGCGTTGATCCGCTCGAACAGCCCCTCGGGCGCGAAGCTGACCACGAACTCCCCGGTCTGCCGGATGTTGCGGAGGCTGTCCTTCTCGCCGACCGAGACGAACTGGACGACGGTGGGGTTCTCCGAGGCGACCGTGAAGAACGAGTGCGGGGCCAGGTTGTCGACCCCCGCGGCCGAGCGGGAGCTGACCCACGCGATGGGGCGGGGGACCACGAGGGACTTGACCGACCGGGCGAAGGAGCCGTGCCGGTCGGCCGTGATGTCGGTGCGCATGGCCCCATTGCACCACTCCGCGGGGCCGTGGTCACGGGCCGCGGCCGTCGGAGACTCCGGGACACCCCCGTTGATTGCAAAGAGGATCTGTCCTAATAGGGTGCTTTCAGTGTAGTCTGTGGATCAATGCGTGAGGTGGTGATCGACGACGGCCCCTCCGACCGAGCGGAAGGACCACTGTCACGATGGAGATCCGGCAGCTCAACTACTTCATCGCCGTGGCCGAGGAGCGCCACTTCGGCCGCGCCGCCAAGCGCCTGCACATGGCCCAGCCGCCGTTGTCCCAGCAGATCCGCCAGCTCGAGGAGCACCTCGGGGTGCGGCTGCTGGACCGGACCACCCGGCGGGTGGACCTCACCGCCGCCGGCCAGGTGCTCCTGGACCGCGGCCGGCGGATCATCAACGAGGTCGAGGCCCTCAAGGCCGACGTCTACCAGGTGGGCCAGGGCGCCACGGGCGTGCTGCGCGTCGGCTTCTCGGGCTCGGCCACCTACGGGGTGATGCCGGGGGTGGTCCGGCGGGCGAAGAGCGCCATGCCCGGGCTGTCGCTGGCGCTGCACGGCGAGATGCTGACCCCCGCCATGGAGGAGGGGCTGCGGGACCACACCCTCGACGCCGCCCTCCTGCGGCCGCCCGTGGCCTCCGCGGACATCGAGTACCGGGTCGTCGCGCGGGAGCCCCTCGTGGTGGCGCTGCCCTCCTTCAGCGCCCTCGCCGTGGACCTGCCCGTGGCCGTGCACGAGCTGCAGGACCAGGAGTTCATCACCTACCCGCCCGACTCCGTGCTCTACCGCACCGCCGCGGACCTCTGCCGCCAGGCCGGCTTCCAGCCCCGGATCGCCCAGGTCGCGGGCGAGACGTCCACGCTGCTGTCCTTCGTGGCGGCCGGCGGCGGGGTGGCCGTGGTGCCCGCCGGGGTGCGCGCCTTCCAGCTCGAGGGCGTGGTCTACCGCGACATCGAGCACTCGCCGCAGATCGAGCTCGCCGTGGCGTGGCGGCGCGAGGACCGCTCCGCCCTGCTGCACAACTTCATCGACCTCGTCGTCGACGTCCAGGGCGCCGCCGGGGCCCCCGGCGGCGAGCCCGTCCCACCCGCCCACGAAAGGCCCGCCCGCCCATGAAGATCGCGACCATCGAGGCGATCCCCTACTCGATCCCCTACGTCCACCCCCTGCACTTCGCCTCGGGCGCCGTCCACGAGGCGGATCACGTGCTGGTGCGGATCACCACCGACGACGGGATCGTGGGCACCGCCGACACCCCGCCCCGGCCCTACACCTACGGCGAGACCCAGAAGTCCATCGTGGCCGTGGTCGAGGACGTCTTCGCCCCGCAGCTGGTCGGCCTGGACGTCCTGGACCGGGAGAAGGTCCAGGCCGTGCTGGCCCGCACGATCCACAACCAGACGGCCAAGGGGGCGGTGGACATCGCCCTGTGGGACGTCATCGGCCAGGGCCTCGGGCAGCCCGTGAGCAGGCTGCTGGGCGGGTTCACCGACTCCATGCGGGTCTCGCACATGCTCGGCTTCAAGCCCGCCGCCGAGCTGCTGGACCTGGCGCTGGAGTTCCGCGAGACCTACGGGATCAGCACGTTCAAGCTCAAGACCGGCCGGCACCCGGTCGGCCTCGACGTCGAGGCCGCCCGGGTGCTGCGCGAGGGCCTGGGCGAGGACGCCGAGCTCTACATGGACGCCAACCGCGGCTGGTCCGCCAACGAGGCGATGGAGGTGCTGCGCCGCACCGAGGACCTGGGCCTGCAGTTCCTCGAGGAGCCCGACGACGCCCGCGAGGTGCTCGGCCGCCGCCGGCTGGTGGAGCGGTCGACGATCCCGATCGCCGCCGACGAGTCCGCCCCGAACCTCGGGGAGGCCGCGAAGGAGATCCTCACCGGCGGGGCGAACCTGCTGGCCGTGAAGACCGCCCGGTCCGGGTTCACCGAGGCCGCCAAGATCGTCGGCATGGCCGAGGGCATGGGCATCGACGTGTACGTGGGCAACCAGATCGACACCCAGGTGGGCACGATCGCCTCCGTGGTCTTCGGCGCCGCGCTGGCCCACACCTCGAAGCGGGCCGGGGAGCTGTCCAACTTCCTGGACATGGCCGACGACCTCCTGGCCGAGCCCGTGGTCATCACCGACGGCAGGATCCGCGTTCCCGAGGTGCCCGGGACGGGCACCGCCGTGGACGAGGACAAGCTCACCCACTACCGCACCGACCGGTAGCGCCGCACCGCGCCGCCCCGCCCGCCGCACCCCGGCCGGGCCGGGCGCCGGCACCCGGCCCGACATCCCGACCGACCGACATCCCGACCCGACATCCCGACCCGACATCCCGACCGACGGAAGGACGCACCGTGAAGTACCTGGTCCACATGGACATCAACCTCCCCACCGACATGCCCGCCGAGGAGGCCGCGGAGATCAAGGCCACCGAGAAGGCCTACTCCCAGGAGCTGCAGCGCTCCGGGAAGTGGCCGGAGATCTGGCGCGTGGTCGGCGAGTACGCCAACTACTCGGTCTTCGACGTCGAGTCCCACGACGAGCTGCACGACATCCTGCAGAACCTGCCGCTGTTCCCCTACATGGACGTCACCGTGGTGCCGCTGGCCAAGCACCCCTCCGACGTGAAGTAGCAGCAGGACGGTCCCGCCCCCGCGAGGCGGCGGCCGACGCCGGCCCGGTCACCGGGAGCCGACGTCGGCCGCCGCCTCGCGGTCATTCCGGCGGACGGTAGCGGGCGGCGAGCTCGCTGCGGGAGCGGATCCCGAGCTTCCCGTAGATGCGGGTCAGGTGGTACTGGACGGTCTTCTCCGCGAGGAACAGGGCCCGCGCGGTCTCCTTGTTGGTGGCCCCGCCCGCGACGAGCTCGGCCACCGCCTGCTCCTGGGCGGTGAGCTGCACGGTGGTCCGGCCCACGGCCGCGAGCACCGGGTCGGAGGGGTCGGGCAGGTTCCCGACGTCGAGACCGGTCGCCTTGAGCTCGCGGTCGCAGCGCTCCACGTAGGTGGCGGCGCCCAGCGAGTCGTAGAGGTCCCGCGCGGTCCGCAGCACGGTGGAGGCCAGGCGCCGCTTGCCGGCGCGGCGCATGCTCTGCCCGTAGGCGAAGCTGATCCGGGCGCGCAGGTACGGTCGGTTGAGCCCGCGCAGCTGACCCAGGGCCGCCTCGAAGTGCTCGCGCGCGGTGTCCGGATCGCCCTGCGCGGCGAGGATCCTGCCCCGGGCCCACGCCGTGCGGGCCTCGTCGGACGGGATCCGCCGCTCGCGGCGCACCCCCTCGAACGCGGTGAGGAAGGCGTCCGCGTCCTCGAGCCGGTCGGTCATGACGAGGGCGTTGACGTAGCTGTCCTGCCACGGCCAGAAGGAGACCCGCTCGTCGGTCCACGGGTCGAGGTCCGTGAGCGGCTGCAGCACCCCCAGGGCGCTCTCGTAGTCGGCGCGGGCCTCGTGGAAGCGGGCCCGCGCGAGGCTGGCCGGGACCTGCATGGCCCGGTAGGTGCCCGGCTGCACGGCGGCCTGGGAGACGTAGTGGCGGGCGCGGTCCCAGTCCCCGCGCATCGACCACAGCTCCGCGGCGGTCCAGTACAGGAGCGGCCGGATCAGCGGCATCCGGGAGGTCTCGAGACGCACCGAGGCGCGGGAGACCGTGGCCGCCGCGGCGTCCCAGTCGCCCAGCACCAGCTGGGTGCGCGCCAGCCACGCGTCCGCCCACAGGGAGATCCGCAGGGACCCGCCCCGGTACTCGGTGGGGGCCGCCGCCTGGAAGTTGACGAGCGCCGACTCCACGTCGTCGGCGCGCAGGGCGAGCCACCCGGCGCCCATCTGTACGCGCTGCTTCTGGGCGTTCTCCGCGGCGTGCTCGAAGGCCCGCTCGTAGGAGTCCTCGGCGTCCCGCAGCCGGCCCTGGGCGAAGAGGCCCAGGCCGTAGATGGCCTCGGACTCGATGTGGGCGGGGGTGCCGGGATCGGTGAGCGACATCGCGGTCTCCGCCCACCGGGTGATGAGGGGCCCGTCCCACGAGGCCACGCCGTGCAGCACGAAGCGCTGGGCGATCTGCGCGGCGGACGCCGGGTCCCGCTGCCGGTTGCTCGTGCGCCACGCCATCTCGAGCTGGGTCTGCGCGCTGCGGTTCTGCCCCGAGACCGTGGAGAGGTAGCCGAGCACCGACGAGCGCAGGGGGGAGGACGGCATGGCGTCCACGGCGGCCGTCCACATGTCGGCCTGGGCGATGTTGCCCGAGCCGACGAGGGCGTCCACGGCCCGCAGGAGACGGTCGTTGCGGGCCCGCGCGTCCGCGGAGAGCCGGGACGCCGAGAAGAGCGCCGTGGCGACCTCCTGCCAGGCCCCCACCATCGCCTGCCGGCCGGCGAAGGCCTCGAGCTCCACGGCCAGCGCCTCGTCGGGGCCCGGGGTGGCGGAGACGCGGTGGCCGAGCTGCTCGCCCTCCTCGTGCACGGCGGCCGAGGCCCGCCGGTGCAGCTCGATCCGCCGGCTCGGCACGATCAGCCCGTAGACGGCCTCCGCGGCGCCCGGCTCGAAGAACTGCACGACCGAGCGGGCCTGGTCCACGGCCAGGTCCAGCAGCCCGGCGCGGTGGCCCTCGTCGAGCGCCTCCATCAGGGCGTCCACCCCGCTCACGTGGCCCACCTCGGACAGGCCCGCGCTGCGGCCCAGCACGGCCACGGCCTCGGCCGTGCGCACCAGGTCGGGGGAGGCACCGGTGAGGACGCTGTGCACGCGGGCGCGCACCCGGGAGCTCGCCGGCAGGTCCGCGAACCAGGAGTGCCAGGTGTCCTCGGGCAGCTCGTGCAGCAGCTCGAGCACCTGCTGGGGCAGCCCGCCGGTGTGCCGGGCGAGCCGGTGCGCGGCGGTCGCGCCGAGGTCGAGGCCGAAGTACCGGCGGGCCGCGGCCCGGACCTCCTCGGCACCGAACGGCTCCAGCGGGATGCGCTGCACCTGGTGGCCGGTGAGGAAGTCGAGCACGCCGGCCGGGACGTGCCGGGACTGCGACGGGTCGAGGGTCAGGACGAACATGACCCGCTTGCCGTGCATCCGGCGCATGACGAACACCAGGATGCGCAGGCTCTGCTCGTCCAGCCGGTGGACGTCGTCGACGGTGACCACCACGGTGCCGCGGGTCTGCAGGCTCTCGAGGTGGGTGCTCAGGGTGGCGGCGTAGTTCACGGCCTGCGCGGGGCTCAGCTCCGCGACCGGGGCCGAGGGCAGCGCGGGCTCGCCGTCGAAGCCCCGGGACGAGCGCAGCGGCGTGGCGAGCATGAGCTGGCTGTACCCCGCCAGGGCGAGCTGCGACTCCCACTCGTCGCCGGTCGCGCTGAGCACCCGGACCCCCCGGGCGGCGGAGCGGCAGTGGTCCAGGAAGAGCTCGAGCAGGGCCGTCTTGCCCGAGCCCAGCGGGCCGTCGAGCACCACGGTGCGGACGTGGCCCTTGCGCACGGTCCGCAGGACGTCGACCAGCTCCTCCAGCGCGCCGGCCCGCCCGACCAGCGGGAACTCGTCCCCGGAGTCGCCGTGGTGCAGGCCCGCCGTCATGGCCGCGAGTCTACCCCGGCGGGGTGCACGGCCGCGCCGGCGGGCCTGCGTCACCGGACGCTCAGCCGAGGTCCCCACCGGCGACCGGCAGGACGCTGCCGGTCACGTAGGAGGCCTCGTCGGAGGCGAGGAACACGATGGGCGCGGCCTGCTCGTCGAGCGTGCCGTAGCGCTTCACGAACGAGGAGTCCACGGTCTGGTCCACGATCGCCTGGTACCAGGCCTTCTCCGTGGCGCTCTCGGCCTCGGGCCCGCGCTTGACCCTGCGGGGCGGGGCCTCCGTGCCGCCGGGGGCGGTGGCGACCACGCGGACGCCGCGGCCGGCGACCTCCATGGCCAGGGACTGGGTCAGGGCGTTCACCCCGCCCTTCGCCGCGGCGTAAGGCACGCGGTGCATGCCCCGGGTGGCCACCGAGGAGACGTTGACGATCGTGCCCGAGCCCTGCTCGAGCATGGCCGGGAGCACCGCGCGGCAGGACCACAGCGTCGGGAAGAGCGAGCGGCGGATCTCCTTCTCGATCTTCTCCTCGTCGTACTCCTCGTAGGGCCGGGCCCAGATGGTGCCGCCCACGTTGTTGACGAGCACGTCCACGCGACCGTGGGCCGTGAGCGCGGCCTCGACGGCCTGCTGGGCCCCGGCCCAGGTCTCGAGGTCGGCGGTCACGGACGTGGCGGAGCCGCCCGAGCCCGAGGCCTCGGCGGCCTCCGTGATGCCCTGCGCGACCTCGTGCACCAGCTCGGAGCGGTCCACGAGCACGACGGCGCCGCCCTCGGCGCCGATCCGCTCGGCCACCTTCTGCCCGATGCCCTGTGCGGAGCCGGTCACGACCGCGACCTTGCCGGCGAAGCGGCCCGGGGTGAGGAACTGTCCCGCGTACGGCGCCCCCATCAGTTGCCGGCCTCCTTGGCGTCGATCGCCGTGGCCATGGTCTCCTTGGCGTCGCGGGCGTGGGCCATGATGACCTCGCGGGCGCGCTCCTTGTCGTTCGCCTCGAAGGCCGCGACGACGTCGACGTGGTCCTGCGCGACCCGGGCGAAGATCTCGGTGCCCTCCTCGAAGGTCGCGGCCATCTGCTCGCGCACGTCGAGCCGGCGGTAGGACTCCAGCAGCGCGGGGTTGTCGCTGACCATGAAGAGGTACTCGTGGAACTCCTCGTTGGTCCGCACGTACTCCTCGGGGTCCGAGACCGTGCCGGCGCCCACGGAGTGGGTGGTGGCCTCGGCGAGCCGGCGGAACTGGTGGAGCTGCTCCTCGGTCAGCCGGCCCATCATGAGCTCGGTGACGGCGAGCTCGAGGCCCATGCGGGCGTCGAGGTGGGCGAAGCTGTCCTCCTTGCGGAACTCCAGGCGGCCGGTCTCCATCGAGGAGACGGCCTCGGTGCGGGTCATGGTGTCGCCCTCGGCGGCCACCTTCTCCGGGGACGGAGGGGCGCCGGTCTCGGCGTCGCCGCCGGTGCTCTCCTTCGGCGCGAAGCGCTCGAAGTAGAAGTTCGCGGGCTCGATCCCCTCGCTGTCCAGCCACTTGGAGACGGCGTTGACCATGGGCGGCGGGCCGCACAGGTAGACGTCGACGTCGCCGTCGTTGAGGTGGGAGGGCTCGATGATCTGCGTGACGTAGCCGGTGTGGGGGGCGGAGGTGCCCTCCTCGGAGGCGATGTAGTCCCAGGTGAAGTTCGGCAGCTTGGACTCGTACGCGCGGATCCAGTCGAGGCCCACGATGTCGGCCTCGCGGGTCACCCCGTAGATCAGGTGCACCGGGGTGCTGGGCGGGTTCTCGGCGAGCTTCTCCAGGATCGACAGGAGCGGGGCCAGGCCGGTGCCCCCGGCGAGCAGCAGCAGCGGGCGCTTGGGCTCGCGCAGGAAGAACGAGCCGTAGGGGCCGCTGAACTCGACGGTGTCGCCGACCTGGGCGCGGTCGCGCAGGTACTCGGACATCGCGCCCTGCGGGGTGATGCGCACCATGAAGGCCGCGCCCTCGACCTCGGGGCCGCTGCTGAAGGAGTAGGAGCGCTCGGCGTCGGTGCCGGGCACCTTGATGTTGACGTACTGGCCGGGCAGGAACGCGAGGTCCTCCCGCTTCTCGACGTCGAGGGTGAAGGAGATCGTGGTCTCGGAGTGCTTGTCCAGCTCCTGGAGCGTGGAGGTGAACGTGGCCGCGGAGGTCTTCGCGGACTCGGCGGTCGCCGGGATCTGGATGGCCATGTCGGACTCGGGGACCGCCTGGCAGGTGAGGAGGTAGCCCTTCTCGAGCTCGTCCTCGGTCATGGCGTCGTCGATGAAGTCCCCGGGGTCGAAGGTGCCGGAGTCGCAGAAGGCCTTGCAGGTGCCGCAGGCGCCGTCCCGGCAGTCCGCGGGAATGTTGATGCGCGCCTTGTAGGCGGCGTCCAGGACGGTCTCGTAGTCGCCGACCTTGACGACCTTCGTGACGCCGTCCTCGAAGCTGAGGGCTACCTGGTGGCCCATGATTTCCTCCTGGGTGGGGGACCGCGTCCGCGCGGCCCGGAAAAGTCTGTGGGGCGTGCTCGGTGAGCACGGGATGTCGACGGTCCGCCGTGGCCGGCCCCGTGCGGGGCCGGCCACGGCAGGCGTCAGATCATGTAGACGTCCACGACGTGGTGGATGTAGTCGTTCTTCAGGACGACCTTCTTCTTCAGGATGACCGGCTGCTCGCCCGAGAGGTCGATCGTGTAGAAGCTGGTGCCGAAGTAGGTGTCCGTCGTGTTGTAGCGGAAGTACAGCGTGAACCAGTTGAAGCGGACCTGCACCTGGTCGCCGTCGTGGGCGAGGATCTCCACGTCGGTGATGTTGTGCCCGGTGCGGGGGTCCGGCAGGGACGTGGCGGAGGAGCGGTCCGTCTTGATGCGGAACACGCGGTCCTCGATGCCGCCGCGGTTGTCGTAGTAGATCAGGGAGATCTCGTTCTGGGGGTCCTCGGTCAGCTGGTCGTCGTCGCCCCAGGAGGGCATCCAGAACTCGGAGTCCGGGTGGTAGCACTCGAGCCACTCGTCGAACTGGCGGTCGTCCAGGAGGCGCGCCTCCTTGTAGAGGAAGGCGCGCACGGTCTCGAGGGTCGCGATCTCCTCGGCGGTCTTCAGCGCCGTCACGGGGTTCAGCAGGTTGGCCATGGTGTTCTGCACTCTTTTCTGTGGTTCGGCGGAGTCCGGGTCAGGCGGTCGCGGGGGCGGGCTGCTCGGCGGCGCGCTCCTCCGCGGCCAGCCCCTTGTCCATGACGTCCTTCCAGAAGCTGTGCTGGATCGGGTACAGGCCCTCGTCCTCGGTGCGCACGCCGGAGGCGATGACCTTGGTCATGCCGAGGGCCTGGGCCTGCTCGTCGGGTCCCTGGATCTCGTGCGCGGCGCCGCGGGACATGTCGTTCCACGGGGCGGAGGTGGCCCAGTAGGTCTTGTTGCAGGAGCGGAACTCCTCGAGGTCGTCCGGGGTCGCCATTCCGGTCGCGTTGAAGAAGTCCTCGTACTGGCGGATCCGCTTGGAGCGGTTCTCCTGCGACTCGCCCTTGGGGGCGATGCAGTAGATGGTGACCTCGGTCTGGTCCGCGGAGATCGGGCGGAAGTGCCGGATCTGCGAGGAGAACTGGTCCATGATGTACACGTTCGGGTACAGGCAGAGGTTGCGCGAGATGTTGATCATGAAGTTCGCCATCTCCTCGCCGTACTTGTCGACGAGCTCCTCGCGGCGGTCCCACAGCGGGCGGTCCTGGGGGTTCGTCCACTCCTGCCACAGCAGCAGGTGGCCGTGCTCGTAGGAGTAGAACCCGCCCTTGACCTTGCCCCACTTGCCGGCGTCCATGGCCTTGGTCTTGTTGGCGGAGTCCCCGGCGGTGCGGCGGGCGGTGGTCGCGGCGTAGTTCCAGTGCACCGAGGTCACGTGGTAGCCGTCGGCGCCGTTCTCCGCCTGGACCTTCCAGTTGCCGTCGTAGGTGTAGGTCGAGGCGCCGCGCAGGACCTCCAGACCATCGGGGGACTGGTCCACGATCGAGTCGATCACCGTGGTGGCGTCGCCCAGGTGCTCCTCGAGGGGCAGCACGTCCGGGTTCAGGGAGCCGAACAGGAAGCCGCGGTAGGACTCGAAGCGGGCGACCTTGGTCAGGTCGTGGGAGCCCTCCTTGTTGAAGTTCTCCGGGTAGCCGCCGTTGCGCCCGTCCTTGACCTTCAGCAGCTCGCCGGAGTTCTTGAACGTCCAGCCGTGGAACGGGCAGGTGAAGGTGGTGCGGTTGTCCGTCTTGCGCCGGCACAGCATCGCACCGCGGTGGGAGCACGCGTTGACGATGCAGTTGAGGTTCTCGTCCTTGTCGCGGGTGATCACCACCGGGGTGCGGCCGATGTAGGTGGTGAAGTAGTCGCCCACGTTGGGGATCTGCGACTCGTGGGCCAGGTACACCCAGTTGCCCTCGAAGATGTACTTCATCTCCAGCTCGAAGATCTCCTCGTCGGTGAAGATCTCCCGCTTGGCCCGGATGACGCCGTTCTCGCGGTCGTCCACCACGGCGTCGGAGAGGACCTCGCGAACGTGGGTCAGGTTCTCGGTCATGACGTGCTCCTTCTGATCGGGATGTCTGGGCGGGACGTCTGCTCGGGACGTGCGGGCCGGGGCCGCTGCTGCGACCGGCTCCTGCCGGACGGTACAGAGCCAGTCTGGTATCCCGTGACTGTGATCACATCAGGCAAACCCCTAGGAGTAACCCAGGGTGGCTTTATGCCGCATTATGCGCATAAAAGCGGCCTAATCAATATTTGTCGCGTCCTGATACCCGGCCTAGGCTGAGGGGGACGTCGACGTGTCCGGTGTCACAACCAGGGCCTCGAGCTGGGGGCCTCGAGCTGCATCGGGTGCGACGGGCACGACGGGCGTCCCTGACTACCGTTCAACGAGGAATGTGGAGAACACCATGACGGAGACCCACGCGGCAACGCGCAAGGAGAACGAGGGCACCGCGGGCGAGGCCGGGTCCAAGGCGACCGAGCGGTTCACCGCCTCGGGCAAGCTGGCGAAGCTGGACGTGCCCAAGGAGCGGGTGTCCCTGCTGGCCGGTGCGGCGATCAAGGCGATCAACGACATCGCGGTCGAGCACGAGGTCACCTACGAGGAGTACAACGCCCTGAAGGCCTGGCTGATCAAGGTCGGCACCGACGGGGAGTGGCCGCTGTTCCTGGACGTGTGGCTGGAGCACACCATCGAGGACGTCAACTCCAAGGAGCGCCCCGGCGCCGTCGGCACCATCGAGGGCCCCTACTACGTGCCGGACTCCCCGGTGCTGCCCACCCCGGCCACGCTGGAGATGCGCGAGGACGAGCCCGGCACCCCGCTGCTGTTCAAGGGCCGGTTCACCGACACCGACGGCAACCCCATCCAGGACGCCCAGGTGGAGATCTGGCACGCCGACGCCAACGGCTTCTACTCCCAGTACGCCCCGGAGCTGCCCGAGTGGCTGTTCCGCGGCACCGTGAAGGCCGACGAGAACGGCTACTTCGAGATCAACACCAAGCGCCCGGCCCCGTACCAGATCCCCACCGACGGGGCCTGCGGGCAGCTGATCGCCGCGGCCGGCTGGCACGCCTGGCGCCCGGCGCACATCCACATCAAGGTCTCGGCACCGGGGTACCAGCTGGTCACCCAGCAGCTGTACTTCCCGGGCGACCCGCACAACGAGGACGACATCGCCTCGGCGGTCAAGCCCGAGCTGATGCTGGACCCGAAGCCGCGCACCGACGGCGGCGAGGGCGAGGAGGTCGTCTACGACTACGTCCTCGCCAAGGAGGGCCAGACCAAGTAGGGCCCCACTCCGCGGCCGCGAGACCCGCGGCGCATCGGGAACGCCCCCGCCGGCTCCAGCCGGCGGGGGCGTTCCCGTGCGCGGAGCCGGTGGGTCCGGGCCGGTGGGTCCGGGCCGGTGGGTCCAGGCGGGCGGGCCCACGGGTGGGGGCCCAGGTCGGCGGGCCCACGGGCGGAGGAGCGGTCACCCGACCAGGGGCGACACGGGTGCGAAACGGGCAGTCGGCTTGCTCATGCAGATCACTGGGTCTAAGGTAAATCTGTCGTCGGCGATGGCCCGGAGGTGATCCCCCCATCTGCCTCCGGATGTTTCCTGCCGGCGACTGGCGTCCCATTCCCCCGATCGGGATGCCCGACAGGCCCTGCCGATCCCCCCATGCGGCAGGGCCTGTCCCCTGTCCGGGGTCGTCCTGGAGCAGGCTCGCCCCGAACTCTGCAGCCAGGGCCCTGAGCGCCGTGCTCCCAACCCTGAATCCAGAGTCCCGAGCCCGGCACCCAGGAGCCCGGGCCCCGGGCGGATCAGGAGGCCCGGGTCAGCACAGCCCCAGTTCCTCGAGCCGGGGGACCACCTTGGCGGAGACGGAGAGCAGCGCGTCCATCTCCTCCTGGGTCAGGTGGTCGATGAGCGCCGCCCGCACCAGTTCGAGGTGGCCCGGGGCGGAGGCCTCGATCGCAGCCCGTCCCTCCGGGGTGATCCGCACGTCGAGGCCGCGCGCGTCGCTGTCGCAGGGCAGGCGCTCGAGCAGTCCGCGCCGGGCCATCCGGGAGAGCAGGTGGGACAGGCGGCTGCGCTCCCAGCCGAGCTCGTGGAGGAGGTCGCGGGAGCGGATCACGCCCGTGTCGCTCTCCGACAGCAGGACGAGGACCTCGTACTCGGAGCCGGACAGTGCGCTGTCCCGGGACAGCTGGCGGTCCACCGCGGTCTGCATGCCGCGGCTCAGGGCCAGGAAGCCGCGCCAGACGCGCTGCTCCTCGTCCGTCAGCCAGTTGACCTCGCCGGTCTCCGGGTGGCTCATGCGGCAGTCCTCTCGTGGGGCGGGAAAAAGCCCAGTATATATTGACATGTCAACAAATGTCAATCACCCGGCAGACCCTCCGGCGGGGTGTCCCGCCCGTCGTCGCCGGCCTCGCGGCCGTACCGGGTCCGGCGGCGGTGGATCCACTCCGAGTCGTAGTGGTCCCCGGGTCCGTGCACGGGCCGCCGGAGGCGCTCGGCGTAGCCGGTGGGACGCAGCGGGGAGTCGTCGTCGTCGACCGGGGTGAAGGAGGCCATGGCCACGAGGCCGAAGCCCAGTCCCGCGGCGACCACCAGGGTCATGCCCGAGACGACCAGGACGCTGACGTACTCCTCGACCAGGTGCGCGCGCGGGGTGCCGCTCAGCAGGGGCTGGGTCCCGAGTGCGCCGGCGAGGAGGAGGGCGCCCAGCAGCAGCAGCGCGGAGGGGACGAGCCACAGCCGTGAGCGGCTCCGCAGCGGGGGCACCGAGGCGTCCCGCAGGGCCGGGTGCAGCTGGGTCTGGACGACCGCGAAGCCCACGAGCCCGGGCAGGAGGAGCAGTGCTCCGGCCGCCCAGCCCCACGCGCCCCCGAGGGCGGTGAGGCCCCCGCCGACCAGCAGGCCCAGCATCACGAGGGTGAAGGAGAGCCCGCGTGCCATCCGCCGGGCAGCCCGCGGCGTGGCCGCGGGCCCGCGGGGCCCCCGGGGCGCGGGTCCGGACGGGGTGTGCTGCGGGGGAAGGCGCTGCCCGTACTCGGGCTCGTTGCCGTGGGTGCTCATGGGCGGGCTGTTCCGTGGTGGAGGGGTGCTGGTCGCCTCTACTGTAGACCTCGGCCCCGACGCCGGCTCCTCTGGCGCCCCTGCTCTGATTGACATATCATCAAAAATCAGGGGCGGGAGGTGCGGCCGCCCCGCCGCCGACCGCCGTCCCGGCCGGTGACGTCCGTCCAGCAGCACCCCGAGGAGCCACCATGTCGCAGCGCAGCGCCCAGCGGTCCGAGCACAGCACCGCCGGTGCCTACGTGCGTCCCGGCGAGGAGTTCACCCGGGACACCGCCTACATCGAGGACCGGATCGTCCGCGACCCGGAGCGCGCCGCAGTGCCCGAGGGCGCCCACGCCTGGCCCGTCGAGGCCGGCCGGTACCGCCTCGTCGCCGCACGGGCCTGTCCCTGGGCCAACCGCACCCTCATCGTCCGACGGCTCCTGGGGCTCGAGGACGTCCTGTCGGTCGGGCTGCCCGGTCCCGTCCACGACGTGCGCTCGTGGACGTTCGACCTCGACGCGGACGGCCGGGACCCGGTGCTGGGCATCGAGCGGCTCCAGGAGGCCTACTTCGCCCGCTACCCCGACTACCCCCGAGGGATCACCGTGCCGGCGGTCGTGGAGATCGCGAGCGGCAAGGTCGTGACCAACGACTTCCCCCGGATCACGGAGGACCTCGCCAAGGAGTGGGGCGCCTTCCACCGCGAGGGCGCGCCCGAGCTCTGGCCGGCGGAGCTCGAGGACGAGATGCGCGAGGTCATGGAGCGCGTCTACACCGAGGTCAACAACGGGGTCTACCGATGCGGCTTCGCCGGTTCCCAGCAGGCCCACGAGAAGGCCTACGAGCGGCTGTGGGCCGCCATGGACTGGCTCGAGGACCGCCTCGCGACCCGCCGCTACCTCATGGGCGAGCACATCACCGAGGCGGACGTGCGGCTGTTCACCACCCTGGTGCGCTTCGACCCGGTCTACCACTCGCACTTCAAGTGCTCGCGCAACAAGCTCACCGAGATGCCGAACCTGTGGGGCTACGCCCGGGACCTCTTCCAGACCCCCGGGTTCGGGGACACCGTGGACTTCGAGCAGATCAAGCAGCACTACTTCGTGGTCCACGAGGACATCAACCCGTCCCAGATCGTGCCCGTGGGCCCCGACCTGGGCAACTGGGTGTCCGCGCACGGCAGGGAGTCCCTCGGCGGCTCGCCCTTCGGGGCGGGGACCGCGCCGGGCCCCGTCCGGCCGGAGGAGCGGGTTGACGGACGTCACACGCCCCTGAGCGCCTGAGCGTTCCGCCGGGTCGGCGCGCCGCCTAGACTGGACAGCTCCTACGGCCCGGGCCCGCCTGCGGGGACGGGCGTCCCAAGGGGTCCTCGCGTCCCCGCCGCTCCCTTCCCGGAAAGGACCCTCCCGTGGCCCCCTACCGCAACCAGCGCGCCGCCGCGCTGCCCGCCCGTCTGTCCCGCTCGTGGCTGCTGACGTCGGCCGCGGACCCCTCCGTCTTCCCGGGGGCGCTCGCGTCCGAGGCGGACTCCGTCGTGTTCGACATCGAGGACGCCATCCCCGCCGAGGGCAAGGACGAGGCGCGCCGCAACGTCGTCGAGGCCTTCGAGGCCGGTGCCAGCGCCTGGGTGCGGATCAACGACATCACGACCCCCTACTGGGAGCAGGACCTCGCCGCCCTCAGCCGGGTCGGCCACCTGCGCGGGATCATGCTGGCCAAGACCGAGCACCCCGACCACATCACCAAGACGGCGATGATGGCCCCGGCCGGCACCCCGGTCGTGGCGCTGATCGAGTCGGCCGTGGGGATCATGAACGCCAACGACATCGCGCGCGCGCCCGGCGTGTTCCGGCTCGCCTTCGGCGTCGGCGACTTCCGCCGGGACACCGGGGTCAGCGCCGATCCCATGGCGCTGGCGTTCGCCCGCTCGAGCCTCGTGGTGGCGTCCCGGGTGGGGGAGCTGCCCGGCCCCATCGACGGGCCGACCCTGGGCGCCTCGGCGGAGGGGCTCGCCGAGGCGTGCGCCGTGACGCAGTCCATGGGCATGACGGGCAAGCTCTGCCTCGACCCGGAGCAGACGGACGGGATCAACCGCAACCTCGCCCCGAGCGAGCAGGAGATCACCTGGGCGCGCGAGCTCATCACCCAGCACGACTCCGGGCACGTGGTGGGCGACGGCAGCTACCTGCCGCGCCTGGCCCGGGCCCGCAAGGTCTCCGAGCTGGCGCAGACCTACGGGCTCTGGAACCGCTGAGCGCCCCGGGCGCCGCCCTCAGCGCAGCCAGCCGGCCATGAGCTCGCGGAAGGCGGGGTCCGTGAGCGCCGACGCCCGGTGGTGCGCGCGCACGGGGTCCCCGTCCGGGACCGACGGCACGGCCACGACCACCAGGCCTGCCGCCACGGCCGAGGCCGCGCCCACCACGGAGTCCTCCACGGCCAGCGCCTCGCCCGGCGCGAAGCCCAGCCTCCGCACGGCCTCGGCGTAGATGTCCGGGGCGGGCTTGCCGCGGGGCACGTCCTCGGAGGAGACCCACGTGCTGAGGTGCGGGGCGAAGCCGGCCTGCTCCAGCTTCACGCCGAGGATGGTGCTCGTGGAGTTGCTGGCCACGGCCACCGGCAGCCGCTCGGCGAACGCGCGCACCGTCTCGAGCGCCCCCGGCAGGGGGACGATGTGGCCGGTCAGCGTCTGCTCCTCGGTGCGCAGCACGTCGGCGTGCACCGACGCCCGGTCGGCCCCGGCGGCATCGGCGATCGAGGCGGCGACGTCCGCCGCGGACCAGCCCATCATCCGCCGCTGCATCGCCTCGGTGAACTCCAGCCCGCAGCGCTCGGCGACGGCGCGCTGGACCCGGGCCCAGTTCGCCTCCGTGTCCATGAGGATGCCGTCGCAGTCGAAGACCACGCACGCCGGGGCCCACCCGGGGGCGGGAGCGGTCAGCTCGCCGGAGGGCGTGGGCAGCGACGGCGTGGGGGCGGGAGAAGACGTCATGCTCCCATGGTGCCCCACCGCGCGGTGCCCGGGGCGGGGGTGTGAGGAGGGCAACGCCCGCGGGGGACGCGGAATAAGGAGCCCGGCCCGGGCCGTTGCCGCCACCGAACCCCTTCGTGCCCTCCGACGGAAGAAGTCCGACCCGTGCCCGCCACGCCCCGCGTCCCCCTGTCCGCGCTCGACCTCGTGCCCCTCTCGGAGGGGCGCTCCACCGCGGACGCCCTCCGCGAGGCGGTGGACCTCGCCCGCCGGCTCGACGCGTCCGGCTACCGGCGCCTGTGGTACGCCGAGCACCACAACACGGAGGCGTTCGCGTCCTCCGCCACGGCGGTGCTCATCGGCCAGGCGCTCGCCGCCACGGACCGCCTCCGCGTGGGCTCCGGCGGGATCATGCTGCCCAACCACGTGCCGCTGACCGTGGCCGAGGCCTTCGGCACCCTCGCCAACCTCTATCCCGGCCGCGTGGACCTGGGCCTGGGCCGGGCCCCGGGGACCGACATGCGCACGGCCCTCGAGCTGCGGCGCGGTCACGCCGGCCACGACACCTTCGAGGCCGACGTGCGCCGCCTGGTGCGCCTGTTCGGCGGCCAGGAGCAGGAGGTCGTCCGGGCGTCCGTGGCCCGGGGCACGGACGTCCCCCTGTGGATCCTCGGCTCCTCGACGGGCGGCGCCGAGGTCGCCGCCCGGCTCGGCCTGCCCTACGCGTTCGCCTCCCACTTCGCCCCGGCCATGATCATGGACGCCATCGCGCTGTACCGGCAGCGCTTCGACGCGAGCGCCCCGACCGCCACGGTCGAGCGCCCGCACGTCATGGTCGCGGCGAACGTCCTCGCCGCCGACACCGACGAGGAGGCGCGGCGCCAGTTCACCACCCACCAGCTGCTGGTGCGCGGGATCGCCCGCAGCGACCGCCGCCCGCTCCAGCCGCCGGTCGAGCGCGTCGAGCTCAGCGCCGCGGAGGCCGGCATGGTGCAGGAGCACCTCGCCGTCTCGGCGGTCGGCACGCCCGAGCGGGTGGTCGCCGACCTCGAGCAGATCGTCGAGCTCACCCGGGCCGACGAGCTGATGCTGAACAGCTACGCCCACGACCCCGAGGTGCGCGCCCGGTCCTACGAGCTCGTCGCCCACGCCTGGTGAGCGCATCCGCCGGGGCCCGGCCGCACGGCCCCCGGCCGGGCGACTCCCGGGCCGCACGACCCCCCCGAACCGAGATTTCCCCACCACGACAGGAGCACCGCATGACCACCGTCCCCGCCCTCGAGGCCGTCTCCGCCGACTCCGGCTTCCAGCGCACCACGATCGAGCGCCGCCCGGTCGGTCCCCAGGACGTCGCGATCGAGATCCACTACGCCGGCATCTGCCACTCCGACATCCACACCGCGCGCGACGAGTGGGGCGGCACGCACTTCCCCGTCACCCCGGGGCACGAGATCGTCGGCCGCGTCAGCGCCGTCGGCGAGGCCGTGACCGGCTTCGCGCCCGGCGACACGGTGGGCGTGGGCTGCTTCGTCGACTCCTGCGGCCGGTGCGAGCAGTGCACCGGGGGCCAGGAGCAGTTCTGCACCGAGGGCGTGACGGCCACCTACAACACGCCGCAGGCCGACGGCACCGCCACCCGGGGCGGCTACAGCGGCGCGATCGTGGTCGACGAGCGCTTCGTGCTGCGCGTCCCCGAGGCCCTCGACCCCGCCAGGGCCGCCCCGCTGCTGTGCGCCGGGATCACCACCTACGCCCCGTTCAAGCGCTGGGGCGCCGGGCCCGGGCAGCGGGTCGCCGTCCTGGGCATGGGCGGGCTGGGCCACGTCGCCGTGAAGATCGCCGCCGCCATGGGCGCCGAGGTCACCGTGCTGAGCCAGAGCCTGTCGAAGCAGGAGGACGGCCTGGCGTTCGGCGCGACCGACTACTGGGCCACGAAGGACCCCGAGACCTTCGAGCGCAACAAGGGCCGCTTCGACCTGATCCTCAACACGGTCTCCGCGGACCTGCCCATCGAGAAGTACCTCTCCCTGCTGCGGGTCGACGGCGTGCTGTGCTCCGTGGGGCTGCCCACCGAGCCGTACAGCGTGCGGGCCATGGCTCTCGCCGCACGCCAGCGCGTGCTCACGGGCTCGATGGTCGGCGGGATCCCGCAGACCCAGGAGATGCTCGACTTCTGCGCGGAGCACGGCGTGGAGTCCGAGATCGAGCTGATCGGCGCCGAGGACGTCGACACCGCCTACGACCGGGTGGTCGCCTCGGACGTGCGGTACCGCTTCGTGATCGACGTCGCCCGCACCCTGGCGTAGCCGCGCGGATCGTCAGCACCCTGCGGCTCGGGCCGCGCGGATGGATAGAGTGGGGGCCATGGCCGACACCACCACCACCGACGGCGCGCTGCGCCGGCTCGCCGAGGCCTACCGGGTCTCCACGACCTACTCCGGGTTCGACGGACAGGAGCGGGAGGTCCCGGAGCCGACGCTGCGCGCCGTGCTCGACGCGCTGGGCGCCGACACCGGCGACGACGCCGCGATCGAGGCGTGCCTCGCCCAGCGGGAGCTGGCGCCCTGGCGGCGGGTGCTGCCGCCCGTGGTCGTCGCCGTCGCGGGGGAGCGCACCCGCTTCGCGGCGCACGTCCCGCACGGCGCCACGGTGCGCGTGACCCTCGTGGCGGAGGACGGCGCACGGACCACGGCCCCGCAGGTCGACAACTGGCGCTCCCCGCGCGACGTGGACGGCGTCCTCACCGGGCAGGCCACCTTCGAGGTGCCCGAGAGCCTCGCCGTGGGCTGGTACGAGGTCCGCGCCGAGTGCCCCGAGGTCGACGGCGGGCGCCCGGTCACGACGCCGCTGGCCGTGACCCCGCGGCACCTGGCCGGCACCGACCGGCTGCACGGGCGGCACCGCTGGGGCTACATGGCGCAGATCTACTCGGTGACCTCCGGGCGGTCGTGGGGCGTGGGCGACGTCTCGGACCTCGCGAGCCTCGCCGCGATCTCGGGGGAGCAGGGGGCGGACTACCTGCTGGTCAACCCGCTGCACGCCGCCGAGCCCGCCCCGCCGGTGGAGCCCTCGCCGTACCTGCCGACCAGCCGCCGCTTCTTCAACCCCCTCTACCTGCGCATCGCGGAGGTCCCCGAGTACGCCTACCTGCGCCCGGCCGACCTCGAGGTGGTCAACACGCTGGCCGCGATCCAGCGCAAGGAGAATCTCGACACCAGCACCATCGACCGGGACAAGGCGTACGCGGCCAAGCTGAAGAGCCTCGAGCTGCTGTTCACCGTCCGCCGCTCCCCGCACCGCCAGCAGCAGCTGCGCCGGTTCGTGGCCGAGGGCGGGCAGGGCCTGCAGGACTTCGGGCTCTGGTGCGCGCTGCGCGAGGAGCTCGGCGAGGACGCCCCCGAGTGGGACGACGTCGCCGCGGGCCCGGACGCCCCGTACGCGGTCGAGGCCCGGACCCGGCTGTCCCGCAGGATCGACTTCCACGTGTGGATGCAGTGGCTGCTGGACGAGCAGCTCGAGGCCGCCCAGCGCGCGGCGCACCTGGCCGGGATGGACATCGGCGTGATCCACGACCTCGCCGTGGGCGTGCACAAGCAGGGCGCCGACGCGTGGACGCTGCAGGACGTGCTGGCCTCCGGCGTCAGCGTGGGCGCGCCCGCGGACATGTACAACCAGAAGGGCCAGAACTGGTCCCAGCCCCCGTGGCACCCCGAGCGCCTGGCCGAGGCCGGCTACCTGCCCTGGCGGGACATGCTGCGCACGATCTTCCGGCACGCCGGCGGCATCCGGGTGGACCACGTCCTGGGCCTGTTCCGGCTGTGGTGGATCCCGGACGGCCAGGAGGCCTCGGAGGGCGCCTACGTCTACTACGACCACGAGGCGATGGTCGGCATCCTCGCCCTCGAGGCGGAGCTCGCCGGGGCCGTGGTGGTCGGGGAGGACCTCGGCACCCTCGAGCCCTGGGTGCGGGAGTACCTCGCGGAGCGCGGCGTGCTGGGGACGTCGATCCTGTGGTTCGAGGTGGACGGCGACGAGCCGCTCCCGCCGGCGCGGTACCGGGAGCTGAGCATGGCCTCGGTCAGCACGCACGACTTCCCGCCCACCGCGGGCTTCCTGCAGGGCGTGCAGGTGGACGTGCGCCAGGAGCTCGGCCTGCTGGCACGGCCCGTCGAGGAGGAGCGGGCGGAGGCCCGCCGTCAGCTGGACACGTTCTTCGCGGCCGTCGCCGCGGACGGACTGCTCCCCGACGGGGACGCCACGGACGAGCAGGGCCGGGTCGAGGCGCTGCACCGCTACCTCGCCCAGTCCCCGGCCCTGCTGTTCAACGTCTCCCTCGTGGACGCCGTCGGGGAGCGCCGGATGCAGAACCAGCCGGGCACGAACGACGAGTACCCCAACTGGCGCGTTCCCCTGGCCGACCACGCGGGCAACCCGGTGCTGATCGAGCAGCTGCCGGACAACGCCCGGGCGAACTCCCTGGTGCGCGCGGTCAACGAGGCGCTCGGCAACCGGTCCCGCTTCCGGTCGGTCGGGGAGCCCGAGCAGCCGCAGCACACCGACCGCACGGCGCCCTGACCGGACCCCGCCCGCACCCCGCCCAGTTCCCCGAACGGAGAGCACCCCGCATGACGGAGCCGACGACGCCCCGCCCGGCCGCCGTGCCGCTCGCCCCGCCCATCCGCTACGTGGCCCTCGGCGACTCCATGACCGAGGGCGTGGGCGACCCCGACCCCGCGCGCCCCAACGGGGTGCGCGGCTGGGCCGACCTCGTGGCCGAGCAGCTGACCGCCGCCCACCCGGACACCCGCTACGCGAACCTCGCGGTCCGGGGGCGGCTGCTGCGCGGGATCGTGGCCGAGCAGCTGGAGCCGTGCCTGGCCCTGGAGCCGACCCTGGTGAGCCTCTACGCCGGGGGCAACGACCTGCTGCGCCCGCGGGCGGACGTGGACGCCCTCATGGAGGTCTACGAGCCGGCGGTCGCCCGGCTGCGGGCCTCCGGCGCCCAGGTGGTGCTGTTCACGGCCTTCGACCCCGGCCGGGACGCCCCCACGTCCTGGACCCGCCCCCGGCAGGCGCTCTACAACGAGCACGTCCGGGAGATCGCGGACCGGCACGGGTGCCTGGTCCTCGACTACTGGCGGATGCGCGTCCTGCAGGACTGGCGCTACTGGGCGGTGGACCGGCTGCACATGTCGACCGCGGGGCACACCCGCGTGGCCGCCGGGGTGCTCGAGCTGCTGGGCGTGGAGCACGCCCTGGAGCTGCCGCCCACGGAGCGGCTGCCCGTCACCGCGAGCCCGGGCGTGCTGAAGGAGGACCTGCACTGGGCCCGCGAGTACCTCCTGCCCTGGCTCGCGCGGCGGGTCCGCGGCACCTCCTCCGGGGACGCGGTCGCCGCACGCCACCCCGGGTACACCACGCTGCACCCGCGTCCGGTGCTCCCCGCCGGTCCCGCGCCCCGCGACGGGGCGTCGGCCCCCGTCCGGCGCGGCTGAGCGGGCCGTCCCCCGGTTTGCGGGGGTCGGGGGAGCCGGTAGACTGACCCGAAGCTGGTCACACCTGACGTCAGGTTGCGGGGAAGTCCGTCCGGGCCTAGACTTCAAGGCTGTCGTGTGGTGGAGTCCACCTTCCGGCACCTTGATCTTCACCGTCTTCATCGTGGCGAGGCCTTCGCCGGTTCCGGCCGCGGGCCTTACGAGAGGGCCCGGTTGGCGAACGGTGGCAATTCTGAAGGTGGCGGGACGCCCGTTGCCGCAGCTGAGTGATCATCTGCGGCACCCACTGCGTGCCGTCATTTCGTCAACATTGGAGGAGAACACTATGGCAGCGCACTGCCAGGTGACCGGAGCTCAGCCGGGCTTTGGGCACAGCATTTCGCACTCGCACCGCCGTACCAAGCGCCGGTTCGACCCGAACATCCAGAAGAAGCGCTACTGGGTGCCGTCGCTGCGCCGCAGCGTGACGCTCAACGTCAGCGCCAAGGGCATCAAGGTCATCGACGCCCGCGGCATCGACGCCGTCGTGACCGACATGATCGCACGTGGGGAGAAGATCTAGCATGGCCAAGGACAAGGACGTTCGTCCCATCATCAAGCTGAAGTCCACCGCCGGCACCGGTTTCACCTACGTGACCCGCAAGAACCGCCGCAACGACCCGGACCGCATGGTGCTCAAGAAGTACGACCCGGTCGTCCGCAAGCACGTCGATTTCCGCGAGGAGCGCTGAATCCATGGCCAAGAAGTCCAAGATCGCCAAGAACGAGCAGCGCAAGGTCGTCGTCGAGCGCTACGCCGCGAAGCGTGCCGAGCTGAAGAAGACCCTCGTCGACGAGAACGCCACCGACGAGGCCCGCGAGGAGGCCCGCCTGGGCCTGCAGAAGCTGCCCCGCGACGCCTCCCCGGTCCGGCTGCGCAACCGCGACCAGATCGACGGCCGCCCCCGCGGCACCCTCCAGAAGTTCGGCATCTCCCGCGTCCGTTTCCGCGACATGGCTCACCGCGGCGAACTGCCCGGCATCTCCAAGTCCAGCTGGTAATTTCTGACGCAGGAGCGCGATCGGTCCCCCGTGCCGCGCTTCCCCACGACCCCAAGTCCAGGAGGACATGAACATGGCTAAGAACCGCAGTGAACTCGTCGCAGAGGTCGCCGAGAAGGCCGGGACCACCAACGCCGCCGTCAACGGCGTCCTGGACGCGATGTTCCAGGTCTTCGAGGAGTCCGTCTCCGCCGGTGAGAAGATCACCATCCCGGGCTGGCTGGCCGTCGAGCGCACCGACCGTGCCGCCCGCACGGGCCGCAACCCGCAGACCGGCGAGACCATCGAGATCCCGGCCGGCCACGGCGTCAAGCTGACCGCTGGTTCCAAGCTCAAGGCGGCCGTGTCCAAGAAGTAAGGACACCCGCGGGTCCGCTCCGGACCTCGTCCCACGGCTTCGTCCGAAGGGGCGGCCCCCGCACGGGGGCCGCCCCTTCGGCGTGTCCGGGCCCTGCGCGGGCCGCGTCGCGCTCCCGGTCCCGCGATTGGTCCGGCGCCGGGGCGGACGCGCATAATGGGGGCACCGGTCCGAGCGGCCGGCGACGAGACGGGAGGTGGAGGCGTGAGCCCACGTGCACGGCGCCTCGCCCGAGGCTGGGCCGGAGCGTCCGTCGCCACCTCCGCCGCCGCGCTCTCCCACGCGGCCGCCGGCGGGCAGGCCCCGCCCGCGGTGCTCGTGCTCCTGTCCCTGGCCCTGTCCGGGCCGCTGTGCATGGCGCTGGCCGGCCGGGTGCTCTCCCGGTCCCTCCTGCTGCTGGGCGTGCTGCTCAGCCAGTCCGTCCTGCACACCCTGTTCGCGGCCTCCGGCGGCGTCAGCACGGTGGCCCACGCCGCCCAGCACTCCGCGCACCACGGGGCCGCCGCCGGCCCGCCCGGGGCAGGTCCCGCCCTCGTGCTGGAGGTCCAGTCCCACGCCGAGCACGGTGGTGCCGTCATGGTCGTCGCCCACGTGCTGGCCGCGCTGGCCGCCTACGTGCTCATGCGCCACGGCGAGGTCGCGGCCGTGGTCATGCTGGAGGCGCTGCGGCTGCGGGTGCGCCGCCTGCGGCAGGCCCTGACGGCTCCCGTGGTCGTCGTCCGGCCGCGTGCCGTGCGGGCGGGGCGCCCGCACGTGCTGACCGACCAGTCGCTGCTGCGCCCGGTGCGC
The DNA here is from genome assembly GCF_040981245.1 of Kocuria cellulosilytica. Classification (NCBI taxonomy): domain Bacteria; kingdom Bacillati; phylum Actinomycetota; class Actinomycetes; order Micrococcales; family Micrococcaceae; genus Kocuria; species Kocuria cellulosilytica. Next base: position 348,270 of record NZ_JAVFWZ010000002.1, on the reverse strand, counting down.
TCCCACCGCGGGCCGCCGCGCGCCCGCCGTCGCCCCCTGCTGCCGGTCCTCCTCCCGGGACCCGCCGCGCTGCCCGCCGGCTGAGCCGGCCGGCCGCGGGGCGCCGCCCGGGCCACGGGCCGCGGCGGGAGGTCCGACGGCTTACGCACGCCGCCCGGCCGTCCCGGTCCGGCGGCCCCGGCCCACCGCCGCCCGGCCCCCGAGGAGACCCCATGCCCACGCCCACCACCCGACGCACCGCGGCCCTGCTGGCCGCAGGCGCCCTCACCGCACTGACCGTCCTGCCCGCCTCCGCGCACGACGAGCTCACCGCCGTCTCGCCCGAGCCCGGCTCCGTGCTCGCCACCGCGCCGGAGGAGCTCGAGCTCACCTTCTCCGGGGAGGTCATGGACATCGGCCACCAGGTCCTGGTCACCGACTCGGAGGGGCGCTCCGTGACGGACGGCCCGCTCGAGCCGGAGGGCAACCGGGTGGTCCAGCCGCTGTCCGGGTCCGGGGCGGAGGACGAGACCTACCGCGTGGTCTGGCGCGTCGTCTCCAGCGACGGGCACCCCATCGAGGGGACCTTCAGCTACGACGTCGGCTCGGGCGACGAGCCCACGGCGGACCCGACCGCCCCGGTGGAGGACCCCGCCCAGCGCGCCGAGGACGCCACGGACCGCGCCACGTCCGGGGACGTCCCGCTGTGGGTCGTCGCCGTCGCCGGCGGGGCCGTGGCCCTCGGCGTGCTCGGCCTCGTGAGCCTCGTCTCCCGCCGGCGCCGCAGGGGCTGAACCGCCCGGGAACCGTCCCGGGTCCCCACCGTCCGATCCGCCGGCCGCCGCCGGGCGTCCGCCGCGCCCCGCGGCCGCCGCGGCACACCCTTCTTCCCGCACTGCCAGGAGCAACCATGCCCATCGCCATGCCCATCTCCGTGCCCGGCACCGTGCCCACCGCACTGCTGCGCACCACCACCGTCCTCGCCCTCGGCGCCGTCGCGCTCACGGGGTGCGCGTCCCCGGCCCCGGAGGCCGCCCCCGCCGCCGCGGCGGCGTCCGCCTCCGGCGCCCCGTCCCCGCAGGACGCCGGGCACACCGCCGCGCGCGGACCGCTCACCGTGGAGCGTGCCTGGGCGAAGGCGAACCCCGCCGGAGCCATGACCGGGGTCTTCGGCACCCTCGTCAACGAGGGCGACTCCCCGGTCGTGCTCACCGGCGCGGCCGCCGAGGGGATCGCCGGGGCTGTCGAGCTGCACGAGACCGTGCTCGACCCCGACACCGGCAGCACCGTCATGCAGCGGATGCAGGACCCGGTCGCCATCGACCCGGGCGCGTCCTACGCCCTGGAGCCCGGGGCGGACCACCTCATGCTCCTGGACCTGCGGTGCGACCTCCGCGCCGGGGACGAGCTCGAGCTCGTCCTGCGCTTCGAGGACGGGACGGAGCAGACGGTCACCGCGGCCGTCCGCGACTACGCCGGCGCCCAGGAGGAGTACGACCCGGGGGCCGGGGGCCGGGAGGGCCAGGACGACGGCCAGGACGACGGCCACGGTGGGGACCACGGCGGGGACCACGCGGCCGGGGAGGGCACGGGGCCGTCCGCCGAGGCCGGGGCGGAACCGGAGGGCTGCCGTGGGTGAGGCCCGTGCCATGAACCGGCGGCGCCTGCTCGTGGCGGGCGGCGCCGCCGGCGTGGGCGCCGCCTCGGCCCTGGGCCTGGAGTCGGCCCGCCGCGCCGGGGCCCTCGCCCCGGCGCCGCAGGAGGCGCCCCGGCAGGCGCAGCGAGGGCACGGGCAGGCCACGGAGCCCTTCCACGGTCCCCGGCAGGCCGGGGTGGCCACCGCGCCGCAGGCCTTCGCCGCGTTCGTGGCGCTGGACCTGCACCGGGACACCTCCCGGGACGCGGTGCGGCGCCTGCTGCGGGTGCTCTCGGAGGACGCCGCCGCCCTGACCCGGGGCCGGGCGCCGGTCGCCGACCAGGAGCCGTGGCTCGCCGCGAACCCGGCGCGGCTCACGGTCACCCTCGGCTTCGGGCCGCGGCTGCTCGGGCTGGTCGCCCCGGACCGCGCGCCGGCCTGGCTGCGGCCCCTGCCGGCGTTCTCGATCGACCGGCTCGAGGAGCGCTGGAGCGACGGCGACCTGCTGCTGCAGATCTGCGCCGACGACAGGCTCACCGTCTCGCACGCCCAGCGGGTGCTCCTCAAGGCCTCCCGCTCCTTCGCCGCCGTGCGCTGGGTGCAGCACGGGTTCCGGCACACCGTGGGCTCGGTCCCCGACGGGCAGAGCATGCGCAACCTCTTCGGCCAGGTGGACGGCACCGTCAACCCCCGGGGCGGCACCGAGGAGTACGAGCGGGTGGTCCACGGCCACGGCGGCTGCACGCCGTGGATCCAGGACGGCACGGCCCTGGTCGTCCGCCGGATCGCCATGGACCTGGACGCCTGGGACGAGGCGGACACCCCGGCCCGGGAGGACGCCGTGGGCCGGCGCCTCGGCGACGGCGCCCCGCTGACCGGCGGCGCCGAGCACGACGAGCCCGACCTCGCCGCACGGGGACCCCTGGGCTTCCCCGTCATCGCGGACTACGCCCACGTGCGCCGCTCGCGCCCGGAGGACCCGCTGGAGCGGATCCACCGGCGGGTCTACAACTACGACCTGCCCGTCGCGGACGCCCCGGGCGCGCGGCCCCGGGGCGCGAGCGCCGGCGGCATCAGCGACGCGGGCATGGTCTTCGCGGCGTACTGCTCGGACGTGGACCGCCAGTTCGTCCCGATCCAGCGCCGGCTCGACGAGCTCGACATGCTCAACGCCTGGACCACGCCGATCGGCTCGGCGGTCTTCGCCGTGCCCCCGGGCTGCGCCGAGGGCGGGTTCGTGGGGGACGTGCTGTTCGAGGGCTGAGGTCCGCCCGTGTGGGCTCCGGCACACGCGCACGGGCCGGCGCGCCCGGAGGGGGACAATGGAGAGGTGCCGCCCCGTCGTCGTGGGGCGGATGAAGGAGACTGACCATGAGTTCGAGGACGGCCGAGCGCGCCGACCACGGCACCGCCGCCCGGCCGGGCGGCCGGGGGATCGACCCCTGGTGGCTCGCGGCCGTGCCCGTCGTGGCCCTCACGGCGCTCGTCCTGGCGATGCTGTGGACCGGGTCGGGCGCGGCCCGGCTCGCGGCCGACCCCGGGGCGCTGGTCCGCTGGGGGCTGCCCGCCGCCGAGCTCGTGCACAACAGTGCGCTCGTGGTGGTCATGGGCGCGCTGCTGTTCGCGGTGGGGATCGTGCCCCCCACCCGGGACGGGCGCCGCCGGGGCGGCCGGGACCGGGCCCCGGCCCCGGAGCACCCGCTCTTCGGCGCCACCCTGCGCCTCGCCGAGGCCGCGGCCGTGGTCTGGACCGTGGCCGCGGTGGCCGTGCTCGTCCTGTCCTACTCCGACGTCGCGGGCGTGCCCGTGGGCGGGGACGGAACCTACACCCAGCAGCTGCTGCACTACGCCACGGACATCCCCACGGGGCAGGCCCAGGCGGCGATCGTCGTGGTCGCCGCCGTCGTGACCACCCTGGTCTTCGGGGTCCGGGCGCTGCTCGGGCTGCTGCTGACCCTCGCCCTGTCCTGCGCCGCCCTCGTGGCGATGGCCCTCAACGGGCACTCTGCCGGCGGCAACGACCACATGGGCGCCGTCAACTCCCTGGGCCTGCACCTGCTGGGCGCGGGGCTGTGGACGGGAGGCCTCGTGGTGCTCGCCTGGCTGTCCCCGCAGCTCAGCGCCCCTGGCGCCGGCACCGGGACGCTGCCCGAGGGCGCCGCCCGCGGCCGCGCGCCGGCCGGGGCGCGGCACCGCGCGCCGATCGCGGCCGTGGTGCTGCGCCGGTTCTCCGCGGTCGCCCTCGGCGCCTTCCTCCTCGTGCTGCTCTCCGGCACGGTCAACGCCGCGGTGCGCATCGGCTCCTGGGACCAGCTCTTCAGCGGCTACGGATGGCTCGTGCTCGTCAAGGCCGTCCTGACGCTGGGGCTGGGCCTCGCCGGCCTCGCCCACCGCCGCTGGCTGGTCCCCGCGCTCGAGGCCGGCCGGCTCACCGCCCGCCGCGCGGTCTGGCAGCTGGTGCTGGGCGAGCTGCTGGTCATGGGCGCCGTCATGGGCGTCGCGGTGGCCCTGTCCCGGACGGCCCCGCCGGTGCCCGAGGAACTGGCCCCGGACGCGTCCCCGGCGCTGATCCTCACCTGGTACGAGCTGCCGCCCGAGCCCACCGCGGCGTCCTGGTTCACCACGTGGCGCATCGACTGGCTGTGGCTCGCGGTCTGCGTGTTCCTCGCGGTCGTCTACCTGTGGGCGTTCGTGCGCGTGCGCCGGCGCCGGGACTCCTGGTCCGTGCTGCGCACCCTCTCGTGGCTCACCGGGCTCGGGGTGCTGTTCTACATCACCTCGGGCGGCTTCGCCGTCTACGGCCGGGTCCTGTTCTCCGCGCACATGGTCGAGCACATGACCCTGACCATGGTGGTGCCGATCTTCCTGGTCCTGGGCTCGCCGGTCACCCTGCTGCTCAAGGCCCTGGAGTCCCGCCCGGACGGCACCCGCGGGCCCCGCGAGTGGATCCTGCGGCTCGTGCACTCCGGGTTCGGCAAGGTCGTGACCCACCCGATCTTCGCCGCCGTGAACTTCGCCGGCTCCATCGTGGTCTTCTACTTCACCCCGCTGTTCCACTTCACGCTGCACTACCACGTGGGGCACGTGTTCATGGTCGTGCACTTCCTGATCACCGGATACCTGTTCATGCTCGTGCTGATCGGCACGGACCCCATCCCGCACCGCCCCGGCCACATGATGCGGCTGGTCCTGCTGCTGGCCACGATGGTCTACCACGCCTTCGTGGGGGTGGCCCTGATGGGCTCCGACACGCTCCTGCAGGCCTCCTGGTTCGGCAACACCGGCCGGGACTGGGGGCGCAGCGCGATCGAGGACCAGCAGCTCGGCGGGGCCCTCATGTGGGGGATCGGCGAGTTCCCCACCGTCGTCGTCGCCGTCGTCGTCGCGATCATGTGGGCGATCGAGGGCACGAAGGAGAACCGCCGTGCGGACCGCAGGGCCGACCGCACGGACGACGCCGAGCTCAAGGCCTACAACGAGATGATGGCCGGGCTCGCGGAGCGGGACGACCACGCCCGGCGCTGAGCCCCGCCCGGCCCGTCCAGCCCCGCCCGTCCCACCCCTGACCCGTCCCCGTCCCGTTCCGTTCCGAAAGGATTCCCACCCGTGCGCCTCACTTCCCGCGTCCGCGCCTCCGAGCTGCAGGGCCGTGCCTGGCTCAACACCGGGGAAAAGGACCTCGACCTGGCCGCGCTGCGCGGCAAGGTCGTGGTCCTGGACTTCTGGTCCTTCTGCTGCATCAACTGCCTGCACGTGCTCGACGAGCTGCGCCCCCTCGAGGAGCGCTTCTCCGACGTCCTCGTCACGGTGGGCGTGCACTCCCCGAAGTTCGAGCACGAGGCCGACCCGGACGCGCTCGCGGCCGCGGTGGACCGCTACGAGGTCCACCACCCCGTGCTCGACGACCCCGAGCTGACCACGTGGGACGCGTACACGGCCCGCGCGTGGCCCACGCTCGTGGTCGTGGACCCGGAGGGCTACATCGTGGCGCACCTCTCGGGGGAGGGCCACGTCCAGGGACTGGTCTCCCTCGTGGAGGAGCTCGTGGCCGAGCACGAGGCCCGGGGCACCCTGCACCGCGGCGACGGGCCGTACGTGCCGCGGCCTGCGCCCGAGGGCGACCTCCGGTTCCCGGGCAAGGTGCTGCCGCTGCCGGACGGCTCGTTCCTCGTCTCCGACACGGGCCACCACCGCCTCGTCCAGCTCGACAACGACCTCGAGACCGTCCGGCGGGTGATCGGCGCGGGGAAGGGCCACGCGGACGGGGACCCGGGGACCGCGCGCTTCACCGAGCCCCAGGGGCTCACGCTGCTGCCCGAGGAGGTGCGCGCGGCGGCCGGCTACGACGTGGTCGTGGCCGACTCGGTCAACCACCGGCTCCGCGGCGTGGACCTCGCCACCGGGCAGGTGCGCACGGTGGCCGGCAGCGGGGTGCAGCGGCTGCTCGACGAGGAGCGCGCCCGCGGGGCGGAGCCGAACCACATCGATCCCGGCGCCGATCCGCTGGACGTGGCGCTCTCCTCCCCGTGGGACGTCGTGTGGTCCGCCCGGGCCGACCTGCTCGTGGTGGCGATGGCCGGAACCCACCAGCTGTTCTCGTTCGACCCGCGGACCGGGCGGCTCGCCGTGCTCGCCGGCACCGGGGACGAGGGACTCAAGGACGGGTCCTCCGCCGAGGCGTGGTTCGCGCAGTCCTCGGGGCTCGCGGAGGACTCCGCGGGCAACGTGTGGGTCGCGGACTCGGAGACCTCGGCCCTGCGCGTCCTCCGGTTCGACGACGACGGGGCCGTCACCGTCGAGACCGCCGTGGGCGAGGGGCTGTTCGACTTCGGCTTCCGCGACGGCGACGCCGGCCAGGCGCGCCTGCAGCACTGCCTCGGCGTGGCCCAGCTGCCCGACGGGTCGGTGGCGGTGGCGGACACCTACAACGGCGCCGTGCGCCACTACGACCCCCGGACCGGTCAGGTGGCCACCCTGGCCCGCGGCCTGGCCGAGCCCTCCGACGTGCTGCTGGACGTCTCGGGGGAGGAGCCGCTGCTCGTCGTCGTCGAGGCCAACGCCCACCGCCTGGTGCGCGTGCCGATCCCGGCGGCCGCCCAGCGCGTCGACGAGGGGGCGTCGCGGACCCAGCGCGCGCGCACGAAGCTCGCCCCGGGAGCGCTCGGGATCGAGGTGCGCTTCGCGGCGCCGTCCGGGCAGAAGCTCGACGACCGGTGGGGGGATCCCACCCAGCTCAAGATCTCGTCCTCGCCCGAGGACGCGCTCGCCGAGGGCGCGGGCACGGCGCAGGGCCTGCGCCGGCAGCTCGTGCTGGCGGAGGGCGTCACCGAGGGCGTCCTGCACATCACCGCGCGCGCCGCGGCGTGCGACGGCGAGCCGGGCGGGGAGATCCCGGACCACGCGGCGTGCCACCTCTACCAGCAGGACTGGGGCATCCCCTTCGTGCTGGACGCCGAGGGGGAGACCGAGCTGGTCCTGGACCTGCGCGGGGTCAACTGAGCGTCAGCGGAGTGGGGACCGGCCGGGGCCGGTCTCGCAGGGGTGGCCCCGACCGGGAGCCGCCCAGGGGCTCCCTCGCGCACCGCGCTCAGCCGCGCGGGGTGACCCGCACCGTCGAGTCGTCGATGGCGAGGTCGGCGGCGACCTCGAAGGGCACGGTCCGCTCGAGCCGTTCGACGTCCCCGGTGAACAGGTCGAGGGAGTCGAAGGCGATCCGCGCGGTGCCCCGCGCGGGCTCCAGGGCCCAGCCCCCGCCGCCCTTCGAGCCCACGACGATCTCCGGGTCCGGATAGGACTCGATCGTCCACTCGACGTCCCCGGCGACCCGGCCGTCGAACTCGAAGGAGAACGGGCAGCCGGACGGGAAGAGGGCGCTCTGCCCGGCGCAGCGGTCGAGGTGCTCCTTCAGCTGCCGGTCCACCTCCTGCTCGAGCGCCTCGGTCGGCCGGGCCTCCAGGGCGATCTCCTCCTGCTGGCCCGGGTCGGTCAGCACGACGCTCTCCGGTTCCGCCGCCACGAGCTCGGACGTGTAGGAGGCCGTGTAGACGCCCGGGAAGAACGCGGCGAACTCCCCGGAGGACTCCGGCAGGGCCACGGACATGCCGTTCACGTCCACCGAGGTCGCCCCCGGCAGGCTGACCGTCACCGTGGGCAGCGGCGTCTCGTCGAAGGCCCACACCGTGAAGAAGCCCCACTGCGTGTCCACGGGGTGCAGGGAGAACTCGGAGCTGTGCTGCTCGCCGCCGAGGGTGTAGTCCGCGCGCACCACGGCCCGCTCGCCGTCGTCCGAGACGGTGGAGACCTCGACGTCCTCGAGCTCCTCGGCCGAGGCCTCCAGCGGGTCACCGTCGAGCATCGCCGCGTTGGCCTCCGGGACGCGGGCGTTGAGCAGGCCCAGGGCCTCGCCGCCGTCCCCGTCCCGCAGGTCCTCGAAGTACGCCCGCACGTCCGTCTCCGGGCCGTACATGTACTTGTTGACCAGGGCGATGGTGACGGCGGCGGCCGCCACCCCGAGCAGCACGAGGAACAGCCAGGCCCCGAGGGCCTTGAGCACGCGGGCGTTGGACTCCATCCGATCACGCTAACCGATCGGCCCCCGGCCTGCGCGTGCACCGGGCCGTCCGGGCCCTCCGGAAGGCGCGGCCCGCCCCGGGCGGGTACGCTACGTGCCGCACCCCTTCTCCGATCCATTCCCGTCCCGGGTCCGAGCCCGGCCCCCGTTCCCCTCTGGAGCTGACTACCCATGGCCGACTCCGTCCGGCAGGTCCCCGAGAAGTACGGCCCCGTCCGCGCCGTGCTGCGCCCACGGCTGGGCTCCTACGGCCGGCGCCTGCTCTCCTGCCTGGGCCCGCTGCTGCTGGGCGCCGTGCTCGTGCTCTTCCTCTGGGCGCGGCGGCCGGCCCCCGGCGTCGCGGTGGTGGTGCTCGCGCTCGTGCTCCTGGCCGGCACCGCGTGCTGGCTCCGGCTGCGCCCAGTGCTGGTCGTCCGCACGGACAGCCACGTCCTGCGCTCCCGCACCGTGGGCTTCGCCGCGACGCCGCTGTCGGACGTCGAGCACGTCGTCACGGTCGGGGCCCTGCACCGGGCGCCCGGCGCCGCGCGCCCGGCCGCCCGCCCCCACCTGTGGGCCGCGGGCCGCTCGGGCCGCCGGGTCCTCCGCCTCGACGGCGCGGTGTGGGACGCCCGCGCGCTCGAGGACGTCGCGGCGGCGCTGGGCGCGCCCCGCACCCACCTGGAGCGCGCGACGGCGCGGGAGGCCGCCGCCCGCTGGCCCCGGCTCGTGCCGTGGGGGCTCCGCCACCCGCGGCTGCGCTCCGCCGCGTCCGCCGCGGGGCTGCTCGCCGGCCTGGCCCTCGTGGGCTGGTTCTCGCTCGGCCTGCCGGGCACCGGCTGAGCCCCGGTCCTGCTGCGGGGCGCGGTCCGCACGCGCGGGAGCCCGCCGCCCCGGACGACGGGCGGCGGGCTCCTCCTGCGTGCGTGGTGGCCCGTGCTCAGCCGGCCGTGGCCAGCTCCTGGCGGGCCCGCTCGATCTCGGCCTTGCGCTCCTCCACGGCCTCGCGGGTCAGCTCGGCCCCGGCCTCGGCGTCCCGGGTCAGGTTCTCCCCGGTCTCGGGGTCGAACACGTGCATCCGGCGGGTGTCGATCCAGATCCGGCCCTGCGCGCCGCCCCGGATGCGGGAAGTGGCGTCCAGCTCCACGACGATCTGCGGGTGCATCTCGTCCCCGTCCAGGTCCTGCGCCAGCTCGTCGAGCTTCGCCTTGACCTCGGGGTCCTGCTCGTAGTCGATGTAGCCGTACTGCTCGTTGCCCATCCACTCCGTGTGGGTGAACTGGGCGTCGAAGGTCGTGCCGCGGGAGACCTTCGCCTCGTCCACGAACTTGGCGTCCTCGAAGTGCTCCGGGCGCAGGCCCAGGAGCACGATCGACCCGTCCGTGGGCAGCTTCCCCTTGGCCTGGTCCGGCACGGGGAACTCGCCCAGCGGGGTGTCGAACACGTCGCCCCGCACGTGCGCCGGGAGGAAGTTCATCGACGGCGAGCCGATGAACCCCGCCACGAACAGGTTGGCCGGCTGCTCGTAGAGCTCCCGGGGCGAGGCGATCTGCTGCAGGATGCCCTTCTTGAGCACGGCCACGCGGTCGCCGAGGGTCATGGCCTCGGTCTGGTCGTGGGTGACGTAGACCGAGGTGATGCCCATCCGCCGCTGGAGCTGGGCGATCTCGGTGCGCATCTGGCCGCGCAGCTTCGCGTCCAGGTTGGACAGGGGCTCGTCGAACAGGAACGCGTCCGCGTCCCGCACGATCGCCCGGCCCATCGCCACGCGCTGGCGCTGACCGCCCGAGAGGTTGGCCGGCTTGCGCTCGAGGTGCTCGTCGAGGTCCAGGGTGGACGCGGCGTGGCGCACCTTCCGGTCGATCTCCTCGTCGGAGAACTTGCCCTTGGACAGCCGCAGCGGGAACGCGATGTTCTCGTACACGGTCAGGTGGGGGTAGAGCGCGTAGTTCTGGAACACCATGGAGAGGTTGCGCTCGCGCGGCTCCTTCTCGTTGACGCGCTCGCCGTTGATCAGCAGGTCCCCGGAGGTGATGTCCTCGAGGCCCACGATCATCCGGAGCAGCGTGGACTTGCCGCAGCCGGAGGGCCCCACGAGGATGAGGAACTCGCCGTCGGCGATGTCGATCGACACGTCGTTGACGGCCGGGAAGCCGTCCCCGTACTTCTTGACGAGATGGTTGAGGGTGATGGATGCCATCTGGGACTCAGTCCTTCGGTCGGTTCGGGAAAGGTGTGGGAGGCGGGCGGGCTCAGCCCTTGACCGCGCCCTGGGTCAGGCCGGAGACGATCTGGCGCTGGAACAGCAGCACCAGCAGCACCACTGGGATGGTGACGACGATGGCCGCCGCGGAGATCGCGCCCGCCGGGTCCTCGAACTGCGAGGCGCCGGTGAAGAACGCCAGCGCCGCCGGGACGGGCCGGGCCGCCTCGGTGGAGGTGAGGCCGATGCCGTAGACGAAGTCGTTCCACGCGATGAAGAACGCGATGATCGCGGTGGTGAACACGCCCGGCAGGGCCAGCGGCACGATCACCTTGCGGAACGCCTGCCACGTGGTGGCGCCGTCCACCTGGGCCGCCCGCTCGAGGTCCCACGGGATCTGCTGGAAGAACGCCGTCAGCGTCCAGATCGAGATCGGCAGGGTCAGCGAGAGGTAGGGGATGATCAGGCCGGGCCAGGTGTCGTACAGCCCGATCTGCCGCCACAGGTTGAACAGCGGGGTCACGATCGAGACGACCGGGAACATGGACACCGCCAGCGCCACCGTGAGGATCATCTTCTTGCCCGGGAAGTCCAGGCGGGCGATCGCATAGGCGCACAGCGTGGCGAGGGCCACGGCGATGGCCGTGGCGATCAGGCAGATGCCGATCGAGTTGATCAGCGAGGGCACGAACAGGTCGCGGGCGGAGCCCACGAAGATCGAGGAGTAGTTCTCCCCGACCCACTGCGTGGGCAGGAACTTCCCGGACGTCAGGTCCGCGGGCGTCTTGAAGGACGTCATGAGGATCGAGGCGACGGGGAACAGGGCGTAGATCAGGACCAGGACCGAGACGACGGCCCAGCCGACCTTCTGCTTGGTGGACATGGGCGGTTACCTTCCCTTCCCGGCGCCGGCGAGGTCGACCTTGAACACCTTGATGGCGAGGAAGGCGATCAGCAGCACACAGACGAACAGGACCACGGAGATCGCGGAGCCGAGCCCGATCTCCAGACGGCCGATGGAGGTGCGGTAGGCCAGCAGGGACAGCGTCTCCGTGTAGTACTGGCCCTGGGTCATGATGAAGATGTTGTCGAAGATGCGGAACGCGTCCAGCGCGCGGAACACCACGGCCACCATGATCGCGGCCTTCATGTTGGGCAGGATCACCCGGGACATCCGCTGCCACCACGTGGCGCCGTCCACCCGGGCGGCCTCGGTGTACTCGCTCGGGACCTGGGCCAGGCCCGAGAGCAGCAGCAGCGAGATGAACGGCGTGGTCTTCCAGATCTCGGAGGCCATGATCACGAACAGCGCCGACCAGGTGTTGGCGAACCAGTTGAAGTCCGGGCCGATGCCCGGCACCCAGGAGAACCAGTTGTTGACGTAGCCGGTCGTGATGTCGAACGCGTAGAACCAGGCGAAGGCCGAGACCACGGTGATGATGCCGTAGGGCACCAGGATCGCGGTGCGCAGCAGCCCGCGGGTGCTGCGGATCGCGTTGTTCATCACGAGCGCCAGGGCGAAGCCCAGGACGAGCTCCACGATCACGGTGACCACCGTGATCAGCACGGTCACGCCCAGGTCCCGCCAGAACACGATGTCGGAGAGGACCGTGGCGTAGTTGCCGAGGAAGACGAACTCCTTGTTCCCCGGGTCGGTGAGCCGGAAGGAGAAGAACGAGTCCCACAGCGCCTGCAGGATCGGGTACATGGTGACCAGGAGCATCACGATGAACGCCGGGCCGGCGAGCATCCAGCCGAGCTTGCGCTCCGACCGGGCGCGGTCGGACATGAGCGGCTTGGCGCTGCGGCGTCCTGTCACGGGCGCGGGTGCGGCCTCCCGGGGACCGGTGCCGGGAGCGTTGGGGTTGACGACGGTGCTCATAGCAGCTTGTCTCCCTTCAGGACGGCCTCGATGAACGCGGCGGTTTCACGGGGCGTGTTCTCGTTCACGGACGACGGCGGCGTCCACTCCTGCTGGATGGCGGTGGAGACCTCGTTGTAGTAGGGGGTCTGCGGACGCGGCGCCGCCTGGTCCAGGGACTCCCGGATGGTCTCGTACATCGGGAAGGCCTCCCGGACCTCCGGGTCCTCGTAGGCGGCCTCGGACGCCGCCGGGTTGCCGTTGCTCACGAAGTAGTACGCCTGGTTCTCCGGCTGGACGACGCACTCCACCGCCTCCCACGCCAGCTCCTGGTGCTCCGAGGTGGAGCCCACGCCCAGGTTGATCCCGCCCAGCGGGGGCGCGGAGGGCTCGTCCGGGTTCACCCGCGGCCACAGGGCCCAGCCGATGTCCTCGAACATGGACTGCTCCACCGTCCCGCCCTCCACGGCCGCGGCGGTGGCGGCGTAGATGAAGGGCCAGTTCACCATGAAGGAGCCGTCGTCGGACTGGAACTGGTTCATCGACGCCGCCTCGTCCGCGGTCGGCAGCCCGGGCCCGCCGAGCCCGTCCCGGCCGATGGTGCCGACGATCTCCGCCGCCTGGCGGCCGGCCTCCGAGTCCATGCCGACCACGACCTCGTCGGCCGGGGCCTCGGGGTTCTCGATGATCTCGCCGCCGGCGGACTTGATCAGGCCGTTGACCCACACCGTCATCGACTCGGCCGACGTGCCCTGCACCCCCAGGTACTTGTCCTGCTCCCGGGCGGCGTCCATGATCTGCTTCCAGGTCACCGGCTCGTCCATGTTCAGGCCGGCGGCCTCCGCCACGGACTCCCGGTACCAGAGCAGCTGCGTGTTGGCCCAGAACGGCACCGAGACCAGCTCGTCCTTCCACATCGCACCCTCGAGCGGACCCGCCAGGACGTCCTGGGTGGTGGCCTCCTCGACGTCCCCCGGCACGGGGGCCAGGAAACCCGGCTCGGCCAGCTCGGGGATGAAGGGCGGGTCCAGGCTCATGATGTCCATCGACGAGTCCCCGGCCGCCAGGCGCCGGGCGAGCTGCTCGCGCTGCGACGCGGCATCGCGCGGGAGCAGCGAGGTCTCGATGTTGTAGCGGCCGCCGGACTCCTCCGAGCACTGCTTGGCCAGTTCCGCCTGCCCGCCGGCGTCCGGATTGATGTACCAGGTCAGGGTCGGGGTGGCGCCGGCGTCGGCGTCACCGCATCCCGTCATGACGAGGGCGCCCACGGCACCCAGGGCGGCGGCAGCGCTGAGCCGTCGCCTCCCGGGGGACCTGTGGGGGTGTGAGGTGGTGGTCAACGGTCTGTTCCTCCCCTTCGGCGATGTGGCGGTCCGCGTGGGACGTCGAGGGGATCCTGTGGGACCCGGTCGGCGGGACGGTCGGCGGCGGGTGCTGCCGGCCGACCTCTCCTCCGCGGAGCCTTCAGTCTATGAGTGGTCTACCTCACAGACCAGTAACCTGACTGTTTGCATCAGTGTGCCCCGCGTGTCCCGTCGGGTCCACCGATTCGGCGCGTCCGTCGGGGCCTGGAACGGCTCGGCCCCGCCGGGGATTCAGGAGAGCAGCAGAGCCACCCCGGCCATGGTGAGCATCGCGACCACCGTGGTGAGCAGCACCGTGTCCCGGCACAGCTGCTCGGCCCGGCCGTAGCGCACGGCCGCGATGTAGATGTTCTGGGCGGTGGGCAGGGCCGCCATCACCACCACGGAGTAGAGCAGGTGCCCCTCCAGGTCCAGGACGAAGCGGGCGAACAGGAACGCCAGCGCCGGGTGCAGCAGCAGCTTCAGCGCCCCGGCCAGGAGCACGTCCCGGCGGGGAGTCCCGCCGCGCCGCAGCGGCGCGGCGCCCACCAGGGAGACCCCGAAGGCCATCAGCATCGCCGGGATGGAGGCCCCGGCCACCAGCTCCACGGGTTCGTGCACCACCTCCGGCAGCCGCCAGCCGGTCACGGCGAACAGGATGCCCAGCCCGGAGCCGACGATCATCGGGTTGGTCACCACGTTGCCCAGAACGCTGCCCGGGCTCGGCCGGCGGCCGTCCGTGAGGGTGTCCATGATCGTCAGGTAGACGGGGGTGTTCAGCGCCAGCTGGAACAGGATGACGGGCACCACCATGGTCGCGTCCCCGAGCACGAAGACCGCGATGGGGATGCCGAGGTTGGCGGAGTTCACCTGGGAGGCGGCCTGGGCGCCCATCACGGTGGTGGCGGCGTCCCGGCGCAGCACCCAGCGGGCGATCGCGGCGTAGACGAGGGTCGTGGCCACCGCCGAGACGGCCGCCACCAGCAGCGGGGCGGAGAGGATCCGGGCGATGTCGGCCTCGGAGATGGTCAGGAACAGCAGCGGCGGGCTGGCCACGTAGAAGGCGAACTTGCTGAGCACCAGCTGCCCGTGGGGCCCCAGCACGCCCCGCCGGCCCACGGCGTAGCCGGTCAGGATGACCGCCCAGACGATGAAGAAGCCCGAGAACACTCCGGCCACGGGACCTCCCTCGAACTGCTGCGGGTCCGCGTCCGCGGGCCCCTACAGTTCTATCCCATGGCCGGCGCTATTCCCCCGCGGGCCCGTCCGCGGCGGGGCGGCTCACGCGGCGGGCAGGTCGGCGCGGGCGTCGGCGAGGGGCCGGGAGTGCGGGGGACGGGCGACGCCGTCGAGCAGGGCCTCGGCGGGATCCGCGCCGAGTTCGACGATCCGGTTGTCCGCGTCCACGTGGACCACGGACGGCACATGGGCACGGGCCTCGGCGTCGTCCATCTGCGCGTAGCTGATCAGGATGACGAGGTCCCCGGGGTGCACGAGGTGGGCGGCGGCACCGTTGATCCCGACGACGCCCGAGCCGCGCTCGCCGGCGATCGTGTAGGTCTCCAGCCGGGCGCCGTTGGTGACGTCCACGATGGAGACGAGCTCGCCGGGGAGGATGTCGGCGGCGTCCAGGAGGTCCTGGTCGACGGTGACCGAGCCGACGTAGTGCAGGTCGGCCTGGGTCACGACGGCACGGTGGATCTTGGCCTTGAACATGGTGCGCAGCATGACGGGAGAAGAGCTCCTCGTGAGCAGGGTGCGGATGATGGCGCAGGACCCAGGTGGTCGTCCGGGTGCTCGCCGCCCCGGGGCGGGCCGGGGAGCGGGGCGCGGGAACATCCTACCGCGCGGTGCCCGGGGACGACGAACGCCCCGGCCGGAGGGGCACGGGGCGTTCGGTGCGAGAGCGGCTGACGGGAATCGAACCCGCGTATCAGGCTTGGGAAGCGTGCGCTCTACCATTGAGCTACAGCCGCGCATCCGTGGTCCGCCCGGCGCGTGCACCGGACGGGGACACCACATACTCTACACCACCGGCGGCGGTGGGTCCGGTCGAGCGGCGCGGTCCGGGCGGCCGGCCGTGCGATACCTTGGGGACCGTGCTGATCTCTGACCGCGACATCCGGCGGGAGCTCGACGGCGGCCGGGTCGTCCTCGAACCCTACGAGCCCGCCCTGATCCAGCCCGCCAGCATCGACGTGCGGCTGGACCGCTGGTTCCGGCTCTTCGACAACCACAAGTACGCGCACATCGACCCGTCCGTGGAGCAGCCCGGGCTCACGCGCCTCGTGGAGGTCGACCCGGACGAGGCCTTCGTGCTCCACCCGGGGGAGTTCGTGCTGGGCTCGACCTACGAGAAGGTGACCCTCCCGGACGACATCGCCGCCCGCCTCGAGGGGAAGTCCTCGCTGGGGCGCCTGGGGCTGCTGACCCACTCCACCGCGGGGTTCATCGACCCGGGCTTCTCGGGCCACGTCACGCTCGAGCTGTCCAACATGGCCACGCTGCCCATCAAGCTGTGGCCGGGCTCCAAGGTGGGGCAGCTGTGCTTCTTCCGGCTCTCCTCGCCCGCGGAGCACCCGTACGGGCACGGCGCCTACGCCAACCGGTACCAGGGGCAGCGCGGTCCCACGGCGTCGCGCAGCCACCTCGGGTTCTCCCGCACCCGGATCTGAGGGCCTGCGTCCGCGGTCCCGCTGTCCGGCGTGCCCTGCTGCCCGGCGCGCTCCGCTGTCCCGCGCGCTCCGCTATCCGGCGCGCTCCGCTGTCCCGCGCGCTCCGCTATCCGGCGCGCCCCGCGGGCGGCGGGGCGGCGGACGGCGCCGCCGCGGTCTTCGGGTCGCGCGCACCCAGCAGCAGGAGCAGGCCGGCGCCGATCACCAGGAGGATCCCCAGGATCCCCCAGCGCTGGGCGCCGAGCACGGAGACGAACACCGCGAACAGGGTGGGCGCCAGGAAGCTCACGGCCCGGCCCGTGGTGGCGTAGAGGCCGAACAGGGCGCCCTCCTCGCCGGTCCGGGTGAGCCGGCCGAGGAACGTGCGGGAGGCCGACTGCGCGGGGCCCACGAACAGGCACAGCAGCAGTCCGCAGACCCAGAACGAGGCCGTGCCCTCCAGGACGAGCAGCGGGGTCCCGGCCAGCAGGATGCCGACCAGGGACAGCACGATGACGCGCTTGGGCCCCACCCGGTCGTCGAGCCGGCCGCCCACCAGCGCGCCCACCCCGGCGGCCACGTTGCCGACGATCGCGAAGACGATGACCTCGCTCAGGGTGAAGCCGAAGGTCCCGGCCGCGATGACGCCGCCGAAGGTGAACACCGCGTTGAGCCCGTCCCGGAACACGGCCGAGGAGAGCAGGAACCACAGCGTCTGCGGGGTGTCCCGGTAGAGCCCCCGCAGGGTCTCCCACAGCTGGCGGTAGGAGCGCGCCACGGACGGGCGCGGGCCCCGGCGGGCCGGGCGGATCTCGGGCACCACCACCAGCACGGGGATCGAGAACAGGGCGATCCACAGTCCGGAGAAGAGGGCCACGGCCCGCACGTTGAGGGCGTCCTCCTCCGGCAGGCCGAGCAGGCCGGGGGTGATGAACCCGAACAGCACGATCGCCAGCGCCACGATCCCGCCGAAGTAGCCCATCGCCCAGCCCTGGCCGCTCACCCGCCCGATGTGCTCGCGGCCCGCGATCCCCGGCAGCATCGCGTTGTAGTTGACCACGGCGAACTCGTCGAAGACGTTGGCCAGCGCCAGCAGGCCCACCCCGAGGTAGAGGTACGGCTGCTGGGGGAGGACCAGGAAGCACAGGGCGGTGAGCAGCGCCGTCAGCATCGTGTTGATCCCGAGCCACAGCTTGCGCCGGCCCGCCCCGTCGCTGCGCTGCCCCACCACCGGGGCCAGCAGGGCCACGACGACGCCGGCGGCGCCGATCCCGTAGCCCAGCACCTCCGAGGCGTGGTCCTCCCCGCCGAAGGGAGCGCTCGTGAGATAGACCGTGAACACGAACGTGGTCATCACGGCGTTGAAGGCGGCGGATCCGGCGTCCCACAGGCTCCACGCCCACACGTGCGAGCGGCGCGGCGCGAACGGCGTCGCGGGAGGAGCGGGGGAGGGGGCCGGGGGGCCGGGGGGAGTGGCGTCCATGGCAGTCATGCTAGGCCGGTGGGGCGCGGCCGGCGCGGCGGCCTCGCCGACGCCGTGCCGTGGACGTCCCCGCCCCGTCCAGAGCACCGCCCGGGAACGCACAGGATCCGCGCAGGTCGGGAGGGGGGCGAGGACACGGGACGGACACGCCCCTTTGATAGGCTGGATCTCCCCGGGTGCGCCCCGGCCACCCCGTGCTCGCACAGGTCCTCCGTGCCCGCGTCCGGGCTCCTCGACGCCCGCCCGCCGATCCCTTCCCCGACCCCCGGAGGCGCCCGATGACCGCTGTGCTCCTGCTCCACGCAGTGGTGGCGGCGGTCGCGCCCCTGCTGTTCGCGCGGATGGGACGCAGCGCCTTCTACGTCCTGGCGGCCGTGCCCCTCGCCGGCTTCCTGTGGCTGCTGGGCTCGGCCCCGCGGGTGTACGGGGCCGAGGGCGGCTGGACGGAGGGCGGTCAGTGGATCCCGTCCCTGGACCTCGACCTGGTCCTGCGGATGGACGCCCTCGCGTGGACGATGTCGCTGCTCGTGCTCGGTGTCGGCTCGCTGGTGCTGTTCTACTGCGCCCGCTACTTCAAGTCGGACGCGAGCGGCATCGGCGGCTTCGGCGCCCAGCTGCTGGCCTTCGCGGGCGCCATGTTCGGTCTGGTGACCGCCGACGACATGCTGGTGCTGTTCGTCTTCTGGGAGATCACCACCGTCCTGTCCTTCCTGCTCATCGGCTACAGCCGGACCCGCCTGTCCGCCCGGCGCGCGGCGCTGCAGGCCCTGGTGCTCACCACGGCCGGCGGGCTGGCCATGCTGGTCGGCATCGTGATGCTGGGCCAGGCGGCGGGGACGTACCGGATCTCCGAGGTGCTCGCGGCGGCCCCGGAGCTGGCCGGGCGCGGGACCGTGGTGGACGTGGCGGTGCTCCTGCTCCTCGTGGGGGCCGTGACCAAGTCCGCCCTGATCCCCCTGCACTTCTGGCTGCCGGCCGCGATGGCCGCGCCCACCCCCGTCTCCGCGTACCTGCACGCCGCCGCGATGGTCAAGGCCGGGATCTACCTGGTGGCCCGCTTCGCGCCCGGTTTCGCCGAGACGGCGCTGTGGCAGCCGACCGTCGCGGTCCTCGGGCTGGGCACCATGCTCTTCGGCGGCTGGGCGGCCCTGAAGCAGTACGACCTGAAGCTGATCCTCGCCTACGGCACCGTCAGCCAGCTCGGCTTCCTCGTGGTGATCGTGGGCCACGGCTCGGCGGACACGGCGCAGGCCGGCATGGCCATGCTCCTCGCGCACGGGCTCTTCAAGGCCGCGCTGTTCCTCGTGGTCGGGATCATCGACCACCGGGCCGGCACCCGGGACATCCGCCGGCTGTCGGGGCTCGCCGGCCGCGTGCCCGTGCTGTTCGCCGTCTCGCTCGTGGCAGCGGCGTCCATGGCCGGCCTGCCGCCCCTGGCCGGGTTCGTGGCCAAGGAGGCGGTGCTGACCGCGTTCGCCCACGACGTGGACTCCGCGGCGGGCGCCGTGGTGCTCGCCGGGCTCGTGGTGGGCTCCGTGCTGACCGTCGCCTACAGCGCCCGCTTCCTGTGGGGCGGTTTCGCGCAGAAGTCCGCCGAGTTCTCCGAGCTCGACGCGGGGGTGGGCGGCAAGGCCGTGATCAGCGACATGCAGCGGGTCGAGCCCGCGTTCCTCGCGGCCCCGCTCGTGCTCTCCGTGCTCACCGTGGTCTTCGGCCTGTGGCCCCAGCCGGTCAACGCCGTGCTGCAGCCGTACGTCGACCGCTTCCCGGCCGAGGAGGGGCACGAGTTCTACCTGGCCCTGTGGCACGGGCTCACCCCCGCCCTCGGACTCTCCGCCCTCGTCATCGCGGGCGGGCTGCTGATGTACCTGGGCCGGCGTCCCGTCGCGGACCTCCAGCGGGCTCTCCCGTCCCTGCCCGCCGGCGAGCTCGTCTACCGCAAGGTCGTCAACGTCCTCGACCTCGCCGCTGTGTGGATCACCGGCCGGACCCAGCGCGGTTCGCTGATGTTCTACCTCTCGGTCATCCTGATCACCGCGATCGTCGTGCCGCTCGTGGCACTGTTCGTCGAGGAGACCCCGCCCCTGGGGTCGCTGCGGGTCTCCGACAGCCCCGCCCAGCTGATCGCCGGCGCGGCCATGGTCGTGGCGGCGCTGCTGGTGCCCCTGGCCAAGAAGCGGTTCCTCGCGGTCCTGCTCGTGTCGGTCACCGGCTACGGCCTGGCCCTCATCTTCGCCCTGCAGGGCGCGCCGGACCTCGCCCTGACGCAGACCCTGGTCGAGACCGTGCTGCTGGTGGCCTTCGTGCTCGCGCTGCGCTCGCTGCCGGCCCCGCTGTGGCACCGCAACCCGGCCGGGCGCCGGCTCCTGCGCGGGACCATCGCGGTGACCTTCGGGCTGTTCATGATGGCGCTCGCGGCGTTCAGCATCTCCTCGCGCACGGCCGATCCCGTCTCCCTGGAGCTGCCGCGGATGGCCTACGAGCTCGGCGACGGGGCGAACGTGGTCAACGTCATCCTCGTGGACATCCGCGCGTGGGACACCTTCGGGGAGATCTCGGTGCTCGTGCTCGCCGCGACCGGTGTGGCCTCGCTGATCTTCGTCACAGGCCGCGGGGACCGCATCGTGCGGTCCGGGGACGACCCCACCACCGACCAGCTGCGGGTGATCCGCCGGCGCAACGCCGCGGCCGTCTCGCCCGGCGGCGAGCCCCTGGAGATCGGCCTCGCCCGCCGCGACGACGACCTGGAGGACCCCTATCTGCTCGCCGGCAGGACACTGGCCCCCGAGCGGCGCTCGATCGTCTTCGAGGTGGTCACCCGGCTGCTCTTCCACACGTTCATGATGGTCTCGCTCTATCTGCTGATCGCCGGGCACAACGACCCCGGCGGGGGTTTCGCGGGCGGGCTCATGGCGGGGCTCGCCCTGACGGTGCGCTATCTCGCGGGCGGGCGCTACGAGCTCGAGCTGGCCACCCCGATCAACGCGGGCACCATGCTCGGGGCCGGACTCGCGCTCGCCGCCCTCTACGCCGTCACCCCGGTGTTCCTGGGCGGGTCGGTGATGCAGAGCTACACCTTCGAGGCCGAGCTGCCGGTCTTCGGGGCCGAGAAGTTCGTGACCGCCCTGATCTTCGACGTCGCGGTCTACCTGATCGTGGTGGGGCTCATCCTCGACATCCTGCGCTCGCTGGGCGGCCGGATCGACCAGCGGATCGAGGAGGACGCCGTCCGGCGGCGGCGGCGCGCACCGGGGCGCGGCACGCGCATCCGCGTCACGCGGCAGCGGAAGGTGCCCGCCGGCGCCCCCGCGGGCACGACCGCGGGCGCGACCGCGGTGTCGTCCGCGACGTCGCCGACCCCGGCCGTCCGGACCGGCCCCGACGGAGGGAACGAGCACCGATGACCGTGAACCTGACCCTGCTGGTCGTGATGGGCGTGCTCTACGCCGTGGGCGTGTACCTGCTGCTCGAGCGCTCGCTCACCCGCGTGCTGCTCGGGCTGATGCTGCTGACCAACGGCACGAACCTGCTGATCCTGCACGCCGGCGGGGAGGCCGGCTTCGCGCCCCTGTACGACGCGTCGATCGCCGCCGAGAACTACAGCGACCCGCTGCCCCAGGCCCTCATCCTCACCGCCATCGTGATCTCCCTGGCCGTCACCGCGTTCCTCCTGGGCATGATCTACCGCTCCTGGGTCCTCGGGCGCCGGGACGAGATCCAGGACGACGTCGAGGACCGGCGCGTGGCCCGGCAGTCCTCCTACGACGTGGAGAGCGACGCCGACATCCCCGCCGACACGACCGAGTTCGACGACGTGCCCCCGCCCCGGGACCCGGAGGAGTCCCTCGAGGCCCCCGGCGTGCTCGGCCCCAGGAGAGGGAGGAACCGGTGACCGTCAACCTCGCCCAGCTGGCGCCGCTGGCCGTCATCATCCCGTTCCTCGGCGCAGCCCTCAGTCTCCTGCTGCTGCGGCGCAACGCCCTCCAGCGCACCGTGGCCATCGGCTCGCTCGTGCTCACCCTCGCGGTCGAGGCCCTCGTGCTCGTGAGCACGTGGGACGTCGGCCCGCAGGCGGTCCACCTCGGCGGGTGGGAGTCGCCCTGGGGCATCGTCATGGTCGTGGATCAGCTCTCGTCCCTGATGCTCGTGGTCTCCACGGTCGTCTCGCTCGCCGTGCTGGTCTACGCGAGCGGGCAGGGGGTGGCCGACGGCGACGAGGAGGGGCCGATCTCGATCTTCCACCCCTCGTTCCTCATCCTCGTGGCGGGAGTGTCGAACGCCTTCCTCGCCGGGGACCTGTTCAACCTCTACGTGGGTTTCGAGATCCTGCTGACCGCCTCCTACGTGCTCATGACGATGGGCGGGACCGTCCAGCGGATCCGCACCGGCGTGACCTACGTGGTGGTCTCGGTGATCTCCTCGGTGCTGTTCCTCATCACCATCGCGATGATCTACGCGGCCACGGGCACCATCAACATGGCCGACCTCTCCGTCAAGCTCGAGGGCCTCCCGGTGGGCACCCAGATGCAGCTGCACCTCATGCTGCTCATCGCGTTCGGCATCAAGGCGGCGGTCTTCCCGCTGTCCTTCTGGCTCCCGGACTCCTACCCCACGGCCTCCGCCCCGGTCACCGCGGTGTTCGCCGGCCTGCTGACCAAGGTGGGCGTGTACTCGATCATCCGCACCGAGACGGTGCTGTTCCCCGGGGACCGGCTCGACGACCTCCTGATGTGGGTCGCGCTGCTCACCATGGTGGTCGGCATCCTCGGCGCGCTCGCGCAGATCGACATCAAGCGCATGCTCTCCTTCACGCTGATCAGCCACATCGGGTACATGATCTTCGGCGTGGCCGTGGGCACCCAGGAGGCCCTCTCCGCCACGGTCTACTACGTGGCCCACCACATCGTGATCCAGACGAGCCTGTTCCTCGTGGCCGGGCTGATCGAGCGCCGCGGCGGATCCACCAACGTGGACCGGCTGGCCGGGCTGGCCCGGATCTCCCCGCTGCTCGGGCTCCTCTACCTCGTGCCCGCGCTCAACCTCGGGGGGATCCCGCCGTTCTCCGGCTTCCTGGGCAAGGCCGGCCTGCTGCAGGCCGGCGTCGACCGGGGCGACCCACTGGCCTACGCCCTGGTCGCAGGGTCCGTGGCGGTGTCCCTGCTGACCCTGCTGGCCCTGATGCGGGTGTGGAACCGCGTGTTCCTGCGCGCTCCCGAGGACGCGGAGTACCCGGACCCGATCCTGCTGGCCCCCGTGCCCGCAGGCTCCCGGTTCCTGCTCACCTCGGGAGCCGTGGACCACCAGGCGGGCCGGTTCGCGGGCAAGGGCGACGTGCGCCTGATGTCCCCCTCGATGCTCGGCGGGGCCTCGGCCCTCGTCACCGTGGGGGTGGCCCTCACGGTGTTCGCCGGTCCGCTGTTCCAGCTCGCGGACAACGCCGCGGAGAACCTCGTCCGCCCCGAGCGCTACGTCGAGGCCGTGCTGGACCCCGAGTCCGCGCCGCGGCCCGTCGTGGAGGAGGCCCCGTGACCCGGCCCAAGAACTCCCTGCTCGTCGAGCTGCCGCTGCTGGTGTGGCTCGTGGCCGTGTGGGGCGCCCTGTGGGGCGACTTCGGTCCCGGCAACCTGCTGATCGGCCTGGTCCTGGCCCTGCTCGTGACGTGGGTGCTCTACCTCCCGTCCGTGCAGCTGTCCGGCCGGTTCAACGTCCTCCAGTTCGCGGTCTTCGCCGTGACCTTCGTGTGGCAGGTCGCCAAGGCGAGCGTCGAGGTGATGCTCATCGCGATCCTCGTGGGGCCGCGCGCGCGCAACGCCGTGGTCGGCGTGCGCCTGCGCACCCGCTCGGACCTGCTCTTGACGGCCACCGGGCACACCATGACCCTGATCCCCGGCTCGCTCGTCGTGGAGGTGGACCGTGCCGCCGGGACGCTGTACTTCCACGCGCTCAACGTCCGCAACGCCGAGGAGGCCGAACGGTTCCGCCGCTCCGCGCTGCGGGTGGAGGCCGCCTGGATCAGGATCATGGGCACGCCGGAGGAGCTCGCCGCGCTGCGGGCCGAGCGCCGCGGGGGAGGACCCGCCGGCACGGACCACAGGGACAGCGCCGCGATCGGCTCCCCGGTCACCGCGAGCCAGCAGATCGTGGGCGGCCGCCGCGACGACACCCCGGCCGATCCCCCGACCGGCGCCCCGACCGACGCCCCCGAGGAGGACCGCCCGTGATGGAGATCGCCGTGGCCGTCGCGGCCGTGCTGCTCAGCGCGGCCGCGGCAGGCACCCTGTACCGCCTCGCCAAGGGTCCCTCCCTGCTGGACCGGGTGGTGGCCACCGACGTGCTGCTGGCCGTCGTCGCGGCCGCCCTCGCCGTGGAGATGGCCTACCACGGGCACCTCAACAACCTGATCCTCATGGTGATCGTCTCCCTGGTCGGCTTCATCGGCTCCGTGACGGTGGCCCGCTTCGCCACCCAGACCGCCGAGCACGGGCGGTGAGCGCCGTGCTGGACACCGTCCTGGACGCCGCCGCGGCCGTGTGCCTCGTGGTCGGCGCGCTGATGTCCCTCGCGGCCGCGATCGGCCTGGTCCGCTTCCCGGACCTGCTGACGCGCATGCACGCCGGCACCAAGCCGCAGGTCTTCGGGCTGCTCCTGATGCTCACGGCGGTCGCCCTGGAGAACCGTGACCCCGTCATGATCCCGCTCATCCTCCTCGGCTGGATCTTCCAGCTGCTCACCGTGCCCGTCTCGGCGCACATGGTGGGACGGTCCACGTACCGCTCCAAGCACCTCAACCGGAACACGCTCACGCAGGACGACCTGCAGGAGGTGCTCAACCGGGCCGGGAAGAGCGCCACGGAGAGCGCGGCGGAGGGCACCGTGGAGAATGCCGCGGGGAGCGCCGCCGGGAGTGCCCCCGGGCGCGCCGCCACGGCGACTCCGGCGCCGAGCGCGGACGGCCGGCGAGCGGACGGACAGCAGACTGACGGATCGACGGGGACGCGTTAGGCTGGTCGGGATCGACAGGGCGCACTCGCGTCCCCCGGACGACAAGGAGCAGCACTCCATGAACGACAAGGTCATCGAACTCCTCGGCACCGGCGCCTCGCTGGGCGGCGTGGTCCTCTCGCACAAGGTGCTCGGCTCGGTCTGGACGCGTGTCACGGGCAACCCGCCGCCGGCCAAGAACCCGGACCCCAGCGAGACCTGGACGGCCATCATCATCTGGTCCGTCATCACCGGCCTGGTGGGCACCGTCATCAAGGTCGCCGTGCACCGGCAGGTCGCGAAGATGGAGAACAAGTCCCAGGAGAGCCCCAAGGCCTCGAGCCAGGCCGAGGTCTGAGCGCAGGGGAGCACCTCGTGAGGGGCTCGTCCGGTCGCACACCGCAGCGGTGTGCGACCGGACGAGCCCCTTCGTCGTGCTGACCCCTTCGCCGTGCGGCCCTCTTCGCCGTGCGGCCCTCTTCGCCGTGCGGCCCCCGCACCGCGGGGGCATCCGGGACCAGCACGGCGGCGTGCGGAAGGAGCACCGCAGCGTCGCGGCGGGATGCTGGTGCCTGCCGACGTGCGCGGGCGGCCGGGCGGCGGGGTAGACTCGGTGGCACTGAACGACAGGGGAGCGCCCCGCCCGGGACACCGGCGTGGCGCTGAGAGTGCGGATCGCCGCAGACCCTCGAACCTGCTCCGGTTAGCACCGGCGAAGGGAGTCGAGCATCTCAGGGGTGTTCCCCGGGAGCGCGCCACCGGCGCGGCCCGGAGGAACCCCGTCCCCTCCTGGCACCGACGGCTCGCTGAGCCCAGGAGGAACCCACCGTGAACACCACCACCCACCGCCCCGCCCGCCGCCCCGGCACGTCCGGCGCCTCGTCCTGGCGCGTCGTCGACATCGTCGTGGCCGCAGTCCTCGCCGCCGTGTGCGCGGTCGTCTTCTGGGCGTGGTCGAACCTGCTCTACCCCGTGGTCGGCACGGCCGCGGTCGCCTATCCGCCCGCCGTGGGCCTGATCGCCGGCGGCTGGCTCGTGGCCGGTGTGCTCGGCGGACTGATCATCCGCAAGCCCGGTGCCGCGCTGTTCTGCGAGCTGCTCGCCGCCGTGATCGAGAGCTTCCTGGGGACCCACTTCGGCCTGCTCGTGGTCCTCTCCGGCCTAGTCCAGGGCGTCGGCGCCGAACTGGCCTTCGCCGCCTTCCGGTACCGCCGCTTCGACGCCCTCGCGGCGGCTGTCGCAGGCGCCGTGAGCGGGATCTTCCTGGGCGTGCACGAGAACATCCTCTACAACTACGAGTGGGCGCTCGGCCACCAGGTGGTCTACGTGCTCCTGGCGGCCGTCTCCGGGGCGGTGCTCGCCGGCCTCCTCATGCACGCCGTGGTGCGGGCGCTCGCGGGCACCGGCGTCCTGCAGGGCCTCGCCTCCGGGCGGGCCGTGCGGCGATGACGGCGCCCACGGCCCAGCGCCGTGCGGTGCCCGCCGCCCGGGGCGCGCGCGTCGAGGCCCGCGGCTTCGGCTGGCACCACCCCGGGCGGGACACGGCGGCGCTGCACGGACTCGACCTCGTGCTGGAGCCGGGGGAGCGGGTGCTCCTGCTGGGTCCCAGCGGGGCGGGCAAGTCCACCTTCCTGCACGCCCTGGCCGGGGTCCTCCACGACGACGACGGGCAGTCCGGGTCCGGCGAGCTGCTGCTCGACGGCATGCCGCCGCACCGGGCGCGGGGCCGCGCCGGGCTCGTGCAGCAGGACCCCGAGTCCCAGGTGGTGCTGTCCCGGATCGGCGACGACACCGCCTTCGGCCTCGAGAACCTCGCGGTGCCCCGGGAACAGATCTGGCCGCGGGTGCGGGCGGCGCTCGACGACGTGGGCCTCGACCTCCCGCTCGGGCACTCCACCGCGGCCCTGTCCGGCGGACAGAAGCAGCGCCTCGCGCTCGCCGGCGCCGTGGCCATGAGCCCCGGGCTGCTGCTGCTCGACGAGCCGACCGCGAACCTGGATCCTGCCGGCGTGCGGCAGGTCCGTGACGCCGTGGTGTCCTGCCTGGACCGCAGCGGTGCCACGCTCGTGGTCGTGGAGCACCGCGTGGCCGTGTGGGCCGAGGTCGTGGACCGCGTCGTGGTGCTCGGCCACGACGGGGGCATCGCCCACGACGGGTCCCCGGAGCAGGTGCTCGGTGCGGCGGCCGACGAGCTCAGCAGGGCCGGGGTGTGGGTCCCCGGCCGGGTGCCGGCCACGCGCGCGCCGGCGCGCCCGCCCGGGCAGGAGCGTCCGGAACGGGAGCGTGCCGGGCACAAGCGCTCTGGACGGGAGCGTGCCGGGCAGGGGCGTTCCGAGCAGTCCTGTCCTGAGCAGGAGCATCCCGAGCGGGAGCGTGCCGGTCAGGAGCGTCCCGCGCAGGACGGTCCGCTGCTGAGCGCCGACGGTCTGTGCGTCTCCCGCAGCCAGCCCTCGGCGCGCCGGCTGCGCGCGCGCCGCCGGGCGCGGCGGCGCGGACGCACCCCGGAGGACGCCGCCGTGGGACGGGACCTGCCCACGGCGGTCGACGACGTCAGCCTGAGCCTGCACCGTGGCCGCGCGCTCGCCCTGACCGGCCCCAACGGCGCCGGGAAGTCCACGCTGGCGCTGACGCTGGCGGGCCTGCTGGCCCCCGTGCGCGGCACCGTCACCGCGCACCCGCGGCTCGACCGCGGGGCAGGTCCCGATCCTCTCGAGTGGAGCGGCCGGGAGCTCGTGGCCCGGGTCGGAACGGTCTTCCAGGAGCCCGAGCACCAGTTCCTGCGCGCCACCGTGCGCGCCGAGCTCGAGCACGGGCCCCGGCTGGCGGGCGCCCCGGCTGCCGAGCGGCAGCGGCGCACGGACGAGCTGCTCCGCCGGCTGCGGCTGTCCCACCTGGCCGACGCCAACCCGTTCACCCTCTCCGGCGGCGAGAAGCGGCGGCTGTCGGTGGCCACGGTGCTCGCCACGGACCCGGACGTGCTGGTCCTCGACGAACCCACGTTCGGCCAGGACGCCCTGACGTGGGCGGAGCTCGTGGACCTGCTCGTGGAGCTGCTCGACGCCGGCACCTCGGTCCTGGCCGTGACGCACGACGAGGACTTCGTGCGGGCGCTCGGCGCCGAGGTGCTCGAGCTCGGGACGCCCGGACCCTGCACTCCCGTGACCCGTCTTCTCGAGGCCTGCGCTCCGGAGCAGCGGGTCCCGGAACCGCACGGGCCGGGGACTCGCCCTCCCGCATCCGGTGCCCTCGAGGCCTCCGCTCCCGAGCCGCACGTCCCCGGCCCCCGCAACCCGCAGGGCGGCCGTCCGGGTCCGCCCCACCGCCCGCCGCCGCGGTCCCGGCCGGCGGGGGAGCCGGTCCGATGAGCGCTCCCGCGATCGCGCCGTCGTCCCGGGCCTCCCTGCTGGGACGGACGAACGCAGTGGTCAAGCTGGCCGGGGCGCTGCTGCTGACCGTGGTGCTCGTGCTCAGCGCGGACCCCGTGACGTCGGGGACCGTGCTGCTGGGCGAGCTGCTCCTCCTGGCACTGGCGGGGCAGCACCCGCTCGCGTTGCTGCGCCGGGCGTGGCCGGTGGTCGTGGCGGCCCTCGTGAGCGGGTGGGGCACGGCGCTGCTCACCGAGGACTCCGGGCCGGTGCTGCTCGACCTGGGGGTCACCGGGATCTCGGCCGGCGCGCTGGCCGCAGGCGCGGCGATCGCCCTCCGCGGGCTGGCACTGGCACTGCCCGGGCTGATGCTGGTGCTCACCACGGACCCCACGGACCTCGCCGACGGCCTCGCGCAGACACTCCGCCTCCCGGCCCGCTTCGTGCTGGCGTCCCTGGCCGCGCTGCGGCTGGTGGGTGTGATGGCCTCCGAGTGGGCCACCCTCGCGATGGCCCGGCGGGCGCGCGGGGCGGGGGCCGGGCACGGGCAGGTGGGCGCGCTGCGGGAGTTCGGCGGTCAGGCGTTCACGCTGCTCGTGCAGTCCCTGCGCCGGGCCACCCGGCTGTCGGTCACCATGGAGGCGCGCGGCTTCGGCGCGGGACCGCGCACGTGGGCCCGCCTCCCGGAGCACTCCTGGCGGGACGCCGTGGTCCTCGCGGGCTGCGCGGCGGCCGCCGCGGCCGGCCCGGCGGTGTCGGTCCTGCTCGGGACGCACCGGTTCATCTGGGCCTGAGCGAAGGATCAGGCCTGCGAGACCCAGCTCGTGACGAGCCGGGTCAGGTCCGGGTCCACCGGCAGCGGCTGGTGGTCGAGCCGGCGCACCGGCACCGCGAGCCGCACGCTGGAGACCAGCCACACGGCGTCGGCCTCCATGAGGTCCGCCGGGTACAGCGGGCCGTAGCCGAGCTCCCAGCCGTCCCGGCGGGCGGCGGCGAAGATCTTGGCCTGCGTGGTGCCCGGCAGGATCCCGTGCGAGGGCTCCGGTGTCAGCAGGGTGCGGCGGTCGCCGCGCACGCGGGCGCAGACCACGGAGGACGTCGCACCCTCCAGGACCCTGCGGCCCTCCGTGGTGAAGACCGCCTCGTCCGCCCCGAGGGAGCGGGCGTGGCGCAGGGCGGCCATGTTGATCGCGTAGGAGAGCGTCTTGGCCCCCGGCAGCAGCCACGGGTACCCGGCGTCCAGGGCGGGGTCGTGGCCGCGCGGCAGCAGCACCGCGGTCACGCCCTCCCGCCGCTGCCGGAACGTGGTCCCGGGAACGGGGCTCACCACGACCCAGGACCACGGGCCGTCCTCCGGCGTGCCGCGGCTGATCACGACCTTGACGCTGTGCTCGGCGCCCAGGCCGCCGTCCCCGCCGGGGGCCGCGTGGGCCAGCGCCAGCTCCACCGCTCCGCGGGTGTCCCGCGCGGACGGCACGGGCAGCTGGGCCAGCCGCGCGGAGGCCGAGAGCCGCTGGTGGTGGGCCTCGAACTTCTG
This sequence comes from Kocuria cellulosilytica, assembly GCF_040981245.1. Lineage (NCBI taxonomy): Bacteria > Bacillati > Actinomycetota > Actinomycetes > Micrococcales > Micrococcaceae > Kocuria > Kocuria cellulosilytica. Next base: position 318,678 of record NZ_JAVFWZ010000002.1, on the reverse strand, counting down.
CACGACGCCGTCGACGGCGCGCATGGTCTCGAAGACGCCGTCCCCCCGGGTCAGGCCCTGGTCGTCGATCCGCACGAGCGGGACGGACGGATCGGCGAGGGCGCCCCCGGGGTGGGCGGCGTCGAGGACGACGACGGTGCTGGTCACGGATCCTCCTGTGGGTGCGTCCGAGGGCTCAGCAGACCGGGCCGGGGTGCAGGATGTCCACCTGTTCCCAGACGTGGTCCTCCGCCAGGTAGGCGTCCTCCTGGGCGGCCCAGCGGTCCCAGTGCTCGGCGTAGTACGAGCCGTCACGGCTCAGCGCACGGTCGTAGCGCAGCGCGGTGGGCAGCTCGACCCACACGGAGACGTCCAGCAGCTGCCGGGCCTCGGCGCTGCAGGCGCCGACGCCCTCCAGGACCACGACCTCCGCCACCCGGGTCAGCCGCGGGGTCCCCGGGGAGTCGGTGACCCAGTCCCACGCGCTCCACTCCGCGTCCCGGCCCTGGTCCAGGGGGGTGAGCACCTCGTCCACGTAGGTCCGCCGGCCGGGCCCGAGTCCGTCCCAGCCCGGATAGAGGTCCTCGAGGTGGAAGAGCGTCACGTCCCGCACCGGGCGCAGCACCTCGACGAGCTGCTCGGCGAGGCTGGTCTTGCCGGCGCCCGAGCGCCCGTCGATGCCGATGAGGTACGGGCGGCGGGTGGGGGAGGGGAGCAGCCGCGCCAGGTTGGTGCCGGCGGGGTTGGCCGCGGCGAGCGACGGGTCCAGTTCGAGCTCGATGTCGATCACGCGCGGCCGGCGTCCTGCGCGGAGCCCCGGCCGGCACCGAGCTCCCGGGCGACGGCGCGGACGACGCCCGGCACGGCGGCGGCGATCATGCCGTAGGTGGTCTCGAAGTCCTCCGGGCCCCCGTACCAGGGGTCGTAGATCCCCAGCTCCTCGGGCTCGAGGTCCTCGGCGCCGGGGTCGAACTCGCGGAGCAGGCGCACCTTGGCCGCGGCGGCCTCGTCCGGCGCGAGCTCCCGCAGGCGCCGCCAGTGGACGACGTCCAGGGCGAGCACGAGGTCGCGGTCGTCGAAGCGGACGGGGTCGAAGGCCCGGGCCTCGTGCCGGGAGGCGTCGAGTCCCTCGCGGCGCATGAGCTCACCGGCGCGGGGGTCCACGGGGTTGCCCAGCTCCTCGTCGCTGACGCCCGCCGAGTCGATCCGCACGCGCTCGGCCAGTCCTGCGGCCTCGAAGGCGCGGCGCAGGGCGAGCTCCGCCATGGGCGAGCGGCAGATGTTGCCCGTGCACACGGCCACGATCGAATACATAGCGGGCAGTCTAAGCCGTCCGGTCCCGGCACGAGAAGTGCGGCCGCCGCCCGGGGGCGACGGCCGCACTTCTCGTGCCGGGAGGTCAGGTCCGGTCGCGGTCCTGACGGAGGGGAAGATCCTCGTCCGGGTCCAGGTGAGACGGGTCCGGGTCCTGGCGCGAACCGTCCGGGTTCAGGACCGATCCGTCGGGGGCCGAGCGCGATCCGGTCTCCGCGGCGAGGTCGATCTCCCGGCCGTGCTCGTCGACGCGCCGGTACCAGTCGGTCACGGCAGGGTCGTGCGAGTCGAACGTCTCGCCGGCGGCGCGGGCGCCCGGGGCGTGCTCCACCTGGAGGGCGAAGTCGTCGCCGTGCTCCTCGATGCCGTGGATCACGGCCTTGCGCACGGCCGTGAGGGCGAACGCGTGCCGGATCGTGGCCGGGTCGCTGCGCAGGTCCTTGTAGAAGGAGACCATCAGGAAGGCGACGATGACCGCGAACGGCAGGGCCGAGACGGTGACCAGGTTCTGCATCCCGGTCAGGGCGTCGTCGCCGCCCACGAGCATCATGACCGTCGCGATGCCGCCGAGGCACAGGCCCCAGAACACCACGATGAAGCGGCTGGGCTCCGGCCGCCCGCGCTGGGACAGGGTGCCCATGACGATGGACGCGGAGTCCGCGCTGGTCACGAAGAAGATGCCGATGATGACCATGGCGAGCACCGACGTGAGCGCGCCGAGGGGCAGGGCGTCGAACATCCCGAACAGCACGGCCTCCTGGCCTCCGGCGGCCGCGAGGTCGGTCCCGGTGCGCTGCAGGTACATGGCGGTGCCGCCGATGACCACGAACCAGAGCACGCACATCGAGGAGGGCACGATGAGCACCACGGTCACGAACTGGCGCAGCGTGCGGCCGCGGGAGATCTTGGCGATGAACATCCCGACGAACGGGGACCAGGACAGCCACCACGCCCAGTAGAACACGGTCCAGCCGCCGGCGAAGGCGGTCGAGTCCTCGCCCCAGCCGCCGGTCTGCCCGGTCATCCACAGGTACTCCTGCAGGTACGTGCTGAACACGGCGGGAACGAGGTCCAGGATCAGGACGGTGGGCCCGGCCACGAACACGAACAGGGCCAGCAGGAAGGCCAGCAGCAGGTTCGTGTTGGAGAGGTAGCGGATGCCGCGGGCCACGCCGGAGACGGCGGAGACCACGAAGGCGGCCGTGAGCACGGCGATGACGGCGATGAGGCCCCCGTTGCCGAGCGGGCCCCAGCCGGCCACGATCTCGAGGCCCCGGGAGATCTGCAGCGCGCCGATCCCCAGGGAGGCCGCGGTGCCGAAGAGGGTCGCGAAGATGGCGAACACGTCGATGAGCCGGCCCAGGCCGCCCTCGGCGCGCTGCTGGCCGATCAGCGGCACGAAGATCCGGCTGATCAGCGGGGGGCGCCCGCGGCGGTACGCGCCGTAGGCGACGGCGGAGCCGACCACGGCGTACATGGCCCAGGGGTTGAGGCCCCAGTGGAAGGCCGTCTGGACGAGGGCGTAGACGGTCATCTCCTCGGAACCGGGGTCCGCCCCGAAGCCGGGGACGCCCGCGCCGAAGTGGCTCATGGGCTCGGAGGCGCCGTAGAACATCAGGCCGATGCCCATGCCGGCGGCGAAGAGCATGGCGAGCCACGAGAAGAAGGAGTACTCGGGCTTCTCGTCGTCCATGCCCAGCGGGATGCGGCCGGTGCGGCTGAAGCCGACGACGAGCATGAACAGCACGGCGGCCGTGGACAGCGCGGTGAAGAACCAGCCGGCGTTGCCGGTGACCCAGCCCAGGGCGGCGGTGGAGGCGGCGGTCAGGGACTCGGTGGAGAGCACGCCCCATGCGATGAACGCCACGATCAGCGCGGCGGTGACGAGGAAGACGACCTTGTCCGTGCCGTAGTGCAGCTTCTGGTCCTCCACGGCGATGCCGGGGACCAGGGCGGGGTGGATGCCGTGGGGGTAGTTGATCTCCCGCAGCACCTCGCGCGGCTTCGGCCGGTGCGGGGACCCGTTCGGGCTCGGTGGTTGCGGCGAATGGGGTGGTGTGGTGCTCACGGAGGCTCCTGCGGTGTCGGGTGCGTGCGGTGTCGTGTCGAAGTGCGTGCGTGGGCGTGCGGGGCGGACCCGGTGATGTCGATGGGGCCCGGTGGTCCGGGCGCAACAGTCCATTCTAGCGGAGAGCTCTCACGGCAGCAGAGCGGTGAGCGCGTGCTCACACCTGGCACCGCAGATAGGTTGAGTCGATCTGACTCAAGTTGGCTTGACATCAGCCCCTCACGTGGCAGACTTGAGTCAGGAAAACTCAAGACCTGAGACCTCCGGGACCCAACGGGGCCACGACGGCCCGCCCGGTTCAGCTCGACCCGAAGGAGAACACGTCCATGTCTCGTGCAGTAGGAATCGATCTCGGCACCACCAACTCCGTGGTGTCCGTGCTGGAGGGCGGCGAGCCCACCGTCATCGCCAACGCCGAGGGCAACCGGACCACGCCGTCCGTCGTCGCCTTCTCGAAGGACGGCGAGACCCTGGTCGGCGACATCGCCAAGCGCCAGGCCGTCACCAACGTGGACCGCACCATCGCCTCGGTGAAGCGCCACATGGGCACCGGATGGTCCACGGACATCGACGGCAAGAAGTACACGGCGCAGGAGATCTCTGCGCGCATCCTCATGAAGCTCAAGACCGACGCCGAGTCCTACCTGGGCGACAAGGTCACCGACGCCGTGATCACCGTCCCGGCGTACTTCAACGACGCCGAGCGCCAGGCCACCAAGGAGGCCGGTGAGATCGCCGGCATGAACGTGCTGCGCATCGTCAACGAGCCCACCGCCGCGGCGCTCGCCTACGGCCTGGAGAAGGGCAAGGAGGACGAGCTCATCCTCGTCTTCGACCTCGGCGGCGGCACCTTCGACGTCTCCCTGCTGGAGGTCGGCAAGGACGAGGACGACTTCTCCACCATCCAGGTCCGTGCGACCGCCGGCGACAACCGGCTGGGCGGCGACGACTGGGACCAGCGCGTGGTCGACTGGCTGCTGGCGCAGGTGAAGTCGAAGACCGGCGCGGACCTGTCCAAGGACAAGATCGCCCTGCAGCGCCTGAAGGAGACCGCGGAGCAGGCCAAGAAGGAGCTGTCCTCCGCGACCAGCACCAACATCTCCCTGCAGTACCTGTCCGTGACCCCCGAGGGCCCCGTGCACCTGGACGAGCGCCTCACCCGCGCCAAGTTCGAGGAGCTCACCCGGGACCTGCTCGAGCGCACCGAGAAGCCGTTCAAGGACGTCATCACCGAGGCCGGCATCTCCGTGTCCGACATCGACCACGTGGTGCTGGTGGGCGGCTCGACCCGCATGCCCGCCGTCGCGGAGACCGTCCAGCGCCTGGCCGGCAAGGAGCCCAACAAGGGCGTGAATCCGGACGAGGTCGTCGCCGTCGGTGCCGCCATCCAGGCCGGCGTGCTCAAGGGCGACCGCAAGGACGTGCTGCTGATCGACGTGACCCCGCTGTCGCTGGGCATCGAGACCAAGGGCGGCGTGATGACCAAGCTCATCGAGCGCAACACGGCCATCCCCACCAAGCGGTCCGAGACCTTCACCACCGCCGAGGACAACCAGCCGTCCGTGTCCATCCAGGTCTTCCAGGGCGAGCGCCAGTTCACCCGGGACAACAAGAACCTGGGCACCTTCGAGCTGACCGGCATCGCCCCCGCCCCGCGCGGGATGCCGCAGATCGAGGTGACCTTCGACATCGACGCCAACGGCATCGTGCACGTCTCCGCGAAGGACAAGGGCACCGGCACCGAGCAGTCGATGACCATCACGGGCGGGTCCTCCCTCTCCAAGGAGGACATCGACCGCATGGTCAAGGACGCCGAGGCCAACGCCGAGGCGGACCGGGTGCGCCGCGAGGCGGCCGACCTGCGCAACAACGCGGAGCAGCAGGCCTACTCCGTCGACAAGCTCCTGAAGGACAACGACGAGAAGCTGCCCGCGGACGTCAAGTCCGAGGTGCAGGCGGACGTCGACGCCCTGAAGCAGGCGCTCGAGGGCGAGGACGACGACGCCGTGAAGTCGGCCTACGACAAGCTGCAGCAGTCCCAGACCAAGCTCGGCGAGGCTCTCTACGCGCAGTCGCAGACCGAGGGCGCCGAGGGCGCCCCGGGTGCGGGCGCGGCCGGTGCCACCGGCGACGAGGACATCGTCGACGCCGAGGTCGTCGACGACGAGGACGAGAAGAAGTGAGCATGCCCGACCCCACGCCAGGACCCGACGAGAACGCGGCGGAGAACGGCCCCGGGAACGTCCCCGGGGACCCCGCCGCGCAGCCCGAGGAGCACCGCGCGCAGGACCCCGGGACCCGCCCCCAGGAGGAGGCCGGGCCCGAGGGCCTGACGGTGGACGACATCCTCTCGACGCCCCAGTCGACCGACGCCGAGTCCGGGGACGCCGCGGCGCCGGGCGCCGCGGGAGAGGACTCCCCGTCGGCCGCCCTCGCCGAGGAGCGGCTCGAGGAGCTGCGCCGGCTGCAGGCCGAGTTCGTGAACTTCAAGCACCGCACGGCGCGCGAGAAGGAGCAGCTGCGGACGTTCGTCACGGGCGACCTCCTGCAGACGCTGCTGCCGGTGTTCGACGACATCGACGCGGCCCGGCAGGCGGGGGATCTCACCGACGGCCCGTTCGCGGCGATCGCGAACAAGCTCGAGGAGACCCTCGTGCGGCAGGGGCTCGTGCGGATCGGGGAGGTCGGGGAGAAGTTCGACCCGAACGTCCACGAGGCGGTGCTGCAGCAGCCCACGAGCGAGGTCGAGCCCGACCAGGTCTCGATGGTGCTGCGCTCCGGCTTCCGGATCGGTGAGCGCGTGGTGCGGCCCGCCCAGGTCGCCGTCGCGGTCGCCGAGTGAGGCCGGTCCCGGCCTGATCCGAGCGACGGCAGGGGAGGCCCGCCCCGCGGGCCTCCCCTGACCCGTCCACCCGTCCCCGGTGCCGCGGCACCGGGGACCACCCCAGCACCACCACCGGGCCCTGCTCGACAGGACCCCGACCGGCCCCACAGAAAGGAGGCGTCATGGCCAGCCAGGACTGGATCGACAAGGACTTCTACAGCATTCTCGGCGTCTCCAAGGACGCGTCCGCAGCCGACGTCAAGAAGGCCTACCGCAAGCTCGCCCGCGAGTACCACCCGGACCAGAACCCGGGCGACGCGGAGGCCGAGCAGCGGTTCAAGGACATCACGGAGGCGAACTCCGTGCTCTCCGACCCCGAGGAGCGCAAGCAGTACGACGCGATCCGCGCGATGGGCTCCGGCGCGCGCTTCACCGCGGGCGGCGCCGGCGGCGGGGGCGGCTCGGCGAACTTCGAGGACCTCTTCGGCGACATCTTCGGCGGAGGCGGCGGAGGGCGCCGCCGGCGCACGACCTACTCCACCGGCGGCGCGGGGGGCCCGGGCGGGTTCGAGGACCTGTTCGCTCAGTTCGGCGGCCAGACGGGCTACGGAGCGCCCGGCGGCTACGGCGGGTACCAGGCCCCGCCGGCGCGCGGGGAGGACATCCGGACGGAGACGACCATCCCGTTCCGCTCCTCCGTGCACGGCACCACGATCAAGCTGCGCCGCGGCAACGGTCAGGAGACCACGGTGCGGATCCCCGCCGGCGTGCGGGACGGGCAGAAGCTCAAGCTCGCCGGCAAGGGCCACTCCGGGCCCGGCGGGGCCGGGGACCTCTACGTCACCGTCCACGTGACGCCGCACCCCTTCTTCAAGCGGGTCGAGGGCACGGACGACGTCGAGGTCACCGTGCCGATCTCCTTCCCCGAGGCGGCTCTGGGCGCCACGATCGAGGTGCCCGTGCTGGACGGCGGCACCGTGCGGCTGAAGGTGCCGGCGGGCACGTCCTCGGGCCGGCGCTTCCGCGTCAAGGGGCGCGGGTTCAGCACGGCCAAGGGCTCGGGCAACCTGATCGTGACGGTCGAGGTGCACGTGCCGGCCGAGCTCGACGAGCAGGCGCAGGACGCCGTCCGGGCGTTCGCCGAGGCGACCGCGGCCCAGGACCCCCGGGCCGGCCTGGCCGCGAAGGCGCGGGTGTGAGATGGCACTGGACGCAGACCAGCCGCTGTTCGTGATCTCCGTGGCCGCGGAGATCGCGGAGATGCACCCGCAGACGCTGCGCCAGTACGACCGGCTCGGCCTCGTCAGGCCGTCCCGCGCCCCGGGCCGGGCCCGGCGCTACTCCCAGCGCGACATCGAGAAGCTGCAGCAGATCCAGGTGCTGTCCCAGGAGGGCGTGTCCCTCGAGGGCATCCGGCGCATCCTCCAGCTGGAGAACCAGGTCGCGGCCCTGCGCGCGAGGGTGGCGGAGCTGTCCCAGGAGCTCGAGGACGCCCGGGACCGGGCCGAGGAGTCCTCGCGGATCTTCGCCGCCGGTGTCGGCGGGGACGTGGTGCGCATGGCCCGCGGCGCCCGTCCCCGCGCCCGCAAGATCTCGCAGGCCGTGGTGCTGTACCGGCCCCCGCGCCAGCAGGAACGCTGACCGGCCGGCCTCGCGCCAGCAGGAGCGCTGATCGGCCGGCCTCGCGCCGGCAGGAGCGCTGACCGGCTGGATCCCGGGACGGCCGGACCCGGACCGGTGCGGGTCAGCGCAGGTGCTTCTCGAAGCCCACGTCGTACACGCCACCCGGATAGACCTGCGCGGTCCCGGGCAGCAGGACGTAGCCGCTGCGGCGGTAGAGGGCGAACGCCTCGGGCTGGCGGCTGCCGGTGGTGAGGTAGATGCGCCGATACCCGGCCGCGGCGGCGAGCCGCTCGAGCTCGGCCAGGACCCGCCGGGAGATCCCGCGCCGGCGGTGCGCCGGAGCGGTCCACACCCGCTTGAGCTCGGCGGTGGCGTCGTCGTGCCGGCGGAACGCGCCTCCGGCCACCGTCACGCCGTCCTCGAGGAGGAGCAGGAGCGCCCCGGCGGGGGCGATGAAGTCGTCCACCGGGTGGTGCGCCATCTCCTCCGCCCCGATCTCGGGGCCGTAGCGCTCCACGTACTCGAGGTGCAGGCCCTCGAGGAGCGGCCGCGTGCGGGGATCACCCGGGCGCACCACGACGAAGCCGTCCCGCTCCGGGCCGGAGGCTGCGCTCACTCCGTCCGGCGGTAGACGAGGTCGCGCGGGACGCGGCCCGCCTCCCGCGCCTTGCGCTCGAAGCTCGTGAGGATCCGTCCTTCCCAGCGGGGGGCCCAGCCCGTGTCCGGGTGCTCGTCGTCGGCGAGCGGGCCCGGGTGGACGTTCTCGAAGTGCGGGGACGCGTCGAGGACCTCGCGCATCACCAGCGCGTACTCCTGCCAGTCCGTGGCGAGCCGCCACAGCCCGCCCGGCACGAGCACCCGGGCGGCGAGCTCGGCGAACGCGGGGGAGACCAGGCGCCGCTTGTGGTGGCGGGTCTTGTGCCAGGGGTCCGGGAAGAACACCCACAGCTCGTCGACCGAGGCCGGGGCGAGCAGGTGCTCCAGGACCTCGGGCGCGTTGGCCTGCACCACGCGGACGTTGTCCACGCCGGCCTGGCCCGCCTTGAGCAGGAGGTCCGCGATCCCGGGCTTGTACACCTCGACGGCGAGGAAGTTCCGCGCGGGATCCTGGGCGGCGGCGTGCACGACGGCCTCGCCGAGCCCCGAGCCGACCTCCACGACCAGCGGCGCCTCGCGCCCGAAGGCCGCGGCGGCGTCGAACTCGTGGTCGGGGTGCACGGAGGTGTCCGTGCGCACCCGCGGGACGTCGATCACCCGGGTGGGCGCCCAGTCGTCCCAGGCCTTCTGGCGGCGGGCGGTGAGGCGGTCGCCGCGGCGCACGAAGGAGTACGGCCGGCGGTGGAACTCCTCGGGAACGGGGCCCTGCGCGGGGCCCTCAGCGGGGGAAGGGGTCTGCTCGCTCATCGCCCACCATCCTAGGCGCAGGCCGGGTGGTCGCGGACCCGCCGGCTGTCGGCCGGCCTGCTGCCGACCGGCCGGGTGCAGGCCCGGGGGGCACCGCCCCGCCGCCCACGGCGGGCGGCTCCGACCAGCGGCGGGGCGGCGCCTCCCACGCCGCGAACCGCTCCAGCAGCTCGTCCGCGTCCCGGGCGACCACGGCCGCGTCCCGGTACTCGGGGCGCACGAGGCCGGCCGCGGACATCGAGGCCACCGCGTCCAGCAGGGGCCGCCAGTAGCCGGCCACGTCGAGGAAGCCGACCGGCTTGGCGTGCACCCCCAGCTGCAGCCACGTCCAGGCCTCGAAGATCTCCTCGAGGGTGCCCAGGCCACCGGGCAGGGCCACGAACCCGTCCGCGAGGGCGGCCATCTCGGCCTTGCGCTCGTGCATCGTCCCGACGATGCGCAGCTCGGTCAGCCCCGGGTGGGCGGTCTCGTCGTCGACCAGGGACTGCGGCATGACCCCGACCACCTCGCCCCCGGCGGCCAGCGCGGCGTCGGCGACGACGCCCATCAGCCCCACGTGGCCGCCGCCGTAGACCACGCCCACGCCGCGACGGGCGAGAGCGGTGGCGAAGGCCCGGGCGGCCTCGGGGAACAGGGGGTCGGAACCGAGGGAGGCCCCGGTGTACACGGCGAGTCTCATGAGGGCATTGTCGCCTCTCGTGGCCGCCCTCGGCTCCCCGCGCACGGCGTCGATAGCATGAGTCCCGCCCAGCACCCGTGCCGAAGGACCCGCCGTGAGCTCACCGCCGCCCGACCACCCCGTGCGCTCCCGCCTGCGCCTCTCCGGCGGCAGGGACCGGGTGGTGCTGGTGGCGGCGCTGGGGATCCTCAGCGCGGTGAGCCCGATGGCCACGGACATGTACCTGGCCTCGATGCCGGCCATGGCGGAGCACTTCGGGGCGTCGGCCTCCGCGGTGCAGCTGACGCTGACCACCTACATGGTCGGCATGGCCGTGGGGCAGTTCCTGCTCGGCCCGGTGTCCGACGTGCTCGGGCGGCACCGGCTCATGGTGGCCGGCAACGCGCTGTTCCTGCTCAGCTCCGTCGCCGTGGTCCTGGCCCCGAGCATCGGGGTGGTGCTGGTCCTGCGGGCGGTCCAGGGCCTCGCCGGGGCGGCGGGCGTGGTGATCGCCCGCGCCGTGGTCTCGGACATCGCCTCCGGGCGCGGGGCCGCCAAGCTGTTCTCGATCCTCGCGACCATCACCTCGCTGGCCCCGGTGGTGGCCCCCCTGCTGGGCGGAGTGATCGCCACGGTGGCCCCGTGGCAGACCGTGTTCTGGGTGCTCGCGGTGTTCGGGCTGCTGATGCTGGCGTGCTCCGTGCTCGTGGTCCCCGAGACCCTGCCCCCGCACCGCCGGCACCGCGGCGGGGTCGGCGCGGTCGTGACCGGGTCCTGGCGCGTGCTGCGCACCCCGTCCTTCATGGCCTACGCCCTGGCCTTCGGCCTCGCGTTCGGCGCCCTGTTCTCCTACATCTCCGCGTCCTCCTTCGTGGTGCAGAACGTGCTCGGCTACTCGGCGCTCGGCTACTCCGTGGTCTTCGCCGTCAACGCGGGGGGCTCGATCCTGGGCGCGGTCGTCAACACCCGCCTCGTCGACCGGGTCGAGCCCGGCACCATCCTCCGCACCGCGATCGTGGTCATGGCCACCGTCAACGTGGTGGGACTGGGGCTGATTCTCGCCGGGATCACCGGATGGACCACTCTGGCGCACCTCTTCGTGAGCCAGACCTGCATCGGTTTCGTCATGGGCAACGCCGTGGCTCTCGCCCAGGGCCGGGTGCCCGGCCGGGCCGGTGCCGGGTCGGCCGTGCTCGGGCTGGTCCAGTTCCTCCTGGGCGGGCTCGTGAGCCCGCTGACCGGTCTGGCCGGGCAGCACACCGCCGTGCCCATGGCCGTGTCCATGGCGGTGTGCTCCCTGCTCGCCACCGGGACCGTGCTGCTCGCGCGCCGGCTCTCGCGGCAGGCCCCGGAGGACCCCGGTCTTCCCGGGCCGTAACAGGGCAGAAACGGGCCGGGACGAGACTGTGGCCGGTCCACCGGTCAATGGCGGTCGGACCTCCGGACCTGTGATTAGATGCCTTCGGCCGAGACGGAGGTCACAGCCTCGTCACGGTCCCTTCCCTGACCCACCCGACACCCACGGGAGAACACATGCTCCAAACCATCGAGACCGCCCTCGGCGAGCTGGGCGGCATCATCTGGGGGCCCTACGTCCTCATCCCCCTGCTGCTGCTCACCGGCCTGTACCTGACCGTGCGGCTGGGCGGGCTGCAGTTCCGCAAGCTGGGCTCCGCGCTGCGGCTGGCACTGTTCGAGCGCAAGGACGCCGAGGCCCAGGGCGGCGACGTCTCCCAGTTCCAGGCACTGACCACGGCGCTCGCCGCGACCGTCGGCACCGGCAACATCGTGGGCGTGGCCACCGCGATCTCGATCGGCGGGCCGGGCGCCCTGTTCTGGATGTGGGTCACCGGCCTGCTCGGCATGGCCTCCAAGTACTCGGAGGCGTTCCTGGCGGTGCGGTTCCGCACCACGGACGCCAAGGGCGAGATCTCCGGCGGACCGCAGTACTACCTCGAGCGCGGCATCCGCAACGGGTTCGGGAAGTGCCTGGCGATCTTCTTCGCGATCGCCGCCGCACTGGCCGCGTTCGGCATCGGCAACATGACCCAGGGCAACGCGATCGCCTCGAACGTCGAGGGGTCCTTCGGGGTGCCGACGTGGATCACCGGCATCGTGCTCGCGGTGCTGACGCTCGCCGTGCTCGTCGGCGGCATCCGGGCGATCGGCCGGGTCACGGCGGCGCTCGTGCCGTTCATGATCCTCTTCTACGTCCTGGGCGCGCTGTTCATCCTGCTCGTCAACGTGGCGGCGCTGCCGCAGGCGATCGCCCTCATCTTCACCGACGCCTTCACGGGCACCGCGGCCGTCGGCGGGTTCGCCGGCTCGGCCATCATGCTCGCCGTGCAGATGGGCGTGGCCCGGGGACTGTTCTCCAACGAGTCGGGCATGGGCTCGGCGGCCATCGCGGCCGCGGCCGCCCAGACCACCCACCCGGTCCGGCAGGGGCTGGTCTCCATGACCCAGACCTTCATCGACACGATCATCGTGGTGAGCTTCACAGGCCTCGTCCTCATCACCACCGGCGTCTGGGAGCAGGGCGCCGACTTCGCCGCCACCATGACCGGCGACGCCTTCAGCCAGGGCCTGCCCGGTGAGTGGGGGCACGTCGTGGTGACGGTGGGGCTCGTGCTCTTCGCGTACTCGACGATCCTGGGCTGGGCCTACTACGGGGAGCGCTGCATGGAGCGCCTCTTCGGGCGCCCGGCGGTGATGCCCTACCGGGTGGTCTTCTCCCTCGTGGTGTTCGTGGGCGCCACCGTCCCGCTGGCCGTCGTGTGGAACTTCGCCGACGTGATGAACGGCCTGATGGCGCTGCCCAACCTCCTCGGGCTGCTGATCCTCTCCGGGCTGATCGTCCGGGAGACGAAGCACTATCTGGACCACGACCCCACGCTGCGGGCGGACCGCCGGACGATCGAGGGGTTCATGGAGGGCCGCCCCGGGGCGATCGACTCCTACGAGCGCACCGGCGTCTGACAGCCGAGCGCACCGGCGTCTGACCGACGTCGGCGCACGAGGGCCCGGCCTCCTGACGGGGGCCGGGCCCTCCGTCTAGCCTGAGGGGCATGAGCGAACTCCCAGATCCCCGCCCGTTCTCCTGCGCGGACGCCACTGGTGCCGTCTACGACCAGGGTGCGCACGTGACCGACTGGATCCCCACGGGCCACGCCCCGGTGCTGTGGCTGTCCCCCAGCACGGCGCTCGAGACGGGCAGGCCCGTGCGCGGTGGTGTCCCGATCTGCTTCCCGTGGTTCGCGGACGGTGCGGACGGCGGGCGCGAGCCCAAGCACGGCTTCGCCCGCACGCTCCCGTGGCACGTCGAGTCGCGCGAGTCCTCCGACCACGAGGCGCTGGTCGTCTACCGGCTCTCGGACGCGGACGTCACCGACCCCGCGCACCGGGAGCAGTTCCCGTACCCGTTCGAGGCGTACTTCGTGGTGCGCTTCGGCACCGAGCTGTCCCTCGAGCTGAGCATCACGAACACCGGCGAGCAGCCGTTCGACTTCGAGGAGGCCCTGCACGCGTACCTGGTGGTGGGGGACGTGCGGAAGATCCGCGTCGAGGGCCTGGACGGCGCCTCCTACCGTGACAAGGTCCTGGACCGCGAGGACTGCGTGCAGGAGGGGGACGTCCGGTTCGACGGCGAGACCGACCGGGTGTACCGCTCGAGCGAGGACGTGGCCGTCGTGGACCCCGTGCTCGGACGGGTGCTCCGGATCCGGAAGAAGAACTCCGGCACCACCGTGGTGTGGAACCCGGGGGCGGAGAAGGCGGCCGCGCTGCCCGACGTGGGACCGGACGGCTGGACGGACTTCGTGTGCGTGGAGGGCGCCAACACCCACGCCGCCGCGGTGCACCTGGAACCGGAGGAGACCCACAGCATGGGCTACCGGGTCTCGGTGGAGACGACGGCGGAGGACCCGGGCCGGTCTCCCGCCTGACCGGACCGGCCGGCGGTCAGAACGGGGGAGGGTCCGCGTCCTCGGGCGCGGCACGGCCCGGTGCGACGCCGTCCGGTGCGACGCCGTCCGGTCCGGCACGGTCCGGTACGACCCGGGGCGGTGCGACCCGGTCCGGTACGACCCGGGGCGGTGCGACCCGGTCCGGTACGACCCGGTCCGGTGCGACCCGGTCCGGTGCGGCACGTTCCGGGACAGCTTCATCGGGCACGGCGCCGGGCGGCACGGTCCGAGCGGGCACGGCACGGTCCGGTACGGCCCGGAGCGGGGCGGTTCGTTCCGGTGCAGCTCGATCGGCCACGCCCCCGGGCGGGACGGCGCCGTCCAGCACGTCCCAGACCGACGCCGTCCGGTCCGGTGGCATGCCGGCCGAGGGGTCCGGCTCCGTCCGGTGGGTCAGCCCGGCCGGCGACGTCCACTCGAGCGCTCCGCCGAAGGGGGCCGGGCCGAGCTGCCGGACGGACCAGCGGCCGAGAGCACCCCGGCGGTGCTTGACGAGATGGTGGTGGCGGCACAGGTGGGCCAGGTTGTCCGCGGCGGTGCGGCCGCCGTCCTGCCACGCCACCGTGTGGTCGAGGTCGCAGCGCTCGACCCGCCGGCGGCATCCGGGAAAACGACAGGTTCCGTCCCGGAGCCGCAGCCGGCGCCGCAGATCGGCGGGCACGGCGTAGGTGCTGCGGTCGTGGTCGAGAACGGCGCCGGTGACGGGATGCGTCAGGACGCGCTGCCACGACGGGGCGCCGGCGGCCAGCTCCCGGGCGGCCTCCGCGCTGATCGGACCGTGACCGACGAGCACCGGGGCGTCCGCGGGCACCCCGCCCGCCGGGCCGCCGGGAGGGCACTCCAGCAGCGTGAGCACCGGGACCGTCACGCAGACCTGCCCCCGCACCCCCTGCGGGAACGCGGGGTCGTCGGGGACCTCCCCGGCCAGCAGGAGGTCGGCGAGGACGTCCGCCCGCAGCTGCGCCTCGGTCCGGACGGCCACGGGGCGGCCGTCCGGACCGGGACCGGGCCGCGCGCCGAGGTCCGCGGCTCCTGCCGGATCCCCGTGATCGGACGCGTCCGTCCCGTCACCGGGGCACGCGCGGGCGGCTGCCTCCGCGGGCGCGAGGAGCGCCACGAGCGCGTCGAGCCGGTCCTGCACCGCGAGCGCGGTGGGCGCCTCCAGCAGGGCGTGCACCCACGCCATGCCGTCCTCGCCGTGCTCGACCCACACGCGGCGTCCGGCTCGGGCCACCCGGTGCCTCGCCTCCTGCGTCTCGGCCAGCAGCGCGGCGCGCCGCCGCCGGGCCCACGCGCGCAGCTGCGCCACCGTGCAGTGCGGCGCCCGCTCCGTCAGTTCCGCGGCGAGCTGCTGCACGAGGTCGTGCGGGGCCTCCTGGTCCGCCGGGGCGTCCTCGACGAGCTCGCGCCACTGATCGGCGATCACCGAGGCGTGCCGGGCGCTGAAGCGGCCCGCCTCCAGGGCCTCGAGGGTCTCCGGCAGGTGCAGGCCGAGGACCAGGGCCTCGCGGACGCGCTCCAGGGCCGTGCCGGCGGGCAGGTGCAGCGCCGGGCCGATCTCGTCGGCGAGGTCGCGCACCAGCTGGTCGTCGGTCTCCAGCAGGGAGCACACGAGCTCGTCGGCCTCGTACGGCATCAGCCCGGCGGTGGAGACCCAGTCGATCTCGCGGTCCTCCCAGGCCAGCAGCCACAGCCGGTGGATGCAGCGCAGCTGGCGCCCGGCCTCCTGCGCCTGCGCGGCCGCCGAGTCCACGAGCTCCCCGACGACCGCCCGCACCTCTGCCCGGACACCGGGGTCCAGGACCCGCTCCCCGGCGGGAGCGGCTCGGTGCGGACCCGGAGCCGGACGGGCCCGGCGGTGCGCCGTCGTCGTCATGGGTCCCATTCTCCCCGGCGGCACGGACGTCCTAAGGGGAGCGGGCACCTCTCAGGAGCGCCGTGCGCGGTGCCCGGCCGGGAACGGGAAACGGGGGCCGCCCGTCCGGACGGACGGGCGGCCCCCGCGGGACCCTTCGGAGGCCGTGCCTACTTGGAGACCACCAGGGCCGCGGCGATCGCGGCCAGGAAGGCGTCCTTCGAGAGGCCCGTGCCGGCCTCGGTCGGGCGGACGCCGTCCTCCTGGGTCATCTCGGGGTTGCGGAAGTACATCGAGAGCAGCCCGGCGGAGAACGCGCCGAGGGCCAGGCCGGCGAGGCGCTTGTTGACGAACGGCGTCAGCAGGGCGGCGCCGATGCCCATCTCCGAGTACGCCACGAACTTGCCGAAGGTGTCGGCGTCCCACTCCTTGAACTGGGGGACGCCGGTGGCGGCGAACTGCTGGAGACCCGCGGCGGCCTCGGTGGGAAGGTCCTTCTTGCCGTAGCCGGACTGCAGCAGGTAGGCGCCGGAGACGCCGCGCAGGATCGCGTTGGAGAGGCTCATGGTCGGTCCTTTCAGGAGGGCGAACAGGGTCATTGAATCGTCAATGACCCTATCAGGGGAGCCCCCGCCCGCATCCTGCAGGACGGGCCCGGAGCGAACACCCGTCCCGGTGGCGGCCCCCGGCGCCTAGGCTGGCCACCGGCCCGCGGGACGCGCTCCGCGCCCCGCCACCCGACGGAAGGACAGACATGGACATCGAGACCATGAAGAAGGTTCTGCTCGTTCTCACCAGCCATGACACCCTCGGCGACAGCGGGGAGCCCACCGGGTACTTCGTCGGCGAGGCGGCCTACCCGTGGAAGGTGTTCCGGGACGCCGGGTACTTCGTCGACTTCGCCTCGATCGCCGGCGGGCAGCCGCCGCAGGACGGCAAGGACGAGGAGGACGAGGTGCAGCGGCAGTACCTCGAGGACGAGACCGTGCGGGCCTCCCTGTACAACACCCCGCGGATCAGCGTGGTCGACCCCGGTCAGTACGACGCCGTCTACCTCGTGGGCGGGCACGGCACCATGTGGGACTTCGCCGGCAACGCCGACCTGCAGTCGCTGGTGGCCGCCGTGCACGACGCCGGGGGAGTCGTCGGCGCCGTCTGCCACGGGCCGGCCGGGCTCGTCGACGTCGAGCTCTCCACCGGGCTGCGCATCGTCGAGGGCCGCAAGGTGGCCGCGTTCACGAACGCCGAGGAGAACGAGGTCGGCAAGTCGGACGTCGTCCCCTTCCTGCTCGAGGACAAGCTCGTCGAGCAGGGCGCGGACGTGCGGACGGCGCCGAACTGGACCGAGAACGTCGTCGTCGACGACCGCCTCGTCACCGGCCAGAACCCGCAGTCCGCGGCCGGCGTGGCCAAGGAGATGACGAAGCTCCTGACCGAGGTGGTGCGCGGGCAGAAGGCCGCCCAGGAGGCGGACTCCGCCGCGCTGCGCCGGGCGCACGACGCCGAGAAGTCCGAGGACGACGAGGGCTGAGCCCCGGCCGGCCCGGGCGCGAGGAGCGACGCGGGCGGAAACCCCCGCGCCCTCCTCGCGGGCCCCGGCGTTTCCGGACAGACTGGGAGTGCCGGGCCACCCGGTCCGGCCCAGCGGACACACGGCAGGAGAACCACATGGCTGACCTCAAGGACAAGGTCGCGCTCGTCACCGGCGCCGCCTCCGGCATCGGCGAGGCCTGCGCCAAGGACCTCGCGGCGCAGGGCGCCAAGGTCGTCGTCACGGACATCGACACCCGGCGGATCGACGACGTCGTCCAGGCGATCATGGCCGCCGGCGGCGACGCGGCCGGCTTCCGCCAGGACGTGGCGAAGCCCGAGGACTGCGAGGCCGCGGTCGAGTTCGCCCAGCAGACCTACGGCGGGCTGCACCTCGCGGTGAACAACGCCGGGATCGGGGGCACCGCGGACGCCGTCGGCGAGTCGGACATCGACGCATGGGTGCGGACCGTGCAGATCGACCTGCACGCCGTCATGTTCGGCATGCGCTACCAGCTGCCCGCGATCGAGCAGGCCGGCGGCGGGGCGATCGTCAACATGTCCTCGGTCCACGGCACCGTGGCCACGGCCGCGGGCAACAGCGCCTACACCGCCGCGAAGCACGGCGTGGTCGGCCTCACCAAGCAGGCCGGGGTGGAGTACGGGCAGCGCGGCGTGCGGATCAACGCCGTCGGCCCCGCCTACATCGACACCCCGCTGCTGCGGACCGCTCCCGCGGCCGTCCTCGAGGGGCTCGCCGCCAAGCACCCGCTCGGCCGGCTGGGCCGCGCCGAGGAGGTCGCCGCCCTGACCACGTTCCTGCTCTCGGACAGGGCGTCCTTCATGACGGGCGGGTACTACCTCGTCGACGGCGGCTACACGGCGCTGTAGCCGGCCCCGCCGCCCGGCACGGTGCCGGGCGGCCCCGGCCCGGCCCCGGCCGCGAACTCACCGCGCCGGCGCGGGACGCCCACACAGGAGCCCGCCTCTCGCGCCGGTGCGGTGAGCTCGGCGCCCCGGGCGGGGGAGCGGGCGGAGCAGGGTGGCGGCACGGCCGTGTGCTGCACCACATCCCGGTCGTGCCGGGCGCCCGGTGCTGTAGGGTGAACGGTATTGCACATGGCACTGCTCCCCGTTCCCGGGTGAGCAGGCAGGCGTCGAGCACCCCTTTCTTCTTCCAGCGTGGCACCGTTCCAGACGGTTTCAGCCCGCTCGCAGGGGCTCCAGGAGTCATTCGGCGCAACCCGGCGCGCTACCCCCTTGCCGGGACATCCGATCGAAAGACGTATCCCAGTTTTGGCTACTTTCACCGACCTTGGCGTGCCCAAGGCCCTTTCCGCCGTCCTCGCCCAGCAGGGCATCGAGCAGGCGTTCCCCATCCAGGAGAAGACCCTCCCCGACTCGCTGGCCGGCCGTGACGTGCTCGGCCGCGGCAAGACCGGCTCGGGCAAGACCGTGGCGTTCGCGCTGCCGCTCGTGTCCCGGCTCGCCGGTCTGACCGGCAACGGCGCCCGCGCCGCCCGCCGCGCCAACCGGCCCACCGGCCTGGTGCTGGCACCCACCCGCGAGCTGGCCACCCAGATCGACCGCGCGATCGCCCCGCTGGCCGAGGCCGCCGGGCAGACCACCACCGTCATCTTCGGCGGGGTCTCCCAGCGCAACCAGGAGAAGGCGCTCGCCAAGGGCGCCGACATCGTCATCGCCTGCCCCGGCCGGCTCGAGGACCTGCTGAAGCAGAACGTCCTCACGCTCGACGACGTCCGCGTGACGGTCATCGACGAGGCCGACCACATGGCCGACATGGGCTTCCTGCCCG
The DNA here is from genome assembly GCF_040981245.1 of Kocuria cellulosilytica. Taxonomy (NCBI): domain Bacteria; kingdom Bacillati; phylum Actinomycetota; class Actinomycetes; order Micrococcales; family Micrococcaceae; genus Kocuria; species Kocuria cellulosilytica. The sequence goes on along the minus strand of NZ_JAVFWZ010000002.1, from coordinate 299,642 downwards.
TGGTCACCCGCATCCTCAAGCGCACCCCCCAGGGCGGCCAGCGGCTGCTGTTCTCCGCGACGCTCGACGGCGGCGTGGACAAGCTCGTCAAGCAGTTCCTGTCCAACCCGGTCAAGCACTCCGTGGACGCCCCGCAGGCGTCCGTGTCCACCATGGACCACCACGTGCTCGTCGTGGACGCGGACGAGAAGCAGGAGCTCATCGAGGCCCTGGCCTCCGGCACGGGCCGCCGCGTGATGTTCACGCGCACCAAGCACCGCGCCAAGAAGATGGCCCGCAAGCTCAGCCAGATGGGCATCCCCGCCGTGGACCTGCACGGCAACCTCTCGCAGAACGCCCGCGACCGCAACCTGGCCCAGTTCTCCGCCGGTGACGTGCGCGTGCTCGTGGCCACCGACGTGGCCGCCCGCGGCGTGCACGTGGACGAGGTCGAGCTGGTCGTGCACATCGACCCGCCCACCGAGCACAAGTCCTACCTGCACCGCTCCGGGCGCACCGCGCGCGCCGGCGCCTCCGGCTCCGTCGTGACGGTCGCCACCAAGGAGGAGCGCCGCGAGGTCACCCAGCTCATGAAGGCCGCCGGCGTCACCGCGAACTTCGACACCGTGACCGTCGGCTCCCCGGCCGTCACGGCGCTCGTGGGCGAGACCGCCGAGAAGGTCGCCTACGTCCCGCAGCCCGTCCAGGACCAGGGACGTCCGGCAAGCGGTCAGCGCTCCGGCGGCGGCCGCTCCGGCGGCCGTTCGGGCGCCCGCTCCGGCGGCAGCCGCGGCCGTGGCGGCCAGGCCCGTTCCGAGCAGCCGCGCAACGCCTCCCGCGACCAGCGCACCGAGACCGGCAACCGTGCCGGCTCCCGCCCCGGCAACGGCTCGGCGTCCCGCTCGGCGGCGCCGGCGCGCTCCGCGGCGCCCACCCGCTCCGCGGCACCCGCGTACTCGACCGAGTCCGCGCCGGACCGCTCCACCCAGGCCGCGGCGCGCCGCCGCACCCGGAGCCCGCGCCGCGCGTCCTCCCCCCAGGGCACCGCGACCCGCTGAGTCAGGCACGACCCACGAGGGCCCGTCCCCGGCCGCACCGCATTCCGCGGAACGGCCGGGGGCGGGCCCTCGTCGTCGTCAGCCGGAGGCCGCCGGCCGGGAGGTGCCCAGCCGCAGGTGCCCAGCCGGAGGGCGTCAGCCGGAGAGCGTCGGCCGGGGTCGCCCGGCCGGGGACTGCCGGCCGGAGGCGCTCAGCCCGCGATCGCGGGCCGGGAGGGTGCGAGCCCGCGCAGGAACTCCAGGGTGACGTCCGTGTGGGCGGCCACGAGCACGAAGCCGGGCGCGGGCTCCACCGGCAGCTCACCGGGGACCACCACCACCGGCATCCCGGCGGCCGCCGCGCTCGCCGCCCCCGTCTGCGAGTCCTCGACCGCCACGCACCGTGCCGGGTCCACGCCCAGCCGCCGCGCCGCGAGCAGATAGGGCTCGGGGTGCGGCTTGGCGTGCTCCACGTCCTCCTGGGAGACCACGACCCGCAGCACCTCGGGCGCCCCGGACGCGGTGCCCTCCGCGACCACGGTCAGGGCGTTCGTCACGACGGCCCCGGGGATGCCGGCCCGCTCCAGCTCGGTCAGCAGGTCGCGCATGCCGGGCAGGAACGGCACCTCGCCCGTGAGCGAGGCCGCGACCTCCCGGCCGAGCTCCGCGGTGATGGCCTCGACGGTTCCCTCGGCGCCGCGCTCGACCATCAGCCGCGCCGACGTGGGCACCGTCCGCCCCAGCGTGGCGAGGTCGTCCTCGGTGCTCCAGCCGACGCCGTAGCGGCCGGCCACCGCCCGCTTGGCCACGGCCCACTGGGGCTCGGAGTTCACGAGGGTGCCGTCGTGGTCGAACAGGACGGCGGCGGGGAAGTCGGGGGAGCTCACGGGCGGGTCTCCTGCACGGTGTGGAAGGGCGACGACGGGGACTGCGGGTCCAGCGAGCGCAGCAGCTCGAGGGTCAGCTCGCGGTGGGATCCCAGGTGCAGCAGCCCGGGGCCGCGCTCGACCTCCATCTCGCCGGGGACGACCACCGTGGGGATGCCGGCCGCGACGCCTGCTGCGGCCCCGGCGGGGGAGTCCTCGACCACGACGCAGCCGGCGGGGTCCACCCCGAGGCGGTGGGCCGCCGTGAGGTAGGCGTCCGGGTCCGGCTTGGGGCGCACCCCCTGCGCGTACTCGTCCGTGCCGATGACCACCCGGAACAGGTCCTGGGGCGCCGTGGACGCGGTGTGCCGGCCCATCGCCGAGCTCGCGTTGGTGACGATCGCCGCCGGGATCCCCGCGGCCGCCAGGTCCTCGAGGAGCTCCTCGATCCCGTCGATGAACGTCAGCTCCGTGCCCTCCAGGACGCGGACACTGTGCTCGAAGACCGCCCGGAACAGCTCGTCCTCGCCGAGCGGCACGCCGACCTGCTGCATGCGGGCGATCGTCGCGGCGACCGGGCGGCCCAGCGTCGCGAGCGAGTCCTCCGGGGTCCAGAGCAGACCGTGCTCGGCGGCGAGGTTCTGCTTGGCCCGGTCCCACAGCGGCTCGGTGTCGACGAGGGTCCCGTCGTGGTCGAAGAGGACGGCGTGCGGGAATCCGGTCGATGGCATGCGCTCCAGCCTACCGGGGCGCCCGGGCGCCGGGAGCCCCTCCGAATAGACTGGCGGGCGTGGAATCAGCCCTCGACCGCGTGCCGCACCACCCCACCCTCCTGCAGCGCGCCGTGCCCGTCCTCGGCCTCCCGGTGGCCCTGCTCCTCGGGACGTGGATCGCGGTGGGCCGCGGTCTCGCCGGAGCCGCCGGGGAGCTGATGCTGCTCTACACCCTGACGCTCGCCCTGCCGCTGACCGGGCTGCTCGTGGTGGCGAGCGCGCTGCTGGCCCGGGACGCCCGGGCCCATGTCCCGCGGGGGGGCGTCCCTGCGCTCCGCGCTGACGATGCCCGCGGCGTGGGCCGTCCTCCTCGGCTTCGGCGCCGTCCTCCCGGACCGCGTGGACGGCGCGGGCGCCTCCGTCCTGACGCGGGCCACCGACCCCGTCCACCTGGGCCTGTCCGCGGGGTTCGCCAACACCCTGGGGATCCTCTCGTTCGTCCTGGCGAGCACCACGGTGGTGCTCGCCGCGTCCGACCTGCGCCGGACCCGCCGGATCCAGCGCGGGGAGCCGCTCAGCGAGGACGAGGTCCTGGACCTGCAGGGGCTGTGACCCGCCCGGCCCGCCACGGGTCTCGCCGCGCCCCGTGGGCCCCGGTAGATTGACCGCATGACCACCGAGCGCGCCGACCTGCCCGACACCTCGCCCGTCCCCCCGGAGACCAAGGACTGGACCGTGGTGCTCGAGCGGGGCTGCCCCGACTGCGGGTTCGATCCGCGCTACGACGTCACGACCACGGGGGATCGCGCGCGGGACACGATCGAGCGCTGGGCGACGGTCCTCGACCGGCTCGGCATGACGGACCGGCCCCGTCCGGGGACGTGGTCCCCGCTGGAGTACGCGTGCCACGTCCGGGACCTCTGCCGGGTCTTCCGCGAGCGCCTGCGGCTCATGCTCGACGAGGAGAACCCCGTCTTCCCGGACTGGGACCAGGACGCCGCCGCGGTGGGGGAGCAGTACAACCGGCAGGACCCCTACGAGGTCTCGGGGGAGCTCGCGCAGGAGGTCCGCGCCACCGCGGACGCCTTCGACGCCGTGAGCGGGGAGCAGTGGGCCCGGCCCGGCCGGCGCGGGGACGGCAAGGACTTCACCGTGGCGAGCTTCGCGGCGTACTTCCTGCACGACGTCGAGCACCACCTGCGCTTCGACGTCCGCGGCTGAGCCGCCGCTGTCGAGCCCGTCCGGCCGAGCCCGTCGTGACCGGGCTCGCCGCGGCCGAGCCGACCGCGTCCGAACCCACCGCAGCCGGGACCGTAGCGTCCGGGCCCGTCCGGCCGGGACCGCGGCGCCCGGCCCGCCCGGCGCCGGCCGGAGCCGATCCGTTCAGCCCAGGTGCACGGTCCCGTCGTCGTCGACCCGCCAGCCCGGGTTGTGCGCGATCTCCCACACCACGCCGTTGGGATCCGCGACGTGGGCGTGGAAGACGCCCCCGAAGGCGCCCGGCCGCGGGCCGGTGAGGACGGTGCCGCCCGCCGCGGCCATGGCCTCGACCACCGCCGTGACGGAGTCCCCGTCCGCCACGTTGTGCGCGAGCGTCAGGCCCTGCGCCGGGGACGCCGCCGGGAGGCCGAGGTCCTCGGCGAACTTCGCGGCGTCGAAGAGCCCCAGCACCGTCCCGGGGGCGATCCGGAAGAAGAGGATCTCGCCCGGGACGTCGAGCAGCGGCTCCCAGCCGAGACCCCGCACGTAGAACTCCCGGGCGGCGTCGAGGTCCGGCGTGGACAGGGTGAAGAAGTGCACGCGAGGGTCCACGGCGGCCTCCTGGAGCTCCCGGGGCGGGGGCGTTCCCGCTCACCTGCCCAGCGTAGGCGTCCGGCCCTCCTCGACGTCAGGGCAGCGTGGCTCCGCGGCCCGGGACGACGTGGTCGAGGTCCCGGTGGACGACGCCCCTGCCGATCACCGACGGCCGCACGTCCGTCGCGCGGAGCGCCGACGGACTACCCTCGGAAGCAGCAGGGGTGGTCCCGGGACCGCCCGCACCGGGCGCCAGGAGAGCGGGAAGGCCAGATGACACAGCACCAGGACGCGGTCGAGCCGGCGGAGTCGCCGTACTACCACCGCGTGCTCACGGTGCCCAACGTCGTCTCGGTGGTGCGCTTCGCGCTCATCGTCCCGGCCGTGCTGGCCGTCCTCGACATCGACGAGCGGCCGGTGCGCGCGCTGGTCCTCGTCGCCCTCTTCTCCCTGACGGACTGGGTCGACGGCACCCTGGCCCGGGCGCTGCAGCAGCGCAGCCGGATCGGCGAGGTCATGGACCCCATCGCCGACCGGCTGGGGACCGTGGCGATCGCCGTGGCCGCGAGCATCGTCGGGCTGTTCCCCTGGTGGGTCCTGATCGTCATCGCGGTCGTCGACGTCGTGGTGGGGATCGCCACCCTCGTCCGGCGCTCCCTCGGCGTGCTGCGGGTCACGGTGGTCGGCAAGGCGAAGACCGCCCTGCTCATGGTGGGGACCGTGCTCGTCCTGGCGGGGCCCGCGTGGTCCAGCCCGGAGGTGACGGACGTCGGCCGGGTGATGGTCCAGGCGGCGGCCGTCCTGCACGTGGTGGCGGGCGTGCAGTACTTCCGCCAGGCCCTCCGGGGTCAGGCCTCCGCGGGGGGCACGGCGAGGTAGGCGTGCCGGGCGGCGCCGATGATGCCCGCCGCGTTGCGCAGCTCGGCGGGGACGACCCTCGTGTCCAGGCGCAGACGGGGCAGGAAGTCCTCGTGCCGGGCGGAGATCCCGCCGCCGACCACGATCAGGTCGGGGGAGAAGAGGAACTCCAGGTGCGCGAAGTACTGCTGGAGGCGCTCGGCGTACTCCGGCCAGTCCAGCCCCTCCCGCTCCCTGGCCACCGCCGAGGCCCGCACCTCGGCGTCGACCCCGCCGAGCTCCAGGTGGCCCAGCTCCAGGTTGGGCACGAGCTTCCCGTCCACGAACAGCGCCGAGCCGATGCCGGTGCCCAGGGTGATGACCAGCACGGTGCCGCTGCTCCCGCGCCCGGCGCCGTAGCGGAGCTCGGCCAGGCCCGCGGCGTCGGCGTCGTTGAGGACGTGGACGATGCGCCCCAGCCGCTGGGTGAGGAAGCGGTGGACGTCCAGACCGATCCAGGCGTCGTCGATGTTGGCGGCGGAGCGCGCCACGCCGTGCCGGATGATCGCCGGGAGCGCGACTCCGACGCTCGCCTCCGGGTGCGGTGCCCCCGGGGCGGCGGAGAGCTCCTGCACGAGGAGCTGGAGCTGCTCCGCGAGGGCCTCCGGAGTGGCGGGCACGGGGGTGGGGCGCTGGAGGACCGGGGTGGTGAGCGTGCCGTCGGCCATGTCCACGGCCGCGTACTTGATGAGCGTCCCGCCGACGTCCACCCCGATGTGGTGGCGGTGCAGGGTCGACCACCCGGTCGGTGCGGGCGGCGGGGCGGTGCGGGGTGAGGGGTGGGCCATCCGACATCCTAGGGTCGAGGTGGGGCACGGGGACGACGACGGGCGCTGCGGCCGGCTCGGCGCGCACGACCGGGTGCGGGCCGGCGTCGGGACCGGCACCCCGGCCCATTCTGCCACCGCGGTCGCCGCAGCCGCGGAGCGGGCGCCGCGGCGCAGGCGCCACGGAGGAACCGGGGCGGGGAGGCGCTCCGGGCGACGGACCGGCTCAGGCGCGCGGCCCGGTGCCCGGCGTGCTGCCGCGGCCCTGCGGCCCGGCGTCGTTCGGGGAGCCCTCGATCTCCCAGGAGAACGGGACGCGGGCGACGGGTGCCCCCCGGACGAGCCCGTTGACCGCGCGCGCGAGCAGGTTGCGGTGCGCGGCGGGCAGCCCCATGCACCCGTGCAGGTACGCGTCGACCTCCAGCACCCCGGCCTCGCCGCCGAGCTGGAAGTACTCCCACCACACCCGGGTCAGCTCCAGCTCGGCGCGCTCGACCGCGTGCCGGGCGAGGCGTGCCTGCACGGCGCCGATCCTGTCGTCGTCCACGGATCCCCCACTGTGGTGCTGCTGTCCGGGGACGGTCCCGGACCGGGCGCGACGCTGCGCAGCGGTCCGGGGCCGTCCGTGGCGGTGCGATCGCACCGCCGCCCCCACCATGGTTCCGGGACGGTCCCGGGGACACCATTCGCGGCTCCGGCCGGTGCGTTTTCCGGACCGTCGGTGCTTCCCCCGGACACCCGCACCGGGGTGGCGCGGCGGCCCGGCCTCGAGGCGGTGTCCGCGGTGCGCGAGGACGCGGTGCGGGAGGGGCCGGGGCCTGACGCTCCGGGCGGCGGGGGCCGGGAGTGCCGGACGTCGTGGACACGCAGAAAAGGAGCGGGGCGGCCCCCCAGCCGGCCCCGCTCCTTGCTGCTCCCACGCCCGGACCGTGTCCGTGCGGCGCTCCGTGACTCCGGAGCCGGCGCACTGCCGGTCGACGGTGCGGGAGCCGGGGGATGGTCCTCATCCGACCACAGAATCCCCTGGTGAGAAGCAAGAATGGTCGATCCCGCGAGGATCGGCAAGACCCCCGGTGTGACCCAGTTCACATGCAGACACAAAGGGTTGTGATCGCAAATGCGACCTCCGCAGGATGCTCCGCGATCAGTGCTCGCCGCTGAGCATCCCGCCCACGCGCACTCGCATCCGGCGGCTCGCCTGGTTGAGGCCGGCGACCCGGACGTCCTTGCCGTAGTGGGCGTACTTGTCGGTGACCGAGTCGAGGGCCGCCACGGTGGAGGCGTCCCACAGGTGCGAGTCGGAGAGGTCGATGACGACCCGCTGGGGGTCCCCGGCGTAGTCGAACATCGTGTAGAGGTCGTTGGAGGAGGCGAAGAACAGCTCCCCGTGCACGGTGTAGACCACCGTCTCCCGGCCGTCGCGCTGCTCGAGCGCGCGGTCGACGGTGACGAAGTGGGCGACCCGGCGGGCGAAGGCGACCATCGCCACGAGCACGCCCACGATCACGCCCAGGGCGAGGTTGTGCGTCCACACGGTCACGGCCACGGTGGAGAGCATCACCAGGGTCTCCGGGACCGGCATCCGCGACAGGGTCGAGGGGCGGACGGAGTGCCAGTCGAAGGTCGCCCAGGACACGAAGATCATGATCGCCACCAGCGCGGCCATCGGGATGACCGCCACGACCTCGCCGAGGGTGACCACGAGGATCAGCAGGAAGACCCCGGCCAGGAAGGTGGAGATGCGGGTGCGGGCTCCGGAGGCGCGCACGTTGATCATGGTCTGGCCGATCATCGCGCAGCCGCCCATCCCGCCGAAGAAGCCGGTCACGATGTTGGCCGCGCCCTGGGCCCAGGACTCGCGGGTCTTGTCGGAGCGCGTGTCGGTGATGTCGTCGACCAGCTTGGCCGTCATCAGCGACTCGAGCAGGCCCACGAGCGCCATGGTCAGCGCGTACGGGGCGATGATCCGGAAGGTCTCCAGGTCGAGCGGGACATCGGGGAAGAACAGCGAGGGCAGGGACTCCGGCAGCTCGCCCTTGTCGCCGACGCTGGGCACGTCCATGCCCATGGGCACCACGATCGCCGTGATCACGACGATGGCCACGAGCGGGGCCGGGACCACACCGGTGAGCCTGGGGAACAGGAACACGATGGCCAGGCCCAGGGCCGTGAGCGGGTAGACGGCCCAGGGCACGCCGATCAGCTCGGGGACCTGGGAGCTGAAGATCAGGATGGCGAGGGCGTTGACGAAGCCCACCATGACCGACCGGGGGATGAAGCGCATCAGCCGTGCCGCCCCGATCAGGGCCAGGACCACCTGGAACACCCCGGCCAGGATCACGGCGGCGATGAAGTGGTCCAGCCCGTGAGAGGCCACCAGCGGGGCGATCACCAGGGCCACCGCACCGGTGGCCGCGGAGACCATCGCCGGCCGGCCGCCCAGGACGGAGGTCGTGACCGCCATGGTGAAGGACGCGAACAGGCCCAGCCGGGGATCCACCCCGGCGATGATCGAGAACGCGATCGCCTCGGGGATGAGCGCCAGGGCGACCACGAGCCCGGCCAGCACCTCGGTCTTGAGGTGGCGGGGGGAGCGGAGGGTCAGGCGCACCGACTGGCGCTGCTCGGGTGTCGGATCGGCTGCGGGGCCGGCTGTCGTGGTGGCCAAGGAGGTTCCGTTCGCAGGAGGGGAGGGCAGGGCGGAAGGGCAGGGGCGCGCGGGGTGGTGTGCTGGCAGGTGGGCGCGGCGTCGCGCGTGAGGTGCGGCGGGCGGGCGCGGGAGCGCGCCGGCGCGGCCGCACAGCAACTCTACCCTGGCGTCAGGGTAGAGTCTGCGGATGCGGCGCGGAGGAGACGCGAATCACGCCCAGCCGAGGGTTTCGGTCATGCGCTGCTCGACGTCCGGGGCGAGGGTCTCGCCGTAGGCGGAGGTGACGTGGTCGAGGTCCATGTAGACCTGGATGTTGCCGATCACCCCGGGGCAGACGTCCTCGGTGCACAGCCGGTCGGTGAGGTCGATGCTGTGCAGCTCCTCGTGCCGGGCGGCGAGGGCCTCCAGGGGGTTGACCGGCAGCAGGGACTCGGACCGGGGCGGGTTGCATCGGTCGTGGTCGGGGCCGTAGGTCTCCACGCAGGCGAACATGCTGAAGGAGAAGCGCGGGTTGTCGCGGAAGCCGAGCACCGGGATCCCGGCGTCCAGGAAGGGCCGGACGCCGTCCTCGTAGCCCTCGACGAGCTGCTCGTGCGGGGCCTCGGGCAGGGACAGGGTGCCGATGGTGACCACCGCGTCCGGGTCGGCCGCCAGGGCCGCGTCCCGGGCGGCGGCGTTGAACTCGCCGCACTCCTCGTCCGGGCTCGCCGAGGCGGCGGTGTAGCGGCAGGCCATCCGCAGGTAGGAGACCACCCGCCAGCCCTGGGCATCGGCGGCGCGGTGGATCGGGGTGAGCAGCTGCTGGGCGTGGGAGTCGCCGAGGACCACCAGGGTCCGGTCCGGGGCGCTGCCGTCCTCGGGGGCGATCACCCAGCAGTTGCCCAGCTCGCCGATCCCGGGCGGGACCTCCCCGGTGTCGCAGCGCGTCCCGGTGTCACCCCACTGCTGCTCGCGCTCGGCGCCGGTGGGGATGATCGGCACGTCCGGGACCTCGGTCACGTCCCCGCGCAGCACGGCGGCCCCGGGATAGTTCGCCGCGGTGCGCTCGACCCCGGCGGCAGGGTCGCGCAGGGTGGTGTAGGAGTGGGCGCCGGTGAGCGGTACCGCCACGATCAGACCGGTCGCGGCCAGGCGCACCCCGTGGCCGGCCCGGATCCCGGGCAGGGCCCGCCAGCCGGCCAGCAGCAGCGCGGTGGCCCGGGTCAGGGCCACCGAGGCGGCCAGGATCCCCAGCCCGTGCGTGACCGGGACGCTGTCGCGGGCCGTGACCAGCAGGTAGGTGATCAGCAGCGGCCAGTGCCACAGGTAGATCCCGTAGGCACGGTCTCCGAACCACTGCAGCGGGGCCAGGGAGAGCACCCGCCCGGCCCCGGCCCGGGCCTCGGGGGCCAGGGCTCCGCCGGCCAGCACGGCCGCGGCTCCGAGGGTGGGAGCCAGGGCCACGGTGCCGGGGAAACGGGCCTCGGGACCGATGAGGAACGGGGTGGCCAGGATCGCGGCCAGTCCGGTCCAGCCCAGGAGCACGCCCAGGCCCACCCGCAGGGCCTCCGGAGCCACCCCGGAAGCCTGCGGGGGCGTCCCCACGACCTGTGGGAGAGTCCTCGGGGCCTGCGGGGGCGCCCCCACGACCTGCGGGAGAGTCCTCGGGGCCTGCGGGGGCGTCCTCAGGCCCCGCTGAGGTGTCCCCGGGGCCGTGCCCGCGGGCGGGGGCGCCGCCGTGCGGGCAGCGGACGGCGGGGCGGCGGGCGCCGTTGAGTCCTGCCGGCGGGCCGGGCGAGTGAGGGCCAGGGCGGTGAGCGAGCCCAGGGCGAACTCCCACAACCGGGTGAGGGTGCTGAAGTAGGCGGCCTCGGGCCCGGACGCGGTGGCGGCCACCGACCAGGCCAGGGAACCGGCGAACACCGCGCCGAACACGGCCCAGGCCACCGGGCGCACGCCCGCACCGGTCCGCCTCCCCGCCCACGCGGCCCCGGCCAGCAGCAGCGGCCACACCAGGAACACCTGGCCCTGCACCGACAGCGACCACATGTGCTGCAGCGGGGTGGTGGCGGCGGTGTTGCCGGCGTAGTAGTCCACGGCCTGGGCCGCCAGCACCCAGTTCACGACGTAGAACAGCGATCCCCAGGCCTGGCTCAGCAGCTCCGCCCACCGGCTGGGCGGGAAGACGGCGAGCATCGCCGCGAGCACGGCCAGCAGCATCACCGCCACCGGCCCCAGCAGCCGGGCGAAGGTCCGGGCCCAGTAGGCCGGCAGTCCCAGCGGGCGGCCGTGCTCGATCCGGCGCAGGAAGGACCCGGTGAGCAGGAACGCAGAGAGCACGAAGAACACGTCCACCCCGCCGGAGACCTTCTCGGTCCACACGTGGAAGACCACCACCAGCAGCACCGCCACGCCCCGCAGACCCTGCAGGTCCGCACGGTGCCGCACCCGCGGCGCCGGAGCGGCCGGCACGGTTCCGGGGGAGGCCGGGGCGGTCGCGGTGGGGAACGTCATGGGAAGCGGTGCCTGTCCGGGTCGGTGGCGGGCGGCGTGGTGGAGTCCTGCGTCCGGCGCGTCGCTGCCGCGGCGGCCGTGCGCGTCACCCACCGGAACGGCGCGGTCCCGGGGGGGGGTGCGTGCCGCGGTGGGGCCCGAGCAGTCGATCACGGCTGCCTGGAGGTCTCCTGCGTGCGCCGGCCGCGGGGTGCCGGCTCGCGCGGCCGGTGCTCTGTGCCGGGCGGCCGGTCAGCGGCCGAGCCGCTGCTCCAGCATCGCGATGAACTCGTCCGCCTGGGCCAGTTTCCTGGCCAGCCGGTCCCGTTCCGGGTGCGCACGCTCGAGGTAGTCGGCCAGCCGCGCCTCGGCGGGGTCGTCGGCGCCGAGCAGGTCGAGCACCTCGGCCATCTCCTCGAGGGAGAAGCCCAGCGGCTTCATCCGCTTGATGTGCGTGAGCCGTTCGACGTCGCGCTCGGTGTACACGCGGAAGCCGCCCTCGGTGCGCGAGGCGGGCAGCAGGCCCACCTCGTCGTAGTGGCGGATGGTGCGCAGGGACAGCTCGGTCCGCTCGGCGAGCTCGCCGATCTGCATGGTGCCTCCACGGACGCGCTGCGGCATCGAACGACCTCCAGAGATCAGGGGACCCCGAGTCTACCAATCGGCCGGTGCCCGCCTCGGGGCGCGGCACCGGCTCCGCACGTCCCGCCCGGCCCCGGGGCGGGTGCCGGGCGGGACGTGCGGGTCAGGCGTCGACGACGACGACCGTCACCAGCGGTGCCCGCCGGTAGGCGCGCTCGAGGTGGCGGGAGACCGTCTCGGCGATGATCGACTCGAGCTTGTCGAGGTCGGTGACCTTGGCGGTGGCCGGGCGCGCCAGGGCGTTGGCCACCTTGTCGGCGGCCCCGTCGAAGATGTGCTCGTCGTGGACGAAGCCCTTGGCGATGAACTCCAGCGGCTCGGCCAGGGCGTTGGTGTCGGCGTCGACGATCGCCACGACGGTGACCACCCCGCCCTCCTGCAGCAGCCGGCGCTCCACCAGGGTCTCCTCGGTGACCTTGCCCACGGTGTGGCCGTCCACGTAGACGAGGCCGGCCTCGACCTGCCCGGAGATCCGCGCCCGGCCGTCCACGAGGTCGATCACGGTGCCGTCCCGGCCGATCAGGACCCGCTCCGGATCGACACCGGTGCGGATGGCGAGCTCGGCGTTGGCGTGCAGGTGCTTGGACTCCCCGTGCACGGGCAGCACGTGGGTGGGCCGGACGATGTTGTAGCAGTAGACCAGCTCCCCGGCCGAGGCATGGCCGGAGACGTGCACCTTGGCGTTGCCCTTGTGCACGACCTTCACCCCGAGGTCGGTGAGCTTGTTGATGATCCCGTAGATCGCGTTCTCGTTGCCCGGGATCAGCGAGCTCGCCATGAGCACCGTGTCCCCGGGGTTGAGCTGGATCTGGTGGGTCTCGTTGGCCATCCGCGAGAGTGCGGCCAGCGGCTCGCCCTGGGAGCCGGTGCACACCAGGGTGACCTTGGCATCGGGCATGGAGGCGAGCTTCTTGAAGTCGACCACCAGCCCGCGCGGGATCTTCAGGTAGCCCAGGTCCCGGGCGATGCCCATGTTCTTGACCATGGACCGGCCCACGAAGGCGACCTTGCGCCCGTGCGCGTGGGCGGCGTCGAGGACCTGCTGGATGCGGTGGACGTGAGAAGCGAAGCTGGAGACGATGATCCGCTTCGGGGCGGTGGCGAAGACGTGGTCGATCGCCGGGGTCAGCTCCTGCTCCGACGTGGTGAACCCGGGGACCTCGGCGTTGGTGGAGTCGGTGAGGAACAGGTCCACCCCCTCCTCGCCCAGGCGCGCGAAGTGGCGCAGATCGGTGATCCGGTCGTCCAGCGGGAACTGGTCCATCCGGAAGTCACCGGTGTGCAGCACCAGCCCGGCGTCGGTACGGATCGCCACGGCCAGGCTGTCCGGGATGGAGTGGTTGACGGCGACGAACTCGCACTCGAACGGGCCCGTTTTGTGGGTGTCGCCGGCCTCGACGTGGACCGTCTTCGGGGTGATCCGGTGCTCCTTGAGCTTGGACGTGATGAACGCCAGGGTCAGCTCCGAGCCGATCACCGGGATGTCCGGGCGCTCCTTGAGCAGGTAGGGCACACCCCCGATGTGGTCCTCGTGGCCGTGCGTGAGCACGATCCCGACGATGTCGCCCAGCCGGTCCCGGATGGAGGTGAAGTCGGGCAGGATCACGTCGATGCCCGGCTGGTGCTCCTCGGGGAACAGCACCCCGCAGTCCACCACCAGCAGCTTGCCGGCGTGCTCGAACACGGTCATGTTGCGCCCGATCTCACCCAGGCCGCCCAGCGGGGTGATCCGCAGGCCCCCGGAGGGCAGTGAGGGCGGGGACTTGAGCTTGCGGGAGGAATTGGTCAAAGGATTCCGCTTTCGTCGTGGGGTCGTGCGAGGTGGCGCGGCCGGCTCTCGTCGAGCTCGGGCCGCGTGCGGGGCCGGATTGCCCCGAGAAGTCTGGGACAACTCTAACGTCGGGTCAGGGTCGACGGAGACCGCCGGGCGGCACGGACGGGCCGAGGACCGCTCCCGGACGCCTCCAGCGGGGTCCCGGCGGAGTGCCCGTGAGGTGCGGCGGGTGAGCTTCGGATATGGCGTCGGCGGGTTCCGGGCCGGGTGTCGGTGGGGCGTGGATGCGCTGCCGGTTCGGCGTCGGCGCGTTCCCGGCCGGGTGCCGATGACGTGCAGGCGAGCTGCCGGCGGGGACGGTGGGACGGGGCGCCCCGTCACCGTCCGCGCGGGAACGGCACCCGGTCCAGGTCCTCCGCGGCCAGCACGGTGGCTCCGCCGGCGCGGTCGCGGGCCTGTGCGGCCAGTGGGGAGACGTCGGTGTACCGGGAGGAGAAGTGGGTGAGGACCAGGGTGCCCACGCCACCACCGCCGGCCAGCGCGCCCGCCTGGCCGGCGGTGAGGTGGCGGTACCGCGCGGCGAGATCGGCGTCGTCGTCGGCGAACGTGGACTCGGCCACGAGCAGGTCGGCGCCATCGGCGAGCTCTTCGGCGCCCGGGCACGGCGCCGTGTCCATGACGAGGGCGAAGCGCCGGCCCGCCCGCGGCCGGCTCACGTCCTCGAGGCGCACCCCGCCCAGCCGCCCCTCCCGCTGCAGCCGGCCGACGTCCGGGCCGGTGATCCCGGCCGCCGCGAGCAGCTCCGGCAGCATCGTGCGGCCGTCCGGCTCCACGAGCCGGTAGCCGTAGGTCTCCACGCGGTGCTCCAGCGGCCGCACCTCCAGGGCCGGCGCCACGGTTCCGCCGCTGCCGTGCGGGTGCAGCCGGAGGTCCGTGCCGGGAGTCGCGAGGGAGACCAGGGCCCGGACCACGTCCTCCCCGGAGGCCGGGTAGTGCAGGTGGACGGGGTGCGGCACGTCGTCGAGGGCCATGCGCGAGAGCACGCCGGGCAGCCCGTAGCAGTGGTCGCCGTGGACGTGGGTGAGGCAGATGCGCGTGATCCGGCGGGAGGGGACGCCCGCGTGCGTCATCTGCCGCTGCGTTCCCTCGCCCGGGTCGAAGAGCAGACCCTCGCCGTCCCACTGCAGCAGGTACCCGTTGTGGTTGCGGGTCCGCGTCGGGACCTGGGAGGCGGTGCCGAGGACGACGAGCTCACGCATGGGACCGAGTGTGCCATCCCCGGCCGGATCCGCTCGGAGCCCCGTGCGGGAGTCGGCCCGGGAGCCCGCGCGCAGGAGACGGTCCAGGACGGGCGCCGGAGCCCGTGCGCCGCTCGGCGGCCGCGGTGCGCGTCAGCCCAGCGGGATGTCGAGGCACTGCTCGTCGTCGCGCCACGCGCACGGCGTGCCCAGCTCGGCGCTGAGCCGCTCCATCCGCCGCGCGATGGGCCGGGCTTCGACCGTGGCCGTTCTCACCCTGAGGTCCTCGATCACCGTGGGGTGCAGGCGCAGGCGGTGCGGCAGGCCGTCCCGGACGTCGAGCAGGAAGACGAACGACTGGTCGTTGCGTGCCACGGGGTGGACGGCGTAGTCGTCGACGAAGTCCCCGGCGCTGTAGACCACCGGCCTGCCGCGGTGCACCTCGACGCCCCGGAAGACGTGGGCGGAGTGGCCGAAGACCAGGTCCGCCCCGGCCTCCACCAGCGCGTGCGCGAACGCGCGGTGGTCCTCCGGCACGTCCTCGCCCCAGTTGGGGCCCCAGTGGGCGGAGACGACGAGGAGGTCGGTGCGCTCCCGGGTCCGGCGGACGAGCTCGAGGAGATCCTGCGCGCGCCCGTCCGCGAGGCGGACGGGCACGTGGTGGACGCCGGGGGACGCGGGGCCTGCCGCCCAGCCCGGCTCGTTGTCCGTGAAGGCCAGGAAGCCCACCGCGGTGCCCGCCCGGGTGCAGACGGCGGGACGCCGGGCCGACTCGGCGTCCGGTCCGGCGCCGGTGTGCAGGATGCCGTGCTCGTCGAGCACCGGGAGCATCTCCCGCAGCGCCTCCGCGCCGTGGTCGAGCACGTGGTTGTTGGCCAGCGAGACGACGTCGACCCGGGCCGCCCCGAGGCTCGCGACGTTCTTGCGGT
Source organism: Kocuria cellulosilytica (assembly GCF_040981245.1). NCBI lineage: Bacteria > Bacillati > Actinomycetota > Actinomycetes > Micrococcales > Micrococcaceae > Kocuria > Kocuria cellulosilytica. Next base: position 283,884 of record NZ_JAVFWZ010000002.1, on the reverse strand, counting down.
CCGAGCGGAAGTGGAACCGTTTGCCGGGCCAGGGAGTGCCGTGGTCGGCGAGCACGCACTCGAGGTTCGCGAACCGCAGGTCCGCCTGCCCGAGCAGGGGGAGGACGTCGCCCCACGGGCGGTCCGGACCCTTGCGCCGCAGCCGCTCGTTGACCAGCCGGCCGAGCATGACGTCGCCGACCAGTGCGATTCTCATGGGCCGCCTCCCTGTCCCGACCTATCCATCGTGGCCCACGGTCCGCGGCAGGAACAAGCACAGATCGGTCCGGAGCGACCGCGCCGCCGGTGCCGCCGCCCGCGTCCTGCGCGGGGGCGGCACCGGCGGACCGGGTCACCGGCCCAGGTCGGCCCAGTCGGTCATCCGGGCGCCGCTGGCGAGGACCGGGCGCGGGAGCGCACGCTCCGGCAGCAGCACGTCCAGGTCGGCGACGGCGCGGGCGGCCCAGGAGGACCCGGGGCGGCCGGGGACGGACGCGGGGGCGTCCCCCGCCCGGTGCAGACGGGTCGCGTAGGCCAGGATGAGCAGGCCGGCCACGGCCAGGCCCACGCCCACCCAGGCGGGGGAGCGGTAGCCCCAGCCCGCGGTGATGACGGCGCCGCCGAGGAAGGCGCCCATGGCGTTGGCCAGGTTGAACGCCGCGTGGTTCATGGCGGCGGTCAGGGAGGGGGCGTCCTTCGCCTCGCGCAGCAGGCGCATCTGCAGCGCCGTGCTGAAGAGGGCGCCCATGAGGCCGATCCACAGCACGCCGAGCACGGCCGCGACCGCGGAGTGGGCGAAGAGCCCGAAGAAGGCGAGGGCCACGCCGGACACGGCCCCCGCGCCCAGGGCCGTCCGCTCGATGGAGCGGTCCAGCAGAGGGCCCGCCAGCAGGGAGCCCGCGGTCATGCCCACGCCGTACACGGCCAGCACCCACGGCACCACCGAGATGTCGAGGCCGCTGAGCTCGGTCAGGATCGGGGAGACGAACGTGTAGACCGCGAACATGCCGCCGAATCCGACCGCCCCGGCCAGCAGGGTCAGGGCCACCTGGGGCCGGCCCAGGGCACGGACCTCCTGGGCCACGGAGACGCCGCCGCCGTTGCGGGTGCGGGGGATCCAGAGGGCCAGCGCGGTGACGGTGAGCAGGCCGATGACCACCACGAGCCCGTACCCGGCCCGCCAGCCCAGGGTCCCGCCGAGCACGGCGGCCAGGGGGACGCCCACGATGTTGGCGACCGTGAGCCCGAGGGCCACCCGGGCCACGGCCGTGCCGCGCCGCTCCCGCGGCACCAGCGAGGAGGCCACCACCGCGGCGACCCCGAAGTAGGCGCCGTGCGGCAGGCCGGAGAGGAAGCGCGCCACGTACAGCCACTCGAGGGTCGGCGCGGTCGCCGACAGGACGTTGCCGGCGGTGAACGCGACCATCAGGCCGAGCAGGAGCCGCTTGCGCTCCACCCGGGCGGTCAGGGACGTGATGAGGGGTGCGCCGACGACCACGCCGAGGGCGTAGAGGGAGATGGCGTGCCCGAGGGAGGGGATCGAGGCGTGGAGGTCCTCGGCGATGAAGGGCAGCAGGCCCATCGAGGCGAACTCGGTGGTGCCCACGCCGAAGCCGCCGAGGGCGAGGGCGAAGAGGGCCAATCGGGTGCCGGTGCGGTCCGGTGCGTTGAGCACCTGGAGCACGGCAGTGCGAGGTGCGGACATGGCAGATCCTTCCGTGTGGAACAGGGGGGTGTGGAAGGCGCGTCGTCGGGCCGAACTGGTGGAAACCTCGATGCTACGGGCGATGTCGAGCGCATCCAACGGTTCGGGCGTGTGATCTTGGACAGATCGGGTTCGCGTGTGATATGGATCGCGCTCCGTTCCGGTGGCCCGGCAGGGAGGGCGAGGTCGTGCGAGGTCCTGGCACCGAGCCCCGGACCTGCGGAGCGCGGCCGGTGCCCGCCGGGCCGACTGCTATGTTTCCCAGGAGTCGACAGGCCTCCGCCGGGGGCCGCTCGGGACGCAGGACCGGCCGGGAGGGCAGATGGGGCGAGACCACGCGTGGGACGACGATCTCCGGCCCGCGGAGCTCTCCCGCTCCACCCTCAAGGACTCGACCGAGGCCCTGATCCGCCGCGCCCTGCTCAGCGGGGCGATGAAGCCCGGGGAGATCTACTCCGCCAACGGCCTCGCCGCCCGTCTCGGGGTGTCCAACAGCCCCGCCCGGGAGGCCATGATGTCGCTGGCCAACCGGGGACTGCTCGAGCTCGTGCGCAATCGCGGCTTCCGCGTGGTGGAGCTCACCGACCGCGACAAGCAGGAGGTCTACGACCTCCGCCGCCTCATCGAGGTGGAGGCGGTCCGCCGCGTGGCCGCGGCCGGCGTCCCGGCCGAGCAGGCAGCGCTGCTGCGGACGCTGACCGAACGGACCGTGGAGGCCGCCGCCGCGGACGGCATGCTGGAGTACCTCGAGGCCGACCAGCGCTTCCACGCGGCTCTCGTCGACCTGCTCGGCAACAGCCGGTGGACGGCGATCGTGGAGAACCTGCGGGACCAGTCCCGCATCAACGGGTCCTACCGTCTGCAGGAGCGGGGGCTGGTCCGGAGCAGCGCCGAGGAGCACCGGGGCATCACCGAGGCCGTCGTCGCCGGTGACCCGGAGCTCGCGGCGCAGCGGATGATCCGTCACCTGGACTACGCCCGCCCCTGAGCGCGCCGGACCGTCTCCGGGCGTCGGCGAGCGCTCCGGGCGGACCCGGACGCTCGCCCCGGACCACCTGCGGTGCGGCCCTGCGGCAGGAACCCTGCGGGGCGGGATGGCATCCCTTGACCCGGTGGAACCGCCCGGTCATGCTGGTTATCGATAACCGATGAGCTGGAGTGGTCGGGCCCCGGGGCGCCCTCCGCGCGGAGCAGTGCCGAGGGAGGTCACCGTGCCGGACCAGATCGTCCCGCTGGACCCGGGCTTCGCCACGGTCCAGCCGCCGGCGGCCGACGTCGTCGTCGTCGGCGGCGGGATCATGGGCCTGAGCGCCGCCTGGCACCTCGCGTCCCGGGGCGTGCGCAACATCGTGCTGGTGGAGCGCGCCGAACTGGGCAGCGGGTCCTCCGCCAAGCCCCTGGGCGGTGTCCGGGCCAACTTCTCCGACCCCGGCAACATCGAGCTCGGCCGCCGCTCGCTGGAGGCCTTCCGGCAGTTCCCCCAGCGGTTCGGGACGGACATCGGCTTCCAGCAGGTGGGCTACCTCTTCCTCTGCCGGTCCGGGGCGGAGGCCGCCGACCTGGAGGGGGCCACCGCGGTCCAGAACGCGCTGGGGGTCGACAGCCGCATGGTGTCGCCCGCCGAGGCCGCCGAGATCAACCCGCTGCTGGACCCCGCCGCGCTGGTGGGGGCCTCGTTCTCCCCGGGGGACGGGTTCGCCGCCCCGGGGGCCGTGGTCGCCGGCTACGCCGCCGCCGCCGTCGAGCTCGGGGTGACGGTGCTCGACCGCACCCAGGTGCTGGACATCCAGTGCACCGGGGACGCCGTCGAGTCGGTGACCACCCAGCGGGGCACGATCCGCACGGCTGCGGTGGTGTGCTGCGCGGGGGCGTGGAGCGCCGGGATCGGGGCCATGGCCGGGGTGGACCTGCCCGTGACCCCGGTCCGGCGGCTCATCGGCCTGACCCGCCAGCGGCCCGTCCCGTACCCGCGGGTGCCCTTCACGCTGGACCTCTCGACCACGTTCTACCACCACAACTACCGCAACGGCCTGCTGCTGGGCATCTCCCACGAGCAGGAACCCGGCTTCGCCCGGGAGTTCGACTTCAGCTGGCTGCCCGAGCTCAACGCCGCCGCCGCCGTCTGCGCGCCGCAGCTCGAGCACCCCGACCTGGAGGGCGGCTGGGCGGGTCTCTACGAGAACACCCCGGACCGCAACGCGCTCATCGGCGAGGCGCGGGGGCTGCCCGGCTTCTTCTACGCCACCGGCTTCTCCGGGCACGGCTTCCTGCAGGGGCCGGCGGTGGGCGAACTGGTGGCCGACCTCTACCTGGGCCGCCCGTCCTTCCTGGACCCGCGCCGCTTCTCCGCCGACCGCTTCCGCGCCGCCGAGTCCGTGCTGCGCGAGGTGAACATCATCTGAGCCGTCCCGCACCCGACGAGAGGAACCCCCGCCATGACCTTCCAGCAGCCGTGGCAGCTGCGGGCCGAGTTCGCCCGACGGCTGTCGACGATGTACGGCCGGGAGGTGCCGGCCTACACCACCCTGGTCGACGTCTCGGCGGCCGTGAACGAGGACTTCCTGGCCCGCCGCGGCGCGGAGGCGGAACGGCTGGGCAGCATCGACCGCGTCACGGCCGAGCGCCACGGCGCGATCCGGGTGGGCTCCCCGCGCGAGATGGCACAGGTGGCCCGGGTCTTCGCCGCCTTCGGAATGCACCCGGTGGGCTTCTACGACCTGCGCGACGCCTCGGCCTCCTCCGTGCCGGTGGTCTCCACCGCCTTCCGTCCGACCGATCCCGAGGAGCTGGCGAGGAACCCGTTCCGGGTCTTCACCTCCATGCTGGCCGCCGACGACCCCCGCTTCTTCGGCCGAGAGCTCCGGCAGCGGCTGCAGGAGTTCATCGACCGCCGCACCCTCTTCCCGCCGGAGCTGCTGGCGCTGGCCGACCGGGCCACGGAGCACGGCGGTCTCGAGGAGACCGACGCCGAGCGGCTGCTGGACCAGGCCACCGCCGCGTTCGAGCTCTCCGGCGACCCGGTGGACCACGCCTGGTACCGGGAGCTCGAGAAGGTCTCGGCGGTGGCCGCCGACATCGGCGGGGTGACCACCACCCACATCAACCACCTCACCCCGCGGGTGCTCGACATCGACGACCTCTACGCCCGCATGGAGGCCCTCGGGATCACGATGATCGACGAGATCCAGGGCCCGCCCCGCTGGGACGGCCCCGACGTGCTGCTGCGCCAGACCTCCTTCCGGGCCCTGGCCGAGGAGCGGGTGTTCCGCTTCCCCGACGGCACCGTGGGTCCCGGTGCGCTGCGGGTGCGCTTCGGGGAGGTGGAGCAGCGCGGCATCGCCCTCACGCCCACCGGGCGCGACCTCTACGACCGGATGGTCGCCGAGACCGACCGGCGCCTGGCCGCCGGGGAGGGCGGCGGCATCCGGGTGGACGTGGCCCGCGCCGTGTGGGAGGAGCACCTGCCCCGCACCGAGCAGGAGCTGGCCGTGCAGGGCCTGGCGTACTTCAGCTACACCCTCGACGAGAAGGCCCTGGCCCGCGCCGGGCACGCCGTCCCCGACCCGGACTCCGGCCTGGACAGCCTGGTCGAGGCCGGCATCGCGGTGCCGGAGCCGATCGTCTACGAGGACTTCCTCCCGCGCTCGGCCGCCGGTATCTTCCGGTCCAACCTCACCGACGAGGGCTCCCGCGACGACGCCCAGACCGGCACGGACTACGACCTCACCGTCATGTCCGAGGTCGTCGGGCGGGCGGTGGCCGACCCGCACGACCTCTACCGGCGCCAGCAGGACGGCTCGATCGCCCGGTTGCGCGAGCAGCTCTCCGCCGTCGTCGCGCGCTGACCCCGCAGCGGCGAACCCGGAACCCCGACCCCCGGGTCCCGATCCCGGATCCCAGCCCCACCCCCGACCCCGAACCCCGACCCCCGGGTCCCGCGCCTGCCGCGGAAGCCGGACCCCAGCCCGTTCGAGCACCCGTCAGCACCAGGAGGAGCACCATGTCCCAGACCGTCCAGGAGACCACCCTCGCCGCCGAGGTCCGCCGCGCCCTCCGGGCGTGCGGCGTCGATGCCGACGCCCTCTCCGGCCCGCTCGAGGCCCGCAGCCCGCTGACCGGCGAGGTGCTCGTGACGCTGCCGCAGGCCGGCGAGGAGGACGTCACCGCGGCCGTCGGCGCGGCTCACCAGGCTTTTCCGCACTGGCGGGACGTCCCGGCGCCGGTGCGCGGGAACGTGGTCAAGCGGTGGGGCGAGCTGCTCACCGAGCACAAGGAGGACCTCGCCGTGCTCGTGCAGGCCGAGGCCGGCAAGATCACCTCCGAGGCCCTCGGCGAGGTCCAGGAGATGATCGACATCTGCGACTTCGCCGTCGGGCAGTCCCGCATGCTCTACGGCAGGACCATGCCCTCCGAGCGCCCCGGGCACCGGCTCATGGAGACCTGGCACCCGCTGGGCGTGGTGGGCGTCATCTCCGCCTTCAACTTCCCCGTGGCCGTCCACTCCTGGAACACCGCGCTCGCCCTGGTCTGCGGGGACACCGTGGTGTGGAAGCCCTCCGAGGCGGCCGTGCTCTGCGCCCTCGGCGCCGACGCACTGCTGCGCCGTGCCGCCGAGGACTGCGGGGCGCCGGACGGGATCCACCAGCTCGTGCTCGCCGACCGCGCGGGCGGCGAGCGCCTCGTGGACGACCCCCGCGTCGCGCTGGTCTCGGCGACCGGGTCGGTCCGGATGGGGCGGGAGGTCGCCCCGCGCGTGGCCGCCCGCTTCGGCCGGGCCCTGCTCGAGCTGGGCGGCAACAACGCCGCGATCGTCGCGCCCAGCGCCGATCTCGACCTCGCCCTGCGCGGGATCGTGTTCTCGGCCGTGGGCACCGCCGGGCAGCGCTGCACCACGCTGCGGCGGCTCATCGTGCACGAGTCCGTCGTCGGGACCCTCGTCGAGAAGCTCGTGCAGGCCTACGGAACCCTGAACATCGGGGACCCCCGCGATCCCGCAACGCTCGTGGGCCCGCTGGTCGGCGAAAGCGGCTTCGACGCCATGCAGCAGGCCCTGCGCGACGCCCAGGACCAGGGCGGCACGGTGCTCACCGGCGGGACCCGGGTGCTGGCCGAGGAGCACCCCGGCGCCTTCTACGTCGAGCCGGCCATCGTGCGGATGCCCGCCCAGAGCGCGATCGTGGCGGAGGAGACCTTCGCCCCGATCCTCTACGTGCTCAGCTACAGCGAGTTCGCCGAGGCCATCGAGCTGCAGAACGGGGTGCCGCAGGGGCTGTCCTCGGCGGTCTTCACCAACGACCAGCTCGAGGCCGAGCGGTTCCTCTCCTCGGCCGGCTCCGACTGCGGCATCGCCAACGTCAACATCGGCACCTCGGGCGCGGAGATCGGCGGGGCGTTCGGCGGGGAGAAGGAGACCGGCGGCGGCCGGGAGTCCGGCTCGGACTCGTGGAAGGCCTACATGCGCCAGGCCACCAACACCGTCAACTACTCCGGGCAGCTGCCCCTGGCCCAGGGCGTGCAGTTTCTCTGAGACGCCGTTGCACGCCCGGTCCGGGGCGGCGGCCGACCGCCCCGGGCCGGGCGTCATCCGCCGGCGAGGTCTGGTCCGCGGCCGTCGCCGTGACCTAGGGTCGTAGATGGTCAGCACACTGCTGAACGGCGGCACGGGGCCGTGCGGCGCGCGGGCGCCCGCGCCGCCGGCCGCGGAACCGCGCACCACCACGTCAAGGAGGCACGTCCCATGACCGACACCCACGCTTCGGGAACGGATGTCGTCGACATCCTCACCGCCGACCACCGGGAGATGCTCGAGCTGCTCGGCCAGATCGAGGGCACCGCGGACGCCGGCCGGCGCAGGGACCTGGCCGACACCGTGATCGCGGAGGTCATGCGCCACGCCGTCGCGGAGGAGATGCACGTCTACCCGGCCATGGCGAAGCACCTGCCGGACGGCGCCGAGGAGGTCGAGCACGACAAGCAGGAGCACGACGAGCTCGTGCAGGTCATGAAGCAGGTGGAGGGCGTCGACGCGTCCGAGCCCGCGTTCCTGGAGCTGATCCGGGAGATGCAGTCGCAGCTGCGCCACCACATCGAGGACGAGGAGTCGGACCAGTTCCCGAAGCTGCGGGCGCACATCCCGGCCGGGGATCTGGTGGAGCTGGGCGAGAAGGTGGAGACCGCCAAGAAGGTCGCGCCCACCCGGCCGCACCCCCACGCGCCGCACTCGGAGCTGTTCCACAAGACCATCGGACCCGGCGTCGGCATGGTCGACCGGCTCCGCGACAAGCTGACGGGGCGGAGCACCGGCTAGACCGCCGGGCCGCACCGCCCGTTCGCCGGCGGCCCCTGTCGGACGAGCTCCCCGAGCTCGTCCGACAGGGGCCGTTCGCGTGCTGCAGGCGCCGACTCAGGGGGCAGGAATACGCTCTGTTCCTCCAGGGTTGAGTGGGATAGACTCAGGTTAACTGAACTGCTCGGCCGCACCCGCAGAGGAGCAGCGCCCGGGTCGGTTCGTCCGCGACCGTCCACCCACAAGGAGCCGCAGTGGAGACCAAGTTCACCACCAAGTCCCAGGAGGCGCTCTCCGCCGCCTCCACCAACGCCTCGACCGCGGGCAACCCGCAGGTCGAGCCCGCCCACGTCCTCAAGGCCCTCATGGACCAGCGCGAGGGCGTGGCCGTCGCGGTCCTGAAGGCGACCGGGGCCGACGTCGACGCCGTCTCGGCCCAGGCCAGCGCCGCCATCAAGGCCCTGCCCTCCGCGTCCGGGGCCGCCACGGCCCAGGCCCAGTTCAACCGGGGCGCCCTGCAGGTCATCCAGACCGCGGAGCAGTTCGCCCGGTCCCTCGGTGACGAGTACATCTCCACCGAGCACCTCCTGTACGGCCTCGCCCAGCAGGAGGGGAAGGTCGGCGGCATCCTGCGGGACGCGGGTGCCGGACCCGACCAGCTCAAGACCGCCGTCCCGTCCGTGAGAGGAGACCGCCGCGTGACCACCCCCGACCCCGAGGGCACGTTCCAGGCGCTCGAGAAGTTCGGCACCGACCTGACCGCCATGGCCCGCGAGGGCAAGCTGGACCCCGTCATCGGGCGGGACTCCGAGATCCGGCGCGTGGTGCAGGTGCTCTCGCGCCGCACCAAGAACAACCCCGTCCTGATCGGCGAGCCCGGCGTCGGCAAGACCGCCGTCGTCGAGGGCCTCGCCCAGCGCATGGTCGCCGGGGACGTGCCCGAGTCGCTGCGCGGCAAGACGCTGATCTCCCTGGACCTCGGGTCCATGGTGGCCGGCGCCAAGTACCGAGGTGAGTTCGAGGAGCGGCTCAAGGCCGTGCTCGAGGAGATCAAGCAGTCCGAGGGCCGGATCGTCACCTTCATCGACGAGATCCACACCGTGGTCGGCGCCGGCGCCGCCGAGGGCTCGATGGACGCCGGGAACATGCTCAAGCCCATGCTGGCCCGCGGCGAGCTCCGCCTGATCGGGGCGACCACCCTGGACGAGTACCGCGAGAACATCGAGAAGGACGCCGCCCTGGAGCGCCGCTTCCAGCAGGTCTACGTCGGGGAGCCCTCCGTGGAGGACTCCGTGGCGATCCTGCGCGGGCTCAAGGAGCGCTACGAGGCCCACCACAAGGTGCAGATCGCGGACTCCGCGCTCGTCGCGGCGGCCGCGCTGTCCAACCGGTACATCCCCGGCCGGCAGCTCCCGGACAAGGCCATCGACCTGGTCGACGAGGCCGCCTCGCGGCTGCGCATGGAGATCGACTCCGCGCCGGAGGAGATCGACCAGCTGCGCCGCGCCGTCGACCGCCTGACCATGGAGGAGCTGGCCCTGGAGCGCGAGACCGACCCCGCGTCGGTCGAGCGCCTCGCCGCGCTGCGCCAGGAGCTGGCGGACAAGAGGGCGGACCTCGACGCCCTCAACGCCCGCTGGGAGGAGGAGAAGGCCGGCCTGAACCGAGTCGGCGACCTCAAGGAGCGGATCGACAACCTGCGCTCGCAGGCGGAGATGGCCCAGCGCCACGGCGACCTCGCGGAGGCCTCCCGGCTGCTCTACGGGGAGATCCCCGCGCTGCAGAAGGAGCTCGACGTCGCCCAGGAGCAGGAGGACACCTCCGTCCCGCACGACACCATGGTCTCCGAGGAGGTCACGGCCGACGACGTGGCCGAGGTGATCTCGGCCTGGACCGGGATCCCCGCCGGGCGCATGCTCCAGGGCGAGACCGAGAAGCTGCTGCACATGGAGGAGGTGCTCGGGAAGCGGCTCATCGGCCAGCGCCGTGCGGTGCAGGCCGTCGCGGACGCCGTGCGCCGCTCGCGCGCCGGGATCTCCGACCCGAACCGGCCGATCGGCTCCTTCCTGTTCCTGGGCCCCACCGGTGTGGGCAAGACCGAGCTCGCGAAGTCCCTGGCGGAGTTCCAGTTCGACGACGAGCGCGCGCTGGTGCGGATCGACATGTCCGAGTACGGCGAGAAGCACACGGTCTCCCGGCTGGTCGGCGCCCCTCCGGGGTACGTCGGCTACGAGGAGGGCGGCCAGCTCACCGAGTCCGTGCGGCGCCGGCCGTACTCGGTGGTCCTGCTCGACGAGATCGAGAAGGCCCACCCGGACGTCTTCGACATCCTGCTGCAGGTGCTCGACGACGGGCGGCTGACCGACGGGCAGGGGCGCACGGTGGACTTCCGCAACGTGATCCTCATCCTCACCTCCAACCTGGGCAGCCAGTTCCTGGTGGACCAGACCATCGAGCCCGAGGCGAAGAAGCAGGCGGTGATGAACGTGGTCAACGCCTCGTTCAAGCCCGAGTTCCTCAACCGGCTCGACGACGTGATCCTGTTCGACCCGCTGTCCACGTCCGACCTGTCGAAGATCGTGGACATCCAGGTCGCGCAGCTGGCCGAGCGCCTGGGGCAGCGCCGGCTGTCCCTGGAGGTCACCCCGGCGGCCACCGAGTGGCTGGGGCTCACCGGCTACGACCCGGCCTACGGCGCCCGGCCGCTGCGCCGGCTGGTGCAGCGGGAGATCGGGGACAAGCTCGCCAGGGCGATCCTCTCCGGGGCGGTCGTGGACGGCGACACGGTCCGGGTGGACGTCGACGCCGACGTCGTGGCGGACGGGCTCACCGTCACCGCCGTGGCGGAGGAGGCCCGCGCCGCGCGCTGAGCCGCGGGACCGTGCGCGCCGTGCGCAGCGGCGCGCACGGCCCCGCAGGGCAGGGGCGGAGCTCCGTCCGGGCCCGGCGCCGGTCCGTCACCGCCGCTCCCGGACGGGGTTCCGCCCGCCTCCCGTGAGGTTGCCGACAGTCCACCGCACGGGCCGCCGGGCGGGCGCAACGGACTGACAAACCATGTACCCTGGTCTCACGAACCATTCATACGACATTTCCGGGGCCGTACTCTGTGCCTGAGTGCCGCCGTCCGGACCAAGAGACAGAGGGGGTCACGCCATGGGGCGCGGCCGTCAAAAGGCGAAGGCGACACGGCAGGCGCGGGAGATGAAGTACTTCAGCCCGCAGACCGACCTCACAGCACTCCAGCGGGAACTGCGCGGCAGTGAGCAGATGCCCCCGTTGCGGGAGCCGGTCCAGGAGACCGTCGAGGAGGACGAGGACGAGTACTCGGCCTACGTCGACAAGTACGCCGACGACTACGACGAGGACTACCGCCGGTAAGCGCCGGGAACTCCCCTCGTCTCCACCGAACGACGCAACAAGGTGCCCGTCCAGGACGAGCACCTTCTTCGCGTGTCCGCAGCACAGGAAGAGCCCCGCCGGCCGGCGGGGCTCTTCCTGTGCTGCTTGTTGCTCCGCGGCGCCGGGTCAGCCCGTGTAGGCGTTGACCATGCGCACCGCGCCGCCGTCCACGCCCTTCGCGCCCTGCACCCAGTCGGGCCCGCCGTGGTCGGCGTCGGGGTCGAGCTCGCCCACGGTGCCCATGACCCACGAGGGCAGGCCGCGGGCGGTGAGGTGCGCGACGGCGTCGTCGGCCACCGCCGGGTCGACGATCGCGACCATGCCCACGCCGAGGTTGAGGGTGCGCTCGAGATCGGGCAGCGGGACGTTGCCGAGCTGGCTGATGAGCTGGAAGATCGCGGGCAGCTCCCAGGTGCTGCGGTCCACCGTGGCCTCGAGCCCGCCGGGCAGCACCCGGGCGAGGTTCGCGGCGAGGCCGCCGCCGGTCACGTGGCTGAAGCCGCGGACACCGTGGCCCGTGCTCCGCTCGGGTCCGTTGACGGGGAAGGCGGCGACGAGGTCCAGGACGTCCGCGGCGTAGACGCGCGTGGGCTCCAGCAGCTCCTCGCCCAGGGTGCGGCCGAGCTCGGAGACCTGCCGGTCCAGCGACCACCCGGCCACGTTGATGACCTTGCGCACCAGGGAGTACCCGTTGGAGTGCAGGCCGGAGGAGGCCATGCCGATGACCACGTCGCCGGCGCGCACGCGGTCGGGGCCCAGCAGCTCGTCGGCCTCGACCACGCCGGTGGCGGCTCCCGCGACGTCGTACTCGTCCGGGCGCAGCAGGCCCGGGTGCTCGGCGGTCTCCCCGCCGACCAGGGCGGTGCCGGCCTGCTCGCAGGCCGCGGCGATGCCGCGCACGATGTCCGCGACCCGCTCGGGCACCACGCGGCCGGTGGCGATGTAGTCGGTCATGAACAGGGGCTTGGCGCCCACCACGACGATGTCGTCGACGACCATGCCCACGAGGTCGAAGCCGATCGTGTCGTGCACGTCGAGCGTCTGGGCGATCGCGACCTTCGTGCCCACGCCGTCGGTCGAGGTGGCGAGGTAGGGCTTGCGGTAGGCGAGCAGCTCCGAGACGTCGTAGAGCCCGGCGAACCCGCCGACCCCGCCGATCACGTGGGGGGTGTGCGTGGCCTTGACCGCGCTCTTCATGAGCTCGACGGCGCGGTCTCCCGCCTCGACGTCCACGCCCGCGCTGGCGTAGGTGACGGTGCGGTTCGTGGAGGGGGGCTGGGCCATGTCAGGCGTCCTTCGCGGTCTCGTGCTGGGCGGCGTGCTGGGATCCGGGGGATGCGGCGGGCCCGGGAGCCGGTCCGGCTGCGGGTCCGGCGGGGACGCGGTCCTCGGGCAGGATCAGGTCCTCGAGGTCGGAGTCCGGTCCGGGGTCGCACCCGGTGGAGGTCTCCTGCACGCCCGGGTCCTCGTCGGAGATGCTGGTGCGCTCGGCGGGCCGGGGGGAGCGGCCGTCGGTGGCCGAGGGGCGGGTGTCGATGGACACGGCGGAGGCGTGCTCCGGCCGCCGCGCCACGGACGGCCCGCCCGGAGCACGGCGGGGCGAGGAGTCCACGGGCGTGCCGCGGGTCTCGAACACGTTCTTGCCGAGCTTGTCCGCGTCCGGCAGCCGGGTGGGATAGGTCCCGGAGAAGCACGCGGTGCACAGCTCGGTGCGATCCTGCGCGGTGGCGGCGATCATCCCGTCCTCGGAGATGTAGCCGAGGGAGTCCGCGCCCAGGGACGCTCTGATCTCCTCGACCCCGAGGCCGTTGGCGATCAGCTCGGCGCGGGAGGCGAAGTCGATGCCGTAGAAGCACGGCCACTTGATGGGCGGGGAGGAGATCCGCACGTGGATCTCGGCGGCCCCGGCCTCCCGGAGCATCCGGATGAGGGCGCGCTGGGTGTTGCCGCGCACGATGGAGTCGTCGATGACCACGAGCCGCTTGCCCGCCACCACGGACTTCAGCGGGTTGAGCTTGAGCCGGATGCCGAGCTGGCGGATGGTGTCCGAGGGCTGGATGAACGTCCGCCCCACATAGGCGTTCTTGACCAGGCCGTTGCCGAACGGGATGCCGGACTCCTCGGCGTAGCCGATGGCGGCGGGGGTCCCGGACTCGGGGGTCGGCATGACGAGGTCCGCGTCGATCCCGTGCTCCCGGGCGAGCCGGCGGCCCATCTCCACGCGGGACTCGTACACGGAACGGCCGTTGATGGTGGTGTCCGGGCGGGCCAGATAGACGTACTCGAACACGCACGCGGCGCGGCGGGTCTCGGCGAAGCGCTGGGAGCGCAGGCCGTGCTCGTCGATCACCACGAACTCGCCGGGCTCGATCTCGCGGACCAGTGACGCGCCCACGATGTCCAGGGCGGCGGTCTCCGAGGCCACCACCCAGCCGCGTTCGAGCCGGCCGAGCACCAGCGGGCGGATGCCCTGCGGGTCGCGGGCGGCGTAGAGGGCGTTCTCGTCCATGAAGGCCAGGCAGAAGGAGCCCACGAGCTGGGGGAGCAGGTGCATGGCCGCGTCCTCGAGGGAGCCGTGCGGGTGCTCGGCCAGCAGCGCGGTGACCAGCGCGGTGTCCGTGGTGTTGCCCTGCGCCATCTCGCCCTGGGAGGGGAACCCGGACTTGTCGATCAGCTTCTCGTACAGCTCGGCCGAGTTGGTCAGGTTGCCGTTGTGCGCGAGCGCCACGGTGCCGTGCGGGGTGGCGCCGAGGGTGGGCTGGGCGTTGGCCCAGTGGGACCCGCCCGTGGTCGAGTACCGGCAGTGGCCCACGGCCAGGTGCCCGGTCAGGGTGGTGAGGGTCGCCTCGTCGAAGACCTGCGAGACGAGCCCCATGTCCTTGTACACCGCGATCCGGCTGCCGTCGCTCGCGGCGATGCCGGCGGACTCCTGGCCGCGGTGCTGCAGGGCGTAGAGGCCGTAGTAGGCCAGTTTCGCGACCTCCTCGCCGGGGGCCCAGACCCCGAACACGCCGCACGCGTCCTGGGGACCCTTCTCTCCGGGGAGCAGGTCGTGGCTGAGCTGTCCATCAGGGCGAACCACGTCGATCAGCCTTCTCTCGAGCTTCGGGGGTCGGTGGGCCGGGGATCGTCCGCCGGCGCGCCGGAGGGGGCGCCGCCGTCCCCGTCCACGACCTCGGTGGTGACGGCCCGCGCCCGGGCCACGGAGACCCGGTCCAGCACGAGGGCCAGGACGGCGCCGGCGGCCAGGCCCAGGACCGTGCAGACGGAGGCCATGAACAGGGTCACGGCCCCCTGGGTGAACTCGGCGCTGCCCCCGCCGGCCAGCCCCACGAGCACGCCCACGACGGCGCCGAGGACGCCGCCGAGCAGGACGAACGCCCAGATGTTGGGGGCGCGGCGCAGGGTCATCTGCTGGTTGCCGGAGGCGGCCAGCGGCACGGCGGCCCGTTCCCGGCGGCGCCGGCGCGGGAACCTCCGCGGGGACGGGCGCGCGGAGGGGGATGAGGGAGTGGAGCTCATGTCCTCAAGGCTACCGGGGAAAGAGGGGCAGGGCGTCCGCGAGATCGGTCCGTGTGCCCGAGGCCACAGCCGCGCCGGAGGCGACGGCCTCCGGCCAGGTCACGTCGCCGGTGACCAGGCCGAGCCACGTGCGGGCGTCGGTCTCGACGACGTTGGGCGGGGTCCCGCGGGTGTGCCGGGGCCCGGCCACGCACTGGGTCACGCCGAAGGGCGGGACGCGCACCTCCACGCTGTTGCCGGGCAGCCGCTCGGCGAGCTCCTCGAGCGCGTAGCGCACGGCGGTGGCCACGGTCCGGCGCGGGGCGCCGTCCGGGTCCGCGCGCCAGGCGCTCAGGGCCAGGGTCCCGTCCGCGGGGTCGACGCGCCGGCGGGCCACGGTCTAGTCCTGCCCGAGCGCCCGGACCGCCTCCGGCCCGAGCAGCTCCAGCAGGGGCTCGGCGAGGCGGAGCCGTCCGACGGGGCGGGAGCCGCCCATGACCGGGCGCACCACGCGGCCGATCACCGCGGCGGCCGCCGGGGCGGGCACGGCCCCGGCGTGGGCGAGCAGGCTCAGGCCGACGAGCGCGTTGGCGCGGGAGCCGCCGTCGAGGACCTTGAGCGCCACCGACCACCCGCTGCGGGTGCCGAGCGCGAGCACGCCCTCCGCCCCGAGCTTCGCCACGACGTCCAGCTCCTCCATGACCACGGTGTTGTACTTGCCCGGCCCGTGCACGAGCTCGGGGTAGTCGAGCATGCACTGGGCCACCGTGGCGGCGCGGGCGTCGGCGTCCAGGTTGCCCGCGGCCCGGCCCAGGGTCGAGTAGGCCCGGGCGAGACCGGTCAGCGAGATCGCCGCGAGGGGCGCGCCGCACCCGTCGACGCCCACGTGGGCCACGGGCTCGCCGGAGAACTCCGCGACGGTCTCCAGCACGGTCCGCTGCAGGGGGTGCTCCGGGTCCAGGTAGCTGTCCGTGGGCCACTCGTTCTCCGTGCAGGCCCACAGGAACGCGGCGTGCTTGCCGGAGCAGTTCATGCAGATCCGGGCCCGGCCGCGTCCGGCCCGGACGAGCTCGGTGCGGACCTCCTCGTCCTCGGGCCAGTCCGGCGGGCACTGGAGCGCCTCCTCCGTCAGGCCGGCGGCCGTCAGGATCGAGCTCACGGCGTCGAGCTGCTCGAAGGAGCCGATGTGGGACGCGGAGGCGATGGCCACCTGGGCCCCGCGCAGCGGGACGCCGGCCTGCATGGCGGCGATGGTCTGGAACGGCTTGAGCGTGGAACGGGGGAAGATCGGGGTGCCGATGTCGCCCAGCTCCACCGCCACGGACCCGTCCGGGGCCAGGACCACGGCGGAGCCGCGGTGGCGGGACTCGACGAAGCCGCTGCGCTCGACGACGGCGAGGTCCACGGCGCGGTCCGAGGTGAAGGTCTGCATCGCCCCAGTATGTCAGCCGGGCCGGGCCGGCCCCGGGTCAGTTGTCGGTGCCGGTCTCGGCGTCGGTGTCCGCCCCGGTGCCCGCGCCGCCGGCGTCGCCCGCGTCGCCCTCGGGGACGGTGCCCTCGGCGCCCGTGTCGGTGGTGGCGTCGTCGCCCATCCCGGTCTGCCCCGCGGTGGGGTCGGAGGCCGGCCCGGACTGGTCCAGGATGGTCGCGGGAGCCGTCTCGGCCGGAGCCTCGGGCGGAGCCTCCGTCCCGGAGTTGTCAGTGTTGTCGCAGCCGGCCAGGAAGAGGCCCAGGACCGCTGCGGCGGATGCTGCTGTGAGTCGTCGCTGCCTGTTCATCCCTCCACGGTAGGCCGGTGGCCGGGCTCACCAGCGAAGATGTCCGAGGACGTCGGCGGGGCACGGGAACTGTGAGCACATCATCAGGATGCTTACGTATAATGAAAGGTCGGCCTGCGGCGGGGGCATCGATGTGTCAGAAGCCGCTGCCGCCAACTAGCCTGAGGGCGTGAAGGTTCTGGTACTGGGCCCCGGAGGCCGCGAACACGCAATCATCCGCGCACTGCTGGCGGACCCCGAGGTCGAGCAGGTGCACTGTGCGCCGGGCAACGCCGGGATCGCCCAGCTCGTCCCCGTGCACGCCGTGGACGCCGACGACCCCGCCGCGGCCACCGCGCTCGCGCGCGAGCTCGCGGTGGACCTCGTCGTCGTCGGGCCCGAGGCCCCGCTGGTGGCCGGCGTGGCCGACGCCCTGCGCGAGGCCGGCTTCCTCGTCTTCGGTCCCTCGCGGGCCGCCGCGCGGCTCGAGGGCTCCAAGGCGTTCGCCAAGGAGGTCATGGCCGCGGCCGGGGTGCCCACCGCGATGGCGCGGGTCGCCGGCACGGAGGAGGAGGCCGCCGACGCCCTCGACACCTTCGGCGCCCCGTACGTCGTCAAGGACGACGGGCTCGCCGCCGGCAAGGGCGTGGTCGTCACCTCCGACCGCGCGGCCGCGCTCGAGCACGCCGCCGCGTGCTTCGCCGCGGGCGGGAGCGTGGTGGTCGAGGAGTTCCTCGACGGCCCCGAGGTGTCCCTCTTCGTGCTCACCGACGGCTCCCGCGTGATCCCGCTGAGCCCCGCCCAGGACTTCAAGCGGATCCACGACGACGACGAGGGCCCCAACACCGGCGGGATGGGCGCCTACACGCCGCTGCCGTGGCTGCCGCAGGGCTTCGTGGACGAGGTCGTGGAGCGCGTGGCCCGCCCCACGGTCGACGAGATGCGCCGCCGGGGCACTCCCTTCGTGGGCGTGCTGTACTGCGGGCTGGCCGTGACCACCCGCGGCCTGCGGGTCATCGAGTTCAACGCCCGTTTCGGGGACCCCGAGACCCAGGCCGTGCTGGCCCGGCTCACCACCCCGCTCGGCCGGCTCCTGCGCGACGCCGCCGCCGGGCGCCTCGACGAGGCGGAGCGGCTGCGCTGGCGACCCGAGACGGCCGTCGCCGTGGTCGTCGCCGCGCAGGACTACCCGGACAGCCCCCGGAAGGGCGACCCGATCGGCGGGCTGGCGGAGGCGGAGGCCCTCGAGGGCGTGCACGTGGTCCACGCCGGCACCGCCCTGGCCCGCGAGGGCGAGCACGCCGGGCGGATCGTCTCCGCCGGCGGGCGGGTGCTCGCCGTCGTCGGCCTCGGGGCCGACCTCGACGACGCCCGCGAGCGCGCGTACCGGGGCGTGGGGCTCGTGGCGCTCGAGGGCTCCCAGCACCGCACCGACATCGCGCTGAAGGCCGCGCGGGGCCTCGTCACCGTCCCCGGCGCCTCCGATCCCCGACCCCGTCAGGAGCAGGCATGACCGAGCAGGGCACCGTCAGCACGCCTCCCGAGATCCCCGGGTGGACGCACATCTACTCCGGCAAGGTCCGGGAGCTCTACGTCCCCGACGAGTCGCGGCTGCGGGCCACGGGGGTGGCCATCTACGACGACGCCGAGTACCGGGCCGGCTCGGTCCTGGTGCTGGCCTCCGATCGGATCAGCGCGTTCGACGAGATCCTCCCCACGGAGATCCCGGACAAGGGCAAGATCCTCACGCAGCTGTCCCTGTGGTGGTTCGAGCAGCTCGCGGGCGTGCCCAACCACGTCCTGTCGACCGACGTGCACGAGTCCGTGCGCGGGCGCGCCGTCGTGTGCAAGAACCTGTCGATGTTCCCCGTCGAGTGCATCGCCCGCGGCTACCTGACCGGGTCCGGGCTCAAGGACTACCGGGAGACCGGCGAGGTGTGCGGGATCGCGCTGCCCCCCGGGCTCGTGGACGGCTCCCGGCTGGAGCAGCCGATCTTCACCCCCACCGGCAAGGCGGAGGTGGGGGAGCACGACCTGCCCATCACGTTCCAGGAGATGGCCGACGGGGTCGGCCATGCCGTGGCCGACCGGCTGCGGGAGCTGACCCTGGGGATCTACAGCGCGGCCGAGCGGATCGCCCGCGAGCGGGGGATCATCGTGGCCGACACCAAGGTGGAGTTCGGGCTGGACTCCTACCGCGGCGCGATCACCCTCGGGGACGAGGTCCTCACCCCCGACTCCTCCCGCTTCTGGGACGCCGAGACCTACGAGCCGGGCCAGGCCCAGCCCTCCTTCGACAAGCAGTACGTGCGGGACTGGCTGCGCTCCGACGAGTCCGGCTGGAACGGGACCGGCCCCGTGCCCCCGCTGCCGGAGCAGGTGGTGCAACGGACCCGCGCGCGCTACGTCGAGGCGTTCGAGCGGCTCACCGGCAGGACCTTCGACCCGGACGGCAACTTCTTCGAGGTGGCCGGCCCGCTGGACTTCTGAGCCGGGCGCGCGGTCCAGCGCGCGAGCACCGATTCCTCGGGTGCAGGTCCTGGGCCCCGATCCGGTCCGCGGAGCGACAGCTACGCGCCGGGGGGATCCGGGGTCCACAGCGCGCGGCCCATGTCCACGCGCACGAGGTGCCGGTCGTCCTCGCGCAGGGGCGTGCCCTCCGCCCGGTACCGGTCCCGGGCTTCGGCCTGCAGGTGGTCGGCGAGGGTGCCCTGCACGGTGACCACGCGCCACCACGGGAGCTCCTGGCCGGTCGGGTTGCGCGCCATGACGGTTCCCACGGCCCGCGGGGAGCGGCACTCCGCCAGCTCTGCGACGTCCCGGTAGGACAGCACCCGGCCCGGAGGGATCCCGGCGACGACGTCCGCCACGCGCCGCGCCAGGCCGGGATCCGGCTCGGCCCGCCGGGTCACAGGGCGTCCCGGCCGTCCACGGGCAGGCACACGTCGAGGACCCACTGCCCGTCCTGCTGTCCGCTCTCGGCGCGGCCGCCGAGAAGGGAGACGCGCTCCGCGATGCCCCGCAGGCCGAGCCCCGAGGACAGCTCCGAGGAGTGGTTGCCCGTGCGCTGGTGGCTGCGGGGCATGGGGTTCAGCACGCGCAGGCGCAGCTCGTGCTCGTCCGCCGCCACCTCGATCCGGCAGCCGGACCCGCGTGGGGCGTACTTGATGATGTTGGTGACGGACTCCTGCAGGATGCGGGCGGCCGTGCCGCGCACGGTGGTGGGCATGGCCTCGAGGTCCCCGGTGAGGACGACGTCCGGTTCGAAGCGCAGGTCCCGCAGGCTCGCCGCCAGCGACGTGACCACGTGCTCCAGGCTGCCGATGGACAGGCCGGCGCCCGTGACGTCCCGCGGGTGCTCGCCCTCGTTCTCGTTGCGCAGCAGCCGCAGCATCACCCGCAGCTCGTGCAGGGCCGAGCGCGCGGCATCCTCGACGGTCTCGAGGACCTGGTGCAGCTCGCCGACATTGCCGGAGCGGCGCCGGCTCATGGTCTGCATCGTGATGAGGGTGAGTTCGTGGGCGACGACGTCGTGCAGGTCGCGGGCCAGCGCCTGCCGCTCGTCCTCCCGGAGCCGCTCGTTGAGGGCCTCAAGGTCTCGGACCCGCTGCTCGTCCCGGCGGCGCTGTCCGTGGAAATAGCGCACCGTCGCGCCGATCAGTGCTGACCCCAGAATGACCCCCGCCAGGCCCCAGAAGAGAAAGGAGTCTTCTCCTCGCCGGAGAGTGGCCAATGTGCCCCAGACCGCGTACACGATGAGATAAGTGACGATGAAGGGGCGGGTGGCAGTAGCCAGAACCGCGACCGTGATGACGATGGTGCTCAGAACGGCCGAGCCGTAGTCGTCGATCTGCAACGCGCTGGCCAGAGACAGCAAGGAGGCCACCGCGGCCCAAGTTGATCGGTAGGCAAGCAGGCCGATGGCCAAGTAGGAGAAGATGCTGTCGATCGCCAGGCGGATATTCCGCCTGGCTTCTTCGATCGCCTCGGCCTCCGTCTCCGGCTCGCTCTGGAGCTCCAGGACGATGGAGCGGATGTCGTCTGCGAGGGCAATGATCGCAAAAAGCACGAGCACCGTGCACAACCAGCGCGCGATCGGGGTGGCGTAGAAAAACGATCGCTTCTCGGTTGTGGACGGTGCTCGTTCTGAGACGCCGGTCGGAATAGTCACATAGAGAGACTTAGTCGATCAGCAGAAGAAGGGGAAATAGTGGCACACGGCGTGCCGCGGTCCTTGGGGAGCCATCAGCGAGGGGCCGGCGTTCGCCGGGGCCACCGGGGCGACGATGAAGGACGCGGCGAGGGCGGCAGAGGCGATGGCGGTGGTCAGCTTCTTCTTGGACATGGGGGGCTCCTTGGATCACGAGAGCAGCACCGGATCGGGGGGAATGCGGCCGGTGTGGGGGAGAGATGTCCCGGCTGCGAGGGGGGTGTGCTGCCCTGGTGCCTTCCATTTTGCCAACGTTAACCGAACGAACCTATCGACCTTTGTCCAGACCATTTGTGACTTTTGGCGAATATGACGTGTTGCACTTTGGGGGACACGGAAAAATAGACTGTGCGAGTGACTGATTGCAGAGTGCTTGTCGTGGACGACCAGCCGTTGATGCTGGAGGCCCTGAAGTCCTTCTTCTCGGCCGAGCCCGGGTTCGAGGTCATTGCGACGGCGGCCAACGGCCGCGAGGCCGTCGACCGATGTCTGGCCGCCGACCCGGACGTGGTGCTGATGGACATGAAGATGCCCGTGATGGACGGGATCGAGGCCACCCGGGAGATCACCTCGCGCAGCCCGCGGTCCAAGGTGCTGGCGCTCACGACGTTCTCCACCCTGGAGTTCGTGGTGCCGGCGCTGCGCGCCGGTGCTGCCGGCTACCTCGTCAAGGACGCCCGGCCGGACGAGATCATCGACGCCGTGAACCAGGTGCTCAAGGACGAGCTCGCCCTCTCCCCGGCGATCGCCCGGGCGCTCGCGGACAACGTCATCTCCGTCCCGGACCAGCAACAGGCCCGCTCGGCCGACGACGGCCTGCGCTCCCTGCTGACCGAGCGCGAGATGGAGACCGTGACCCTCCTGGCGCAGGGGCTGAGCAACCGGGAGATCGCCGAGCAGATGCACGTCTCCGAGGGCAGCGTGAAGGCCTATCTCGGGCGGGTCTGCGAGAAGTTCGGCGTCCGCGACCGCGTCCAGGCGCTCATCAAGGCGTACCAGAGCGGGCTCGTGGACCCGCAGCTGCGCGATCTCTGAGTCCTTTTCGACCTCCGTCGCCGGGGACCCGGACGGAAGTCCAGCACACTTGTAGACGAAAGTGCATTCATCTGCATCGGCAAGCCCGGCATGATCAGTAGTGCGAGCAGAGAAGAAAAGTCGGTGGATGAGTGAGAGACATCCCCACGGAGCGTGGCCCAACCCCCCATGAGGCCGAGCCCCGGACCGGATGGTCCACCGACCTGCTCACGGTAGGGGGCCGCCCCGGGACAGTCCCCCCTGGATCGGGATGCGGCCGCGCAAGGCTTGGATCACCTTGCACCCCCCCTCGGCCGATGGCCCCCTACCGTGCAACCTCTGCCCCGCGACTCCACGCACGAGAGCGGCCGCACCGGAACCGGTGCGGCCGCTCTCGTGCGTTCCGCACTCTTCCGGGCGTCCACCGGGTCGTCCCCGCCCGGCCCCGGGGACAAGGCGTGCCCGGGGGCGTTCGTTCAGTGCTGCCGCCCGTGCTCCTCCTGGGCGGCGGGACTGTGGCCGAAGAACCAGGTGATGTGGTGCCGCAGCGCGGCGGCGGCGGCGTCCCCGCGGCGCTCCTGGGTGGCGCACAGGATGGCTCGGTGCTGCTCCTGCAGGGTGCGGCGGACCTGCGGCCAGTCGTCGAGGCCGGCGACCGTCTCCTGGACGTACCCGATGGTGGCCTGGCGCAGCGAGGACATGATCGTCTCGACCACCACGTTGCCGGCCAGGGACGCGAGCAGGATGTGGAACTGTGCGTCGGCGGCGTGGAAGCGCTCGTCCGGCAGGTCGGGATCCTCCATGGCGGCGACGAGCTCCGCCGCGTGCTCGAGCACCGCCGCCCGCTCCGGGGTCTCGGCCGCGGCGGCGGCCTCGTGGGCGGACTGGGTCTCGAGCAGCAGCCGGGTCTGCATCAGGTCCCGCACCGGCAGGGACCGGGTGGCCACGTGCATCCGCAGCGCCCACCCGAGCGCGGCCGAGGGGTCCGAGATCACGATCGCCCCCGCGTTCGGCCCCGACCCGGTCGAGGAGCGGACCAGCCCCATGGCGTCGAGGATCCGGATCGCCTCCCGCACCGAGGCTCGGGAGATGCCGAACTCCTCGGCCAGGTGGCGTTCCCCGGGCAGCTTGTCGCCCACCGAGATCTCGCCCGAGCGCAGGCGCTCCTCGAGCCAGTCGAGGACGACGGTGTACATGCGCGAGGCTGCGGGCACGGGGGGCTCCTCAGGGGATGGGCGGGACGCGGACCAGTCTAGGGAAGTGCGGGGACCCGCCGGGTCGAGGACGACTGCGACCCCTGGCCGAGGGCAGGGGTCGCAGTGCACGGCGGTGCCGCCGCGGCTCGGGTCAGACCCGGAGCTGCGTCTTCGCCGGCGCGTCCTGGCGCCACAGCCGGCGGGCCAGGACGGCGAGGCCTGCGACGAGCAGGACCAGCATGAGGGTGCCCAGGTTGAGGCCCACGCCGTGGATGAAGAGGTAGGCGACCGCGCCGCCGGCGAGGCAGTAGTAGGTGGTCACGATGATGGTCTTGCGCAGCAGGTCTCCCTCGCGCCCGAGCAGGCCCACGGTGGCGGAGGCCGCCACGATGTTGTGGATGGCGATCGGGTTGCCGCCGGCACCGCCGATGGCCTGGGCGGCCACCACGAGCTCGGGCCGGTCGAGACCGATCGCCGCGCCGGTGGAGAACTGGAACTGGGAGAACGTCAGGTTGGACACGGTGTTCGACCCGGCGATGAAGGCGCCCAGCGCGCCGATCCAGGGCGCGATCACGGGCCATGAGCCGCCCGAGATCGCGGCGGCCCCCTCGGCGAGGGTGACCGGCATGCTGGAGAGCCCCGACTCGTTGAGGTCCGGGCCGGACTGGATGAGCACGCGCACCAGGGGCACGGCGAAGAGCAGCGCGGCGGCGGTGCCCGCGAGCTGGCCGGCCGAGATCCTGAGCGTCCGGGTGATCTCCCGGGAGCCCATCCGGTGCAGCAGATAGGCGAAGACCGAGGCGAGGATCAGCACGAAGCCGGGCAGATAGAACGGCTGGACGGTCGTGCTGATCCCGGTGCCCAGGATGTTCTCGAACGGGATCGCCAGGCCGGTCAGCCACTCCTTCAGCGGGGCGATGACGCGGGTGGCCACGAGCAGCCCCGCCATCAGGGCGTAGGGGGCCCAGGCGCGGAGCGTGCTCATGTGCGTGGACACGTCCGTGGCCTCGGCCGGCTCGATGGTGCCCATCCAGCGGGCGGGCCAGGAGTCCCGGGGGCCGAACTGGAAGGTGTCCTTGGGCATGAGGAAACCCTTGCTGGAGGTGAACATCACCAGCACCAGGCCGAGGATCCCGCCGAACATCGAGGGGAACTCGGGGCCGAGGAAGCGGGCCACCAGCACGTAGGGGACGGTCATGGCCAGGGAGGCGTACACGGCGAAGGGCCAGACCGCGAGCCCGTCGCGGAAGCGGCGGTCGGGACCGAAGAACCCGGTGAGCAGGGTCACGAGGATCAGCGGGATCAGGATGCCCACGATGCCGTGCATGGCCGCTGTGTAGAAGCCGATCGAATTGACGAACTCGGGCATGGTCACGCCCAGGACCTCGACGCGCTCGGCGACCGCCGGGTCCCCGCCCAGGCCCCCCGCGACGCCCACCAGGATGGGCGTGCCGACCGCGCCGAAGCTCACGGGAGTGGACTGGACGATCAGCCCCACCATGACCGCGGCCATCGCGGGGAAGCCCATGGCCAGCAGCAGCGGAGCCACCACGGCGGCCGTGGTGCCGAAGCCCGAGACGCCCTCGATGAACGAGCCGAAGAGCCAGCCGATGATGATGGCCTGGATCCGCCGGTCGGCCGAGATGTTGTTGAAGCCGGCGCGGATCGTGGCCATCGCCCCGCCCACGGTGAGGGTGGAGAGCAGCAGCAGGGCACCGAAGACGATGTAGAGCATGGTGATGGCCACGATGAGGCCCTCCACGGTGGCGGCCAGCACACCGGTGAAGCTCATCTGCCACACGGTCAGCGCCACCACGACGGCGGCGAGATAGCCCACCGGCATCGCGAACTTCGCCGGCCATCGGAAACCGGCCAGGAGCACGCCCACCAGGAGCAGGGGCAGCAGAGCCAGCAGGCTCAGCACAGCGAGGTTGTCCACGGAGAGATCCTTTCTGGGCCCGCCTCGTCGAGGACGGGCGGGGAAAGAGGACGGGTGTGCGGTGCAGGTCCGGTCACCGGACGAAGCTATGGTCGGACCACTATGGTCTGACCACAAAGAGTACATGACCCACGTCACAACCCCAACCCCTCCGGCCCCGGAGAAATCGGCCGGCCGCCGGCTCGTTGTGGCGCTCGTCTCACTGGTCTAGCATGGTCAGACCACACACGGCGCCCCGTCGTCGTCGCCCCTTCCGCTCCTCGTTCCGGAGGTCCCATGAGAATCGCCCTGTTCGCCACGTGCATCGTGGACGCGATGTACCCGCGGGTCGCCCTGGCCACGGTGCGGGTGCTCGAGCGGCTCGGCCACGAGGTGGTGTTCCCGCCGGGCCAGGGCTGCTGCTCCCAGATGCACGTCAACAGCGGCTACTTCGACGACGCCCTGCCCGTGGTGCGCAACCACGTCAAGGCCTTCTCCACCGCGGACTACGACGTGGCCGTGGCCCCCTCCGGCTCCTGCGTGGCCTCCCTGGGCCACCAGCAGCCGATGATCGCCCGCGCCGGAGGCGACGAGGACCTCGCCCGGAGCGCCGCGGCCGTCGCCGCGACGACCTACGAGCTCTCCCAGCTGCTGACCGACGTGCTCGGCGTGACGGACGCGGCCGAGCAGCTGGGCTCCTGGTTCCCGCACCGGGTGACCTACCACCCGTCCTGCCACGGGATGCGGCTGCTGCGCCTGGGGGACCGGCAGAAGGACCTGGTGGCCTCGGTCGGCGACATCGACTTCGTCGAGCTGCCCGACGCCGAGGAGTGCTGCGGGTTCGGCGGGACCTTCTCCTTCAAGAACCCGGACGTCTCCGCGGCGATGGCCGAGGAGAAGATCGGCAACATCGTCTCGACCGGCGCCGAGCTGTGCACCGGCGGGGACGCCTCCTGCCTGATGCACCTGGGCGGGGCCATGAACCGCCGGGGCACGGGCGCGGCCACCGTCCACTTCGCCGAGATCCTCGCGTCCACCCGGGGAAACCCGCTCGTGGTCTCCGGGCCGGTCGAGCTGTCCATCCCCGGCCCGGGGGCGCGCCGCTCGGCGTCGTCGTCGGCCCCCCACACCACCGGAGGTGCTCGATGAGCCGCACGGCCCTGGGCATGCCCGCCGTCCGCCCCGTCCACGGGCAGGGGAACCTGCACGCGCGGACCGCGTTCCCCGCCGCGGCGAAGGCCGAGCTGGGCAACACGCAGATGCGCGCCAACATCCGCCACGCCACCCACACGATCCGCGGCAAGCGCGCCGCGGTGGCGGGAGAGCTGCCCGACTGGGAGGAGCTGCGCTCGGCCGGCTCCGCGATCAAGGAGCAGGTCATGGCGAACCTGCCGGAGCTGCTCGAGGAGTTCGAGCGCAACCTCACGGCCCGCGGCGGCACGGTGCACTGGGCGCGCGACGCCGAGGAGGCCAACCGGATCGTCACCGAGCTGGTGCAGGCGACCGGGTCCACCGACGTCATCAAGATCAAGTCCATGGCCACCCAGGAGATCGGCCTCGAGGCCCACCTCGAGGAGCACGGGATCACGGCCACGGAGACGGACCTCGCCGAGCTGATCGTCCAGCTCGGCCACGACAAGCCCTCGCACATCCTGGTCCCGGCGATCCACAAGAACCGGCACGAGATCCGCGACATCTTCCTCCAGGAGATGGCCGAGACCGACGAGACGCTCACGTCCGAGCCGCGCGACCTCGCCGAGGCCGCCCGCACGCACCTGCGGGAGAAGTTCCTCTCCACCTCCGTGGCGGTCTCCGGGGCGAACTTCGGGGTGGCCTCCACCGGGACGCTGACCGTGGTGGAGTCCGAGGGCAACGGCCGGATGTGCCTGACCCTGCCCGAGACCCTGATCACCGTGATGGGCATCGAGAAGATTGTGCCCACCTTCCAGGACCTGGAGGTGTTCCTGCAGCTGCTCCCGCGCTCCTCCACCGGGGAGCGGATGAACCCCTACACCTCCATGTGGACGGGCGTGACCCCGGGGGACGGGCCGCAGAACGTGCACGTGGTGCTGCTGGACAACGGCCGCACCGCGGTGCTCGACGACCCCGCCGGGCGCTCCGCGCTGCACTGCATCCGCTGCTCGGCGTGCCTGAACGTCTGTCCCGTCTACGAGCAGGCCGGCGGCCACGCCTACGGCTCCACCTACCCGGGGCCGATCGGGGCGATCCTCTCCCCGCAGCTGACCGGCATCACCTCCGAGGAGAACGCGTCCCTGCCCTACGCCTCCTCACTGTGCGGGGCTTGCTACGACGTCTGCCCGGTGAAGATCAACATCCCCGAGATCCTCGTGCACCTGCGCGACGAGGACGTGCGCACCCGGCACGGCGAGCGCTCCGACGACGGCGCCGCCGCGGCACCGGCCCGGACCCGGCGCCTGCCGCAGGCCCCGTCCGAGATGGACCTCATGATGAAGGGGGCCTCCTTCGTGATGTCCTCCGGCAGGCGCATGGCGCTCGCCGAGAAGGCGCTGCCGCTGGGCCGGGCCGTCGCCGGCAGGGACCGGGCGATCAGCTGGCTGCCCGGGACCGCCGGGGGGTGGACCGACGAGCGCGACATCCCCGCCCCGCCCAAGGAGTCCTTCCGCAACTGGTGGGCCCAGCACGCCGGCGAGACCGCGCAGCGGGTGGCCGCCGACGGCGGCGCCGTCTCCGACAGCACCCCGTCCGGCGCCGCCGGTGCCCCGGCCGGGCCCACGTCCGACGGCGCCACAGCCGGCACCATGTCCGACGGCGCCCCGGCCGGGACCGCCCGCGGCCCGCAGGACGCGGCCCGGAAGAACACGCAGCACGACGGGGGAGAGCGATGACCGACGCGAAGACCGAGATCCTGAACCGGATCCGCGGGGCCCTGCACGACACCCCGGCGCCCGCGCCCGCGGAGCGCCGCTACCGCCGGGCCTCGGAGCGTCCGCGCGAGGAGGTCGTCGAGATGCTCGAGGACCGGCTGGTCGACTACCGGGCCGCCGTGCACCACGAGACCCCCGAGTCCCTGCCGGGCAGGATCGCCGAGCTGCTGGGCGTCTCGGCCCGCTACGTGGTCCCCGCCGGCCTCGACCGGTCCTGGCTGCCCGAGGACACCGCCGCCCGCCGGGCGCTGGCGGACCCCGGCGACGCCCGAGCCGCGTCCGCGCTGGGGGTGCGGGAGCTCAATGCCGTGGACGCCGTGCTGACCTCCTCGACCGTCTCCTGCGCCGAGACCGGCACGATCTTCCTCACCGGCCGTCCCGACGAGGGCCGCCGGGCGATCAGCCTGGTCCCCGACCACCACATCTGCGTGGTGCCGCTGGACACGGTGGTCGAGCTGATCCCCGAGGCCCTGGCCCGGGTGGAGCCCACGGCCCCGGTCACGATGATCTCCGGGCCCTCCGCGACCTCGGACATCGAGCTCGAGCGCGTGGAGGGCGTGCACGGGCCCCGGAGGCTCGACGTGATCCTGCTCGGCTGAGGTCCGGCCCCCACCCGCGCGGTGGTTCCGGGCCGCGCACCTGTTGCTCCGTACAGTTCCCGCCTCGTACAGTCCCTGCTTAGCGTTGTCCCTGCTCAGTACTGATTTCCGATCAGTGCGGTCCCTGCTCCGTACAGTGGTCGCTGTCGGACGAGAAGCTCCGGCCGGGCGCCGAGGGAGAGCCGGGCGCGGACCCCGCGAGAGGAGCAGCGATGCGACGGATCCTGGGACGTCCGGTGGACGAGCAGACGCGGTGCGTGCACTACCGGACGCCGCTGGATGTGATCGCGATCAAGTTCTGGTGCTGCCGGGAGTACTATCCTTGTCACTTGTGCCACGAGGAGACCGCCGGCCACCCGGCGGCGCAGTGGCCGGCCGAGGACCACGACGCCGAGGCCGTGCTCTGCGGGGTGTGCGGACACGAGCTCTCCGTCCGCGCCTACCTGGCGGCGGACGGGTGCCCACGGTGCGCGGCACGGTTCAACCCCGGGTGCGCCCTGCACGCCGACCTGTACTTCGAGCCGGGACCCCGGGACTGAGACCCATCGGCCCCGCGCCCCTCGGTTCCGGGACGTCCCGGGCCGGTGGGCCGTGCCTCCGGGCGGCACCGGGGCACGGCGACGTCCGCGGGCCGGCGCGCACGACGAGGAGAGGAAGGCGTCCACGGTGTCGATCAAGCACCCGCTCCGCAACCGGCCGCGCCGGGGCGAGCCTGCCGCGCCGCCGGGCACGCAGCGCTCGGGCATCCGGCTGAGCGGGGTCACTGTCACCCGGGAGGGCGTCGACGTCCTGACGGACGTGGACCTGTCCCTGAACGAGCACCGCATCGCGGTGATCGGGCTCAACGGCTCGGGCAAGTCCACCCTGGTGCGCCTGCTCAACGGGCTGCTGCTGCCCACCCGCGGCACGGTCCACGTGGACGGGCTGTCCACCGCGAAGGACGCCAAGCTCATCCGGCGCCAGGTCGGCTTCGTGTTCCAGAACCCGGAGAACCAGATCGTGATGCCCCTCGTCGACGAGGACCTCGCCTTCGGGGCGAAGAACCTCGGCCTGCGCGGGGCCGAGCTCACCGCACGGGTCGACGGAGTCCTGGAGCGGCTGGGCATCGGCCACCTGCGCGAGCGGGAGTCCCACGCCCTGTCCGGGGGCGAGAAGCAGCTGGTGGCCCTGGCCTCGGTGCTGGTCATGGAGCCGTCCACGATCGTCTTCGACGAACCGACCACCATGCTCGACCGGCGCAACCGGCGCCGGCTGCAGGCCACCATCGACGGCCTCGACCAGCGCGCGGTCGTGGTCACCCACGACCTGGACCTGATCGACGACTACCAGCGGGTCCTGGTGGTGCACGAGGGCCGGATCGCCTTCGACGGCGCCCCGGAGCCGGCCGTGGAGTTCTACTGCGGGATCAGCGACCGGTGACCGGTCCGCAGCGCACCGGGCCGCTGACCCGGATCCCGGCCGGGTGGAAGTTCGCGTTCCTGTTCGCCGCCAGCCTCGGCATCTACGCCGTGACGGACCTGGGCGTCCAGGTCGCGGTCTTCGTCCTGGCCGTGTCCGCCGCGGTGCTCACCCGCACCCCGCTCGCCCGCCTGGCCCGGATGCTGGCGGGGCTGGTGCTCATCGTCGGGATCGTCTTCGTCACCCTGGGGGTCAGCACGACCTGGGAGGCCGCGTCCGTGGCGGCCCTGCGGCTGCTGAGCCTGTGCCTGTTCGCCTGGGCCGTGAGCCTGTCGACCACGTTCGGCGAGATGCTGGCCCTGTTCGAGCGGCTGCTGGCCCCGACCCGGCACCTCGGGCTGAACCCGGCCCAGATGAGCCTGGCCCTGTCGATGACGATCCGGTTCATCCCGCAGATCCGTGGCCAGTACCTCGAGGTCCGCGAGGCGCAGTTCGCCCGCGGCCTGCACAACAGCCCGCTCGCCGTGCTGGTGCCGCTGCTGGTGCGCACCCTGGAGTCGGCCCAGCAGATCGCCGCCGCCCTCGACGCGCGCTGCTACGACTCCGCGCCGCCGCCCCGGCGCGCCGCGGCCGCGCCCGACTGACCTGTCCCGTCCGTTTTCGCCCGGTCCGTTTCCACTTCTCGTCCGCTCCGTTCCCACCTCGTGCGGTCCCGCCCGATCCGTTCCCACGTCTCGTCCGCTCCCGCGGAATCCGTTCCCTCTCGTCCGCTTCCTCTCCGTCCGAACTCTCCGCATCCGCTGCCTCCCAGCGGCCGGGCCCACCGGCCCGGTCCCGACCCGAAGGACCCCATGACCACCAGGACCCCGACCACCACGACCTCCCGGACCGCTGACACCGCCACGAGCACCCAGAACACGGTGCTCGTGGCGGTGTTCGCGGCGCTGATCGCCGCGCTGGGCCTCGTGCCGCCGATCACGGTCGGGATCGTCCCGGTGCCCATCACCCTGCAGACCCTCGGGGTGATGCTCGCCGGCGCGCTGCTCGGGCCGGTGCGCGGCATGCTCTCCGTCGTCGTCCTGCACGCCCTGGTGCTGGCCGGACTGCCGCTGCTGGCCGGGGGCCGGGGTGGGCTCGGGGTGTTCCTGGGCCCGACCGGCGGCTACCTGGTCGGCTGGATCCCCGCGGCGCTGGTCGTCGGCCTGCTGGTCAAGTACTGGGCGATCCGGCGCACCGGCCGCACGGCCCGCTTCGCCGCCGTGCTGCTCAGCGTGGTCCTCGGCGGCATCGTGGTCATCTACGCCTTCGGCGTGCCGTGGACGGCCGTGGTCACCGGGCTGCCGCTGGCCACCTCCGCCCTCGGTTCGCTCGTGTTCGTTCCCGGGGACCTCCTCAAGGCGGTCGTGGCGACCCTGGCCGCGATCAACGTCCACCGCAGCTACCGCCGCCTCCTCGGCGGGGTGCCGACCGCCGGCCGCTGACCGCCGGCGGGGGAGCGCCGCCCGCTGCGGCGATCGCGACACCCTGCTCACGGCTCAGCACCGCACCCGCACCGTGGGACCACCGACGAGGACGAGGACATGCCCTTCCTGGACCGCCTGAACCGCTGGGCCGACGAGCGCCCGGACGAGCCCGCCGTCGTCTGTGGGACCGAGCGGCTGAGCTGGAGCGAGCTGCGGGCCCAGGCCTCGGCCCTGGCGGCCTCCGGCGAGGCCACGGGCGTCCTGCGGCAGGGCAACGGCACCGACTTCGCCGTCCGGTGGGCCGCCGGCGTGGCCGAGGAGCGCGAGTGCGCCGTCCTCGACCCGTCCTGGCCGGAGGAGATGGCCGAGCGGGTGCAGGAGCGCTGCGCGGACCGGCTCCCCGAGCACCCGGCCCCGGCGCGGCTGCGCGACGGCGACCCCGCCTCGGCGTTCCTCATCGGCCTGACCTCCGGCACCACGGCCCTGCCCAAGGGCTTCCGCCGCAGCCGCGCCTCCTGGCAGCGCTCCTTCGAGGCCTCCACGGAGCACTTCGGCCTGGCACCGCAGGACCGGGTGCTGGCACCCGGCCCGCTCTCGGCGAGCCTGAACCTCTACGCCCTGTCAGAGTGCCTGCACGCCGGAGCCACGCTCGTCACCCTGCCGCGCTTCGACGTGGCGGCCGCCCGCGCCGCGATCACCGGGCACGGCGTCACCCGTCTGGTGCTCGTGCCCACGATGCTGCGGGTCCTCGCCGAGCGCGGCCCGGCCGGCGGTGCCGACGCGAACGGGGTGAGCACGATCGTGTGCGCCGGGCAGAAGCTGGACCCCGGCACGCTGGCGGCGGCCCGCCGCTGGGCGCCGCGCGCCGCCGTCTGGGAGTACTACGGCGCCGCGGAGCTCGGCTTCGTCGCCGCCCGCTGCCACCCGGCCGGCGGGCCCGTCCCCGAGCCCGCCGGCGACGCCGGCACAGGGGTGGGCACCGCGTTCCCGGGGGTGGAGCTCGCCGTCCTCGACGACGCCGGCGCCCCGGTGCCGGAGGGGACGGCCGGGACCGTCGCCGTCCGCTCGGAGCTGGTCTGCGACGGCTACCTCTGGGGCGACGACGACCGGGCCTTCGGCCGGCTCGGTGGCATGGCCACCGTGCGGGACCGGGGCGTCCTGCGCGACGGCCGGCTGCACGTGCTGGGCAGGGCTGCGGAGATGATCAACAGCGGCGGGCACAACGTCTATCCGCACGAGGTCGAGGCGGCCCTGGCCGGGGTGCCGGGAGTGGCCGGAGTCGTCGTCGTGGGGCTTCCCGACGAAACCCGCGGTCAACGGATCGTGGCCGGGATCCTCCCCGTCCGTCCCGGCGGACCGGACCGGCTCCGGCTCCGCGCCGGGCTGGAGGGGCGCCTGGCGCCGGCCAAGCGCCCGCAGCAGTACCTGGAGCTGCAGGAGCTGCCCCTCACCGCGGCCGGCAAGCTCAGCCGCTCGCTGCTCCGCGACTGGATCCTCGAAGGAGACTCCCGTGCCCGCCCCCTCGGCTGACGCCCCCGTGCTGGTGCTGGGCCGGCGCACGCCCCTGGCCCGGGTCGGGACCCTGCTCGACGGCGTGCCCGTCCACCGGCTGCTGGGCCCGGTGCTCCGGTCCCTGCTGGCGGACTCCGGGCTGGACCCCGCCCGGCTCGCGGACGTGGTGGTCGGCAACGCCGTGGGCGCCGGGGGCAACCTGGCCCGGCTCGCGACGCTGGAGGCCGGTCTGCCCCTGTCCGTGCCGGGCCTCACCGTGGACCGGCAGTGCGGTTCGGGCCTGGACGCCGTGGTACTGGCCTGCCGGCTCGCCCAGGCCGGGGCCGGCCGGGCCTTCCTCGCCGGCGGGGCGGAGAGCATCAGCACCGCACCGCTGCGCGGACGACGACGCCAGGACGGGGGAGTCGAGTTCTACCGCCGCGCCCAGTTCGCCCCGGAGCACCTGGGTGACCCGGACATGGGTGAGGCCGCCGAGACCGTCGCGCGCGAGCACGGGATCGGCCGGGAACGCCAGGACGCCTACGCGCTGCGCAGCCACCGGCGGGCGCTGGCCGCCGCGGAGGCGGGAGCGTTCGAGGACGAGCTCGTGCCGGTGACCGGACCGCGTGGGGAGGTGCAGGCCGACAACGGCCCGCGGCCGGCGCTCACCGCGCGGCTGCTGGCGCGCTTCCCGCCCGTGTTCGAGGCCGATGGGACGGTCACGGCCGGCAACTCCTGCGGCGACGCCGACGGGGCGGCCGCCGTCCTCGTCACCGACCCCGCCACGGCGCAGGGCCTGGGTGTTCCGGCCGGACTGGCCTTCCGCGGCGCGGCCACGGTCGGGGTGGACCCGGCGCGCCTGGGCCTCGGCGCCGCCGTGGCCGCCCGGCAGCTGCTGACGGAGCAGTGCGTGCCCGTGGAGGCGCTGGCGGCGGTCGAGTTCAACGAGGCCTTCGCCGGGCAGGTCCTGGCCTGCACCGACCTGCTCGGCCTCGACGAGCAGGTGCTCAACGCCGAGGGCGGCGCCCTGGCCCTGGGCCACGCCTACGGCGCCTCCGGAGCGGTGTCCGTGGTACGCCTGCTCGCCCGGTCGCGGGCGCTGCCGCCGGGGAGCCTGCTGCTGGCGATGATCAGCTCCGCCGGCGGGATCGGCACGGCCGCTCTGTTCGAGAAGGTCGCGCTCTGACCGGAGCGCCCGCCCCGGTCCGCCGACCCCGTCATGACGTGGGGACCCCGAGCTGCCCGGAGCTGAGAACTGCCGGGGCCTCCGGCCGATCCGGTGTCGCTCAGCGGGTGCGCTGCGCCGCCGGCCGTTCCGTGCTGTCCAGGGCGGGATAGGACGGCCCGTGCTCGCCGAGCACCATCAGCCCGCGCCGCACGTTGTAGTACACGTCCCGGAGCGTCCAGCTGCGCAGGGCCGTGCGCTCCCGCCGCGGGACGGACTGCCGCCCCACGGTGGCGAACACGAAGAGCAGCGCCAGGAGGTAGAGTCCGCCGACCATGATGTTCTCCTTCTCGCGACCATCGTCGCGTAAGGGTCTAAACTGTTGATGACACTCACGCTAGCCGTGGAGAGGATAAGTAGTCAAGTGCATTTTGCCTATGACACTGAAGACGTGCTCGAGTCCGACGTGGCGCTGATGAACACCGCGCCGGGAGCCTCGCGCTCCGGGGAGGACGAGCTGGTGACCACCGCCCAGCTGCGGGTCCTCCTGGAGGAGCACGGCTGGTCGGGACGCTTCGACCGCGACGAGCAGGAGCTGGCCGAGGTGCGCGAGGTGCGCCGCGAGCTGCGGCGGGTCTGGGCCCTGGACCGGGACGCCATGGTGGACGCGGTCAACGCCGTGCTCGACACCACCGAGCTGGCTCCGCACCTCGCCCGGCACGACGGCAAGGACTGGCACCTGCATGCCTCGCCCTCGCACGCCCCCTTGGCCGCCCGCCTGCGCCTGGAGACGGCGTTCGCCCTCGTGGACGTGATCCGTGCCGACGAGACGGACCGGCTGCGCGAGTGCGGGGCCGAGGACTGCGACGGGGTGCTCCTAGACCTCTCCCGCAACCGCTCCAAGCGCTTCTGCAGCCAGCGCTGCGCCAACCGCACCAACATGACCGCCTACCGCCGGCGCCAGGCCGGCGAGACCGACGACCGCCCCGCTCCCGACGACGGGGTCTGAGCCGGCCCGGCTGACCGGCCGGCGCGGCGGGCGGGACGTCGTCGTCGGTCCGCACGGCTGCCGGCGACTCCGGCACCGGTAGTCGGGCGCTTCACCTCCGGAAGGCGCGGGTCCCCGCGGGGGGAGGAGGAGCACACTGTGGGCATGAGGATGATGCTGCTGACCTCCGGCACCCGCGGGGACGTGGAGCCGTTCGCCGCCCTGGCCCGTTTCGCCTCCGAGCGCGGGCACGAGGTCCGGCTGGGCGTGCCCGAGAACTGCGGGGTGGACCTGTCCGGGCTCGACACCGTGAGCCTGGAGGTGGACTTCCATCGGCTGGTCCAGACGCACGGGATC
This sequence comes from Kocuria cellulosilytica, assembly GCF_040981245.1. Lineage (NCBI taxonomy): Bacteria > Bacillati > Actinomycetota > Actinomycetes > Micrococcales > Micrococcaceae > Kocuria > Kocuria cellulosilytica. The sequence goes on along the minus strand of NZ_JAVFWZ010000002.1, from coordinate 248,552 downwards.
TCGCCGTGGACGGCCGTGCGGCACTTCCGCACCGAGGTGGGCCCCGGCATGGGCCGGATGCTGGCCGCCGCCGTGCGGGAGACCCTCGCCTTCGAGCCGGACGTCGTGGTCCGTCACGCCAAGGTGCTCACGGCGCCGGTGGCGGCGGACGCCCTGGGCGTCCCGCACGTGGTGGTGGAGGCCGTTCCCGTGCTCACCCCCACCCGGCAGTTCCCGGCGCCCGGGGTGGTGAACCGGGACCTCGGCCGGTTCAACCGCGCGACCTATGTGGTGGCCCGCGGTGCCGAACGAATGTTCCGCCGCGACATCGAGCGGGCGTGCGCCCAGCTGCCCGGTGGCGTGCCGGCCTCCGTGTCCGCCGCTGCCGCAATTTTGCTGCCGATCAGTCCGCAGCTGCTGCCGCGCCCGGCCGACTGGCCGGCCTCGGTGCACCTCACCGGGTCCTGGCACTCCGACGGCCCGGTGCCGGAGGTCGATCCGGCCGTGCACGAGTTCCTCCGGGGCGGGCCGTACCTGGTGGCGACGTTCGGTTCCATGGCCTCCGGGGACCCGCAGGCCCGGAGGAGGGCCGTGGTCGAGAGCGCCCGGGCCCAAGGGCTGCGCGTCCTCCTGCTCACCGGATGGGGCGGCCTCGCCCAGCCGGAGGACCTCCGGGACGACGACGTGCTCGCCGTGCCGTCACTGCCGCTCGACGCGGTGCTGCCCGGTGCGGCGCTCGCCGTCCACCACGGCGGGGCCGGGACCGTGCACACGGTGGCCCGCGCCGGCCTCCCGCACGTGGTGGTGCCGTTCCTCGCCGACCAGCCGTTCTGGGGCCGGCAGCTCCACGGGCTCGGCCTCGCGGCCGCTCCGATCCCGCAGAAGAAGCTGACGGTGGAGCGGCTCACCGCGGCGATCGACGACGCCCTGGGGTGCCGTTCCGCCGCGGAACGGGTGGGTCGTGAGGTGCGGACGGAGCACGGACTGCGGACGGCGCTGTCGGTGCTCACGTCCTGGTGATCTCCGGACGGCGGCAACCCCGTGTAGTTTGCGTTTGGAAACAGATTGTCGCCAGGCGTCCGGCCCGGTGCGCCGAGGAGCAGGGACCCCCATGGACGGCGATGAGACGGCAGAGCGCACCACGGTGCTGGAACGGCTGAGGGGCGTGGCCCGCGCTGACGCGCGGGCCGGGGCGGAGGGCGCTCAGGAGCTGGAGCACGCCCTCGCGTTCCTCGGGGAGCTCGACCTCCGCACGCTGCGGGAGATCGAGCGGGAGATCGCCCGCCCCGACAGCATGATCACCCGGCCGGGCGGGGGAGCACACGGTGGCCTCGCGGCCTTTCTCGGCGCGCGCTACGCCGCGGCGTTCCCCGCCTCCCAGTACCGCCCGAGCACGCCGGTCCCACAGATCCGGGCCCGGATGCTGGACACGCTGGTCTTCCGGGAGATCCGGATGGCCCACGGCACCACGATGTTCGACCGGTCCGTGCGCGGGGTCCAGGAGGCCCTCGGACTGCCCCCGCACGACAGCCTCGCGGAGACGGGCTTCGTGGAGTACGGGGCGGCGAGCGTGTTCCTGCTGCTCGACGTCGCGGCGGCCCTCGCCATAGTGCAGCTCAGCAGGACCTCCGCCCACGTCACCGCGTCCATGGGCTACTCGGGAATGGACGCCTACGCGGACGCCCTCGACGCCTGCCACTTCATGACCACCCCCTTCGCCCGGCACCTCCTGCGGTCCCGGCCAGATCCCGACAGGCTGGTGGCCATGGCGGCGCGCGGGCGGCTGGACGCCTACGGGATCTCGCCCATCGATCTCGACGGCGACCGCCTGCGGACCGAGCTCTCGAAGCTCCGGGACCGGCTGCCGGCGCTGAGCAGTGCGTACACCTCCTGGGGACCGACCGGGGACGCCGCCCGGCGGCAGCCCCCGGCCACCGCGGGGCGGACGGACGCGGCGCGGACGTCCTTCGTCGTCTCCGGGCGGCCCGGGCGGCCCCGGACCGCCGGCGAGGCCGAGCAGAACCACCTGTCCCGCAGGGGCTGGACTCTGTGGGCGCGCGAGCACCGGACTCCGCTGTCGACGGCGCTGGCGATCGTGGCCATCCTGGTCTTCTGGTGGTCGGCTCGGGCGGTCTCCCTGGAACTCTCGGGCCGGCTCGTCGTGCTCGCCGGCCTGATGGGAGCCGTCGCCGGCGCTGCCCTGGCCGCCCTGTTCGAATCCCGGGCGCAGGCCTTCTTCCGCGCCGCCGAGGGGCTCAGCAGGTACACCGTGCTGCAGGGGCGGCGGGACGCGCCGTTCCTGCGCGCCCTGCGGTCGCTGCGCCCGGACCTTTTCGCCGGTGCTCGGCACGCCGGCCTGCCCCGGCTCGTCACCGTGGTGGTCGAGCGCAACGGCGTGCTGTTCCTAGGCCGCGGCGTGCGCCCCCGCGTCGTGGCGGCGTTCCACTGGCTGCACGTCCGGCAGATCACGGCACCGGAGGATCTGCCCGGGACGTCCCGCCGGCGGGCGCACCGGGTGGCCTTCGTCGTCCGCAGAGACGGGGCCGAGGTGGCGCTCGGCCTTCCGCTCGAGCGGGCGAAGGTGGCCTGGACCCAGCGCAGCTACCTCGAGAACAAACCGCTGGAGGCGGTGCTCTCACCCCTGCAGAGCCTGCGGCACATCTGGGCGCTGCCCCCGCTCGGCGTACGCGATCAAGGTGACACCTCCGAGCGTCTGCGCCTGCTGAGCGGCGCCGACGAGCTGGCCGGCACCCGGTGGGAGCAGGAGGCCCTCGACTGGGAGTTCGGGCCCCGCCCGCCGCTGGAGCTCGCCGGTGCCGCCGCGGCACGCCGTGAACAGCTGATGTTGGGGATGGTTGTCGTGGCCATGGCCCTCGGGTGCGTGCTCGTCCCGCCGCTGCTGGCCTGGCTCGTCAACTGATGACGGCGGTCCGCCCAGGAAACCCAGCGCCTGAGGAACACCACTGTCGAAGCTCGATCGAGCAGGGCGTCAATCCCGAATTCTCGGGGACAGCAATTTCTGTTGATTTCGAGCCAGAAATGTTTCGACCGGAAAGCCGCAATGTCGGAAAATGCCGACTGACGTGCTCAAACACTGAAAAAGGCATCGGTTCGGTTAGTCTCTGTCCCGTACAGGAACCCCGAATGGGGGACAACCATTCATCCGGGTGTCAGTCGAAGCGCCCACAAGCCGGAGGAACACTCGCGTGGAGCCCATGTTCGGATCAGCGCCTCTTGTCCTGGTGCTGGCCACCGGTCTCGTCGGCGCTGCCGTGGGATGGTTCTTGCCCCGGGTCGTCCTGCGGTACAGCCCTGTCACGGACGAACCCACCTCTGCGCCGTCCCGTCCACTGCTGGCTGTCGCCACGGCGGCGCTCTTCGTCCTGGTAGCCGCGTTCTTCGGGCTCAGCTGGCAGCTCCCGGCGTATCTGTTCTTCGCGACGGTCGCGGTGGTGCTCACGGTGATCGACCTGCGCCACCATCTGCTGCCCAACGCCGTGGTGCTGCCGGCGCTGGGCATCGGCTTCGTGCTGCTCGCGGTCGCCGCCATGGGAGAGGGCGCCGGGGGTGCGCTGTTGCGCGCCGTGCTGGGCGCGCTCGTGCTGTTCGTCCTCTACCTCGTGCTCGCGCTCATCTCGCCGGCAGGGCTCGGCATGGGGGACGTCAAGCTTGCCGCAGTGCTCGGGCTGTTCCTCGGCTTCCAGGGGTGGGGAGCGCTGTTCGTGGGGGCGGTGCTGGCGTCCGTGGTCGGCATGGTGGTGGGGCTCGCCGTGCTGGCGTCCCGCCGCGGCGGCCTGCGCAGCGATGTCCCGTTCGGCCCGTCGATGCTGGCCGGCGCCCTGGTGGCGGTCGTCTGGGGAGAGTCGCTGGCACGGGAGTACCTGCTGCCAGGGCTGTACTGACGCCGTTCGGGGGACAAGCGTGCCGCTGCGCTGGTGCATGTAGATCGATGCAGTGCGCCACTAGGCATTACGTCCGTTTTTGACGTCCCCCAAAGTGCATGTGTATGAATGCTTGTGGCTTTGCTGGAGCAAAGTCTAATCTGTTTACAGGTCAGTAGCCCGGTACGGGGAGAAGCCGCAAGGCAAATACCGACAGAGCTGACGACCCTTTCCTATCACCCCCTTTCACCAAAGGATCCTGCCATGCTGCCTCTGCTCATCACTCTCCAGTCCTTCTTCACCGACACCGCTGACCGCCTCAAGGGCGAGCAGAAGGGTGCCACTGCCGTCGAGTACGGCCTGATCGTCGGCCTCATTGCAGTGGTCATCATCACTGCAGTGGGCCTCATTGGCGACGACCTCGCCGCCATGTTCCAGAACGTCGCAAACGAGCTCACCCCGCCGGTCGCCGGCTGATCTAGGAACTGTAGAGCAGCGCCGTGGCGTCCCGCACCCCGGGCCGTCACGGCGCTTCTCGCTTTTGACTTGGGTCAAAAGCTGACGTTCGATCCACCATTTCGCCAACAAAGGACACCACCATGAGCCTGTGGCGCTCAGAGCGCGGAGCCGCTGCTGTCGAGTTCGCGCTGATCGCGCCAATTCTGCTCGCTCTGATTCTTGGAACCATCGAGTTCGGCCGGGCCTACAACGTGCAGATCAGCCTCACCCACGCAGCCCGAGAGACGGCACGAGACATGGCGATCAACAACGTTTGGACCGATGCGGTGGTCCATGGCATGGGAGCTGCCCCTTCTCTGGACCTCGAGAGCGGGGACTTCACCCCGTCCCTGGCGACCTGCGCGTCGGGACAGCAGATCCAGGTCACCGTGACACAGGACCTTCAGACGCTCACGGGAGTCGCTGACGACATGACACTCACCGGAAAGGCGGCCATGCGATGCGGCGGCTGATCAACCATCTCCAGAATGCTCGCGCCGTGCACCGGGCGAACGGCGAGCGAGGTGCCGTGGCGGTGATCACGGCGGTGTCGCTCGTCGTGCTCCTGGGCTTCACAGCCATCGCCATCGACGTCGGAATGATGTACCAGGAGCGTGCTGAGCTGCAGTCCGGTGCCGATGCCGCCGCTCTGGCCGTGGCGCAGGACTGCAGCAAGGACGTCAACTGCACCGGCCCGCTGGCCCATCCACAGGCACGGGAGATAGCGAACGGCAACGCCACGGACAGTCAGGCCAATGTTGCCGAACCGATCGTCACAGGCAATGCGGTACGGGTGAACGTCTCCACCCGCGAATCGAGCGGTGCGGGTTCTCTCGCGCTCAGTTTCGCTCCCGTGCTGGGGATCGACTCCGCCGAAGTGGGTGCCACGGCCGTGGCCAAGTGGGGTTCACCCAACGCAGGGACAGCGGTCCTGCCCATCGTCATCTCTCCGTGCGACTTCGATCCGGACCTTGTGGATCCCACGCACTTCGACCCGGACCTGGCGAGCCCCGACTTCGTCAGTGGACCCCAGGTGCTCCAGCTGCACAGCATCACCGGAACCCACAAGAACACTGCGACAGGTGGGTGCGAGTACAAGAGCTCGTCCGGGGCGAACATGCCCGGCGGTTTCGGGTTCATCGATCCTCCGGAAGGACAGTGCAGCGCCACCGTCCAGCTCGGTGCCCCCTCGTACTCCGACCCGGGCAACAACCTGCCGGGCGCCTGCATCGACGTGCTGCAGAAGCACCTGGGTCAGACAGTGCTACTGCCCATGTACAACAACCTGGGAGCACAGGGCAACAAGGGCTGGTACACGATCGACGGGTGGGTGGCGTTCAAGCTCCAGGGCTGGAACTTCCCGGGTAGCAGCGCGGCCAACACCGCCGCGACCACGACCACCGGCAAGACCTGCGAGAGCCCTTGCACGGGCCTCATCGGCGAATTCGTCGAGTTCGCCGGCCTCGACGACGCGTTCTTCGACCCCAGCCTTCCTCCGGGACCGGACCACGGCGTCTCCATCATCACTCTTGAGGACTGAACGACCGTGGTTCCACGTGCGCAACCGCACGCACTCCATGCCATCCGCCCAGCACACCGCCTGTGCTGCACCATTCCAGCCTGACGATACGGAAGTACTGCCGTGAAGATCCGCATTCTCGCCGGCGCGGTGATGGCCCTCCTGGCCATCGCCGGCCTGGTCATCATCAGCACCTACGTCGGCACCGCCGACGCCCGGGCCCTGGGCAGCCAGGAGCCACGGGAGGTCTACCTCGTCACCGCCCCGATCCTCGAGGGCACGCCCGTGGAGGAGTTCGGCGAGTCCGTCACGCTGCACACCGTGCCGGCCTCGATCGTTCCCGACGGTGCCGTCACCGAGCTCGCGACGCACTCCGGCACGGTCGCCGCCGTGGACCTGCAGCCGGGCGAGCAGCTGCTCGGCTCGCGACTCGTGGATCCCCAGGCCCTCGAGGAACCGGGCACCGTCCCGGTGCCCGACGGGCTCCAGGAGGTCACCATTCAGCTCGAAGCGCCCCGGGTCATCGGGGGGCAGCTGGCTGCCGGGGACACGGTCGGTTTCTTCGTCTCCTTCGAGGGGGAGGAGGGCCGGGAGTCGAAGACGGCGAAGGACCTGCACAAGGTCCTGGTCACCTCCGTCCAGGGGGCGCCGAGCACCACGGCTCCCGCGGAGGGGGCGGAGGCGACGGGCAACCAAGCCCCTGCCGTGCCCGAGGGGTCGATGCTCGTGACTTTCGCCGTGAACGCCGACACGGCCGAGAAGATCGTCTACGCCTCCGAGTTCGGGCGCATCTGGCTCTCCCTGGAGCCGGAGGACGCCGAGGAGAACGACAACGGCGCCACGCGAGGTGACTTCGAATGAGCCGCGTGCTGCTGTTCACCGCCGACCCCGAGTACGACACGCGGTTCCGCAAGGCCGTGCACGGCCGGCTCCCCGGCGAGGTGCAGACCGTGTTCGAGGCCGCCCTGCCGGCCACACCGGACCAGTTGCTGAGCCGATCCGTGGGCACGATGCCCACCGTGGTCGTGTTCGGTCCGGGTATGGACCCGCACGTGGCGATGCGCCTGGCCGGTGTCTTCGACATCCAGCGGCCTGAGGTCTCCTTGGTGCTGGTCGTGCCGTCCGATATGTCGCTCGCCGTGGCAGCGCTGCGCGCGGGGTTCCGGGACGTCCTCGATCAGGACGCCGACCCCGACGGCATCCTCGGTGTGCTCAGCCGCGTGTGCGACGCGGCCGAGTCCCGCCGCCGGGCCCTGCCGCAAGGGGCCCTCGGGGGAGTTGGATCCTACGGGGTCCCGGCAGAACCGCGTGACGACAGCCGCGTCATCGTCGTCACCTCGCCCAAGGGGGGCGTCGGCAAGACCACCATCGCCACCAACCTTGCTGTGGGTTTGGGCGCCATTGCTCCGATGAACACCGTGATCGTGGATTTGGACGTCCAGTTCGGCGACGTCGCGGCCGCGCTGCGCCTGGCCCCGGACCACTCGCTGACGGATGCCGTCACCGGCCCGGCCGTGGACGACGCCCTGGTCCTCAAGACGTTCCTCACGGTCCACCCCGCCTCGATCTACGCGCTCTGCACCCCCACCAACCCGGCGGAGGGCGACCTTATCGGTGCCGCTCAGATCACCCATCTGCTCGATCAGCTCTCGGGGCAGTTCCAGTACGTCGTCGTCGACACCGCGCCGGGCATGGGCGAGCACGCGCTGGCGGCACTCGAGGCAGCCACCGACACCGTGTTCGTCACCGGCATGGACGTCCCCGGGGTACGGGGTCTGCGCAAGGAGCTCGACCTGCTGGGTGAGCTGGACCTGGTCCCGGAGAACGTGACGGTCGTGGTCAATGCGGCCGACCGCAGCACCGGGCTGTCCGTCCAGGACATCGAGGCCACTCTCAGGGCGCCGGTCGACCACGTGGTGCCGCGCACCCGGATGGCCGCCTACGCCACCAACCGGGGTGAACCGCTGCTGCAACACGCTCCGAAGGACAAGGCGGCCCGACAGCTGCGCGCCCTTGTCACCTCGTTCGCGCCCGACCGCCCCATAGTCAGACGAGGCATCCACCGGAAGGCACTGGTCCGATCATGAACCTCGCAGAACGCCTGGCCGCCGCTCGCGGTGAGACCCTCCCCGCGACCACCGAGCACACCGACATGGTCGATCCCGCACTGACGCTGCTCGACGACCTCGGCTCCATCGGACCCCTCGGAACGGCGCCTGTCGGTGACCACGACGGGTTCTCGGCGAGCGACGCAGCCGCCCCTTCCGACCTCGACCCGGACGCCTTCGGTGCGCCCGAGCCTGCGGCGCCGGCCGACCTTCCACCACGTGTCCAGGCCGGGAAGATCGATGCACTCGCCGGACTCAAACAGCGCGTGAAGCAGGAGCTGCTCGACCGGATCGGCTCGCGCCAGTCCGACTCGAGCCTCTCCGACGTCCAGATCAAAGACTTCGCCACCAAGGAGCTCACCCGCATTGTCGCTGAGGAGAAGGTGCCGATGTCCTCCGAGGAGCGGATTCGGCTGATCCGCTCCGTCAGCGACGACGTGCTCGGCTACGGCCCGCTCCAGGTGCTGCTGGACGACGACACGGTCACCGAGATCATGGTCAACGGACCGGACCAGATCTTCGTGGAGCAGAAGGGCAAGGTGACGCTCGCGGACGCGACCTTCGCCTCCGAGCAGGACCTGCGTCACGTCATCGAGAAGATCGTCACCCAGGTGGGCCGGCGCATCGACGAGTCCTCTCCGCTGGTCGACGCCCGCCTGCCAGACGGCTCGCGCGTCAACGCGGTGATCCCGCCGCTCGCGGTGAAGGGGTCCTCATTGACCATCCGCAAGTTCGCCAAGGACCCGCTGACCATCGAGGACCTCATCCGCTTCGGCTCGGTCTCCCCGCAGATGGCCGACCTGTTGCGTGCCTGTGTCGAGGCGCATCTGAACATCCTCGTGGCCGGGGGCACGGGCACGGGCAAGACGACGATGCTCAACGTCGTCTCCTCCTTCATTCCGCACGGCGAACGCATCGTGACCATCGAGGACGCCGTGGAGCTCCAGTTGCAGCAAGAGCACGTGGTCCAGCTCGAGTCGCGGCCGGCCAACATCGAGGGCAAAGGAGAGATCAGCATCCGGGACCTGCTGAAGAACTCCCTCCGCATGCGTCCTGACCGCATCGTGGTGGGGGAGTGCCGGGGCGGCGAAGCCTTGGACATGCTCCAGGCGATGAACACCGGCCACGACGGGTCGCTGTCCACCATCCACGCCAATTCCCCACGCGACACCATCTCGCGTCTTGAGACCCTCGTCATGATGGCCGGGATGGACCTGCCGCAGCGGGCGATTCGGGAGCAGATCGCCTCCGCCATCCACGTGGTGGTCCAGCTGTCCCGGCTCCGGGATGGCACCCGCCGGGTCACGCACATCACCGAAATTCAGGGCATGGAGGGCGAGACGGTGACCCTGCAGGACGCCTTCCTGTTCGACTGGGACGCGGGGGTGGATCCCCGCACCGGGCGGTTCCGCGGCACGACGCGTTCCACCGGGGTACGCCCACGGTTCGTGGACAAGTTCGAGGACTACGGCATCAAACTCCACCCGTCCGTCTTCGATCCGGGACGGCGCTGATGTCCTCGCTGCTGATCGGAATCGGACTGCTCGTCCTAGCCGGCCTGCTGGCGCTGTTCGTCGTCTTCCGCTCCCGCACACCCCGCCTGCCGATGGACCGCCGACGGCTCCCACGTACGGCGCAGGAACAAAGCCCGTCGCAGCTGTCACGACTCAGCGGCGTGACCACCGACGCGATCAGCGAGTTCCTGGAGCAGCGCGGGTGGACTCGGCGCGTTGCCGCCGCTCTCGAAATTGCCGGGATCAAGGCCTCACCGGCGGACTTCCTCGTGCTCGTGGCCGTGGGCGCTGTCGTGGCATCTGCCGTAGGGACCATCGCGGGCGGAGTCCTCGTGGGACTTCTGTTCCTTCTCGCCGCACCCCTCGTGGCCAAGGTCGCCGTCGGCTTCCTCACCGGCCGGCGCAAGCGAATCTTTGCCGACCAGCTGGACAACACCCTCCAGCTGTTCTCCGGGTCGTTGCGGGCCGGGCACTCTCTGTTGCGGGCGGTCGACGCGGTGGCGAAGGAGTCACCAGCACCGACTTCCGAGGAGCTTGCCAGGGTGGTCAACGAGACCCGACTCGGCATGAACCTCGACGACTCCTTGAGCCAGTCCGCAAAGCGGATGGAGTCCGAGGACTTCTCCTGGGTCGCCCAGGCCATCGGAATCCACCGCGAGGTTGGCGGGGACCTCGCCGAGGTGCTCGACCGCGTCGCCGGCACGATCCGCGAGCGCAACCAGATCCGGCGACAGGTCAAGACCTTGGCGGCCGAGGGGAAGATGTCCGCCTACATCCTGATGGCGCTGCCGGTGCTGATCGCTGCAGTTCTCGCAGTGATTTCCCCCGAATACATCTCCCAGTTCGTCACGAGCGGCCTCTTCGGGTACGCGATGATCGCTGTCGCCCTGCTGATGTTCACCATCGGTGGGTTCTGGATGTCCCGCATCGTCAAAATCCGGTTCTGAGCTCCACCACCCCGCGTTCCGAAGGACCTCCCATGTCGTCAATATTTCCCTATTTCGGTGTTCTGCTCCTGGCTGGTGCCGCGGTGATGGCCATCTGGCTCGCCGTGGGTGTCCGCTGGGGCGGCGACCGGCTGGTGCGTCAGAACCTGCGGATCGGTTTCGGCGCCACTGAGGCCGAGACCGTCCGGGACGCCCCGGACTTCGGCTGGGCCCGCCGGTTCACCACCGGGAGTGGCCGGGACCGGCTCGAAATCCTGTACTCGAAAGCAGGCCGTCCCGCCGAATGGCCGGTCGCCCGGCTCATGGCTTACAAGGTCTATGCGCTGGCCGGCGCCGTGCTCTTCAGTATGCTGCTCCTGCTGCTGACCAACGGCAACGGCATGATCGTCCTCATCGCGGCCGTGCTGATGCCGGTGTCCTACTTCCTTCCGGAGCTGCTGTTGTACTCCCGCGGCATCGAACGGCAGAAGGCGATCGGACTGGAGCTCGCCGACACCCTGGACCAGATGATGATCGCGGTGGAGGCTGGCTTGGGCTTCGAGTCGGCCATGGCCCGCGCGGGGCACAACGGCAAGGGTCCCCTGGCCGAGGAACTGGTGCGGACCCTGCAGGAGATGCGCGTGGGCATTCCGCGGCGCGACGCTTATCTGGCGCTCGAGCAGCGCACCGACGTCCCCGACCTGCGGACGTTCACGCGGGCGGTCATCCAGGCCGATGCCTACGGCATCTCAATCTCCACGGTGCTGCGGACCCAGGCCAACGAGATGCGCGTGAAGCGGCGCCAGCGGGCGGAGGAAGCTGCGCAGAAAATACCTGTGAAAATTCTCTTGCCGCTGATGCTGTTCGTGCTTCCGGTGCTGTTCCTCACTGTGCTCGGGCCCACGGTCCTCAACGTTCTCAAGATGTAGTCGAACGATGCTCGAAAACTCCAAAAAGCCATGGACCGCGACCGGTACCGGGCGCACCGTACTATCAGTTCTCCTCGCCCTCGTCTCGCTGACCGCAGCCGGCCTGCTCGTGCACCAGTGGTTGACCGATGACGTGGCCGTCGGCTTCGGAGGGGACGTCCAGCACAGCGATCCTGCAGGGGTAAGCGCCCCCGGTCCGGTGGACACCTCCTCGCTCACCGCGGCAGAAGCCTGGGACGCCGGTGACCCGGGGGCGAACCCCGCGGTACGGGGTCCGGAGACCTGCGGGAACCTGTCCGCGCGTTCCCGGGTCTGCTCCCCGTCCATCGGCATCGACGCGGCGCTCGAATCCATGGGAACGGACGGGGCCTGGAACATGGCGGTGCCCACGCACGAGGACAGTGCGGCGATCGGCTGGTACTCGGCCTCCGCCCCGATCGGTGGCGAGCAGGGCAATGCGGTGCTGGCCGGCCACGTGGACTACCCCTACGACGCACCTGTCCTGGCCACGCTCTACACGGCGCAACCCGGGCAGAAGCTGTGGGTCTCGGACGGGACCGGGGGAGTGTTCTCCTACACCGTGACCACGGTGCGGGAGCCTACCCCGCGGGACGCCCCGCCGCGGGACATCTTCGAGCTGACCGGGGATCCCGGGCTGTCCCTGGTCACGTGCTCCGGCGACTACGTCCAGCCGGACGGCTCCCCGTCCTGGTCGTACACGAACAACCTCATCGTGGACCTGGTCCTCGATCCCGAGACCGCTCCCGTCCCATGACGCCGTCAGGGAGCGGCCCGTCCCCTCTTGTGCGCACATCGGGCGTCGCACGGCGTCTTCTCCGGACAGCGACCATCCCATGCAATTACATTAGTAAAGATCGGTCCGTCGCCCACCGACCGGCCGATCCCCACACGATCCCTCCAGGAGTCCTCATGCCCTGCTCCACTCCCGCCCGACGCTCGCGTCTCCTCGCGGTCGCGGCTCTCGCCGGCACCACGGCGGTGACCGGAACGCTGATCGGCGCGACACCGGCCACTGCCGCGCCCGTGGCGATCGAGGAGTACCTCGTCGAGGTTCCGGAGGGCGCCCCGAGCACCGGTGCGGAGTCGTGTCCCGTCCCGGTGCAGCTGACCAACGGCGACACGGCCTACGGCATCCACGAGGACCAGCCCTTAGCCCCGCTCGGGGAACTCGTGCTCGACGACGACGGCTACACGGTGGCCGAGCCCTTCGACGACCCCGTGACCGGGTGGGAGAACGTGGTGGGGGAGAAGGTCGGCGAGACCCCGGTCTACTGGGAGCCAGAGAACGCCGCCCTGGCCGGCTACATCCTCTCGGTCTTCGGGCCCACCGAGAACCCGGACGAGGCGCTCGCCGTGCACTGGGCCGTGCGCTCCCTCTCGACCGTGGGGCTTCCGGAGCAGGAGCCGGCCAGGATCGAACTGTCGCACCTCGAGCGCGCCGAGATCCTGATCGAGGACGCCCGCCAGAACGTCCCGGCCTTACTCCCGCAGGACAGCTACCGGATCTCCGTGTCCTTCGAGCCGGACGGCCGGCCCGACACGCTGCTCGTCACGATGCCGGAGGCCTACTACGCCACCACCGTGACCCTCTCGGGGCCCGTCACCTTCGCGGACGGGACGACGACGCAGACCTTCACCGGAGGGGAGCGGGACAAGTACCTGGAGCTGGCCGTGCCCGCGGGGGTCACCGACGGTGAACTCACCGCCGAGCTGACGGCGACCATGCCCTCGACCGAGCTCACCGTCCTCGCCGACGAGCAGTACCGCGACCTGCTCATCGCCGGGCAGGAACGCACGGTCGACTGGGGCGCGAGCGCCGCTTTCGAGATCGACGCACCGGCCGTGCCGGACGAGGAGGTTCCCGACGAGGAGACCCCCGCCCCGATTGGCGAAGACGACGACGGGGTCGACGACACACCGGTCGACCAGGACACCTCCACTGACGATGACACCGCCACTGACGCCGATCAGAACGGTGACCACGGCACGGGCGCTGGCTCCGGCGACGGCGCGACTGGACCGGACACCGAGCAGGTGGTCCGGGACCGAGGCCCCGGTGTCCTCGAGATCGTGACCGACGACGTCGCCGAGCAGAAGCTCACAGCGACCCTCGAGGCCTTCGTCCTGTTCGAGGAGCAGACCACCACCTCCACGGAGGTCGTCACCGAATCCACCATGACGGGCGGGGGAGCCGCGTACGCGGATGCGGCCATGGCGAACACCGGCATGGGGGCGGCCCCCGCTGCCGGTGGGCGCAGTGCGATCACCTCGGTGGTCCTCGCCGTCGTGGCCTTTGGCACCGGCATCGGTGCCTGGCTGCTGCGCCGCCGCCCGTCCGTCACTCGGGACCGGTCCGCCTGATGCACACCTCCGTTTCAGTTCTCCGGGAGATCTCGATGATCCGCACTGCACGTACCGTCGCCGTCGCGTCCCTCGCGCTCGCCGCCCTCACCGGCTGTGGCGGTGCCGCCGCCGAGGCGCGGGGGGCGCACACCTACGAGCCCCTGCCGCCGCTCAGCACGGCGACGCCGACCCAGAGCCCGGCGCCGCAGCCCACTTCGCCGGCGGCGCCCAAGTCCTCGCCCACGCCGTCGGCCGAGGCGCCCGCCGACCCGACTACCGCCGGCTCGACTGCCGCCGGCTCGACTGCCGCCGGCGCGGCTGCGGGAGCCGGTCAGCCGGCCCAGATCTCAGCGCCGGTCGGTGGCACCGCAGGCACGAGCGTGCCCGGACAAGCGCCCGCCGTCGGGCAGGCGCCGGCCGCCGCCCTCGCGGGACCGGGCCGCGGTGGTGCCCCGGTCCAGGCCACGGAACGGATCTCGACCAGCACGACGACAACCACGTCGACGACGCTCGAAGCCGGTCTCAAGCTCGTGGTCACCTGCGAGGGGATGTGCATGCTGGAGGACCTGGCCGCGCCGGAACTGGCCGGACAGGACGGACCGTTCTCCGAGGATCTCCTGCGCCAGGCGCTCGAGCAGGAGCTGGGCGGGCAGGGCGGCGATCAGCAGCGACTCACCGACGAGCTGGTCGAGCAGCTCATGCAGGGGCAGTGGGACCTGGCCGAGCGGGACCTCGAGGGCGGGGACGAAAAGCTGGTCTTCTCCTCGGCCCGGAAGTAGCTCCTCGCGGTCCGCAGGGTGATCACCCTGCGGACGGCGCGACCCGGGCGGCACCCGGCGAAACCGGGCCGACGCAGCACACGACGACGCACCCGGCCGGTCACTTCGGCCGGGTGCGTCGTTCTTCGCGTCAGGCCGGCACGGCCGCCCAGTGCACGGCGAAGCAGGCCGTGGCGGCCATCGAGTACAGCCACACGGAAGCCTCGCGGGTCCACGGGATCTTCTTGGTCATGGCGGAACTGACCACCGCGGCGAGGACCAAGCCGATGCCCAGCCACAGGGACCACTCCGTGAACAGCTGGAGGGTGGCGCCCAGTACGCCGGTGCCGGCGTCGTCGAGGACGCGGCCGATGTCGAGATTCATGAGAGAACTCCCCCTGGAGCGGACGAACGAGACCGGGCACCCCTCGCGCCCGTCCGAAGGGCGGCGCGATGCCGGTGCGGGGGGAGCGGAGGATCGACCGGGCCCCGTGCCGGGCGCTGACGCCCTTCACGTCCGAGCCTAGTTCAGGTATTTGCAAATGCATCAGGATGGGGCGTCGCTTCTTGCGGGGACAACGATGGTCCACCGGGGGCCGGTGTCACGCCAGAGCATTCCGGACCCTGGGCTAGAGGTGTTTCCGATGCTCTGAGACATCACCTTTTTCACAGCATGTCCGCGCACGACAAAGGCCCGAACCCACATCCGTGGGTTCGGGCCTTGCCGATGTCCTGAGACATCACATGGTCGGGATGACAGGATTTGAACCTGCGACCTCGTCGTCCCGAACGACGCGCGCTACCAAGCTGCGCCACATCCCGTGAAGCATCCGGCCTCGGCCGGAAACAACTGCTTCATCATAGCCATCCCGTCCCGCGCGTGGGAAATCGAGTCCTCGCGGCCGAGTTGCACCGGAGCACGAGATCCTTCCGCGGAGCGTTGACCGGATGGCCGGCCCGTGCTTGCCTGAGCACAGAGCACCGTCGGTCCACGGGGGCGTCAGGGGACGTCCGGTACGGGCAGGCACGGCGCCGTGTCCCGGGGGAGGGGCTGTGGATTGACGAGCGTCCAGCACAGGGCTCGTCCTGGCCGCGCTGGCGGTGATCCTCTCGCTGACCGCCAGTGGCCCCGCCACGGCTCTTCCGGCAGGGCGCGACGGCGCCGCCACGACGGAGGAGATCACCCGGGCCGTCACCGCCGAGCAGCTGGAGGGCCACCTGCGGGCCTTCCAGGACGCCGCGGACGCCCACGGCGGCAACCGCGCCGTCGGCACCGCCGGCTACCGGGCGAGTGTCGACCACGTCGTCGAGCGGCTGCGGGCCGCCGGCTACCACCCCCGGGTGCAGATCTTCACGGTCCCGTACGACGAGGAGCACGACGACGAGTATGACCACGGGTACGGCGAGGACGCGGCCACGGGCCCTCGTGTCACGTACAACGTCCTGGCGGACACGGCCACGGGGGACCCGGCCGGCACCGTGGTGCTCGGTGCACACCTGGACAGCGTGCCGGAGGGCCCTGGTCTCAACGACAACGGCTCCGGCGCCGCGGGCGTCCTCGCCGTCGCCGAGGCCCTGGCCGGCACCGACACGCGGAACAGGGTGCGCTTCGCCTGGTGGGGTGCGGAGGAGGTCAACTACAACGGTGCCGACCACTACGTCTCCGACCTCCGGGCCAACGACCCCGGGGCGTTCGACGACATCGCGCTGTACCTGAACCTCGACATGATCGGCTCCCCGAACTACGGGCGCTTCGTCTACGACGGCGACGCATCCGGGGGCGGCCGGCACGACGACTCCGTCGAGGCCCCGGCCGGGTCGGAGGCCATCGAGGTGGCGTTCAAGGGCTACTTCGAGTCCGTGGCGATGGCCGCGGAGGAGGTGCCGTTCGACGACGGGAGCGACCACCTCGTGTTCGCCGAGGCCGGGATCCCCGCGGGCGGGCTATTCACCGGCGACACGGGCGAGAAGACGCGGCAGCAGGCGGAGCGGTACGGCGGCGAGGCCGGCACGGACTACGACCCCTGCTACCACTCCGCCTGCGACGACATGGACAACGTCGACCTCCAGGTCCTCGAGGAGATGAGCGACGCCACAGCCGCGGTCGTCCTGGGCTTCGCATCGTCCACGATCGACGGCGGGGCGCCGCTGCGTCCCCCGGACGGGTGGCCTCGCCGCAGCGCGTTCGAGGAACTCCGGCCGGTGCTCACGACCCTCGTGGCCTTGAGCGTGGCCGCCGCGGTGGCCGTCGGGGTGGCCGTCGCCGTGCGGCGCCGCGCCCGCGTGCGCCGGTGAACCCGGTCGGCCGGAGCTGTGGGCCGAGCAGTGGACAAAAGTCATTGACTGACCAGTAACTCATTTGTGAGCATGTGCAAATCCGAGTCATCCCTCGATGACTGTGAACCGCGTCACGGCCGGGTCACCTCCCGGCCGCCGCTCACCTGGAGGTTCCATGCCCGTCCGCACGCCCAGTCACTGGATCACCTCGGCCGCCCTGGCCGGCGCCCTGACCCTCACGGCGACCAGTGCCGTCGCGGCCCCCACCCGCGACAACAGCAACAACAACACCACCCACAAGATCACCCAGGCCGTCTCCCAGCAGAAGCTCGCGCAGCACCTGAGCGCCTTCCAAGCAATCGCGGAGGCCAACGACGGCAACCGCGCCTCGGGCACCTCCGGCTACCAGGCCAGCGTCGACTACGTCGTCCAGAAGCTGCAGGCGGCCGGCTACACCCCGGAGGTCCAGGAGTTCACCTTCCCGTACTTCCAGGAGGTCAGCCCGGCCACGGTCAGCGCGGACGGCACGCAGATCGCCGCCGAGGACGTCGCCGTGATGACCTACTCCGGTACCGGATCGGTCACCGCCCCGGTCCAGGCCGTGGACACCGACGGCACCGCCGGCGCCTCGACCAGCGGCTGCGAGGCCGCGGACTTCGCGGACTTCGTGCCGGGCCACGTCGCCCTGATCCAGCGGGGCGCCTGCTCCTTCGCGGTCAAGGCCGCCAACGCGGAGGCCGCCGGCGCGAGCGCCGTGCTGATCTTCAACAGCGGGGCGCCCGGCAGCGAGGGACTCCTCAACGGCACCCTCGGCTCCCCGGAGGCGACCACCCTGCCGACGGTGGGGCTCAGCCACCAGGCCGGCGTGGACCTGCTGGGCGCCACGGAGGTCACGGTCGCCACGGACACCGTCTCGGCGACCCGGACCACCTACAACGTCCTCGCCGAGAGCGGCACGGGCGACCCCGAGAACACGGTGGTGGTCGGCGCGCACCTGGACGGCGTGCTCGAGGGCGCCGGCATCAGCGACAACGGCACCGGGTCGGCGGGCATCCTCGCCATCGCGGAGGCCATGGCCAAGACGAAGACCGAGAACAACGTCCGCTTCGCCTGGTGGGGCGCGGAGGAGCTCGGTCTGCTGGGCGCCGAGCACTACGTGGCCGATCTGCAGGCGAACGACCCCGGCGCGCTCGAGGACATCGCGCTGTACCTGAACTTCGACATGATCGGGTCCCCGAACTACGGGCGCTTCGTCTACGACGGCGACGCCTCCACCTTCGACCCCGGTGACACGAACGTTCCCGCGGGCTCCGGTGCGATCGAGGCGGCGTTCCACGAGCACTTCGCCTCCGTGGGGCTGGCCTCGGGCGACACCGAGTTCAGCGGCCGCAGCGACTACGGGCCCTTCATCGAGGTCGGCGTGCCCTCCGGCGGTCTGTTCACGGGCGCCGAGGGCGTGAAGACCGAGGAGCAGGCCGCGCTGTTCGGCGGCCAGGCGGGCGTCGCCTACGACTCCTGCTACCACTCGGCCTGCGACGACATCACGAACGTCGACCTCCAGGGCATGGAGGAGATGTCCGACGCGGCCGCCGCCGTCGTCCTCCGGTACGCGATGTCCACGCACGACGTCAACGGCGAGGGCGAGCCCTACAAGCAGAAGGGCCAGGGCGCCGTCGGCCACCCCAAGGGCCACGACCGCGGCCACGGCCCACACTCCGAGCACGGTCGCGGCCACGGCCACGGCCACGGCCACGACAAGGCGGCCGCCTGACGGCCTCCGCGCACGGATGCTCCACGGCCCCGCCCCCGGCAGTTCGCGCCGGGGGCGGGGCCGCTCCGTTCGCCACAATCCGTCCGGTCGTTGTGCCGCCGACCGGCAGCTGGGATTCTGTGCACATCGCTCCATCAGCTCGATGAAGCCGCCGTCCGGGTCGAGCCCCCGATCGGCCCCTGCCGAGGGAGATCCCATGCGCCACCGCACCCATCACCACCGGAGCGTGGCCGCCGCAGCGGCCCGCACGCCGTTCAGCACCGGCGCCGAGCGCGCCGGACTCCCGATCGCCGGCGCCCCGACGAACGACGACGTGGCCGCCGCCGCAGAACCGACCGCCGCGGAGTGGTCCCGGTGACCGCGGCAGAGGTGCCCTCCGACAAGGTGCTGGAGCACCTCGAGGTGTTCCAGGCCATCGCCAACGCCAACAACGGCAACCGGGCCTCGGGCACGCCCGGCTACCGGGGCAGCGTGGACTACGTGGTCGGCCGGCTGCGGGCCGCCGGCTACGCCCCGCGGGTGCAGAGCTTCGACTTCCCCTTCTTCCAGGCGACCGGCCCGGCCACGGTCAGCGCGGGCGGCCGGCAGCTGCCTGCGGAGGACGTCGCGGTCATGACCTACTCCGGCTCCGGCACCGTGACCGCCACGGTGCAGGCCGTGGGGACCGCCGGAGAGCCTGCCGCGAGCACCAGCGGGTGTGAGGCCGGGGACTTCGCCGACTTCGTGCCGGGGAACATCGCGCTGCTCCAGCGGGGCACGTGCGCCTTCGGGACGAAGGCTGCCCACGCGGCGGCCGCCGGTGCTTCCGCGGTGCTGATCTTCAACACGGGTCTGCCCGGGGAGGAGGGCGTGGTCACCGGGACCCTCGGCGCACCGGGGGCGGCGACGATCCCCGTGGTCGGCCTCAGCCACGCCGCCGGCAGGGCGCTGCTCGGCGGGGTCGAGGTGACGGTGAGCACCCAGACCGTCTCCGAGAGCCGGGAGACCTTCAACGTCCTCGCCGAGACGAGCGCGGGGAACCCGGAGCGCACGGTCATGGTGGGCGCCCACCTGGACAGCGTCCCGGAGGGACCGGGGATCAACGACAACGCCTCCGGGTCCGCGGGGATCCTGGCCGTCGCCGAGGCGCTCGCGGGCACGGAGACCGCCAACGCCGTGCGCTTCGCCTGGTGGGGTGCCGAAGAGCTCGGCCTGCTCGGCTCCCGGCACTACGTCACGGACCTCAAGGCCAACGACGCCGCGACGCTGGAGAAGGTGGCCCTGTACCTGAACTTCGACATGATCGGCTCCCCGAACCACGGCCGCTTCGTCTACGACGGCGACGCCTCGGCGTTCGGCCCGGAGGACGGCTCGGTGCCCGCCCCGGCGGGATCCGCCGCGATCGAGGCGGCCTTCCACGAGCACTTCGGCTCCGTGGGGCTCGCCTCGGGCGAGACCGAGTTCAGCGGCCGCAGCGACTACGGGCCCTTCATCGAGGTCGGCGTGCCCTCCGGCGGGCTCTTCACCGGCGCCGAGGGGATCAAGACCGTGGAGCAGGCCGCCCTGTTCGGCGGCCGGGCCGGCATCGGCTACGACTTCTGCTACCACGCGGCGTGCGACGACCTCAGCAACATCGACCTCCGGACGCTGGACGAGATGACCGCGGCCGCCTCCGCCGTGGTCCGGCGCTTCGCCGACTCCGCCCTGGACCTCGAGGAGGAGGGGCAGCGGCTGCGCACCGCCGTGGGACCGATCCCGGCCGCCACGGTGGACCAGGGCCACGGCCCGAGCAACGCCGCCGAGGAGCGGCAGGCGCAGTGAGGAGATCGCAGCGAAGAAACCTCCGTGCGGCAGGCCCGCTCCGGGTCCCCGGCTGCGACGAGGCCACCGCCTGACGGCCCCGCCCCGGTGCTCCAGGACCGGGGCGGGGCCGTTCCCTTTCCCAAAAGCGGTCCGGCCATTGTGCCTCTGACCTGGAGCTGAGATCCTGTGCGCAACGCTCCACCCGTCCGGCGGAGCCGATGACGGACACGGTCGAGCCCCCGATCGGCCCCCGGCCCCGGGAGGACCCATGCCGCACCGCACACCCCGCCGTTGGACCGTGGCCGCTGCCCTGGCCGGCACCCTGGCCTTCGCGGTGCCGAGCGCCGTCGCGGCGCCCCCGGCACCGGACGACGACGCCGGCACGGCCGCCGGGACCGCCGTGGACGTGCCGCCGGAGCAGGTGCTGGAGCACCTCGAGGTGCTCCAGGCCGTCGCTTACGCCAACAGCGGCAACCGGGCCTCGGGCACGCCCGGCTACCGGGGCAGCGTGGACTACGTGGTCGGCCGGCTGCGGGCCGCCGGCTACGCGCCGCGGGTGCAGGGCTTCGACTTCCCCTTCTTCCAGGAGGTCGTCCCGACGACCGTCGCCGTGCCCGGGCCGGGCGGTGTCCCGCGGACCCTGACCGCCGAGGAGGCGGCCGTGATGGTCTACTCCGGCTCCGGCACGGTGACCGCCCCGGTGCAGGCCGTGGACACCACCGGCGCCCGGGAGGCGAGCACCAGCGGCTGCGAGGCCGAGGACTTCGCCGGCTTCACCGCGGGGAGCATCGCGCTGCTCCAGCGCGGCACGTGCACCTTCGGCGTGAAGGCCGCCAACGCGCAGGCGGCCGGGGCCTCCGCGGTGCTGATCTTCAACACGGGCCTGCCCGGGGAGGAGGGCGTGGTCGCTGGCACGCTGGGCGAGCCCGGCGCCGCGACCCTGCCGGTGGTCGGGCTCAGCCATGCCGCCGGGACCGCCCTGCTGGGCGGGGCCGAGGTGACCGTGACGGCGCAGACGGTCTCCGAGAACCGCCGGACCTTCAACGTCCTCGCCGAGACGAGCACTGGCGACCCCGGGAACACGGTGATGGTCGGCGCCCACCTGGACAGCGTGCCCGAGGGCGCGGGGATCAACGACAACGGCTCGGGCTCCGCGGGGATCCTGGCCGTCGCGGAGGCGCTCGCGGACACGGCGACCGCGAACCGCGTGCGCTTCGCCTGGTGGGGCGCGGAGGAGTTCGGCCTGCGCGGCTCCGAGCACTACGTCGCGGACCTCAAGGCGAACGATCCCGCCGCGCTGGAGAGCATCGCGCTGTACCTGAACTTCGACATGATCGGCTCCCCGAACTACGGGCGCTTCGTCTACGACGGCGACCACTCCGCGTTCCCGCCCGTGCAGGGCCCCGAGGGGCCGGTGACGGCCCCGGAGGGCTCGGCCGCGATCGAGGCGGCCTTCCACGAGCACTTCGGCTCCGTGGGCCTGGCCTCGGGCGAGACCGAGTTCAGCGGCCGCAGCGACTACGGGCCGTTCATCGCCGAGGGCGTTCCCTCCGGCGGGCTCTTCACCGGCGCCGAGGGGATCAAGACCGCGGAGCAGGCCGCCCTGTTCGGCGGCCGGGCCGGGGTCGCCTACGACTTCTGCTACCACGGCGCGTGCGACGACCTGGCCAACGTCGACGTCCGGGGACTCGACGAGATGACCGACGCGGCGGCCGCCGTGATCACGCGCTTCGCCGCCTCCACCGGAGACCTCACCGGCGCGGACGGGACCGAGCGGGAGGCCCAGCTCCCGCTCGGTCCCGCGACCGTGGACCAGGGCGACGGCCCGCACAGCGCCGCCACGGTGCCGGACGAGCAGTGAGACCGGCCCGCGCCGTGGTTTTCCTCCGCAACTTCGCTGTCGTCGAGGGAGGCCGGCGTTCCACACTGGAGGGATGACTCCCCTCCGGAACACCTGTGCCGTGCTGACCTGCGCCCTCCTGCTGGGCACCGGCCCCGCCGCTGCGGCCGAGACCCCGGTGGACTCCCCGCAGGAGTGGACGCAGTACCGGCTCACCCCCGAGAAGAACCCCGTGATCGAGACCGACGGCTCGGCGGTCCCCGCCGAGGACGGCTTCGAGCTGCCCGACGAGGTCCGTGCCACGCCCGTGGTCGTGGGGGACCGGCTCTACGTGGGCACCCACGGCAGCGGCACCCTGCACGCCTTCGACCTCGCGACCGGTGACCAGCTCTGGCAGGCCCAGGCCCCGAACTGGATCCACTCCGAGATGCTCGTCTCCGAGGGCACCGTCTACGTCGGCTACGGGGACCGCGGCCAGGAGCGCGGGGACGGGCTGCGCGGGGACGGTCCCGGTGGGGTGCTCGCGCTGGACGCCGGGACGGGCGAGCAGAAGTGGGCGTATCCCGTGGACGGCCACGTCATGCCGACCCCCGTGCTGCACGACGGCCGGATCCACGCCGCGACCGGGGACCGGCACCTGCACGTGCTCGACGCCGCGACGGGGGAGGGGCTCGAGCGGGTGGACGTCGGGGCGGTCATGAGCATGTCCGCCCCGGCCGCCGCCGAGGGCATGCTCTACGCCGGGGCGTTCGACGGCGGGCCGAAGGTGATCGGCTACGACATGGACGCCCGGGAGCTGACCTGGGCCACCGCGATGCCGGACGTGCAGTCGGGCCTCGACGACGTCCCGCCCGCGGTCTCCGAGGGCGTCGTGGTCACGACCTCCCACCGGGACATCGTGCCGGCGCAGCAGCTCGAGCACTGGGCCCACGGGCTCTCCGCCGACACCGGCGAGGTGCTCTGGGAGGTGCACCTGGGCGACGGCCCGTTCGTGCCGAACAACAAGTCCGGGGCTCCGGTGGTCGCGGACGGCGTGGTGTACGTGGGCAGCCCCACCACCCAGAAGCTCTACGCCCTGGACCTCGAGACGGGCGAGGAGCGGTGGTCCCACGACTCCGGGCCCGTCAAGGCGCCGCCCGTGGTGGTCGACGGGCACGTGGTGTACACGACCACCCAGGGGGAGATCGGCGCCGTCGACACCGGCACGGGGGCGCTCGCGGGCAGCCGGCAGCTCTCCGACGAGCCGCTGGCCCCCGCCGGGCCCATCGTCGTCGACGACGTGCTCCTGGTGCCCGGCCAGGACGGCATGGTCCACACCCTGGGTCTCGCCGAGCTGACCGGGGACACCGGCGCGGAGGAGACCCCGGCCGCCGGCGCGGACAGCACGGAGGAGGCGGGCGACGGGGCCGCGGCCGGCACCGGGGACGACGCGGCGGACACCGACGCGCTGGGCGGGGGAGCGCTCGGCCCGGCGGTCGCCGGCCTGCTCGCCGTCGGACTGCTCGGTGCGCTGGCGGTCCTCCTCGTGCGCCGCCGCCGGGGCCTCGCGACCGATTGATCACCCGCCCGGCGGGTGGAAGGGTGGGGCCATGACTGCTCCCCGGACCCCCGACCCCTCCGCGCCGGCACGGCGCGGCGTCCTGTTCGACGTCGACGGCACCCTCATCGACTCGAGCTACCTGCACACCGTCGCCTGGTGGCACGCCTTCAACCAGGCCGGCCACGACGTCCCCATGCACCGCATCCACCGGCTCATCGGCATGGGCTCGGAGCAGCTGATCGACGAGCTGCTGCCCGCGGACCGGGACCGGGACGAGGACGACGCCATCGGCGCCGCCCACGGGGCCCTGTTCTCCGTGCACTGGCCGGGGCTCAAGCCCACCCGGGGCGCCGCGGAGCTGCTGCGCCGCTGCGCCGACGCCGGCCTCGTGGTGGTGCTGGCGTCGTCGTCGAACGTCACCGAGGTCGCCGCCATGCGGGAGGCCCTCGGCTCCGACGACCTGCTCGCGGCGGTCACCACCGCCACCGATGCCGAGCACAGCAAGCCCGCCCCCGACATCTTCGCCGCGGCGCTGGAGGCGGGGGACCTGCGCCCCGAGGACGCGATCGTGGTGGGGGACGCCCGCTGGGACGTCGAGTCCGCGTGGCAGCTCGGCCTCGACGCCGTGTGCCTGACGAGCGGCGGGATCAGCGAGACGGAGCTGCGCGAGGCCGGGGCCGTGGCCGTCTACGCGGACCCGCAGGCCCTGCTGGACGACTTCGAGAACAGCCCCCTGGGCCGGCTCGTCCGGAACGGCTGAGCCGGCGCCGGCCTCAGAGCCGGACCACCATCTTCCCGGTGTTGGCGCCGGCGAGCAGGTCGATGAACGCCTGCGGGGCGTCGTCGAGGCCCTCGCGGACGGTCTCGTCCCAGACGATCTCGCCGGCGGCCAGCCAGCCGGTCATCCTCTCGCGGAACTCCGGGCCCAGGTCCTGGTGACCGCTCACCAGGAAGCCCTGCAGGCTCAGCTGCTTGCCGATCGCCAGCGCCAGGTTGCGCGGCGCGGCCGGGGGCTCGGTCGCGTTGTACTGCGAGATCGCCCCGCACAGGCACACCCGGCCGTGGGTGTTCAGGGCGGAGATCGCGGCCTCCAGGTGCTCGCCGCCCACGTTGTCGAAGTACACGTCGATGCCCTCCGGCGCCGCGCGCCGCAGCTGGGGGAGGACCGGGCCGTCGTGGTAGTCGAAGGCGGCGTCGAAGCCGAGCTCCAGCAGGCGGGCGACCTTCTCCGGGGAGCCGGCGCTGCCCACCACGCGCTCGGCCCCGCTGAGCCGTGCGATCTGGCCGACCAGCGAGCCGACGGCCCCGGCGGCGCCGGAGACGAACACCGTGTCCCCGGGCCGGAACCGCGCGGCGGCCATGAGCCCGGCGTACGCCGTGAGCCCCGGCATGCCGAGCACCCCGAGGTAGGCGGAGCCGGGGGCCAGCGCGGGGTCCACCACGGTGGCGGAGCCGGCGTCGAGCAGCGCGTGCTCGCGCCACCCGGCCCCGTGCAGCACCGTGGCGCCCACGGGCAGCTCGGGGGCGGACGAGGCGACGACCTCGCCCACGGCGCCGCCGTCGAGCGGGCGGTCCACCTGGAACGGCGGGACGTAGGACTTCACGTCGTTCATCCGGCCGCGCATGTACGGGTCCACGGACATCCAGCGGTTGGCGACGACGACCTGCCCGGGGCCGGGCTCGGGCAGCGCGACCTCCTCGAGCCGGAAGTTCTCGGGCACGGGGGCGCCGTCGGGGCGGGAGGCGAGCACGACCTGGCGGGTGCTGGTGGGCGGGGTCATCGGTTCTCCTGAGGGGACGAGGGGTGCGGGGAGGGCGGGGGCGGGGGATCAGTCCTCGGCGACGGTCACGCGGACGTCGACGTTGCCGCGCGTGGCGTTGGAGTACGGGCACACCTGGTGGGCCTTGTCGGCCAGCGACTGCGCGGTGTCCTGGTCGAGGTCGGGGAGCACGACCTCCAGGGTGACCTCGAGGCCGAAGCCGCCCTGACCATTGCCGCCGATGCCCACGCGGGCGCCGACGCTGGAGTCGCCGAGCCGGACCTTCTCCTGCCGGGCCACCATCTGCAGGGCGGAGTGGAAGCAGGCGGCGTAGCCGGCGGCGAAGAGCTGCTCGGGGTTCGCGCCGTCCCCGGAGCCGCCCATCTCCTGCGGGACGGCCAGGCCCAGGTCGATCCGGCCGTCGGTGGTGCGGGTGCGGCCGTTGCGGCCGGAGCCGGTGGCGAGGGCCTCGGCGGTGTAGACGGTGTCCATGCTGGTCACTCCCGGGTGTCGGTGTTGTCGGTGGTCGTGCTGTCCTCGTCGGCGGGGGCGCCGATCCTGCGGGCCAGATCGCGCAGCGCAGCCATCTCGGCGGCGGTCAGCCCCGAGGCCTCCAGGACCCGCCGCTGCACGGCCGGGGCGCGCTCGCGCAGCCGGTGGCCGGCCGGGGTGAGGTGGACGGTGACCCGCCGTTCGTCGTCGTGGCTCCGGCGGCGCTCGAGCAGGCCGCCGGTCTCCATCCGCTTCAGCAGCGGGGAGAGGGTGCCGCTGTCCAGGCGCAGGCGGGAGCCGAGCGCCGAGACGGTCTGGCCGTCCTCCTCCCACAGCGCGAGCAGCGCGAGGTACTGCGGATAGGTGAGGCCGAGCTCCGCCAGCGGCTCGCGGTAGGCCGCGGTCGTGGCGCGGGAGGCGGCGTAAAGCGCGAAGCACAGCTGCGCGTCGAGCCGGAGGTCTGCGTCCATGCCCTCATGGTGGCACAGCTTTCAGTTGGGCACAACTAGGTTGTGTCCAACCTATCGAAGGGAGCGGTCAGCGGGTCGCCTCCTCCAGGTGCTCGAGCACGTGCCGGTACGGGTGCCCGGTGGCCTCCGTCAGGCCCTGCTCGCACGTGCGGTTGAGCGACGCGTAGGCGTCGAAGCGGCGCCCGGTCACCTCACGGGCCTCCGCGGCGGTGGCCGAGGCCGTGAGCTCGGGGTGCAGCATGCCGCGGTCCCCGGCGTAGCCGCAGCAGCCCCAGTCCGCCGGCACGACCACGTCGCCGCTGATCGCCCGGGCCAGGGTCTCGAAGGCCCCGGTGGCGCCCAGGTGCACGCTCGAGCACGTGGGGTGCAGGGCCATCGACCCGATCGGCCGGCTCACGGTCAGCCGCCCCAGCACCCGGTCCGCCACGAACTCCACCGCGTCCACGAACCGCAGCGCGTGGTACTCGCTGGGCGCCGCCGCCAGCTCGGCCATGGTCTCCAGGCCCTCGGTGCAGGACGCGGCGTCGCAGACGACCGGCAGCTCGCCCTGGCGGGTCGCGGCCCACAGGCCCGCCAGCGTCCGCTCCGACATCGTGGCGTACCCCGTGGGCAGGCCCTTGGACTTCCACGGCGTCCCGCAGCACAGGCTCCCGATGCCCTCGGGGACCGTCACGTGCACCCCCGCGCGGTCGCACAGGGCGAGGAACGCCTGGGAGGCGGTCAGGGCCTCGCCGTCCCCGGACCGGGCGGCCGTGCCGAACATCGCGTTGATGCACGCCGGGAAGAACACGGCCTCCGCGGCCGGGTCCTGCCGCCGCGGCCGGGGCGGGCCGCCGGCGGGCAGCGCGTCCTGGTACTGCGGCACGTGCTCGGCGCCCAGCACGGCCCGGGCCGCGGCGGTCGCGGCGGCCGGCAGCACCGTGGGCAGGGCCTTGGCGGCGGTCAGGCCGAGGCCCGCCCCCGTCGTCGTCGCCCCCCACGCCCTCGCCGCCGCGCCCCAGCCGGCGTCCGCGACCCGGCTGTGGTCCTCGGCGCGCAGCCGGCGCACGAGGTCCCCCGTGTTGATCAGCACGGGGCAGGCCGTCACGCACATCCCGTCCACCGCGCACGTCTGCAGGCCCTCGTAGTCGTACTCGGCGCGCAGCCGGGCGGCGAGCTCGGCGTCCCCGCGCTCCTCGGCCGCCGCGATCTCCCGGCGGCCCACGATGCGCTGCCGCGGCGTGAGGGTGAGGTCCTTCGAGGGGCAGACCGGCTCGCAGTAGCCGCACTCCACGCACCGGTCCACCTCCTGCTCCACCGTGGGGGCGGTCTTGAGGTCCCGCACGTAGACGGTGGGGTCCTCGTTGAGCAGCACGCCCGGGTTCAGCAGTGCGCCCGGGTCCACGAGCCGCTTGAGCTCCACCATGACGTCGTAGAGCTCGTCCCCGTACTGCCGGCGCACGAACGGCGCCATGTTGCGCCCCGTGCCGTGCTCGGCCTTGAGCGAGCCGTGGTGGTCGAGGACCAGGGCCACCATGTCCTCGGTGAAGCGCTCGTAGCGGGCCAGCAGGTCCGGGCGGTCGAACTGCTCGTTGAGCATGAAGTGCACGTTGCCGTCCTTGGCGTGCCCGAAGATCACGGAGTCCCGGTAGCCGTGGGCGTCGAAGAGCTCCGTGAGCTGCTCGCACGTCTCGCCGAGCTCCGCGACGGGGACGACGACGTCCTCGAGCAGTGCGTTCGACCCGCTCGGCCGGGCCCCCGCCACCGTGGTGTAGAGGCCCTTGCGCACGGTCCACAGCGCGGCGCGCGCGGACCGGTCGTCCGTCAGGGCGGGCGGCGCCGCGAGGTCCAGGGTGCGGAACAGCTGCGCGGCGCCCGCGGAGAGCTCCTGCGCCTCCTCCCGCGTGCGGCCCTGGTACTCGACGAGCAGCGCCGCGTGGTCCTGGACGTCCACGTCGAGGATCTGCGCCGGGGCCAGGCCCGTGCGCTGGGAGACCTTCAGGGACGTGGCGTCGAGCAGCTCGACCGTGGCGGAGCGGGCCGCCACCAGCGCGGGGACGGTCCGGGTGGCCGCGGCGAGGTCCGGGAACACCAGCAGCCCGGTGGCGGCGAACGGCAGGATCTCCACCGTGCGGAAGACGGCCTCGGCCACGAAGCCCAGGGTGCCCTCGCTGCCGACCATCAGGTGCTCGAGGATCCGCGCCGGCTCGTCGTGGTCCAGGAAGGAGTTGAGGCCGTAGCCCATGGTGTTCTTCATCGAGAACTGCCGCTGGACCGTGCGCACCGACCCGGGGTTGCCGCGCACCCGGTCCCGCAGCCGCAGCAGGCCCTCGTGCAGGCCGGGCTCGAGCTCCCGCAGCCGCCGGTCGGCGTCCGGGTCCGCGGTGTCCACCCGGGTCCCGGAGGGCAGGACGAACACCATGGACTCGAGCGTGCGGTACGTGTTCGTCTCGGTCCCGCACGCCATGCCCGAGGAGTTGTTGGCCACCACGCCGCCGATCGTGCACGCCGCCTCGCTCGCCGGGTCCGGCCCCAGCCGGCGCCCGTGCGAGGCCAGCCGGGCGTTGACCTGCCGGACCGTGGCCCCCGGCTGGACGCGGACCCGCCGGCCGCCGTCCAGCACCTCGATCTCCCGGAAGTTCCGGCGGACGTCGACCAGCACCTGGTCCGTCACGGACTGCCCGGACAGCGAGGTCCCGCCGGAGCGGAAGGTCAGGCCCAGGCCGTGGCGGGCCGCCGTGCGGAAGAGCCCGCCCATGTCCGCGGCCGAGCGCGGGCGCACCACGGCGGCGGGCTGGAGCAGGTAGTGCGAGGCGTCGTGGGCCAGGGCGCGGTGCTCGAGCTGCGAGGTCACCACCGCGTCGCGGCCGCAGCTGCTCCGGAGCTCCTCCAGCAGCTCCGCGGGGACGGGGGCGGGGCCGGACACGGGGCCGGGGGAGCGGCGGGTGCTCGGGGCGATCATGGGGTCTCCTGACGGGGAGTCGGGGCGGCCGGTGTGGTCCGTGCCACATCTTATGGTAGGACCACAGGGTCGCGCGGCTCCCGCCCGCGACCACGTCGCCCGCCCCGGAACCGGGGCGGGGGGATTGTGGGCGGCGCCGATATGGGGGAAGCTCGGGCCACGGGCCGGAGCGCCCTGGAACCGACTCCCGGAGGAGACCACCATGGACCCCATCTGCCCCTCCTGCGGCGGACCCCTGCGCCAGATCCCCGAAGACCAGTGGCCCGAGGGCGGGCCCGTCCCCGAGGGGACGGTCGAGATGTACCTGTGCGACGAGACCAACCACCGGATCATCGTGGCGGTCCCCGAGATCTCCGGGTGAACCGCCCGGCGCCGGACGTCCGGAGGGTCGTGGTGGTGCACGGCTACGACGCCGCCCCCGACCAGCACTGGTTCCCGTGGCTGCGCGACCGGCTGACCGCCGAGGGCGTGCGGACGGA
Source organism: Kocuria cellulosilytica (assembly GCF_040981245.1). NCBI lineage: Bacteria > Bacillati > Actinomycetota > Actinomycetes > Micrococcales > Micrococcaceae > Kocuria > Kocuria cellulosilytica. The sequence goes on along the minus strand of NZ_JAVFWZ010000002.1, from coordinate 218,724 downwards.
CGTCGTGGAGCTCCCGGAGCCGTCCTTCCCGGAGGCCGGGGCGTGGCTGGCCGCCGTGGCGCGGGCGGTGGGGGAGCCGGACCGGCACACCCACCTGGTCGGTCACAGTCTCGGCTGCGTCACCCTCCTGCGCCACCTCGCCGGCCTGCCCCGGCCCTGGGAGCTGGGCGGGCTGGTGCTCGTCGCCGGCTTCACGGGACCGCTCGGGTCCGTGCCGCTTCTGGACGGGTTCCTCGCCGAGGACGTGGGCGTCTCCGCGGTGCGCGCGCACGCCCGGCGCCGGCTGGTGCTGCGCTCCGACGACGACCCGACCGTGCCGCCGGCGGCCACCGAGGCGCTCGCGGAGCGCCTCGGCGCCCCTGTGCAGGTGGTGCCCGGGGCCGGGCACTTCTGCGGCTCCGACGGCGTCACCCGCCTGCCCGCCGTGCTCGACGCCCTGGAGCCGCGCCGCGGCCCCGGGGCCGCGGCGCGCGCGGAGACCGGGGGCCCGCTCAGTCCGTGAGCGTCAGCAGCACGGCCTCCGGCGGGCAGAACAGCCGGATCGGGGCGAAGCGGGACGTGCCCAGGCCCGCCGAGACGTTGACCGGCACCCCGCCCTGGGTGATGAGCCCCTTGCAGCGCTCCGGCTCGAGGTCGCAGTTGCTGACCAGCGCCCGTCCGCCCGGCAGACAGACCTGCCCGCCGTGCGTGTGCCCCGCCAGCACCAGCTGCGCGCCGTCCGCCGCGAAGCGGTCCAGGGTCCGCAGGTAGGGGGCGTGGGCCACCCCGAGGCGCAGGTCCGCCGTCGCGGGGTCCCCGAAGCCGGGGTGCCGGTCGTAGCCCAGGTGCGGGTCGTCCACCCCGGAGAGGTCCAGGGTCAGGCCCGCGACCTCCATCCGCGCGGCGCGGTTGATCAGCGGCGTCCAGCCGGCGGCGTCGAACGCGTCGTGCATGTCCTGGGTGGGCAGCCGGGGCGCCTCGTCCCGCCCCTCCCCGGAGGTGTCGCGCCACAGGTAGCGGAACGGGTTCTTGGGCCGCGGCGCGAAGTAGCAGTTGGACCCCGGGACGTAGGCCCCGGGGAAGCGGAACAGCGGCTCGAGGACGTCCAGCAGCCACGGCAGGGCCCCGGGGTGGGAGAGGTTGTCCCCGGTGTCCACCACGAGGTCCGGCTCCAGGTCCGCGAGCGAGTGCACGAACCGGCGCACCGCGCGCTGGCCCGGCCAGACGTGCAGGTCCGACAGGTGCAGGATCCGCAGCGGCGCGCTGCCCGCGGGCAGCAGCCGGAGCCGCTCCGTGCGCAGCTGGAAGCGGCGGCGCTCGACGGCGACGCCCCACGCGCCGAGGCCCGCCGCGGTGACGGCACCGGCGGCCGTCACCGCGGCGGCGGTCCGCAGGGCGGGCGCGAGCGTGCTCCGGGGGGTGTGTACGGGATCCATCGACGGTGCCGGGATCAGCCGGGCTCCGAGGTGCCGTTGCGGCCCTCGAGCACGTCGTCGTCGGGCTCCTCGAACTCGTCCGTGTCGTAGTCCCGCGCCACCTCGCGCATGAACCGCTGCCACTGGCCGCCGGCGTAGGTGGAGCCGTCCACCCAGTCGTCGCCCTCGGTGCGCTCGCCGCCGATGGACAGCCCGTTCAGGGACCGGGAGCCGAACTCGTAGTTGCCGACCCACGACGCGGTGGCCAGGCCCTGGGTGTAGCCCACCATCCAGGTCTGGGTCGAGTTGTCCGTGGTGCCCGTCTTGGCCGCGGAGGCGCCCGGCAGGCCGATCTCCCGCTGCCAGCCCGAGCCGCGGATCAGGGTCTGGTTGAGCGCATAGTTCACGCCGTCGGCCACGTCCTCGCTGATGACGCGCTCGCAGGACGTCTCGGGGATGTCGTACTCCTTGCCCGTGTAGTCCACGACCCGCTCGAGGGCGCGTGGTTCGCACATCTCGCCGCGGTTGGCGAACGCGGAGTAGGCCCGGGCCATGGTCATCGGGGAGATGTCCACGGAACCGCCCAGCAGGGACGCCAGGACCGTGGTGTCCACGGGCTCGCCGTTCTTGCCGTTGACGATGCCCAGCGACTCGGAGATCTCGCCGATGTCGCACAGGTCGAGGTCCTCCGCCATCGCGTAGATCGCGGTGTTGATCGAGTTGTACAGGCCGAAGTCGGCCTCCATCTCCCGGGTGTAGCCGGGCTCCGCGTTCTGGATCTCGAAGCCCTCGCCGTTGTTGCCGGGCTCGATCTTGTAGCCGCGCTCCAGGCAGGACGCGTCCCACCGGTAGTCGGCGGGCCACTTGGTCCGGGTGGCGTCGATCTCGTCCTCGGCGCCGTTGCCGGCATCGATCCAGGCGGCGTAGGTCAGCGGCTTGTAGGTCGAGCCGACCTGGAAGCCGCCGGCCCCGCCCATCCACGAGTCCACGTTGAAGTTGTACGTGGTGTTGGAGTCGCCCTCCGCCGTGGAGTAGTAGGTGTTCTGCGCCATCGCCACGATGTCCCCGTTGGAGGGCTCGAGGGAGACGAGCGCGGTGGAGACGTTGTCCGGGTTGTCGTCCCGGGGCTGGGTCTCGTTGACCGACTCCTGGGCCGCGCGCTGGGCCTCGATGTCGAGCGTGGTGGTGATGGTGAGCCCGCCCAGCTGCAGCGTCTTGAGCCGCTCCTCGGGGGTCTCGCCGAACGCCGAGTCCTGGAGGATGGAGTTCTCCACGTAGTCGCAGAAGTAGGGGGCGATCTCGGCGGCCGTGCACCCGGAGTTCGTGGGGTTGAGGTCCACCTCGATCGGCTCGGCGGCCGCGGCCGCGTGCTCCTCCGGGGTGATCGCACCGGTGGTGAGCATCGTGTCCAGCACGATGTTGCGCCGCTCCGTGGCGGCCTCCGGGTTCGCGGCGGGGTCGTAGTAGTTGGGGGACTGCACCATCCCGGCCAGCACGGCGGACTGGGCGATGCTCAGCTCGGACGCGGGGATGCCCCAGTAGTACTGGGCGGCCGCCTCCACGCCGTAGTTCTGCCCGCCGAAGAGCACCATGTTGAGGTAGCCCTCGAGGATCTGGTCCTTGCTCAGCTCCTGCTCCATGGACAGGGCGAGCTTGATCTCCTTGATCTTGTCCGTGTACCCCTTGTCGGCGCCGATGGTCGTGGCCTCCTCGCCGGCCCGCACCTGGGAGTCGATGAGCAGGTTGTTCACGTACTGCTGCGTGATGGTCGACGCGCCCTGGCGGGCGTCCGGGCGGATGATGTTGTTGCCCAGGGCCCGCAGGATGCCGCCGAGGTCCACGCCGCCGTGCTCGTAGAAGTCGCGGTCCTCGATGGCGAGGATCGCGGCCTCCATGTGCGGGGAGATCTCGTCCAGGCTCACGGGGGTGCGGTTCTGCGCGTAGAACGTGGCGATCTCCGTCCCGTCCCGGGACACCACGGTGGAGGCGCGCGACATCGGCCCCGCCTCCATCTGGGCCGGGAGGTCCTTGAACCACCCGATGGAGGCGTTCGCGGCGAGGCCCGTGGCGGCTGCGGGGGGGACCAGGAGACCGGCGGCCACGATGCCGGCGACGATGCTCGTGGCGATGAACGCCACGACGTTGCCCAGGGCCGACGGTGCCTGCGCGGCAGGGTACTTGCGGGAAGCCATTCGGACAGTCTACAAGCGCGAACCCGGCCGCGGTCTGTGTGCCGCCCGTCACGGCGGAGCGCGTCCGGGCGTTCGTGGCTACGCTGGGGCCATGACTACCTGGGAATACGCCACCGTGCCGCTCATGATCCACGCCACCAAGCAGATCCTCGACAACTGGGGCGACGACGGGTGGGAGCTCGTCACCGTGCTGCCCGGCTCCACCCCCGCCGACGTCCCGGCGGGCAACGTGAACGCGCCCGTCCAGACCAACCCCATCGCCTACTTCAAGCGCCCCAAGGGCTGACGGCCGGACGCCGCCGACCCCGAGAACCCCGGAGGACTTCCATGCGCAACGGCTCCGCCGTCGAAACCCGCATCGCCGAGCTCGGCCTCGAGCTCCCGGCGGTCGCGGCCCCCGTGGCCGCCTACGTGCCCGCCGTGGTCACTGGCTCGTGGGTGCACACCTCGGGCCAGCTGCCCTTCGTGGACGGGCAGCTGCCCGCCACCGGCAAGGTGTCCGCGTCCGGGGCGGCGGGCACCGTCTCCCCCGAGGACGCCCACGAGCTCGCGGCCCGCGCCGCCCTCAACGCCGTGGCCGCGGTCAAGGAGGCCGTCGGGGACCTGGACCGGGTGGTCCGGGTCGTCAAGGTCGTCGGCTTCGTCGCCTCCGACCCCGGCTTCACCGGCCAGCCCGGCGTGATCAACGGCGCCTCGGAGCTGCTGGGCCGGATCTTCGGCGACGCGGGCGTGCACGCCCGCTCCGCGGTGGGCGTGGCGGTGCTGCCGCTCGACGCGCCGGTCGAGGTGGAGCTCGTTGCCGAGTTCCGCTGAGCCGCCGGTCCCGTCCCCGCGGACGGGGCGCCTGCCCGTGGTGCGCTGGTTCGAGATCCCGGAGGGCCAGCGCGAGGCCGCACAGGCGTGGCTCGAGCGCGGCGCCGGCATCCCGGGCAGCGCCCCCTCGCCGGCCGCCGCCGTGGTGTTCGTGCGGGACGGCGACCACGGCGTGGAGACCTACCTCACCTACCGGCCGGGCAACTCCCCGCTCGGCACCGTGGGCTTCCCCGGCGGCACCCTCGAGTCCCACGACGACGACCCCCTCGACTGGGCGGGCCCCAGCCCCTCGGACTGGGCGCGCAAGCTCGGCATGGAGGGCGACCTCGGCCGGGCCCGGCGCGCGGTGGTCGCCGCGGTCCGCAAGGCCTTCGAGGAGGCCGGCGTGCTGCTCGCGGGGGCGGACTCGATGAGCACCGTCGAGTCGGTGGAGGGCGCCGAGTGGATGCGCTCCCGGGAGGCGCTCGCGGTGGGGGACGTGTCCCTCGCCCAGGTGCTGGGACGGCGCCGCCTGGTGCTGCGCTCCGACCTGCTCAAGCCCCTCGCGCACTGGGTCACCTCCGACTTCGCCCATCGCCGCTACGACATCCACTACTTCACCGCGGTGGTCCCCGACGGGCAGGCCCCGTCCGTGCTGGAGTCCAAGGGCGTCTGGGGCCGGTGGGTGGACGCCGCCCAGGCCGTGGCCGACCCGCAGGGCAGCTGGCTCGGGGACCTCGTGGGGCGGCAGGACACCGTGGGCCGCACGATCGACGACCTCTCCTCGCCGGGCGTCCAGTGCATGCTCGAGTCCGTCGCCGAGTGCTCGTCGGCGATCGCCTTCCTCGCCAAGAAGCGGGCCGTGGTGGCCCGCAACCCGGTGCTCGAGGTGCACGAGGGCCGGCCCGTGCTGCGCCTCGACCTCTCCTGAGGCCTCGCCCCGGCCGTCCCGGCCCGCCCGCCGTGACCGGGCACGGCAGCGGCCCGGTCACCCGCGAGGGCGACCGGGCCGCTGCCGTGGGGCGGGGCTCAGCGGCTGCGCTGCTTGAGCCGCTGCAGGTCGAGGATCACCACGGCGCGCGCCTCGAGCCGGATCCAGCCGCGCTGGACGAACTCCGCCAGCGCCTTGTTCACCGTCTCGCGGGACGCGCCGACGAGCTGCGCCAGCTCCTCCTGGGTCAGCTCGTGCGCCACGAGGATGCCGTCCGTGGCGGGCCGGCCGAACCGGTCGGCCAGGTCCAGCAGCGCCTTGGCCACGCGGCCGGGCACGTCGGAGAAGACCAGGTCGGCGAGGCTCTCGTTGGTGCGCCGCAGCCGGCGGGCCAGGGCCTGCAGCAGCTGCGCCGAGACGTCGGGGGAGCGCTCGATGACCTTCTTGAGGTTCTCATGCTTGAGCCCGGCCAGGCGCGTCTCGGACACAGCGGTCGCGGACGTGGACCGCGGGCTGGGGTCGAACAGGGCCATCTCGCCGAACAGCTCGCCCGGGCCCATGATCGCCACGAGGCTCTCGCGGCCGTCCGGGGCGGTGCGGCCGAGCTTGATCTTCCCCGAGATGATGAAGTAGAGCTGGTCGCCCGGGTCGCCCTCGTGGAACAGCGTGGAGCCGCGCGAGAGGTCGACCTCGGTGAGCTCCTCGGTGAGGGCGGCGAACGCCTGGTCGTCCAGGGACGCGAACAGGGGAGCGCGGCGGAGGACGTCGATATCCATGGTTCTCCTCAAGAAGTGCCGCCGCCGGGCCGTGGCCCGCGGCGGCCGATGTCAGCGGGAGTCGCCCGCACCAGTGTGTGAGCGACCTAACGTACCTGACGTTCACTGTAGTGTCTCCGGCGCGCGATTCCCAAGGACGGGCGTGGCGGGCCGGGTGCGGCGACAGGAACGCCTCACGCATCTCACAGCCGGGCTCCCTATGCTGGTGGCTCGCTCCCCGGCCGCCGGCCCCACAGAACTCGCAGAGGAACCCGATGTCCCCGTCCTTCAACCTGCTCGACGTCCTGCTGGCCGTGGTGCTGCTGGGCTACCTCTTCTACGGGTTCAGCCGCGGCTTCTTCAACTCCCTGTTCTCCCTGGCCGGGCTCGTGCTCGGCGGCGTGGCGGCGTTCTCGGCCGCCCCGTGGGTCAGCGCGCAGGTGGATCCGCAGTACCGGGTGGGCGCCGTGCTCGTCACCGTGATCGTCCTCCTGGTGGTGGGCCAGATGCTGGGCGGGGTGCTGGGCCGCGCCCTGTCCGCCGTGACCGAGCGGATGCGCCTGGGCGCGCTCAACCGGATCGCCGGGGCGGCCCTGGACGTCGCCGTCGCCGCGCTCGTGCTCTCGCTGCTCGGCTCGCTCGTCGGCCAGCTCGGCGTCCCGACCCTGTCCCAGCAGGTGGCGTCCTCCACCGTGCTGCGCACGATCGACGAGAACACCCCCGGGCCCGTGCGCGAGGCGGTGACCGAGGCGCGCAACGCCGTGGGCGGGGCCACCGGCATCCGGCAGCTGGACGCCCTGCTGTTCCCCGCCGAGGAGGCCCCCGACGAGAGCGTCAGCACGCCCGCCTTCCAGGAGGCCGGGCAGTCCGTGGTGCAGGTCTACGGCATGGCGGTCGAGTGCCGGCAGAACCAGACGGGCTCGGGCTTCGTGACCGCCGCCGGGCAGGTGGTGACCAACGCCCACGTGGTGGCCGGGGTGGACGAACCGGTGGTGCAGACCCGGGACGGCCAGGTGCACTCCGCCGACGTGGTCCACTTCGACCCGGCCACCGACCTGGCCGTCCTCTCCGCGCCGTCCCTGCCGCTGCGCGCCCTGGCGCTCGGGGAGGACCCCGCGTCCGGGGACGTGGTCGCCTTCATGGGCTACCCGCTGGGCGGGCCGTTCGAGGCCGGGCCAGCCACCGTGCAGGGCACGGCGCTCGCCCCCGTGCAGGGGACCGGCGGGACCATGGAGATCATCCAGCTGGCCGGGCAGGTCCAGCAGGGCAACTCCGGCGGCCCGCTCGTGGCGCAGGACGGCACGGTCGTCGGCGTCGTCTTCGCCAAGGCCCTCGAGGGGCAGGTCGGCTACGCCCTGACCCTGGACGAGCTGCGCGGGGCGCTCGACGCCACCGGCGGCAGCACCCGGGCCGTGGACTCCGGGGCCTGCGCGGCCTGAGGCCCTAGCCCTCCAGGGTCCGCAGCAGGTGCTCGACCGCCAGCTCGTAGCCGAGGGCGCCCGCCCCGGCGATCACCGCGTCCGCCTGCAGCGACACGTAGGAGGTGTGCCGGAACGGCTCGCGCCGGTGCACGTTGGACAGGTGCACCTCCACCACCGGCAGCTCCGCGGCCTCGAGCGCGTCGTGGATCGCGATCGAGTAGTGGGTGAACGCCGCCGGGTTGATGATGATCGCCGCACCCTCGGTCCGGGCCTCCTGGATCAGGTCCACCAGGACGCCCTCGTGGTTGGACTGGTGGAACGCCACGTCCCGGCCGCCCGCGGCGGCCCGGGCGCGCACGGCCTCCTCGATGTCCGCGAGCGTCGTGGTGCCGTACACCTCCGGGCGCCGGACCCCGAGCAGGTTGAGGTTGGGGCCGTTGAGGACGTAGATCGGTCTGCGCGTGGTGGTCATGCCCGCATCCTCTCATCCGGGCACCGGGCCGGCCCCCGGACGCCGCAGCGCCCCCTCGCGCGGCAGGGGCGAGGGGGCGCTGCGGAGCGGGGCGCGCGGGACTACCGGGCGAGCGAGTCCACGATCTGCTGCATCACGGTCTGGTCCGCGAGGGTCGAGACGTCGCCGACCTCGCGCTCCTCGGCCACGTCCTTGAGCAGCCGGCGCATGATCTTCCCGGACCGGGTCTTGGGCAGCTCCGGGACGATGAGCACCTTCTTGGGCTTGGCGATCGGGGAGATCTCCTTGCCCACGTGGGCGCGCATCTCCTCGGACAGCTCGGCCTTGTCCCGGTCCTCGGCCGCGGCCTGGTCGGAGAGGATCACGAACGCGATCACGGCCTGGCCGGTGGTCTCGTCCGTCGCGCCCACCACCGCGGCCTCCGCCACGGACGGGTGGGAGACCAGGGCGGACTCGATCTCCGGGGTGGAGAGGCGGTGGCCGGAGACGTTCATGACGTCGTCCACACGGCCGAGGATCCACACGTCCCCGTCGGCGTCGCGCTTGGCGCCGTCACCGGCGAAGTACATCTCGCCGAAGCGCGACCAGTAGGTGTCCACGTAGCGGTCGTCGTCGCCCCAGATGGTGCGCAGCATCGCGGGCCACGGCTCGCGCAGCACGAGGAACCCGGAGGTCTCGTTCGGCACGGGCTGCCCGTTGTCGTCCACGACGTCGACCTTGATGCCGGGCATCGGCACCTGGGCGGAGCCCGGCTTGGCGACCGTCACGCCCGGCAGCTGGGAGATCATGATGGCGCCGGTCTCGGTCTGCCACCACGTGTCGACGATCGGGCAGCGGCCGCCGCCGATGACCCGGTGGAACCAGGTCCACGCCTCGGGGTTGATGGCCTCGCCCACGGTGCCGAGCACCCGAAGGGACGAGAGGTCGTACTCCGCCGGGATCTCCTCGCCCCACTTCATCATGGTGCGGATCGCGGTGGGGGAGGTGTACATGATGGACACCTTGTACTTCTGCACGATCTCCCAGAAGCGCCCGCGGTGCGGGGAGTCCGGGGTGCCCTCGTAGATCACCTGGGTGGAGCCGTTGACCAGGGGCGCGTAGGCGACGTAGGAGTGCCCGGTGACCCACCCGACGTCGGCGGTGCACCAGTAGACGTCCGTCTCCGGCTTGAGGTCGAACACGTACTTGTGGGTGAACGCGCCCTGGGTGAGGTAGCCGCCCGTGGTGTGCATGATGCCCTTGGGCTTGCCCGTGGTGCCCGAGGTGTAGAGGACGAACAGCGGGTCCTCGGCGCCCTGCTCGGAGGGGGTGTGCTCCGTGGAGGCGGCCTCGACGGCCTCGTGCCACCACACGTCCCGGCCCTCGGTCATCTCGATGTCGGCCTCGTTGCGGCGGACCACGAGCACGTGCTCCACGGTGGAGCCGCCGCGGGACAGGGCGTCGTCCACGGCCGGCTTGAGCATGGAGGGCTTGCCGCGGCGGAAGGTCCCGTCCGCGGTGACCACGAGCTTCGCCTCGCCGTCCTCGACGCGGGACAGCAGCGCGTCCGCGGAGAACCCGCCGAAGACCACGGAGTGGATCGCGCCGATGCGGGCGCAGGCCAGCATCGCGATGACGGCCTCGGCGATCATCGGCAGGTAGAGGGCCACGCGGTCGCCCTTGGTCACGCCGAGGCTCTCCATGGCGTTGGCGGCCTTCGACACCTCGTCCTTGAGCTGGGCGTAGGTGTAGCTGCGGCTGTCGCCGGGCTCGCCCTCGAAGTGGATGGCCACCCGGTCCCCGTTGCCGGCCTCCACGTGGCGGTCCACGGCGTTGTAGCACGCGTTGAGGGTGCCGTCCTGGAACCACTTCGCGAACGGGGGGTTGGTCCAGTCGAGGACCTCGGTGAACTCCTTGTTCCAGCTCAGCAGCTCCCGTGCCTGGCGGCCCCAGAAGTCGACACCCTCCTCCTCCGCCTGCCGGTACAGCTCCGCGGTGGCATTGGCCTGGGCCGCGAACTCGGGGCTCGGGGCAAAGGTCTTGGTCTCGACAGGTGTGGTCTCCGAAGCCATGTGGTCTTCCCTTCTCGTGGCACACCGCGCACGGACCCCCGGAGGCACCGGACGTCCGTGTCACAGCTCACATAGTGTCGTTTTCACCCTAGACGATCGGTGCACCCGGTTCCACAGGGGCCACGCCGCGCCGAGTCACGGAAGCGCTCCGGGGGCCCCGCCTAGAATCGTGGCATGGTCCTCCCCGCTGTGCCCCGTCCGCCCGCCCACCTGCGCGTCGTGGACCCCGCCAAGGCGCGCGCCGGTGCCGCACGGCGCCGCCGGACCGGCGCGCCGGAGTCCCCGCTGGCGCGCAAGCGGCGGGCCCGCCGGATCAACGCGGTGCTCGCCGAGGCGTACCCGTACGCGGTCGCCGAGCTGGACTTCCGCTCCCCGTACGAGCTGCTCGTGGCCACGGTGCTCTCCGCCCAGACGACGGACGTGCGCGTGAACGCGACCACGCCGCGGCTGTTCGCCGCCTGTCCCACGCCGCGGGCGCTCGCCGAGGCGGACGAGGCGGAGATCGAGGAGATCATCCGCCCGCTCGGCTTCTACCGGGCCAAGACCCGGGCGATCCGGACGCTCGCGCAGAAGATCGTGGACGACCACGACGGCGAGGTGCCCGGGCGGCTGGAGGACCTGGTCACCCTGCCCGGCGTGGGCCGCAAGACCGCCAACGTGGTGCTCGGCAACGCCTTCGGGATCCCGGGGATCACCGTGGACACCCACTTCGGCCGGCTGGCCCGCCGCTTCGGCTGGACGGAGGAGGAGGACCCGGTCAAGGTCGAGCGGGACGTCGCCGCGCTGTTCGAGCCCCGCGACTGGACCGACCTGTCCCAGCGGCTCGTCTACCACGGGCGGCGCATCTGCCACTCCCGGCGGCCCGCGTGCGGGGTGTGCCCCGTCGCGGACCTCTGCCCGTCCTACGGCGAGGGACCCACGGACACGGCCCAGGCGGCGGCGCTGCTCAAGTACGAGTTCGCCCCGGGCCGGGAGGAGCTGCTGGAGCTGTTCCTCGCCGGCCGGACCCGGGCCGAGCTGCAGGCCGACGGCTGGCCCCTGAGCTCGTGAGCGGCACCGACGGGCGAGGAGGACGGCGCACGGGCGACGCCTACCAGGACCTGCTGCGGGTGGCCCGCAACGGCCGGCTGCTGCAGATGGAGGACCGCGAGCCGTGGCGGATCGGCCGGATCGACGAGAACTACCGCCGCTCGGCCGTGCTGATCCTCTTCGGGGCGCTCGACGACCTGCCCTCGCGCGCCGCCGAGCACGGGGAGGGGGTGGGCCGGGACCTCGACGTCCTGCTCGTCCAGCGGGCCGCCACGCTGCGCTCCCACCCCGGCCAGGTGGCCTTCCCGGGCGGCCGGCTGGACCCCGAGGACGGCGACCTGCACGAGGTGCTGTCCGTGCCCGGGGGAGAGGTCAGCGCCGCCCACGTGCGCGCCGCCGTCCGCGAGGCCGAGGAGGAGACCGGGCTGGACCCGCGGGGTGTGGAGGTGCTCGGCGCCCTCGCCCCGGTGCCGCTGCCCGTCTCCAACCACCTCGTCACCCCGGTGCTGGGCTGGTGGCGGGAGTCCTCGCCGGTGGACGTCGTGGACCACGCCGAGTCCTCCCTGGTGTTCCGCGTCCCCGTGCTGGACCTCATCGACCCGGCCAACCGGCACTCCGCCACCGTGACGCGCGGGCGGCAGACCTACCGCTCGCCCGCCTTCACGGTCCCCGTGGCCGGCACCGCGTCCACCGTGACCGTCTGGGGGTTCACCGGGGTGCTCCTGGACCGGGTGCTCACGGCGCTCGGCTGGGCCGTGCCCTGGGACGCCGGCCGGGTCCGGCCCGCCCCGCTCTAGCACGTCCCGGGCGCATGACGCCCCCGGTGCGCAACATTGCCGGTGCACCGGCAAGCCGCCTTACGATGCCAGGGTCCCCCGTGTCCACGACCCCCCCAGGAGGCTCCCGGTGGCCTCGCCCCGACCCGGCACTGAACGGCCCCGGCTCGCCGAGCAGCTCAGCGCCGCCCGTCGCCGCCGCGGCCTGTCGGTGCGCGCCCTGGCGGCCTCGTGCCGGGTCCCCGCCAGCACCATCCAGGGCTGGCTCAGCGGGGCGCACCTGCCCGGACCGGCCCTGCGCGGGGAGTTCACGGCCCTGCTGGACGCCCTCGGGCTGACCGACGAGCGCCCGGCGGAGCTGTGGTGGGCGGACGTCAACCGCTCCCGCACCCCCGTCCGGCCGGACTCCACCCCGTACGTGGGCCTGCGCTCCTACCGTCCCGAGGACGAGGCGCACTTCTTCGGCCGCGCCGCGGAGATCGCCGTGCTCGGCGAGCGGGTGGCCCGGCTCGCCGACGCGGACGGGCCCCGCATCCTGGCCGTGGTCGGGGCCTCCGGGGCGGGCAAGTCCTCGCTGCTGGGCGCCGGACTGCTCGGCCGGCTGCGGGCCGGGGGCGGGCCCCTGCACGGATGGAGCGCCGTGGCCACCACCCCGGGCCTCGACCCCGTGCACCGGCTCGCGGAGGCCGTCGGGACGGCACCGGACCTGCTCGTCGTCGACCAGCTGGAGGAGCTCTGGACGGGCGCCCGGGACGACGAGGAGCCCGGGCGCTTCCTGGACCGGCTCGCCGCGGCGAGCCGGGACCGGGTGGTCGTGGTCGGCCTGCGGGCGGACTTCTTCGGCACGGCCAGCCGGCACGCCGAGCTGCGCGCCGCCCTGGAGCGGCCGGTGCTGCTCGGCGCGCTGACCCGGGAGCAGCTCGAGCAGATCGTGGTGGGCCCCGCGGCCGCGGTCGGCGCCCGCGTCTCCCCGGACCTGGTCGAGGTGGTCCTGCGGGACGTCGCCCCCCGCGGCACGGAGGTCGGCGTGGGCCTGCTGCCGCTGCTCTCCCAGGCGATGCTCGGGACCTGGGAGCATGCCCGCTCCCGGGAGCTGACGGTGGCCGACTACCACGCGGCGGGCGGCATCACGGAGGCCGTGGAGCGCCGCGCCGAGGAGGTGCACGCCCGGCTGGGCCCGCGTGAACAGGAGGTGGCCCGGGCTGTGTTCCTGCGGCTGGTGCGCGTGGTGGGCACCGGGACCTCCGCCACGGTCGTGCGCACCCCGGTGCTCCGGGAGGAGCTGCCGGAGGGCGGGGCGGCGGTGGTCGAGGACTTCGCCCGCGCCCGGCTGCTGACCATCGACCGGGACGAGATCCAGCTCAGCCACGAGTCCCTGCTGGACCACTGGTCCCGGCTCAGCCGCTGGATCGAGGACAGCCGCCGCGACCTCTACGTCCGGCAGCAGCTGCAGCGCGCCACGCAGATGTGGCTGGCCAACGACCGCGATCCCCTTGCGCTGATCCCGCTGGGCCAGCTCGCGTCCTTCCGGGACTGGACCGGGGACCCGCGCCAGCAGGCGCTGCTGAGCCCGGCCGAGCGGGAGTACCTCGAGGAGAGCGAACGCCACTACGAGGACGCCCTGGAGCGGCAGAAGCGCAGCGCCCGGGAGATCGAGCGGCGCGGCCACGTGGCCCTCGTCCTGCTGGCGCTGGCGGTCTGCGCGGCCGTGGTGGCCGGTGCCCTGGGCCTCCGGGCGGAGCGCTTCCAGACCGTCGCGGAGACCGCCCGCGACGAGGCGCTCTCCCGCCAGACCGCGCTCGAGGCCTCACGGATCCGGGGCGAGTCGCCCAACCTGGCCTCGCAGCTGAGCCTCGCGGCCTACCGGATGGCCCCCACCCGGGAGGGCACCTCCGCCCTGATCGACGCGACCGCGGTGAACGCCCCGGAGCGGTGGCTCGGCCCGGACGGCGCGTCCCGGCTCGCGGCGCTGGACGACGGCTCCGTCGTCGCCCGGGCCTCGGGGGACGGCCGGCTGTCCGTGTGGCGGGACAGCGGCAGCCTGCACGAGAACCGGGAGGACCTGGCCGTGGTCGACGGTGCCCCCGGGCTCAGCGACGTGGACCTCCGCGCGGTGGACGGCCGCGTCCTCGCGGCGGTGGGCGGGCGCGGGCACGTGAGCCTGTGGGACGTCACCGACCGCCCGGCCCGTCGGCTGGGCGGCCTCGCCGTGGACGGGGGGACGCCGGTCAACGCGGTCGTCCTCTCGCCCGACGGCCGGCAGCTGCTGGCCGGGGCCCGCGGCGAGGTGCTGCGCTGGTCCCTCGACGACCCCCGCGCCCCCGTGCGGCTGCCGGCCCTGGCGCTGGGGGAGGACGCCGACGTCCTGGCCCTCGCGGCGGCGCCCGACGGCACCGTGTACGCGGGCGGGACGTCCGGGGAGATCGTCCGGTACGCCACGGACGGCCGCCGGGCGCAGCGCCTGGACCCGGTCCCGACCGGGCGGGTCGTCCGGGCCCTGGACCTCGGCGACGACGGCGCGCGCCTCGCCGCGGGGCTCAGCGCCCGCGAGCTGCGCCTCTACGACGTCGAGGGGGAGCAGGTCTCCCGCTCCGGGACCATCACGGACTTCGGCAGCTGGATCAGCGACGTCGCCCTCACCCCGGACGGGGAGCACGTCGTGGCCGCCAGCTTCGACCAGAGCGCCTACGTGCACCGGCTCTCCGACCTCGCGCGCGTGGACTCCTTCCCCACCGCCGCCCGGGTCACCAGCGCGCTGCGCGTGGGCGACCGGGTGCTCACCACCTCGCAGGACGGCACCACGCGCGCCTGGGACCGGCGGGGACCCGTCATCGAGCGGCGGGGCGAGCCCGTCTACCAGCTCTCCGTGGACCGGGAGCACACCGTGCTGAGCGCCGTCGGCATCGGCCCCGACATCGTCTCCCTCTTCGACGTCACGGAGGAGTCCCCCCGGCCGCTGCCGCCCCCGGAGGCCCCCGCCGGGGAGGCCCTCTGGTACGCGGGGGCCGTGGCCCCGGACGCCTCGTTCGTGGCCGGGGGCACGGAGGACGGGGACGTCCTCGTGTGGCCCCTGGAGGACGGGCGCCCGCAGGCGCCGGAGCGGGCCGACGCCATCGGCGCGGGCGTCACCGGCACCGACGTCACGACGGACGGCGGCACGATCGCGGCGTGGTCCGAGGTCGGCGCCGAGATCGCCCTCCTCCGCCGCGCCCCGGAGGGACCGGTCCGGCGGGTGGCGAGCATTCCGATCGGCGGCACGGAGGCCGCGCGCTTCGACGCGGACGGCACGCTCCTGGCCGCCGCCGACGACGTGAACGGCGTGGAGCTCTGGGACGTCACCGACCCCACCGCACCGCGGCGCACCGCGGAGCTGGCCCTCGACTCCGTCGCCACCTCGATCGCGTTCTCCCCGGTGGAGGAGCTGCTGGCCGTGGGCACCGAGGGGGGCCGGGTGCGCCTCTGGGACGTCACGGATCCCGCCGACCCCCGGCCGGTGGCGGAGACCTCGGACGCCCTGTCCTCCGTCAAGGGACTGCACTTCTCCGAGGACGGCGCCCTGCTGGCCGGCGCCTCCGGCGACAAGTTCGTGTGGATGTGGACCGTGGGCGCCGCGGACCTGGAGGTCCACGCAGCCCTGTCCGCCGCCGGCGACCGGATGAACGACGTGCGCTTCGTCGGGGACCGCCTCGTCGCCACCGGCGACGACGGCGTGGTGCGCAGCTGGCTGGTCGACGCCGAGGACGCGGTCGAGGCGATCTGCACCAACCGGGGCGACCCCATCACCGAGGACGAGTGGCGCCGGCACGTGACGGGCGCCCCCTACCGGGACCTGTGCTGAGTCCCGTGCGGAGTCCTCTGCGGAGCCGGCTGCCGAGTCCCGTGCTGGGCCCTCTGCCGGGTCCTCTGCCGGGGGCGGCTCACTTCGCGTCCGCGTAGGACTCCACCACGGCCACGCTGACGGGGAACTCCACGGGGATCCGCCCGAACACCAGCCGGGCCGCCTGCTCGGCGCAGCCGCGGACCAGCTCGGCGGCCCGTTCGGCGTCCTCCCGTGCGCAGTGCAGCACGACCTCGTCGTGCAGGAAGAACACGAGCTCCGCGTCGACGCCCTCCCGCGCCAGCGCCGAGCGGATGGCGCCCATCCAGCACACGGCCCACTCGGCCGCGGTGCCCTGGACCACGAAGTTGCGGGTGAACCGGCCCTGGCCGCGGGCCATCGCCCCGGCGCGCCGCTCGGCCTCCGCGGTGGCGGTGTCCCGCTGCGCCGCGTCCCACTCCGGGCCCGGCCGCGGGGACCAGCGGCCCAGGTGCGTGCACACCTGCCCGCCCGTCTCGCCCACGCGCGCCGCCCGCTCCACGTAGTCGACGGCGCGGGGGAACATCCGGGCGAGGTGCGGCATGAGCCGGCCCGACTGGCCGGTGGTGGCCCCGTACATCGCGCCCAGCATCGCGACCTTGGCCTGCGGGCGCTCGGTCAGCTCCGAGCCCCGCTCCTCGCCGAGGTCCGCGATGGCCTGGTAGAGGTCGCGGCCGCGGGACGCCGCGGCCAGGGCGTCGTCGTGGGCCAGCGCCGCCAGCACGCGCGGCTCGAGCTGGGCGGCGTCGGCCACCACGAGCACGCGTCCCGGGTCCGCCCGCACGGCGTCCCGCACCACGTGCGGGATCTGCAGGGCGCCCCCGCCGCGGGCCGACCAGCGGCCGGTGACCACCCCGCCCACCACGTACTCCGGGCGGAAGCGGCCGTCCCGCACCCACGTGGCCAGCCAGTGCCACCCGTTGGCGCTGAGCAGCCGGGCCTGCTTCTTGTGCTCCAGGACCGGCTCGATCAGCTCCTGGCGCCGGGCGGCCAGGCCGGGCACGGCCCGCGCCCACTCGACGAGCTCCCACTGCCGGGTGCTCGTCACGTCGATCCCCGCCGCCCGCATGGCCTTGAGCAGCTCCTGCGGGGAGTCCGGGTTGAGCCCCGGGGCGTGCAGCGCCTCCCGCAGCCGGGCCACGGTCGCCTCCATCCGCGGGGGCCGCTCCCCGGGCGCCGGCTCGGGGCCCAGCGCGTCCTCCAGCAGGGCGCGGTGCACGTCCTCCCGCCAGGGCACCCCGGCGTGCTGCATCTCCGCGGCGATCAGCGCGCCCTGGGACTCCGCGGCCAGGAGCAGGGTCAGCCGGCGGGGGTCCACGGCGCCCGACACCGCGGTGAGCTGCGCGCGCAGCTCGTCGACCAGTGCCGCGGTGCCGGGGCCCGTGGCCCGGGGCAGGTCGAAGAGGCTCGACTGGTCCTCGGCGGGGGACGGCGGCGGGAGCAGCCCGGGGGCCTCGTCGGCGGGCAGCGGGGCCAGCACCGGCTCGTAGGGCAGCGGGGACCCGGCGCCGGACCCGTGGGCGGTGGCGGCTGTGGCCAGGATCGCCTGGCACAGCCGCAGGTCGTGGCAGCGCTCCACGCGGGCGCCGGCGGCCAGCAGCTGCGGATAGACCGCGCCCGTGCGCTCCCAGGTCCAGCGCGGCGGGGTGGACCCGTCCCGCCGGGCGGTCTCCTCGCGCTCGGCGACGAACGCAGCCAGCTCCCCGGCGGGCACGTCGATCCCGGGGCCGTCCGGGGCGCCGGTGCCCGTCAGGGGCTGGACCCGGTGCCCGCCGCCGCCGTCCTGCGCTGGTCCCACCACGATGTGCATCCGCCCATTGTCCTGCACGGGTCCGTCACGCTAGGCCGGTGCCCGGACTGCACACGCCACCGGGCCCGCGGGGACCCGGTGCGCCGTCCACAGCGGCGCCCCGGCCGCCGACGGCCTGGCCCCGGCCGCCCCGACAGTGGGGCCATGAGCACCGCCGCCCACCTCCCCGCCCCGGCCCCTCCGCTGCCCGCCCCCGGAGCCCGTGCCCGCACCGTGCGCCTCGTCAGCGACGACGCCGGGCTGCGCGCCACGGTCGAGCGCGTCTGCGCCGCCGCCGGCGCCGACCTGCTGGCCGACCCGCCCGGTGCGCCGCCGCCGGGCACGACCGCGGACGTCGACCTCGTCGACGTGCGCCATGCCGTGCGGGGCCGGGTCCGGCCCGGCACGGTGCTCGTGGGCCGGCCCGAGGACCCGGGGGTCTGGGACCGTGCGGCCGAGCTCGGCGGCTGCGCCGTGGCCGTGCTGCCGGACGCCGCCGGGTGGCTCGCGGACCTGTTCACGGCCGGCCCGGGCGGGTCGGCCGGCCCCGCGGGCACGGGACGGGTGCTGGGCGTGCTCGGCGCCGTGGGCGGGGCCGGCGCCTCCACGCTGGCGTGCTGGCTCGCCGACCGGGCCGCGCACGAGGACCGGCCGGCCGTCCTCGTGGACGGGGACCGCGCGGGCTGCGGCATCGACGTCCTGCTGGGGCTCGAGGATCAGGACGGTCTGCGCTGGCCGGACCTGCTCCGGATCGCCGGGGCCGTGCACGCCGAGCAGCTGTGGCCGGCCCTGGCCCGGACGGGGCAGCTGCGCTGGCTGTCCTGGGACCGGTCCCTGCCGGACGGGACCGCCGCGCCGTACGCCGCCGTGCTCGAGGCGCTGCGCCGGGCGGCGGCCCTCGTCGTCGTGGACCTGGGACGGGCGGGGCCGGGCACGGCGGACACCGCGGCCCTGTGCGACGAGGTCCTCGTGCTGACGCCCCGGACGGTGCGCGGCGTGCTGGCCGCCCGGTGGGCCGCGGGCCTCCTGACGGGCGCCACGGCCCGTCTGGTCCCGGCGGGGCTCGACGTGGCCGACGTCGACGACGCCCTCGCCGCCGCCACGACCGGGCTGCCGGTCGCGGGCTCCGTGCGCTTCTCCGGCGCGGTGCCGGAGGCCGCCGAGACGGGCCGCCTGCTCGAGGCGGGCCGCTCCCGCCGGCTCGCCCGGGACGTGGCGCACCTGCTCGAGGCCGCCGGGGTCCCCCGGTGAGCGCCGCGCTCCCCGGCCGGCCGCCCGCGCTGCCGCCCGCCCTGCTGGACGACGTGCGGGACCGGCTGCTGTCCGCCCCCGGTCCGGTCACGGACACCGACATCGCCGAGGCCGTGCGCGCCGGCGGCAGGGTGCTCGGGGCCGCCGGCACCCTGCGCGCGGTGCAGGCCGTGCGCGCCGAGCTGACCGGTCTCGGCCCCCTCGAGCCGCTGCTGCCGCACCGCGGGCTCACCGACGTCTACGTCAACGGGCCGGACCAGGTGTGGCTCGAGACCGAGTCCGGGGTGCGGCGCGTCCCGTCCCCCTTCGGCTCCGACGCCGAGGTGCGCGCCCTGGCCGTGCGCCTCGTCACCGCCGCGGGACGGCGGCTCGACGCCGCCCACCCGTGCGCGGACGTCCAGACGGCCGCCGGCTACCGGGTGCACGCCGTCCTCCCGCCCGTGTCCACGGGAGGGACCCTGCTCTCCGTCCGCTTCCGGAGCACGAGGACCCTGTCCCTGCCGGACCTCGTGGCCGCGGGGACCGTCGACCCCGGCACCGCCGGGCTGCTGGTGGGCGCCGTGCGCGCGGGCGCCGGCTTCCTGGTCAGCGGCGCCACCGGTGCGGGGAAGACGACGGTGCTCAACGCCCTGCTCTCCTGCGTCCCCGAGCACGAGCGGATCGTGCTCATCGAGGACGCCGCCGAGCTGCGCCCCGAGCACCCCCACGTGGTCGGCCTGCAGGCACGCCACGCCAACACCGAGGGCGCGGGCGGCATCGACCTGGCGGAGCTCGTCCGGCAGGCCCTGCGGATGCGGCCGGACCGGCTCGTGGTGGGGGAGTGCCGGGGCGCCGAGGTCCGCGAGCTGTTCACGGCCCTGAACACCGGCCACGCCGGGGCGGGAACCGTGCACGCCAACTCCGCGGAGGCGGTCCCCGCCCGGCTCGCGGCCCTCGGCGCCCTGGCCGGGATGAGCCGGGAGGCCGTCACGCTGCAGGCCGCGAGCGCCCTCGACCTGGTCGTGCACGTGGCGCGCGCGGGAGGACGCCGGGAGGTGCGGGCCGTGTCCCTGCTCGAGGACCGCGCCGGCGCCCTCGTCACGGTGCCGGCGGCGCTCCGGGACCGCGACGGGGTGCGCCGCGGTCCCGGCTGGGACGGGCTGTGCGCCCTGCTCGGGCCTGCGCCCGCCGCCGGCGAGGAACCCGCGGGGCAGCGGCCGTGAGCACCACCGCGGTCCTCCCCCTGGCTCTCTGCCTGTGCCTCGCCGGGGGCGCGGCGGCGCTGCTCGCCGGACCGGTCCACCGTGTCCGGTCGGTCGCGCGGGCGCACGCCGGCGCGGTCCCCACGGTCCCGTGGCAGGCCCGGTTCCGGCGCGACGCCGCGGCGGAGGCCGCCGAGTGGATCGCGCTGCTGCGCCGGCTGGCCGCGCTGCTGCAGGCGGGCCGCTCCCCGGCGGCCGCCTTCGACGGCGCGGGCCCCGCCGGGGACCGGGGTCCCCGCACGGGTACCGGCCGGCACCTCGAGACGCTGTGCGCCTCCGTGGCGGCCGCCGCCCGGCTGGGGCTGGGCGTCTCGACCGCCCTGGCGGCGGTGCCCGCCCCGGCGCTCGGCCACCGCCCGCTGGAGCGGCGGGCGGCCGCCACCACGGCCGAGCTCTGCCTGTGCTGGGAGGTCTCGGAGCGCACCGGCGCGCCCCTCGCGGCGCTGCTCGGCGGCCTCGCCGACGCCCTCGAGGCGGAGCTGGACGCCGAGGCGGCACGCGGCACCGCCCTGGCCGGCCCCCGCTCCACCGTCCGGATCCTGACGTGGCTCCCGGTGCTCGGGATCGGGCTGGGCATGCTCATGGGCGTCGACCCGCTGCGCACGCTCCTCACCACCCCGTGGGGGCTGGCCGCCCTCGTCGCCGGTGCGGTGCTCACGGGCCTCGGACGGGTGTGGACGCGCACGCTGATCGGCCGCGCCGAGGCGGTGGGGGCGCGATGACCGCCCTCGCGGCACCCGCTGCCGGACTGCTCCTGCTGGTCGCCGCGGTGCTGGCCGTGCTCCCGTCCCGCGCCCGGCTCCGGGGGACGTCCGGGCCGGCCGCCCGCCGGCCGCCCGGCACGGACGTCTCCGCCGGCGTCCTCGTGGAGCTCACCGCCGCCATGCTGGACGCCGGCCTGCCCCTCGGGGAGGCCGTGGCCGTGCTGGGCGGGAGCCGGAGGGACGCCACCGGGGTCGTGCTGGAGGGGGTGGGCGCCCGGCTGCGGCTGGGGCTTCCGTGGCACACGGCGTGGGCCTCGGCGGGGGAGCTGCCCACGCACCTGGCCGACTACCGCGAGGCGCTCACGTTCACCGCGACCTCCGGGGCGCCCTCGGCCCGGAGCCTGCGCGCGCAGGCGGCCCAGGTGCGGCGGGCGGCCTACCGGCGCGCCGAGCGGGCCGCGGAGTCGCTGTCGGTCCAGCTCGTCCTGCCGCTGGGTCTGTGCTCCCTGCCGGCCTTCGTCTGCTGGGGCGTCCTGCCGGTCGTGCTGGGGCTCGTCCCCGAGGTGTTCGGATGACACGCCGCGCCCGGAGCCGCGGGCCCCCGACCGCGGGGACCGCGCCCGCTCCGCACCGGGTCCACGCCGTGCGCGGCCTCCGGGAGCGCTCCGGCGCCGCCGAGCCTCCCGTGCCGCACCGCCGTGCTGCACTGCTCGTCCCGCGTCCGCACGCGCTCGTCCCGTGCGGACCGTCCGGTGGGGCTCGTCCAGCACACCCCGTCCTGCACCTGTTCGTCCTGTTCGTCCTGCTCGAAAGGAACGTCATGTCCCAGCTCCAGATCTCCCGGCCCCGGTCCGCGCGGAAGCGCCGCAGCCTCCCGGGGCTCGCCCCGCGGACCGTCACCGGGGCCCGCCCCGCCGCGCCGTCCGTCCGCGGGACCACCGGGGCGCCGCCGCGCCCGCCCGCCCGCACCGGGGACGCGGACCTCGGCGCGACCACCGTGGAGTACGCCATGGTCGTGCTCGCCGCCGCGGCCTTCGGCGGCGTCATGGCCGCGGTGCTGTCCTCCGGGCAGGTGCGCGAGCTCCTGACCGCGATCGTCGAGAAGGCGCTCGGCGTCTGAGTGTCCGCCCCGCAGGGACCGCGGCGCCGCACCCGGTGCCGCGGCCCCTGCGGGCGGGCCTTTTCCGTTCCGCCCGGCCCCCGCCACCACGCACCCCGTCCCGCCCGAGGAGACCGCCATGACCGCCGACCGACCCCGTTCCCGTCCAGCCGCCGGTCCGCGCTCGCGGGCTCGTTCCCGGTCCCGTCCCGGGACCCGTTCCTGTCTCCGCTCCCGATCCATCCCCTGGTGCTCTCCCGGGTCCCGGTCGCGGCCCCCAGCGCCGGACCGCGGCGCCGTCACCGCCGAGACCGCCGTGCTCCTGCCCGCGATCGTGCTGCTCCTGGCCGTGCTCCTGGCCGCCGCCGCGGCGGGGATGACCCTGATCCGGTACGAGGAGGCGGCGCGGGCCTCGGCCCGGGCCGCCGCCCGCGGCGAGAGCGCCGCCGTGGTCCGCGCCACGGCGCTGCGCGTGGCCGGGGAGGACGCCGCCGTCCGACTGGGTGGGGGCGGCGGGACGGCGACGGTCACCGTCACCGGCCCCGCCCCCGGCGTCCTCGGGACCTGGGGTGGCTGGGAGCTGCGCGCGGACGCCGCCGCGGAGACCGAGGGAGCCGGGGCCGCCGGTGCACACAGTGGCTGAGCGCACGGTGACTGAGTGCCTGATGTCTGAAAGCCCGGTGGCTGAGCGCCCGGTGCCGCGGGGCCCGCGGGGGCGCCGCCGCGGTCGTGACCGGGACGGCGACCTGGGGAGCGGCACAGTGCACGCGCTGACGCTCAC
The DNA here is from genome assembly GCF_040981245.1 of Kocuria cellulosilytica. Classification (NCBI taxonomy): domain Bacteria; kingdom Bacillati; phylum Actinomycetota; class Actinomycetes; order Micrococcales; family Micrococcaceae; genus Kocuria; species Kocuria cellulosilytica. The sequence goes on along the minus strand of NZ_JAVFWZ010000002.1, from coordinate 196,190 downwards.
CCTGGTGCTGGGCGTGCTGCTGCTGACCGTGCTGCTGCTCGCGCAGGCGGGCATCGCGACCCACCGCGCCGGCAAGGCCGCCGACCTCGCGGCGCTCGCCGCCGCCGACACCGCCCGGGGCCTGGTGGCCGGCGACCCGTGCGGCACCGCCGAGCGCGTGGCCCGGGAGAACGGGGCGCGGCTCGAGCAGTGCGAGCTCGTGGAGCCGGAGCGCGTCGTCGTCGACGTGCGCACCACCGTGGCCCTCGACGGGCCGCTCGCCCGGATCGGGTCCGCCCGCGGCGTGTCCCGGGCGGGGCCGCCGGAGGCCACGGGCCCTCCGTGAGGACTCAGGTCCCGGGGGCGTCCTGCAGCACCGCGTCGATCAGCCGCACCGCGCCGGCCTTGTCCAGGGGGTTGTTCCGGTTCCCGCACTTGGGCGACTGCACGCAGGACGGGCACCCGTGCTCGCACTCGCACGAGGAGATCGCCTCCCGGGTGGCGCGCAGCCACGCCACGGCCGTGGCGTAGCCGCGCTCCGCGAAGCCCGCGCCGCCGGGGTGGCCGTCGTAGACGAAGACCGTGGGCAGCTCCGTGTCGGCGTGCAGCGCCGTGGAGAGCCCGCCCACGTCCCAGCGGTCGCAGGAGGCCACGAGCGGGAGCAGGCCGATCGCGGCGTGCTCGGCCGCGTGCAGCGCCCCGGGCACGTCGGGCTCCTCGATCCCCGCGCCGCTCAGCACGGGACCCGGCACGGTGAACCACACGGACTTGGTGAACAGGTCCCGGGCCCCGAGGTCGAGGGGCTCCTCGCCCAGGACCTCGTTCGAGACCACGGCCTTGCGCTGGAACGAGACCACCTTCGTGGTGACCTGCACCTGGCCGAAGTGGACGGTCACCGGCCCCCAGTGCTCCGAGCGCTCCTCGGCGACCACGCTCACCTGCGTGACGTCCCGCGCGGTGGTGTAGAAGTCCGGGTGCGCCCGCGTCACGGCGGCGACCGAGCCCGCCTCGTCCAGCTCGTCCACGATGTAGGTCCGGCCCTGGTGCACGTACACGGCCCCCGGGTGGGCCTGGTAGTGGGACTGCGGGGCGTCCATCGTGCCGAGCACCGCACCGGTGTCCGTCTCGATGATCCGGATCGGCCCGCCGCCGTCCGAGCGCAGCGAGACCATTCCTGCCGCGGACTCCGGGTGCGTCCAGTACCAGCCGTTCGGGCGGCGGCGCAGGTGCCCGCTCGCCACGAGGGAGCCGAGCACCTCCGGGGCCGTGGGCCCGAAGCCGGCCACCTCCTCGGCGCGCAGCGGCTGCTCGGCCGCGGCCGCGCACAGGTGCGGGGCCAGCACGTAGGGGTTCGAGGGGTCGAAGACCGTGGCCTCGACGTCCACGTCGAAGATCGCCTCCGGGTGGTTCACGAGGTACGTGTCGAGGGGGTCGTCGCCGGCCACGAAGGCCGCCAGGGCCTCCTGCCCGGCGCGGCCCGCCCGGCCGATCTGCTGGAAGAAGGACGCCCGGGTGCCGGGCCACCCCGCCACGACCACGGCGTCCAGCCCGGCCACGTCGATGCCCAGCTCGAGGGCGGACGTGCTGGCGATCCCGAGCAGCCGCCCGTCGCGCAGCGCCTCCTCGAGCTCGCGCCGCTCCTCGGGGAGGAACCCGGAGCGGTAGGCCGCCACCCGGTGGGCCAGCGAGGGGTCGACCTCCTCCAGCTGGCGGTGGGCGATCTGGGCGATCGTCTCCGCGCCGCGGCGGGACTTGATGAACGCGATGGTCCGGACCTGGTGCAGCACCAGGTCCGTGAGCATGTCGGCGGTCTCGGCCAGGGCGGTGCGGCGCACCGGGGCGTCGTTCTCGCCGCCGCCGTCCGTCTGCTCCGGCTCCCACAGCACCACGGTGACCGGCCCGTGCGGGGAGAAGTCCGTGGTCACCGGCGTCACCTCGGCCTCCGGGACGCCGACGAGGCGGGCGAAGGAGGCGTGCGGCTCGAAGGAGGTCGCGGACGCCCCGATGAAGACCGGGTCCGCGCCGTAGGCGCGGCAGATCCGGCGCAGCCGCCGCATCAGGTTGGCCACGTGCGAGCCGAAGACGCCCCGGTACGAGTGGGCCTCGTCCACCACCACGTACTTCAGGCGGCGGAAGAACCGGGACCAGCGCGCGTGGTTGGGCAGCACCCCGTAGTGCAGCATGTCCGGGTTGCACAGCACCACGTCGGCGTGGTCCCGGACCCACCGGCGTTCCGCGGGGTCCGTGTCGCCGTCGTAGGTCGCGGCGCGCAGGGTCGGGAGGCGGAGGGCGTCCAGGCCCTTGAGCTGGTCGGCGGCCAGGGCCTTGGTGGGGGAGAGGTAGAGGGCCGTGGCCTCGTCCGGGTGGTGGAGCATGCCCGGATGGGCCAGCGCCGCGAGCCGGCCGCGGTGCACGGCGTCGGCCACGGGCGCCTGGTAGGCCAGGGACTTCCCGGAGGCGGTGCCCGTGGCGACCACCACGTGCCGGGGGGCCAGCACCGCCTGGACCTGGTGCAGGTACGGCGCGTGCACGCCGAGCCGTTCGTAGGCCGCGACCACGTCCGGATGGAGATGCTCGGGCCACGGCGCGGTCACGGCGTCCCGGTCCGGGAGCTCCCGCACGTGGCGCACCTGCTCCGGCGCGTCGCCGCGGCCGAGCAGGGGGATCAGGGAGTCGTGGTCGGAGGACGGCACCGGTTCATTGTGCCACCGCCGTCCCGGCGGGCCCATGGAGGGCGGGCCGCCGGGACGGCGGTGCACGGGGGCGGGCCGGGCCCTCAGGACTGCCGCGCGGCCTCCCGGGTCCGCCGGTGCACGCGGGCCTCCCACGGCCGCAGCAGCCCCTCCTCGCCGGGGGCGACGACGCCGGGACGGTTGCCGATCAGCAGCTCGGCGCCGGCCCAGCCGGCGGGCAGGTCGGCACGGACCGGCTCGCCCGAGACGTTGGCGAGCACCAGCAGCTCGACGTCGTCGAGCCGCCGGGTGAAGGCGTAGACCTGCTCGTGGCGGGGCAGCAGCATGGTGAAGTCGCCCAGGGCGACCACGGGCTCGGTGTGCCGCAGCCCGATGAGGCGCCGGTAGTGGTGGAACACCGAGCCCGGCTCGGCCCGGGCGGCCTCGGCGTTGACCTCGTGGTGGTTCGGGTTGACCGCGATCCAGGGGGTGCCGGTGGTGAACCCGGCGTGCTCCCCGCCGGTCCACTGGACCGGGGTGCGGGCGTTGTCCCGGCTCGACCAGCGCAGCCCGGCCAGCACGGTCTCCGGGTCCGCCCCGGCGGCCACGGCGTGGCGGTGGTGGTTGACCGACTCGATGTCGCGGAAGTCCTCGATCGTGTCGAACGGCGCGTTGGTCATGCCCAGCTCCTCGCCCTGGTACACGTAGGGCGTGCCGCGGTGCAGGTGCAGCAGCGTGGCCAGGCACGTGGCCGAGGCCACCCGGTGCTCGGGGCCGTCGTCGCCGAAGCGGGAGACCGCACGGGGCTGGTCGTGGTTGTTCCAGTACAGGGAGTTCCAGCCGACCTCCTCCAGGCCCTCCTGCCAGCGGCCCAGCGAGGCCTTGAGGTCCGTCAGGCGCAGCGGGCGCGGGTCGAACTTGCCCCCGGGGCCGTGGTCCAGGCCCACGTGCTCGAACTGGAAGACCATGTCCACCTCGGCCCGGGCCGGGTCGGTGAACAGCTGGGCCTGCTCCACGGTGACCCCGGGCATCTCGCCCACCGTGATGAGCTCGGCGTCCCGGCCGGCGAAGACCTCGCGGTGCATCTCCTGGAGGAACTCGTGGATCCGCGGGCCGCAGAGGTAGGACGCCGAGCCGTCGCCCCAGGGCGTCCCGTCCACCGGCGGCCCGTCGTGCAGGTGACCGTCCTCGGCGACGTCCTTGCTGATCATGTTGATGACGTCCATGCGGAAGCCGTCCACGCCGCGGTCCAGCCACCAGCGCATCATGGCGTGCACGGCCCGGCGCACCTCGGGGTTCTCCCAGTTGAGGTCCGGCTGCTTGGCCGAGAACAGGTGCAGGTAGTACTCGCCCGAGGCCTCGTCGAGCTCCCAGGTCGGCCCGGAGAAGAAGCTCTGCCAGTTCGTGGGCTCGGCGCCCGGGGCGCCGGGCTCCATCCCCTTCCGGGGGGCGCGCCACCAGTACCAGTCCCGCTTGGGGGAGTCCGGGGAGGAGCGGGACTCGACGAACCACGGGTGCTCGTCGGAGGTGTGGTTGACCACGAGATCCATCACCAGTTTCATGCCGCGGGCGTGCACCGCGGCGAGCAGCTCGTCGAACTGCTCGAGGGTGCCGAAGACCGGGTCGATGTCCTGGTAGTCGCTGATGTCGTAGCCGTTGTCGTCCTGCGGGGAGGAGTAGATCGGTGAGAGCCAGACGACGTCCACGCCCAGGTCCTGCAGGTGGTCCAGGTGGGCGATGATGCCGCCGAGGTCGCCGATGCCGTCGCCGTCGGAGTCCGCGAAGGACCGCGGGTAGATCTGGTAGACGACCGCGTCGGTCCACCACGCGGGGACGTCCCCGGCGCCGCTGCCGGTGCCGGGGCGCTGGGCGGTGCCGGGGCGCTGGGCGGTGATGTCCTGCTGCTGGTGATCGGTGCTCATTCGACTGCTCCTCGGGTCGTGCCGCGGACGGCCGGTCGAGGGAGGGGCCGGCACCCGGGACGGTGCCGTCGCTCCGGTGGGACCGGTCTCGGTACCGACCCAGTCTGCTCGAACGACCTCCTCCGGCGACACCGAGCAGAGGTCAACACTTTCGTACAAGAAATGTGTTGAGATGAACACGGTGCACCCGAACTGTGCACTGCCACGCCTCGGGTGCACCGCACCGGAGCGTCCGCCGGAACCAGGAGACACGATGACCGAGATGCTTCCCGACCGCCGGCGGCGGGAGATCCTCGACCGCGTCCGCGCGGCCGGCGCCGTGCGGGTCGCCGACCTGGTCGCCGAGCTGGGCGTGTCGGACATGACGGTGCGCCGGGACCTGGACCGGTTGGCCCGGGACGGGGAGCTGCAGAAGGTGCACGGCGGGGCGAAGCTGCCCGCGGGGTCCTCCGCGGCCGAGCCGGGCTTTCCGCACAAGTCCGAGCTGCAGCTGCCGGAGAAGGCCGCGATCGCCGCCGCGGCCGAGGCCATGGTGGAACCCGGGATGTCGGTCTCGCTGAACTCCGGGACCACCACCTTCGCCCTGGCCCGCGCCCTGCGCCGCGTCTCCGGGATCACGGTGGTGACGAACTCCCCGCGCATCGCCGACGTGCTCCAGGACGCGCCGGCCACGGGCCAGACCGTGGTCCTCCTCGGCGGCGTCCGCACCCCCTCGGACGCCCTGGTGGGCCCGCTGGCCACTGCGGCCCTGCGCACCCTGCACGTGGACCTGTGCTTCCTGGGCGTGCACGGGCTGTCGGTGCGCGACGGGCTGACCACCCCGAACATGATGGAGGCCGAGATCAACCGCCTCTTCCTGGAGCGCTGCGACCGCAGCGTGGTGCTGGCCGACTCCACCAAGTGGGGTCTGTCCGGTCTGCACCGCATCGCCGGTCTCGAGGAGGTCGACACCGTCGTGACCGACGACGGCCTCGACGCCGCGGACCGCGAGACCCTGAACCAGCACGTCCCCGACCTGCGACTGGAGCCCGTCCGATGACACTTCCCCTGCCCACCGGACGCGCCGGGACCCTCGCGCACCGCACTCACCACCTCGCCGACGGGCGGGAAGCCGTGTTCTTCTGCGACCGCGGCACCCCGCCCGTGGAGCACGTCGTGGACCACAGGCCCCTCGACGCCCGGTCCGGTGGCGGCGAGGTGCGCTTCGACCGGCTGACGGGGGAGTGGGTGGCCGTGGCCGCCCACCGGCAGGCGCGCACCTATCTGCCCCCGGCCGACCAGTGCCCGCTGTGCCCGAGCGCGGGCGGGCGGGAGTCGGAGATCCCCGCGGAGGACTTCGACGTCGTCGTCTTCGAGAACCGCTTCCCCTCGCTGGGTCCGGAGCTGGCCGAACTGCCGGACCCGCGGCTGGTGGGGGAGCGGTCCCTGTGGGGCGCCCCGTCCCCGGCCGTGGGGCGCTGCGAGGTGGTGGTGTTCACCCCCGAGCACCAGGGCTCCTTCGCGTCCCTGCCTCCCGAGCGGGCGCGCACCGTGGTGGAGGCCTGGGCCCAGCGCACCGAGGTGCTCTCGGCCATGGCCGGCGTCCGGCACGTCTTCCCCTTCGAGAACCGCGGCGAGCAGATCGGCGTGACCCTGCACCATCCGCACGGGCAGATCTACGCCTATCCCTATCCGGCTCCGCACGCCGCCCGGCTGGCCGCCCGCTCGAGGGCCCACCTGGCCGCCACGGGACGGGCGCTGATGGGGGAGGTCCTGGCCGACGAGACCGCCTCCGGGGACCGGATGGTGATCGAGGGCGAGCACTTCTCCGCGTTCGTGCCCTATGCCGCGCGCTGGCCACTGGAGGTCCACCTCGTCCCGCACCGGCAGGTGCCGGACCTCGCCGCGCTCACCGGGCCCGAGCGGGACGAGCTGGCGGTGGTGTACCAGGACCTGGTCAAGCGCGTCGACCGGCTCTACACGACCCCGACCCCCTACATCGCCGCCTGGCACCAGACCCCCGTGGACGCGGCGGACCGGGAGGCCGGCCGGCTGCACCTGCAGCTCACCAGCCCGCGCCGGGCCGAGGACAAGCTGAAGTTCCTCGCCGGCTCCGAGGCCGCCATGGGGGCGTTCATCAACGACGTCACCGCCGAGCAGACCGCCGCACGCCTGAGGGAGGCCGCACGATGACCCGCCGACAGACCGCTCCGCCGCCCGCGCACGACGACGCCGTCCGGGCCGAGCAGCTCGCCCGGCGCTTCGCCGAGGTGTACGGCCACGTCCCCGACGGGGTGTGGCGGGCCCCGGGCCGGGTGAACCTCATCGGGGAGCACACCGACTACAACGAGGGCTTCGTGCTCCCGTTCGCCATCGACCGCTCCGCCATGGTCGCCGTCCGGCTGCGCCGCGATCCCGGGCCGGCGCCGGAGCACGGGCAGGAGCCCGGACCGGGGCACGGCGAGGAACGGGAGCCGGCCGGGCACGACGTCGTCGACCTGGCCTCCACCTGGGCCCCGGACGGCTCCGGGCTGTCCCGGGCCCGGTTCCGGATCCCGGAGCTGCGCCCGGGGACGGTCCCCGGGTGGGGGGCCTATCCGGCCGGGGTCGTGCACGTGCTCGCCGGCCTCGACGGGGTCCGGGTCCCCGGCTTCGAGCTGCTGCTCGACTCGACCGTCCCCGTGGGCGCGGGCCTGTCCTCCTCCCACGCGGTGGAGGTCGCCACCGTCGTGGCGCTGGACGACCTGCTGGGGCTGGGCCTGGACCGCCCCGCGATGGCGCGGCTGACGCAGCGGGCGGAGAACGAGTTCGTCGGCGCCCCGACCGGGATCATGGACCAGTCGGCCTCGCTGCGGGGCCGGGCGGGAGCCGCGCTGTTCCTGGACTGCCGCACCCAGGCAGCCGAGCTCGTGCCGCTGCCGGTGGCCGAGCACGGGCTGACGGTGCTGGTGCTGGACACGGGGGTCGCCCACTCCCACGCCGACGGCGGCTACGCCGCCCGCCGCGCCGCCTGCGAGCGCGGGGCCGCCGCCCTCGGCGCGGCCTCCCTGCGCGACGTCCCGGAGCAGGCCGAGCTGACCGCGCTCGACGAGCAGACCGCCCGCCGGGTCCGGCACGTGCTCGGCGAGAACCGCCGGGTGCTGGAGACCGTCGAGCGGCTGCGGGCCGGTGACGTCCGGGGCATCGGGGAGCTGCTGGTCGCCTCCCACGCCTCGCTGCGGGACGACTACGAGGTGTCCTGCCCGGAACTGGACCTGGCCGTGGACACCGCCCTCGCCGCGGGGGCCCTGGGCGCCCGGATGACCGGCGGCGGCTTCGGCGGGTCCGCGATCGCCCTCGTGCCCGAGGAGCGGGCGGACCGGGTGCGGAGCGCGGTCGCGGAGGCCTTCGCGGAGGCGGGCCGCCGGGCGCCGGACGTCTTCGCCGTCGTTCCGGGGGAGGGGGCCGGCCGGGTGCGGTGACGGGCCCCGCCCGGGGCCGCCGGTCACGTTCAGGACACGGGTCACCGCCGTGGGGCCCGCGTGCCAGAATGACCGCATGAGCAACCCCATGAACATCTCCGGGCGCAACCCCGACAAGGAGGCCCGCGCGCACCGGCCCCCGGTCACGGAGCTGTCCCCGGAGCAGTGCTGGGAGCACCTCTACAGCGCCCGCTTCGGCCGGATCGCCACCATGGACGGCGACGAGATCGAGATCACCCCGATCAACCTCGTGGCCGACGACGGGAAGATCTACTTCCGCACGGCCAAGGGCACCAAGCTGCTGCACCTGGTGCTCAACGAGCACGTGGCCGTGCAGGTCGACCAGGCGCAGGGCGGGGAGGCGTGGTCCGTGATCGTGCGCGGCACGGCCCGCCAGCTGACCGATCCGGAGGAGACCGCCCGGGTTGACGAGCTGCCGCTGCGGCCGTGGCTGGAGACCACCAAGCTCGAGTACGTCGAGGTGGTCCCCACGAAGGTCACCGGCCGCGTGTTCCACCTGGGCCACTGACCCCGCACCGCGGACCGGGGTCCGGCCCGGCGCCGGGGGTCCCGCCGCGCTTGTAGCCTGGACCCGTGGCACAGCACCGGATCGTCCTGCACTACGTCTTCGTCCCGCTCCCCGACCCCACGGCCGTGATGCTCTGGCAGCGCGCCCTGTGCGCGGGCCTGGGCCTGCGCGGCCGGATCATCGTGTCCCCGCACGGGCTCAACGCCACCGTGGGCGGTGAGGTCGGGGCGCTCAAGCAGTACACCCGGGCCACCCGCTCCTATCCCGGCTTCCGGGACACGGTGTTCACGTGGTCGGACGGCTCGGCCGAGGACTTCCCGCGGCTGTCGGTCAAGGTCCGCGACGAGCTCGTGTCCTTCGGCGCGCCGGGCGAGCTCCGGGTCGACGAGCACGGCGTCGTGGGCGGCGGCACCCGCCTGGCCCCCGCCGAGGTGGACGAGCTCGTGGCCCGCCGGGGCGAGGACGTCGTGTTCTTCGACGGCCGCAACGCCCACGAGGCGCGGATCGGGCGCTTCCGCGGGGCCGTGGTCCCGGACGTGGCGCACACCCGCGACTTCGTGGCCGAGCTGGACTCCGGGAAGTACGACCACCTGAGGACCCGGCCCGTGGTCACCTACTGCACCGGCGGGATCCGCTGCGAGGTGCTCTCCGCGCTGATGCGCGACCGCGGCTTCGAGGAGGTCTACCAGCTCGACGGCGGCATCGCCGCGTACGGGCGCGAGCGCGGGGACCGGGGGCTGTGGGAGGGCTCCCTCTACGTCTTCGACCGGCGGATGCACGTGCCGTTCACCCCGGCCGCGGTCACGATCGGGCGCTGCGACCGGTGCGCCGGCCCCGCGAACCGCTTCGTCAACTGCGCGGACGCGTCCTGCCGCGCCCTCGTCCTCGCGTGCCCGGCCTGCCACGAGGAGCACCCGCAGCTCACGTGCCCCGCGGGGTGCGGGACCGCCCCGCGCCCCGCACCCGACGACGGCGCCCCGGTCGCCTCGGGGGCCGCCCCGGCACCCGTGCCCGGCGGCGGCGCGCCGGCCGCCTCCCTGCCGGTCCCGGCGCTCTCACCCGACGACGGCGCCCCGGTCGCCTCGGGGGCCGCCCCGGCACCCGTGCCCGTGCCGACGAGCGCCGCATGAGCCCCGCCGCACCCGGTCCCTCCGCGGCGCCAGCCTTCTCCCGGGTCCCGGGCACCCCCGTCTCCGACGACCCGCGGGCACCGGCCGCCCTGCACGACGCCCTCCGCCGCACGGGCTTCACCCACGACCGCGTGGCGGAGCTGCTGGGGGAGGCGGCCATGGACGCGCTCGCGCGGGACCAGGCGGTGCCCGCCCTGCGGGTGCTCGAGCCGGCCCTCCGCACGCCGGGGCACCCGGACCGGGCGCTCGCCGGGATCACCACCCTCTTCCTGCTGGGGCGCACCGTCCCCGCGGAGACGCTCGAGCCCGCCCCGGTGCGTCCCGAACAGCTCGTGGGCCTGGGCCTCGCGGAGGAGACGGCGGGCGGGCTGCGCTCCACCGTGGACCTGCGCCCCCACGCCTCCGACGACGGGACGGAGCTGTACGTCGCGAGCGACCTGGGCGAGTCCCAGCGCCCCGGTGCGCTGCGCCGGGACCACGTGCTGGGCATCGGGCAGGCGTCCCTGACGCTGGCCCAGACCACCGACCGCCGCCGGGTGGACCGGGCGCTGGACCTGGGGACCGGCTGCGGCATCCAGGCGTTCCACCTCCTGGCGCACGCGGGGCACGTCACCGCGACCGACGTCTCGGACCGGGCGCTGGGCTTCACCCGGTTCAACCTGCTGCTCAACGCGGCGGCCCTCGGCATCGACCCCGGCCGGCTGGAGGACCGGGTGAGCCTGCGCGCGGGCTCCCTGCTCGAGCCCGTGCGCGGCGAGCAGTTCGACCTCGTGGTGTCCAACCCGCCGTTCGTGATCACCCCGCGGCCCGCCGGGGAGGCCCCGCAGGACCGCTACACCTACCGGGACGGCGGCCTGCCGGGGGACCGGATCGTGGCCGACCTCGTGCGCGAGCTCCCCGCGGTCATGGCCCCCGGGGCCACGGCCCACCTGCTCGGCAACTGGGAGGTGCTCGCCCCGCCGCCGGGGGACGCGCGCCCGGCCGCCGAGCGCTGGGCGCTGCGGCCCGAGCAGTGGGTTCCCGGAGGCGTGGACGCGTGGTTCGTCCAGCGGGAGCTGGCCACCCCGGAGGAGTACGCCGAGACGTGGCTGCGGGACGCGGCGGAGTCCCGCGACCTCGAGCACTACGAGCGCGCCTACCGCGCCTACCTCGACGACTTCGCCGCCCGCGGCGTCGAGGCCGTGGGCTTCGGGATGATCCGCCTCCGCCGCCCGGCCCCGTCCCGCCCCGGGGACGTGCTCCGCCGCTTCGAGCACGTCCCCCACCCGGTCCAGCAGCCGCTGGCCCCGGCGCTCGCCGCCGCGTGGGAGCGGGCCGACTGGCTCGCGACGCACCCGCAGGACTGGCTCGACGCCCGGCTCGTGGCCCCCGAGGACGTCACCGAGGAGCGCCACCAGCGTCCCGGCGCGGAGCACCCCGGCGTGATCCTGCTCCGGCAGGGGGCCGGGCTGCGCCGGACCGTGGTGCTCTCGAGCGAGGCCGCCGGCTTCGCCGGGGCGTGCGACGGCGAGCTGAGCGCCCGGCAGATCCTCGGGGCGCTCGCCGCCCTGCTGGACTGGGCCGGCGAGGAGCGGCAGCGGCTGACCGAGGAGGTCCGCCACCTCGTGCTCGACGGCTTCCTCGTGCCGCAGGAACCGGTGCCGTCCCCGGCGTGAGCGGCCGTGCCGGGCCGCTCCCAACGGCGTCCCGGGCGGTGCCGGGGCGGTCGGGGTCGTGGGCCGCGTCGCGGGCGCAGGAGCTGTGGGCGGATGAGCAGGCGGCGCCGCGGCCGCCGGGGTGGAAGGATGGGGGCATGAGCATCGGAGACAACCTGAGCCCCATCAAGACCCTCGACAAGGACGCCGTCTGGCAGCTCCTCGAGAAGCACCCGTTCGGGCGGCTCGCCGTCGAGGCGGCCGGACTCGTGGACATCTTCCCCGTGAACTACGTGGTGCACCAGCACAAGCTGTACTTCCGCACCGCCCAGGGCTCCAAGCTCTCGAGCCTGATCGTCAACGACCAGGTGGCGTTCGAGATCGACGAGGTCTCGGAGGACGACGTCGTGCGCTCCGTGGTGGTGCACGGGCGGGCCCGGCGGCTCGAGACCCGTGCCGAGGTGGACGCCGCGGAGGAGCTGCCGCTGAAGCCGTGGGCGCCCACGCTCAAGTACAACTTCGTGGTCATCGACGTGGAGACCGCCACCGGCCGCGAGTTCACGATCGGCGCCGAGCCCGAGCGCTACCCCTCCTGAGCGCGGCCCCGGCCGCGGCCCGGCCGATCGGAGCCGTCCGGGCCCCGGGCGGCCGGGCGCCCGGTCCGGGAGCCGCCGCGGCCCCCGGCCGGGCCACCGGGCGGGGACCGACGGCGGTGAGGCGTTATGGTGGAGCGCAACGGCGGGCCGACGCCCGCCCGTTCGACCCGACGTCCAGCAGCGCCGCGGCCCGCGGCACCGCGGAGCGCAGCAAGGAGTACCGTGCCAACGAAGGCCACCCAGAGCCCCGGAACGGGCAAGAGCCTGCTCATCGTGGAGTCCCCCTCGAAGGTCAAGACCATCGCCGGGTACCTCGGCGACGCCTACGAGGTCGAGTCCTCGATGGGGCACATCCGTGATCTCCCGCAGCCCTCGGAGCTGCCGGCGGAGCTCAAGAAGGGGCCCTACGGCAAGTTCGCGGTGGACGTGGAGCACGGCTTCGAGCCGTACTACGTGGTCAACCCGGACAAGAAGAAGAAGGTCACCGAGCTCCGGCGCAAGCTCAAGGACGCCGACGCCCTCTACCTCGCCACCGACGGCGACCGCGAGGGGGAGGCGATCGCGTGGCACCTCCTGGAGGTGCTCAAGCCCAAGGTCCCCGTCTACCGGCTCACCTTCCCCGAGATCACCCGCGAGGCCATCGAGCGGGCCTTCGGCGAGCTGCGCGAGCTCGACCAGGACCTGGTCGACGCGCAGGAGACCCGGCGCATCCTGGACCGGCTCTACGGCTACGAGATCTCCCCGGTGCTGTGGCGCAAGATCGCCTCCGGCCTGTCCGCAGGGCGCGTGCAGTCCGTAGCCACGCGCCTGGTGGTGGAGCGGGAGCGGCAGCGCATGGCCTTCGTGCCCGCCGACTACTGGGACCTCAGCGGGACCTTCGCCCGCACCGCCGGCGAGGACGCCGGCACCGCCTTCAGCGCCCGGCTCTCCTCCGTGGACGGCAAGCGGGTGGCTGGGGGCCGCGACTTCGGCGACGACGGCGTGCTCAAGGGCGCCGTCGACAAGCTCGCGCACCTCGACGAGCAGGCCGCCCGCGAGCTGGCCGCCGGCCTCGAGGACGCGGCGTTCACGGTCCGGTCGCTGGAGACCAAGCCCTACACCCGCCGCCCGGCCGCGCCGTTCACCACCTCCACGCTGCAGCAGGAGGCGGCGCGCAAGCTGCGCTTCACGTCCCGGACCACCATGCAGGTGGCGCAGAAGCTGTACGAGAACGGCTACATCACCTACATGCGCACCGACTCCGTGGCGCTGTCGGACCAGGCGGTCACGGCCGCCCGGCGCCAGGCCACGGAGCTCTACGGCGCGGACTTCGTGCCCGGCTCCCCGCGGCTCTACAGCTCCAAGTCGAAGAACGCGCAGGAGGCGCACGAGGCCGTGCGCCCCGCCGGGGACTCCTTCCGCACCCCCAACCAGGTCCGCGGCGAGCTCTCCGCGGACGCCTACCGGCTCTACGAGCTGATCTGGAAGCGCACCGTGGCCTCCCAGATGGCCGACGCCAAGGGCTCGACGGCGACCGTGCGGCTCGGGGCGACCTCGTCCACCGGCCGGGACGCCGAGTTCTCCGCGTCCGGCACCGTCATCACCTTCCGCGGCTTCCTGGCCGCCTACGAGGAGGGCCGGGACGAGGACCCCGCCACCGACAAGGACGGCGGCAAGGACGGGGACAAGCGGCTCCCGCGGATGGCGGAGGGCGACCGCCTGGACGCCACCGACGTCGAGGCGGACGGGCACCGCACCTCGCCCCCGCCCCGCTACACCGAGGCGTCCCTGGTCAAGGTCCTCGACGAGCTCGGCATCGGCCGGCCCTCGACCTACGCGGCCGTCATCTCGACGATCATGGACCGCGGCTACGTCCGGGTGCGGGGCTCCGCGCTCATCCCCTCGTGGACCGCGTTCTCCGTGGTGCGCCTGCTCGAGGAGCACTTCTCCGACTACGTGGACTACGACTTCACGGCGGAGATGGAGGAGGGCCTCGACCGGATCGCCCGCGGCGAGGAGGACAGCACCGACTGGCTGCAGGACTTCTACTTCGGCTCCCAGGGCCACGAGAACGGGCTCAAGCCCATCGTCGACGACCTCGGCGAGATCGACGCGCGCGCCGTGAACTCGATCCCCGTGACCGAGGACATCACCCTGCGGGTCGGCAAGTTCGGCCCCTACCTCGAGGTGGCCGGGACCCTGGACCCGGAGACCGGGGAGCTCACCGACCCGGTCCGGGCCAACGTGCCGGAGGACCTCGCCCCCGACGAGCTCACGCCCGACAAGGCCCGCGAGCTCATCGAGACCGGCAAGGCCGACGGCCGCGAACTCGGCCGCGACCCCGTGACCGGGCGCACCATCGTGGCCAAGGACGGCCGCTACGGGCCCTACGTCACCGAGGTGATCCCCGAGCCCACCGCCGAGGAGCTCGCGGCCCAGCCCGTCGAGTACTACAAGAACGGCAAGCCCAAGCCCCCGAAGAAGCCGGTCAAGGAGAAGCCCCGCACGGGGTCCCTGCTCTCCACGATGACCCTGCAGGACGTGACCCTCGAGGACGCCCTCAAGATCCTGTCCCTGCCGCGCACGCTGGGCACGGACGCCGAGGGCAACGAGATCACGGTGCAGAACGGCCGGTTCGGCCCCTACCTCAAGAAGGGCGGCGACTCGCGCTCGCTGCAGTCCGAGGAGCAGCTGTTCACGGTCACCCTCGACGAGGCCCTGAAGATCTACGCCCAGCCGAAGCAGCGCGGCCGCGGCACCGCGAAGCCGCCGCTCGCGGACCTGGGCACCGACCAGATCACGGAGCGGCCCATGGTGATCAAGGACGGTCGCTTCGGCCCGTACATCACCGACGGGGAGACCAACGTGACGGTTCCGCGCGGTGAGACGGTGGAGCAGATCACCCCGGCGCGCGCGAGCCAGCTGCTCGCGGAGAAGCGCGCCCAGGGCCCCGCCCCGAAGAAGACGGCGCGGTCCTCGGCCAAGGGCACGACGAGGACCGGCACGAAGAAGAGCACGGCCAAGAAGCCCGCGGCGGCCAAGCCCGCCCGCGCCGGGTCCAAGGGCTGAGCCGTCCCGCGCGGGGCGGACACGGAACTCGAAGGAGCACCACGGCATGCGTCTCGGAGTCCTCGACGTGGGGTCGAACACCGTCCACCTCCTCCTGCTCGACGTCTACCCGGGCTCCCGGCCCGAGCCGTACGCGTCCCACAAGCTCGGCCTGCGGCTCGTGCAGTACCTCGACGCGGACGGCCGCATCTCCGACGCCGGCCGGGACGCCCTCACGGCGTTCGTGATCGAGGCCCGGGACTTCGCCGTGGACAACCGGGCCGAGGACTTCCTGGCGTTCGCGACCTCCGCGATCCGCGAGGCCGGCAACGGGGCGGAGGTGCTGGACCACGTGCAGTCCCGCTCCGGCGTCACCCTCACGGAGCTGGCCGGGGACCAGGAGGCGGCCGTCACGTTCTTCGCGGTGCGCCGCTGGTTCGGCTGGGGCGCGGGGACCGTCCTGGACCTCGACATCGGGGGCGGGTCCTTCGAGATGGCCCTGGGCGACAACGCGCTGCCCACCGTGGCGACGTCCGTGCCGCTGGGCGCGGGGCGTCTCACCCGCACGTTCATCGCCGGCGACCTCGCGACCCCCAAGGAGATGAAGGCGCTGCGCAAGCACGTGCGCCAGGAGCTCAAGCCCGCCGTCGAGAAGGTCCGCGCCGCGGGGGAGCCCACCTGCGTGGCCGGCACGTCCAAGACGTTCCGTTCCCTGGCGCGGATCTGCGGGGCCGCACCGTATGCGATGGGCCCCTACGTGCCCCGCACCCTCCACCTCGAGGACTTGCGGCTGTGGGCCCGCCGGATGGAGGCCATGTCCCCCGACGAGCGCGCCGAGCTCCCGGGCGTCTCCGCCATCAGGGCCGCGCAGATCCTCGCCGGAGCCGTGGTGGCCGAGTCGGCCATGGACGCCTACGGCGTCGACTCGATCCGGATCTGCCCGTGGGCGCTGCGCGAGGGTCTGATCCTGCGCCGGCTGGACCAGCTGAACAGCCACTCCGACGTCCGCACCGTGGACCCCCGGCACCTGGTGGGTGCGGCATGAGCGAGCAGCCGGGCCCCGCCGCGGAGCCGTACCGCCCCCACGTGGCGCTGTCCACCAGCTCCCTCTATCCGCTCGGGGTCCCGGAGACCTTCGAGGCCGCCGTGGAGCTGGGCTACGACAGCGTGGAGGTGCTCGTCACGCACGAGCGGATGAGCCAGCTCACCCACCAGCTGCAGGACCTCGTGCAGCGCCACCAGCTCCCCATCTCGACCATCCACGCGCCCACCCTGCTGCTCACCCAGCAGGTGTGGGGCAAGTCCTGGACCAAGATCCAGATGGCCGCCGCCCTCACCGAGCAGGTGGGCGCGGAGGTCGTCGTGGTCCACCCGCCCTTCCGCTGGCAGCGCCGGTACGCCGCGAACTTCGTGGAGGGCGTGCGGGTGGTCTCCCAGGCCACGGGCGTGAAGATCTCCGTGGAGAACATGTACCCCTGGCGGGTCCGCGGCCGCGACACCGTGGTCTACGCCCCCCACTACAGCCCGCTGGGCCAGGACTACGACTGGGTGACGTGGGACTTCTCGCACGCCGCGACCGCCCGGATGGACTCCCTGGCCGCCATCCAGGAGCTGGGCCCCCGGCTCGGCCACGTGCACCTGACCGACGGCTCGGGCGAGACCACGACCGACGAGCACCTGCTCCCCGGCCACGGCGTCCAGCCGGTCGCCGAGTCCCTCCGGTACCTCGCCTCCACCCGGTGGCAGGGCATCATCGGGGTCGAGGTCTCGACCCGCCGCTCGAAGAGCCCCGAGGAGCGCACCCAGTGGCTCGCGGCGTCCCTCGAGTTCGCCCGCCGGCACACGAGCCTGTCCGACGACGCCGACAGCTCCGCCGAGCCCGGCAGCACTGCTGAGCCCGGCGGCACTGCCGAGCCCGGCGGCACCGGGAGCTCGGGCGGCACCGGGGGCCCTGCCGGTGCCGACAGCGCCGAGGCCACCGGGGTCGGCGACGGCTGACTCCCGGAGCGCGCGCCGGCCCGAGCCCACCGCCCCGCCCGCGCCGCGCCCGACCGCTCCCGTGCCACCGTTCCAGTCCGACCGTTCCCGTTCCACCGTTCCACTGCCACCGATGAGAGGACCTCACCGACCATGACTCCTGTGCTCGCCTTCCTGGGCTGCGGCTCCATGAACGGATCCATCCTGCGGGGGGTGCTGGCCTCCGGCGTGCCCGTCGACCGGGTCCGGGCCACCGTCCGCTCCGCGGAGAGCGCGCGCCGGCTCGAGGACGAGACGGGCGTGCGGCCCTACGTCACCGGGGAGGACCCCGAGGCGAACCGGCGGGCCGCGCAGGAGGCGGACGTCGTGCTGCTCGGGGTGAAGCCCGTCGGCATCCTCGAGCTCGCCCGCGAGATCGCCCCCGCGCTGCGCCCCGGCACGGTCGTGGCGTCGGTGGCCGCGGGGATCTCCGTCGGCGCCCTTGAGCGCGCCCTCCCCGCCGGCCAGCCGGTGGTGCGCACGATGCCGAACACGCCCTCCAGCGTGGGCCGCGGGGTCGTCTCGGTGACCCCGGGCAGCGCCACCGCCCCGGAGCAGACGGAGGCCGTGCGCCGGGTGCTCGAAGCCGTGGGCACCGTGGTCGAGGTCCCCGAGGAGCAGGTGGACGCCGTGACCGGGGTCTCGGGCTCCGGGCCCGCCTACGTGTTCCTGCTGGCCGAGGCCATGCAGCACGCGGGGGAGCGGATGGGGCTGTCGCCGGACGTGGCCCGGGTCCTCGCGAAGGAGACCGTCTCCGGGGCCGGGGAGCTGCTGCGCCCCGCGGAGGCCGACCCCGCGGCCCTGCGCAAGGCGGTCACCAGCCCCAAGGGCACCACGGACCGGGCCATCACGACCTTCCAGGAGAACGGTTTCGAGGACCTCGTCGCCTCCGCCGCCCGCGCCTCCGCGGACCGCTCGGCGGAGCTCACGCGCGAGTTCAGCGACTGAGCCGGCGCCGCGGGGACCCCGGGATCAGGGGCGGGCCGCGAAGCGCTCCAGCAGGTCCACGTGCCCCGAGACGATCAGCAGGTCGCGCGAGGTGACCTTGGTGTCGGGGCGGGCGTAGGTGAAGTCCTCGCCCGGGGACTTCACGCCCACCACGGTCACGCCGTACTTCGAGCGGACGTTGGAGTCGCCCAGCGTGAAGCCCTGCACCTCCCGCGGCGGATACATCTTGACGATCGCGAAGTCGTCGTCGAACTCGATGTAGTCCAGCAGCCGGCCCGAGACGAGGTGCGCCGTGCGCCGCCCCGCGTCCGCCTCGGGGAAGATCACGTGGTGCGCCCCGATGCGGGAGAGGATCTTGCCGTGCGAGGGCGTGATGGCCTTCGCCCAGATCCGGCTCACGCCGAGGTCCACGAGGTTCGCCGTGATCAGCACGCTCGACTCGATGGACGTGCCGACGCCCACCACGGCCGAGTCGAACTCGGCCGCCCCCAGCTGGCGCAGGGCGTCGATGTCGGTGGCCTCGGCCTCGACCACGTGCGTGAGCTGCCCCGAGAGCTTCTGGACGAGCTGGGCGTCCCGCTCCACGCCCAGGACCTCCCGGCCCTGGCGGGCCAGCTGGAGCGCGGTGGCCGTGCCGAAGCGGCCGAGGCCGATCACGAGCACGGGGACGCTGTGGGACGAACGGTCAGCCAATGATGGGCCTTTCCTCGGGGTACTTGTACAGGCGCCGGCGCGAGCGCAGCGCCAGGGCGGCGGCCACGGTGGTGATGCCGATGCGCCCGACGAACATGGTCGCCGCGAGCACGTACTTGCCCTCCGGCGGAAGCTCCGCGGACAGGCCCACGCTCAGCCCGCACGTGGCGTAGGCCGAGATCACCTCGAAGAGCACCCGGTCCAGGGGCGCGTCCGAGACGGCCAGCAGGATCCCGCAGGCCACCAGCACGATCGTGGCCCCCATCATGGTGACCGAGATCGCGATCCGCAACGCCTCCTCGGGGATGGTGCGGTAGAACGCGATGACGGACCGGTCACCGCGGGCCTCGGCCAGGACCGCGAGGAACAGGACGGCGAGCGTGGTGACCTTGATGCCGCCGGCCGTGGACGCCGAGCCGCCGCCCGCGAACATCATGGCGTCCGTCATCAGCAGGGTCTGCGGCAGCTCGCTGTTGGTGTCCACGAGGGCGAAGCCCCCGGAGCGCATGTTGACCGAGGAGAAGAACCCGTTGAAGATCTTCTCGCCCACGGGGAGGTCCCGCAGTGTCCCCGGGTTGGACCACTCGAACGCGGTGTACATGATCCAGGCCAGCACGAGCAGCGCCGTCGTGGTCGTCACGGTGAGCTTCGTGTTGAGATTCCACCGGGTGAACCGCAGCCCGACCTGCCGCACCACCAGGATCACGGGGAAGCCCAGGGAGCCGATGAACACCCCGAGGGCGATGGGCACGACGATCAGCCACGCCGTGGTGTAGGGCCCGAGGCCGGCCTCGTTGGGCACGAAGCCGCCGTTGTTGAACGCCGAGATCGCGTAGAAGACGCCCTGCCACAGGGCCAGGAGGAACGGCTCGCCCTCGACGAGGAAGCCGACCGTGAGGACGGCGGCGAGCACCGCCTCGATGCTCACGGACGTCAGCACGATGATCTGCAGGAGCGAGCCGACCTCGCCGAGCCGCCCGATGTTGAGCGCCTCCTGCGTCAGCAGCCGCGAGCGGAGACCGAGCTTGCGGCCCACGGCGAGCGCCAGGATCGACGTCATCGTCAGGGTTCCCAGCCCGCCGATCTGCATCGCGACCATGATCACGAACTGCCCGAAGAAGGACCAGTTCGCACCGGTGGGGACCGTGGTCAGGCCCGTCACGGTGACGGCCGACGTCGCCGTGAACACGGCGTCCTCCAGCGACGTCTCGATCCCGGGGGCGGACGAGACCGGCAGCCACAGCAGCAGGGAGAAGGCGGCGACCACGACGGCGAAGACGATGAGCGCCAGCCGCGCCGGGGAGGACGCCGCGATCCGGTCCACGAGGTCGCGCAGCGAGGTGAGCAGCCAGAACCGGCCGCGCTCCTCCGGGCGGATCCAGGAACCGCGCTGCAGGTTGCTCACGGGTCCTCCTCCTGGTGTCCGGGCCGCCGGGGCGAGGCGGGGCGGCCCGGCGGCCGCCGCGACCGCTGACAGTATCGCACTGCCGGTCGCGCGCGGGCGTGTCGACACATAGGCGGGCGCGGGCGGGCCCCGGGACCCCGTCCGGCGTCCCGGGTGGTCTAATGATCGGTGTGACTCCTGCTACACCCGGGCCCGGCGCCCCGTACCCCACCCGACTGTTCTGGGACCCCGCCCTGCTCGAGTACAACTTCGGCGACCACCACCCGATGCACCCGACGCGGCTCGAGGCCACCTACCGCCTGGTCCAGGAGTTCGGCCTCGACCGGCGGGACAACGTCACCGTGGAGGCGCCCGAGGTGGCCCCGGACGAGGTCCTCAACCTCGTCCACCCGCAGCACTACGTGGACTCGGTCCGGGCCGTCAGCGCCGACCCCTCCGTGGAGATCCCGGAGTGCGGGCTCGGCACCGAGGACACCCCCGCCTATCCGGGGGTGCACGAGGCGAGCGCCCGGCTCGTGGGCGGCTCCTACCAGGGGGCCGCGGCCGTGCTCGCGGGGGAGGTGGTGCACGCCGTGAACTTCGGGGGCGGGATGCACCACGCCCACGCCGAGAAGGCCAGCGGCTTCTGCATCTACAACGACTGCGCCGTGGCGGTCCAGCACCTGCTCGACCAGGGGGTCCGGCGGGTGGCCTACGTGGACGTCGACGGCCACCACGGCGACGGGACGCAGTCGATCTTCTACGACGACCCACGCGTCCTCACCGTCTCGCTGCACGAGACGGGCCTGACCCTGTTCCCGGGCACGGGCTTCGCCAACGAGACCGGCCGCGGGGAGGCCGAGGGGCACTCCGTCAACGTGGCGATGCCCACGGCCTCCGACGACTCGATGTGGCTGCGCGCGTTCGACGCCGTGGTCCCGCCCCTGCTGCGCCAGTTCGGGCCCGAGGTGATCGTGAGCCAGCACGGCTGCGACTCCCACTTCGCGGACGAGCTCACCCACCTGCGGGTCAGCGTGGACGCGCAGCGGCAGACCGCCGTGGCCGTGGCCGGCCTGGCCCACGAGCTGTGCGAGGGCCGGTGGATCGCCACCGGCGGCGGCGGGTACAACTGCTACGACGTGGTGCCCCGGTCCTGGACGCACCTGGTCGGCGTCGCCGCGGGCCACCCGATCGACGTGCGCACCGCGGTGCCGCAGCCGTGGCGCGAGTACGTGCGCGAACGCTACGGCGCCGACGCGCCGCGGGTCATGGGCGACGAGGTGGACCTGTGGTGGCGCTCCTGGGAGGTGGGCTTCGACCCGAACGACGAGACGGACCGGACCATCATGGCGACCCGCAAGGAGGTCTTCCCCCAGTGGGGGCTGGATCCGTGGTTCGACTGAGCGCGCCGCCCGCGGGCCCCGGCGGGCGCGGGAGCGACCGCGCAGGCGGTCGCGGCGGCGCGGACGTGCCGGTGCCGGGAGCCGCACGGCATCCCGTTTACAGTGTTCGGATGGGCAACAACGACGTGTTCGCGGTGATCGCCGACAAGACCAGGCGAGGGATCCTCACCGCGCTCAAGGACGGCGAACGACCCGTGGGGGACCTCGTGGACGAGCTGGGAGTGTCCCAGCCCACCGTCTCCAAGCATCTGAAGATCCTGCGCGAGGCCGGTATGGTGTCCATGGAGGCACAGGGGCAGCGACGTCTCTACGCCGTGCAGCCGGAGCCGCTGGCCGAGGTCACCGCATGGGTCCACGAGGTCGTGGGCGGGGCGGCCCGCGAGGCGGCCGCGCCGACGCGCGCCCCGGACGACGCCGCGGTGGCCGCCGGCGTCGCCGTGACCGCCGGGGCCGACGCGGTCGGGACGACCGCGCGGGACACGGAGGTGACGCCCGGGAGCGGCTTCGCGGACGCCGAGCCGGCTCCCGCGCCGGCCGTCGTGGCCGGTGCGGAGCCGGCCGTCGAGCGCGGTCCGGAGCCGTCCGCCGGCAGGCCCGCCCGCCCGACCAGGGGGGCGGGGGCCCGCGCCGCGGACATCCTGTCCAGCCTCTCCGGCCTGCGCCGCCGCACCAGGAACCCGCGGCGGTGACCGGTCCGGCCCACCCGATCCGAACGAGGAGCACCATGCACGAGGACCTGTACCCGATCCGCCAGGCCGTACTCGCCCGCAATCCAGGAGAGGTGGAGTTCCACCAGGCCGTGGACGAGGTCTTCGACTCCCTGGGGCCCGTGGTCGCGCGCCACCCCGAACTGCTCGACGCCGCGGTGCTCGAGCGGATCTGCGAGCCGGAGCGGCAGATCATCTTCCGCGTCCCGTGGACCGACGACCAGGGCCGCGTGCACATCAACCGCGGTTTCCGCGTGGAGTTCAACTCCGCGCTCGGGCCCTACAAGGGCGGCCTGCGCTTCCACCCGTCCGTGTACCTGGGCATCGTGAAGTTCCTGGGCTTCGAGCAGATCTTCAAGAACGCCCTCACGGGCATGCCCATCGGCGGCGGCAAGGGCGGCTCGGACTTCGACCCGAGCGGGCGCTCCGACGCGGAGATCATGCGCTTCTGCCAGTCCTTCATGACCGAGCTCTACCGCCACATCGGCGAGTACACCGACGTCCCCGCCGGTGACATCGGCGTGGGCGGGCGCGAGATCGGCTACCTGTTCGGCCAGTACAAGCGCATCACCAACCGGTACGAGTCCAGCGTCCTCACCGGCAAGGGCCTCAGCTGGGGCGGTTCCCTGGTGCGCACCGAGGCCACCGGGTACGGCACCGTGATGTTCGCCGAGGAGATGCTGCGGACCCGCGGGAAGTCCTTCGACGGACAGACCGTGCTGGTCTCCGGCTCGGGCAACGTGGCGACCTTCGCGATCCACCGCGCGCAGCAGCTCGGCGCCACCGTGGTCACCGCCTCGGACTCCAGCGGCTACGTGGTGGACCCGGACGGCATCGAGCTGGACCTGCTCCGCGAGGTCAAGGAGGTCGAGCGCGGCCGGATCTCCGAGTACGCCGAGCGCCGCGGCGGACGCGCCCGGTTCATCGGGAAAGGCTCCGTGTGGGACGTCCCCGGCACCGTGGCCCTGCCGTGCGCCACCCAGAACGAGCTGGACGGCTCCCACGCCAAGAAGCTGCTCGAGCACGGCGTGCTCGCCGTGGCGGAGGGCGCCAACATGCCCACCACCGGCGAGGCCACCCGGCTGTTCCAGGAGGCGGACGTGCTCTTCGGCCCGGGCAAGGCGGCCAACGCCGGTGGTGTGGCTACCTCCGCGCTGGAGATGCAGCAGAACGCCTCCCGCGACTCGTGGACCTTCGAGTACACGGAGGAGCGGCTCGGCCAGATCATGAAGTCGATCCACGACACGTGCGCCGAGACCGCCGAGGACTACGGCATGCCCGGCAACTACGTGGCCGGCGCGAACATCGCCGGCTTCGTCAAGGTGGCCGGCGCCATGATGGCGCAGGGCCTCATCTGAGCCCCGGCCGGTCCGGGTCCCACGGGGCCCGGACCGGCCGCGGACCGCACTTCCGACACGTCCGGACCCGCGATCGCCCCACGGAGGGCCGCGGTGGTCCTACCCTGGAGACTATGGCAACGCATCGGCAGGTCCTGCAGTGGCTGGAGAACGAGCTGTTCGACGGCCATCTCGTGCTGGGCCAACAACTGCCCTCGGACCGCGACCTCGCGGCCATCCACCGCGTGTCCCGCAGCACCATGCGGGAGGCGCTCAAGACCCTGGAGGCCCAGGGCATCGTGCGGCTCTTCGACGGCCCGCGCAAGTCGATCCTGCCCATGCTGGTGCGGGAGCCGGCGGCCTCCGCGGGTCCCGCGCTGCAGCTGCACATGGCCACCTCGGACTACCCGCTGCGGGACATCGTGGAGACCCGGGTGCTGCTCGAGACGTGGGCCCTGGAGCGCTCGGACCCGGAGCACCCGGCCATGGCCGAGCTGCGGGCGCTGCTCGAGCAGATGGCCCGGGACGACCTGTCCCTCAAGGAGTTCCACCACCTCGAGGTGAGCTTCCACATCGCACTGTGCAAGACCGCCGGCAACTCGGTGGTCTCGGCCCTGATGTCCTCCCTGCGGGACTCGATCTACGAGTACACGATGGCCCTCGTGGGCCACGTGCCCCTGTGGAGCACCACCTCCGAGCGGCTGCGCGCGGAGCACCACGCCATCTACTCCGCCGTGGCGGCCGGCGACCGCCGGCTCGCGTCCCGGCTGGTGGCCGAGCACATCGAGTACCAGTACCGGGAGGCCGGGGTGGACCCCGACCAGGAGCAGCGCACTCCGGGCCCCGCGCCGGACGCGCCCGCCGAGCTCAACCCGCCCGGCGCCGCGGCGGAGCCGCGGGAGCCCGCCGCGGACGAGCCCGGCGGCGGCCCCGCGCAGGTGCCCCGCAGCGCCTGAGGCGTCCGCGGCCGGGCCGAATGCAGCAATTTCCCGCCGAGACGGTAGGGTGTCAGTGAACGTTTGCCCGGCTGTCACCGTCCGCAGGCCGGCACCCCCGGTTCCCGCCTGTCGCGCGGAGCTCCCGGGGACCACCACCGAGACATGAAGATGCGAGGGATCCTATGGGTTCAGTGATCAAGAAGCGCCGCAAGCGGATGTCCAAGAAGAAGCACCGCAAGCTGCTCCGCAAGACCCGTCACCAGCGCCGCAACAAGAAGTGACCCTGCGCTGAGCGCGCCACCGGGGCCGCCGTCCACTCCTGGACGGCGGCCCCGGTGCGTTCCCGGGACGCTCCGGCGGGGTCGTAGCATGGCCTCATGACCCCTCCGCAGCCTCCCGCCGTGACCCTCCTCACCCGCCCGGGGTGCCACCTCTGCGAGGCCGCCCGGGAGTCCGTGGGCCGGGTCACCTCCGCGCTGGGCCTGGGCTGGGCGGAGGTCGACGTCGACACCGACCCCGAGCTGGCCCGCCGGCACGCCGAGGAGATCCCCGTGGTGCTCGTCGACGGCGTCCCGCGCGACTTCTGGCAGATCGACGAGCGGCGCCTCGCCCGGCTGCTGCGCGAGCGCCTGGCCGGCTGAGCCGCCACCGTTTTGGGGCCCGTGCGCCCGGTCTGGGATCATGGGAGCCATGCCCTCCTCGACGGTCCATCTGCTGCGCCACGGCCAGGTCCTCAACCCGGACCGCATCGTCTACGGCAGGATGCCCAGCTACGGCCTCACGGAGCTGGGCGCGCGCATGGCGGAGGCCGCCGCCGCGGAGCTCGCCCGCCGCGTGAACACCGGCTCGCACATCGTCCACCTCGTCTCCTCCCCGCTGCAGCGGGCGCGGGAGACGGCCGCTCCCGTGGCCCGGGAGCTGCACCTGCCGGTGCACCCGGACGAGCGCGTCATCGAGGCCCACAACCACTTCGAGGGCCTGCACGTGGACGTCCCCGAGCTGCTCAGGCCCCGGCACTGGCCGCATCTGCGCAACCCCCTGCGCCCGTCCTGGGGCGAGCCCTACCGGCAGCAGGTCGCGCGCATGGTGGAAGCCGTGCTGGACGCCGGGCGCACCGCCGTGGAGCGCGGCGGCAGCGGCGCCGAGGCCGTGCTGGTGTCCCACCAGCTGCCGATCTGGCTCACCCGGCGCTCCGCCGAGGGGCGTCCCCTGCCGCACGACCCCCGCCGGCGGCAGTGCAACCTCGCCTCCATCACGTCGCTCGTCTTCGACGACCTCGACGCCGGCCGCCCGCCCCGGGTGGTCTACACCGAGCCGGCAGCCGCCCTCTACCCAGGGGTCAACCAGCTTCCCGGTTCATAATGGCCGGGCGCCGCCGCCCTCCCCGTCCCGTCCAGAGCACCAGGTGATCCGCCCGTGACCTCCCGCCCCTCGCCCTCCTCCCGCCCGTCCCGCCGCCGCGTGCTCTCGCTCGCGGGCCTCGGCGTCCTCGGGCTCGCCCTCGCCGGGTGCACGGAGGAGGACTCCCTGGCCCAGCAGGCGAACTCGGGGGACCAGAAGGGCTACATCGCCGGGGACGGCACGGTCTCCGAGTACCCCGCCGCCGAGCGGGGGGAGCCGGTGCAGTTCTCCGGCACGCTCTTCGACGGCACGGCCCTCTCCGCCGCGGACCTGCGCGGGAAGCCGGCCCTGCTGAACTTCTGGTACGCCGGGTGCGCCCCGTGCCGGGTCGAGGCCCCCGACCTCCGCGAGCTCGCCGAGCGGTTCGAGGGGCAGGCCGCCTTCTACGGGGTGAACCTGCGCGACGAGCAGGCCACCGCCCGGGCGTTCGAGCGCACCTTCGAGATCCCGTACCCCTCCTTCGAGGACAAGGACGGCGGCGTGCTCATGGCGCTGAGCGCCTACGTGCCGCCGCAGGCCGTGCCCACCACCCTCGTGCTCGACGCCCAGGGGCGGGTGGCCGCCCGCATCCTCGGCATCGCGGACCGCTCCGTGCTCGAGACCCTCCTCGAGGACACGGTGGCCGAGGCGGCATGACGGCAGGCAATCCCTTCGCCGAGATCGTCCTCGACGGCTCCCTCCTCGTCGCGCTGCCCGTGGCGCTGCTCGCGGGCCTCGTCTCCTTCGCCTCCCCGTGCGTGCTGCCCCTCGTGCCCGGCTACCTCGGCTACGTCACCGGCCTGACCGGCGCGGACCTGCAGGAGCAGCGGCGCGGCCGCGTGCTCGCGGGGATCACGCTGTTCGTCCTCGGCTTCTCCGCCGTGTTCCTGCTGATGTCCGTGCTCCTGGCCCAGCTGGGCGCCTACGCCTGGTTCCTGGGGCAGAACTGGATCACCGTGGTCCTCGGCGCCCTCGTGATGCTCATGGGCGTCGTGTTCCTCGGCGGGTTCTCCTTCTTCCAGCGGGACCGCAAGATCGAGCGCCGCCCCCCGCCCGGGCTCTGGGGCGCCCCCCTGCTCGGCGTGACGTTCGGCCTCGGCTGGGCGCCGTGCATCGGCCCCACCTTCGCGGCCGTGCAGGCGCTCGTCTACGTGGACGGCGCCTCGACCGGCAAGGCGGCCGTCCTCACGGTCGCCTACTGCCTGGGCCTGGGCGTGCCGTTCCTGGTCCTGGCCATGGCCCTGCGCCGGGGCATGGGCGCCATGGGCGTCTTCCGCCGGCACCGCCTGGGCATCCAGCGCGCCGGGGGCGGCCTGCTCGTGCTGGTCGGCCTGCTCATGGTCACGGGCGCCTGGACCGCGTTCGTCTCGTGGGTCCAGGCCGAGCTCGTCACCGACTGGGTGATGCCGATCTGAGCACCTCCGAGCCCCGGCCCCGTCCCGACCGCAGAAAGGCCGGCATGAGCACCACAGCGCCCCCGTCGTCGTCGGGCCCCTCGACCCCGGACCCGTCCGGGGCGCGGAGCCCGGACGTCGAGCTCCCGGCCCTCGGGCCCCTCGGCATGGCCCGGTGGGCCTGGACGCAGCTGACCAAGATGAACACCGCACTGTTCCTGCTGCTGCTCCTCGCGGTCGCCGCGGTGCCGGGATCGATCTTCCCGCAGCGGATCCAGGACCCGGCGGCGGTCCAGGACTATCTCGACAACAACCCGGTGCTGGGGGAGTGGCTGGACCGGGTGCAGCTGTTCGACGTCTTCTCGTCGGCGTGGTTCTCCGCGATCTACATCCTGCTGTTCGTCTCCCTCGTGGGGTGCGTCCTCCCGCGCGCGGCCAAGCACTGGCGGGCGTGGCGGGCCGAGCCCCCGCGCACCCCGCGGCGGCTCGAGCGGCTGCCCGAGCACCGCTCCCTCGCCCTCGGCGGGCGCGACGGCGCCGAGCCGCCCGCCCCGGACGACGTCGTCGCCGACGCCGCCCGGCTGCTCAGGAGGCGGGGCTACCGGGTGGCGGTGCGGGACACCGGGACCGCCGCCCCGTCGGTGGCCGCCGAGCGCGGGATGTGGAAGGAGGTCGGCAACATCGTCTTCCACCTGGCCCTGCTGGGCGTGCTGGTGTCCGTGGCCGTCGGCTCCCTCTTCGGCTACAAGGGCCAGCGGGTGGTCGTGGAGGGCGAGTCCTTCGTCAACACCCTCATCGGCTACGACTCCTTCACCCCCGGCACCAACTACGACGCCGACTGGCTCGAGCCCTTCTCGGTGCGGCTCGACAGCTTCGAGGCCGTGTTCAACCGGGACACCACCGACCCGCGCAACTACGGGGCGCCCCTGGACTTCACCGCGGAGGTCACGGTGCAGGACGAGCCCGGCGCCGAGCCGCGGCAGGAGGTCCTCAAGGTCAACCAGCCGCTGAACGTGGACGGCGTGAAGAGCTATCTCGTGGGCAACGGCTACGCCCCGGTGATCCGGGTGACCGACGGCAACGGGGACGTCGCCTTCGAGGGGCCCGTGGTGACGGTCCCCTCCGACGGCGTCTACACGTCCTCGCTCGTGCTCAAGGTCCCGGACGCCCGCCCCGACCAGCTCGGGTTCGTGGGTCTGCTGCTGCCCACCGCCGTGGGCGGGGACGGCGAGATGCCCCGCTCGGTGGACCCGGGCCTCGCCAACCCCCGGCTGATCCTCTCCGCCTACCACGGCGACCTCGGCCTGGACAGCGGCGAGCCCCAGAACGTGTACGTGCTCGACGTCGAGCCGCTCACGGAGCTCAACGCCATGACCAGCGAGAACGGCGCGATCACGCTCGACGCCGCGAACCCCGTGCACGAGCTGCCCGACGGCAAGGGCACGGTGGAGTTCCTGGACGTCAAGCGCTACGTGGGCCTGGACATCCACTACGACCCCGGCAAGACGGGCGCGTTCGTCTCCTTCGTCGCCGCGTTCGCCGGCCTGCTCATGTCCCTGTTCATCGCCCGCCGCCGCGTCTGGGTGCGTGCGGCCGAGGGCGTCGACGGGGACGGCCGGGCCTGCACGGTGCTGGAGTACGGGCTGCTGGCCCGCGGCGAGGACCCCCGGCTGAGCGCCGAGGCCGAGCGGCTGGACCGGCTGTGGACCGAGCAGTGGCAGGACGCCGGCGTGCGGGACACGGAGAGCACGGCGACCGCCGCGGCGGTGAGCACGAGCACGACAACGAGCACGGGATCGACCCCGGCAACGAGCACGACAACGAGCACGGCAACGGCCCCGGCGACGACCGCGGGGACGACCGCGGCGACGACCACGGCGGCGGACCGCCGGGTGCGGACCGGCAGCCGGCCGGAGACCGGGCCCGACGCCCGGTCCGGCCACGAGTGAGAGGATGGGCGGCATGACCGTCGTCAACGAGACCCTGGGCGCCTGGAGCCAGCTGTTCATGCTCCTGGCCGCCCTGACCTATCTGGTGGCCTTCGTGGCTTTCGCGTGGGACGTGGCGTCCCACTCCCGGACCCTGCGCGGGGCCGGGGGAGACGAGGAGCACGAGCTGGTGGGCGCCGCGGCGGCCGCCTCCGCGGCGTCCCCGCAGGCGGCCTCGGAGCCCGCCGACGCCCGGGCCGGCCACGGCGCGGGCCACCGCGGGCGCGGCTACCGCACGGGAGCGCGCTCGGCCCTGGCCGGGCACGTGGCGGACGAGGAGATGCGCTACACCGGTGAGCGCCGGCCCGCCGCCCGCGTGGCCGTGGCCGTCATGGTCCTGGGCTTCGCGGTGCACACCGCCGCCGTGCTCAGCCGGGCGTTCGCGGCCGGACGGGTGCCGTGGGGCAACATGTACGAGTTCTGCACCACGGGCGCCCTGGTCGTCGCGGGCGTGTACCTGCTGTCCCTGCTGGCCCGGGACCTGCGCTTCGTGGGCTCCCTCGTGTCCGGGCTCGTGGTGATCATGCTCTGCGCGGCCACCATCGGCTTTCCCACCCCGGTGGGACCGCTGCAGCCCGCGCTGCAGTCCTGGTGGCTGGTGATCCACGTGTCCATCGCCGTGGCCGCCTCCGGGGTCTTCACCATCACGTTCGCGATGGCCGTCCTGCAGCTGCTGCAGGCTCGGCGCGAGCGGGTCATCCTGGCCGGCGAGGGGACCGGCGCGGGCTTCCTCGGCCTGGTCCCGTCCTCCCAGGCGCTGGAGAACCTGTCCTTCCGGCTCAACGCGGTCGGGTTCGCGTTCTGGACCTTCACCCTCGCCGCCGGCGCGATCTGGGCCGAGCAGGCGTGGGGGCGCTACTGGGGCTGGGACACGAAGGAGGTCTGGACCTTCGTGATCTGGGTGGTCTACGCCGCCTACATGCACGCCCGCGCCACGCGGGGCTGGACCGGCAACCGCTCGGCCTGGCTCTCGATCGTCGGCTACCTCTGCGTCATCTTCAACTTCACCGTGGTCAACACGGTCTTCCCCGGCCTGCACTCCTACTCGGGGGTCTGATCCCGGCCGCCCCCGCCGGGCGACGACGAACGGCCCGCACCGGGAGGTGCGGGCCGTTCGTCGTGGTCGGGGCGGTCGCGGCAGGGACGTCGGGCCGGGGCGGGTCCACTGCGGGGCGGTTCCGTCACGTGGTCCGGTCTGGCGGTCCTCCCGCTTGGTCCTGACGGGAGGTCCTGCCCGGTCCGGCCGGGTGGTCCTGCCCGGGTGGTCCCGCCCGGTGGTCTCGCCGGGTGGATCAGTCGTGCGGGGGCCGGTTGCCGGGGGAGCCGTCGGTGGGCCCGTCCGAGCGGCCGGCGGACGAGCCGTCCGAGGGCCCCTCGTCGGGGCGCCCGCCGGGACCGTCGTCCGGGCCGGTGTCCCCGTCCGCGCCCGGCCCGCCGTTGCGCCGCAGCTCCTCCTCCCACTGCCGGAGCTTCTCGGCCTTCTCCTGCTGCCGTCGGCGCTCCTCGAGGTTGCGCAGGAACTGGGGGTCGTCGTCGGGGCCCTTGCCGCGCACGGGGCGCGCGGACTCCGCGGTGCCCTTGGGGCGCCCGAGGAACAGCCACAGGACGGCGCCGACGAGCGGGAGGAGGAGGATCACCGCGATCCAGCCGCCCTTGCGGAGACCGCGCATGTCGCTGCTGTCGGTCCGGGCGCACTCGATGAGGGAGTAGACGATGACGCCCACCGCCAGTGCGGCGGCGCCGATGATGAGGATGGCTCTGCCCATGCCGACAATCGTAGGGGAGTTGCCTGGACGCCAGCTCAGCGCCCCGGGAGTTCCCGGGAGTTCTTCAGTGCGGCCCCGGTAGACTGGGCGCGTGAACTTCCTGAAGTACTCCCTGCTCCGGTTCGCGCTGCTCGTGCTGGCCTTCCTGCTCAGCATGTGGCTGGGCGTGGGCCTGGTCCTGTCCGGGGTCGCCGCGGTGGCGATCTCGTTCGCGGTCTCCTACCTCTTCTTCCCGCGCCTGCACGCCGCCGCGGGGGAGGAGTTCCACCGCTGGTTCGCCCGGGCGCCGCGGCCCCGCAACCGGGTGGCGCTCGAGGACCAGGAGGTCGAGGACGCCTACGTGGACCGGCGGCTGCGCGAGGACGGCCGCGAGGTCTGAGCGCCGGTCGCGGATCCCCGGCGGGGCCTCACCACTGCCGCAGCAGCACCGCCAGCAGGAAGAGCACGGCCCAGCCCACGTTGAGCACCCCGCACTGCCGGAGCACGGGAATGAGCCGGCGCCGGTCCTGCACCCGCAGCACCGTGGCCACGGGCGCCCAGGCCACCGGCACGAGCAGCAGCACGAGGAGCATCCACGGGTTGTAGGGCACCAGGAACAGCACCAGGGCGAACGCCACGGCGATCTCCGCGGTGAACACCACCCGTGCCAGCGGGTCGCCCAGCCGCACGGCCAGCGTCCGCTTGCCGACCTCCCGGTCCCCGGGCAGGTCCCGGATGTTGTTGGCCATCAGCAGGGCGGTGGCGATCAGGCCGGTGGACAGGGCCGCGACGAACGCCTCGAGGTTGAGGGTGCCGGCCTGGGTGAGCGTGGTGCCGAGCACGGCCACGAGGCCGAAGTAGACGAACACGAACAGGTCCCCGAGCCCGCGGTAGCCGTACGGGCTCCGCCCCCCGGTGTAGCCCCACGCGGCGAGCACGGCCGAGAGGCCGACGGGGATGAACCACCACTGGCGGCTCAGCACCACCAGGACCGCGCCGGCGAGCGCGGCGAGGCCGAAGCACAGCAGCGCCGCCGCCTTCACCTGCCCCGGCGCGGCGGCCCCGGACCCGGTCAGGCGCAGGGGGCCCACGCGGACGTCGTCGGTGCCGCGGATGCCGTCGGAGTAGTCGTTGGCGTAGTTCACGCCGATCTGCAGGAAGAGGGCCACCAGCAGGGCGAGCAGCGCGCGGACGGGCTCGAAGGAGAACAGGGCCTGGGCCGCGGCGGAGCCGGCCACCACGGGGGCGAGGGCCATCGGCAGCGTCCGGAGCCTGGCTCCCTCGATCCACTGTGCTGGCGTGGCCACGGGGTACCTCCGTCGAGAACGACCCGCACGGGATGCGGGATGCGGGATGCGGGCCACGGCGGGGGTCCGGGGCCGCGGACCATTGTGCCACGGCCCCCGTTCCGGACCCCGGTCCGGATCCGGGCCGGGGCGGGTGCTCAGCCGAGCAGCCCGGCCACGGCCGCGCGGTCCGGCTTGCCGGTGGGCAGCAGGGGCAGCTCCTCCGGCCAGGCCCAGCGCCGGGGCACCGCGGCGGCTCCGTGCCGGGCGCGCACCGCCTCCTCGAGCTCGGCGCGCAGCCGCCGCCGGTCGGCGCCGGGAGCGGCGACGACCGCCGCCCCCACCGCCTGCCCCCACTCGGCGTCGGGCACGCCCAGCACCATGGCCTGGCGCACCGCGGGGTGCTCGGCCAGCACGGCGGTCACGAGTCCCGCGGCGACCTTGACCCCGCCCGTGTTCACGACGTCGTCGACCCGCCCGTGCACCGTGAGCACGCCGTCGGGGGAGAGCTCGCCGAGGTCGTCCGTGCGGTACCAGCGCGTGCCGGCGGTCTCCCGGAAGTGCCGTGCGGTCTGCTCGGGGTCCCCGGCGTAGCCGGCGGCCACGACGTCCCCGCCGAGCCAGATCCGGCCCGGCCCGGGCCCGCGGGCGGACCCGGGGCGCGGGGCGTCGTCGTCCCCCGCCGTCCCGACGTGCACGGAGACGCCGTCCAGCGGCACGCCGTCGTAGACGCAGCCCCCGCACGTCTCGGACATCCCGTAGGTGGCGACCACCCGGACGTCGGCGTCCCGGGCGGCCGCGAGCAGGCGCGGGGGAGCGGCCGAGCCGCCGAGCAGGACCGCGGAGAAGCTCTTCAGCGCCGAGACCGCGTCCCCGTTGCGCACCCCGGACGCCGGGTCCAGGATCCGCTGCAGCTGGGTGGGCACGAGCGAGGTGAAGCGCACCGGGTCGTCCAGCTCCTCGGCCGCCGCGGCGAAGGCCTCGGGGGTGAAGCGGGCCGCCGGGTCGAGGACCACGGGGTCCGTCCCGGCGTAGAGGGAGCGCACGAGCACCTGCACGCCCGCCACGTAGTGGACGGGCAGGGCGAGCAGCCACTGGCCCACCCCGCCGGTGCGCACCGCGGTGGCCATCGAGGACGCCGCGAGCGCGTCACGGGTGAGGACCGTGCGCTTGGCCCGGCCGGTGGACCCGGAGGTGCGCACGACGACGGCGGGGCCCTCGCGCGCCAGCGCCCGGGTCAGCGGGGACAGCAGCCGCAGGGGGTCCCCGGGCACGGGCCCGTCGAGC
This sequence comes from Kocuria cellulosilytica, assembly GCF_040981245.1. NCBI lineage: Bacteria > Bacillati > Actinomycetota > Actinomycetes > Micrococcales > Micrococcaceae > Kocuria > Kocuria cellulosilytica. The sequence goes on along the minus strand of NZ_JAVFWZ010000002.1, from coordinate 162,755 downwards.
ACCACGGCGTCGCCGGGGACGGTCAGCTCGGCCATCGCGGCCTCCTCCTCGTGCCGCCGGCCGGACCGTGACCCGGGGACGGGCCGTGGCCCGGCGGCGGGCGCCCTAGAAGTAGTAGGGGAAGCCGGACCAGTCCGGGTCGCGCTTGCCCAGGAACGCGTCCCGGCCCTCGACGGCCTCGTCGGTCATGTAGGCCAGGCGGGTCGCCTCGCCCGCGAAGACCTGCTGGCCGACCATCCCGTCGTCGGGCAGGTTGAACGCGAACTTCAGCATCCGGATGGCCTGCGGGGACTGGGCGGCCACGTCCCGGGCGGCGTCGATCGCCGCGTTCTCCAGCTCCGCGTGCGGGACGACCTCGTTGACCGCGCCCAGCTCGTGCATCCGCTGCGCGTCGTACTCCCGGGCCAGGAAGAAGATCTCGCGGGCCGCCTTCTGCCCCACCTGACGGGCGAGCAGCGCGGAGCCGTAGCCGGCGTCGAAGGAGCCGACGGTCGCGTCCGTCTGCTTGAACCGCCCGTGCTCCCGGGAGGCGATCGTGAGGTCGCAGACCACGTGCAGGGAGTGCCCGCCGCCCGCGGCCCAGCCGGGGACCGCGGCGATGACCACCTTGGGCATGGTGCGGATCAGGCGCTGCACCTCGAGGATGTGCAGCCGCCCGGCGCGGGCCGGGTCGATGCTCTCCGCGGTCTCGCCCCCGGCGTAGCGGTAGCCGTCCCGGCCGCGGATGCGCTGGTCCCCGCCCGAGCAGAAGGCCCAGCCGCCGTCCCGGGGGGAGGGCCCGTTGCCGGTGAGGACCACGGCGCCCACGTCGGAGGACATCCGCGCGTGGTCGAGCGCGCGGTAGAGCTCGTCGACCGTGCCCGGGCGGAAGGCGTTGCGCACCTCGGGGCGGTCGAAGGCGATCCGCACCCACGGGAGGTCCCGGACGACCGTGCCGTCCGGGGCCCGCTCCACGCCGCGGTGGTAGGTGAGGTCCTGCAGGTCCCGGAAGCCCTCGACCGTCCGCCACTGCGCGGGGTCGAAGAGCTCCGAGACCTGCTCGGGGAGGTCGCTGCCGGTGGTGGGGGTGGAGTCAGTCACGCCCCGAGTCTACGTGCGGCGCCCGCCCGGGGGCGGGCGCGGGAGCGAGCGCCGCCGCCGCGCGGGACGCGGGCGCCGGGACCTGGCTAAGCTCGGAGGATGGCTGAGACCCGGACGAGCACTCTGCACACCACCCCCGTCGGGGACGACGGCGAGCCCGTCGTCTTCCTGCACGGCCTGTTCGGCCGGGGCAAGAACTTCACCCGGATCGCCAAGGACCTCCGGCCGGACTTCCGGAGCCTGCTGGTGGACCTGCCCAACCACGGCCGGTCGGAGTGGACGGACCGGGTGGACTACGCGCAGATGGCCGACTCCGTGGCCGAGACCCTGCGGGACGACTTCGCCGCGGCGGGCCCGGTCGCCGTCGTCGGGCACTCCCTCGGCGGCAAGGTGGCCATGGTGCTGGCGCTGCGGCACCCGGAGCTCGTCTCCCGGCTCGTCGTGGTGGACATCTCGCCCACGCGGACCGGGGGCGGCGAGGGCGAGTTCGCGCACCTGCTGGACAGTCTCGCGGCCGTGGACCTGAGCGCCCTCGAGCGCCGCTCGGACGCGGACGAGGCCCTCAAGGAGCCCATCCCGTGGGACACCACCCGCAGCTTCCTGCTGCAGAACCTGCGCAGCGGCGAGGACGGCTTCTCCTGGGAGCCCAACCTCGAGCTGCTGCGGACCAGCCTGGACGCCATCGGCGGCTTCCCGGACACCGGGGACGCCGTCTACGAGGGGCCCGTGCTGTGGATCGCCGGCGGGCGCTCGGACTACGTCCGGGACGAGCACGCACCGGTCATGCGCGGCCTGTTCCCCCGGGCGCACCGGGTGACGATCCGCGAGGCAGGCCACTGGGTGCACTCGCAGGCACCGGAGAAGTTCGCCGAGGTGCTGCGCGGGTTCCTGGCGCACACCGGGGACTGACCGTCCGGCCCGCGCCGGGCACGGCCGCTGCGGACGGTGGCCGCCCGCGACGGCCGGACCGGCGCGACCGGCCCCCTGCGGCGGTGTCAGACTGGGGACCGTGAGCACCGCACCCTTCGACCTCGCCCGGATCGGCGCCGGCCTGCCGGTCGCCGGGGTGCTCGGCGAGCTGCGCGCGGCGCTCGGGCACGGTGCCGCCGTGGTGCAGGCCCCGCCCGGCACCGGCAAGACCACCCTGGTGCCCCCGCTGGTCGCCGACCTGCTGCACGAGCGCGCCACCGGGGCCGCGCCCGGCCGGGTGGTCGTCACCCAGCCCCGCCGGGTCGCCGCGCGCTCGGCGGCGCGCCGGCTGGCGCACCTGGCGGGCACCCGGGTGGGCGGGCTCGTCGGCCACACGGTGCGCGGCGACCGGCGCGCCGGCCCCGGCACGCTCGTCGAGTTCGTCACCCCCGGCGTGCTCCTGCGCCGGCTGCTGCAGGATCCGGGGCTGCCCGGCACGGACGCCGTGGTCCTGGACGAGGTGCACGAGCGCGGTCTCGAGTCCGACCTGCTCGTCGGCCTGCTGGCCGAGGTCCGGCAGCTGCGCGAGGACCTCGTGCTCGTCGCGATGTCCGCGACCCTCGACGCCGCGCGCTTCGCCGGCCTGCTGGGCGAGGACGGCCCGGCCCCCGTGGTCGACTGCCCGGCCGCCCTGCACCCGCTCACGGTCCGGTGGGCCCCGGCCCCCGGCCGGCGCACCGACGAGCGCGGGGCGACCCGCCCGTTCCTCGACCACGTCGCCCGGACGGCGGCCGGCGCCCACGCGCAGGCGCTGGCCCGGGACGCCGCCACGGACGCGCTCGTGTTCGTCCCCGGGGCGTGGGAGGTCGCCCAGGTGGCCCGGCGGCTGCGGGAGACCTGCCGGGGGACCGAGGTGCTCGAGCTGCACGGCCGGGTGGGCGCCGCCGAGCAGGACCGGGCGACGTCGGGGCGCGGACCGGGCGACCCGCCCCGCGTGGTCGTCTCCACGTCCCTCGCCGAGTCCTCCCTGACGGTCCCGGGCGTGCGCCTGGTGGTCGACTCCGGGCTGTCCCGGGAGCCGCGGCGCGACGCCGGCCGCGGAATGACGGGACTGGTCACGGTCGCGGCCTCCCGGGCCTCCGCGGAGCAGCGGGCGGGCCGCGCCGCCCGGCTCGGGCCCGGGGAGGTCGTGCGCTGCTACGACGAGCGCGCCTGGGCCGCGATGCCCCGCCACCTGACGCCCGAGCTCGCGGCCGCCGACCTCACGGGCGCCGCCCTGCTGCTGGCCTGCTGGGGCGCCCCCGGCGGACGGGGCCTGTCCCTGCCGGACCCGCTGCCCGCACCGGCCCTGGCCGATGCCCTCGCGGTGCTGCGGGGGCTCGGCGCCCTCGACGACGACGGCCGGGCCACCTCGACCGGCCGACTGCTCGCGGCCGTGCCCGTGGACCCGCGCCTGGCCCGCGGCCTGCTCGACGGCGCCCGCGCCGTGGGCGCCCGGCCGGCGGCCGAGGTCGTCGCGATGGTCTCGGACGACCACCGCCCGCCCGGCGGGGACCTCTCCCGGCTGCTGGCCGAGCTGCGCTCCGGACGGGCCCCGGACGCCCGCCGCTGGGCGAAGGAGGCCCGCCGGCTGGAGCGCACGGCGAGGGACGCGGCGCCCTCCGCGGCGCCGGCGGGGACCGGAGAGGTCCCGGCCGAGCTCGTGACCGGCGCCGTGGTGGCGCTGGCGCTGCCGGAGCGGGTCGCCCGGAAGGTGGGGGACACGTACCTGCTCGCCTCCGGGACCCGGGCCGGGCTGGCGCCGGGCAGCGCCCTGGCGGGCCAGGAGTGGCTGGCCGTCGCCGACGTCACCCGGGCGGCCGGACAGGCCGCCGCCGGGACCGGGGCGGTGGTGCGGTCCGCGGCCCCCCTCGACCGTCCCCTCGCCGAGCGCTGCGCCGAGCACCTGCTCACCGACGAGGTGCGCACCCGGTTCGAGGGCGGGCGGGCGAGCGCCCGCCGGGTCCGTGCGCTCGGGGCGATCGAGCTGTCCTCGACCCCCGTGCGGCCTGCCCCGGCGGCGGCGCGGGCGGCGGTGCGCGCGGCCCTGGCCGAGCAGGGCCTCGGCCTGCTCGGCTGGTCGGACGGCGCCGACCGGCTCCGGCGCCGGCTCGCGCTGCTCCACCACCGGCTCGGGGAGCCGTGGCCCGACGTGGCCGACGCCGCCCTGCTCGACCGGCTCGACGAGTGGCTCGCCCCCGAGCTCGACGGCCTCGCCGGGGGCGGACGGGCGGACCTCGCCGCGCCCCTGCGCCGGCTGCTCCCGTGGCCGGAGGCCGCCCGCCTCGACGAGCTCGCGCCCGAGCGGCTGGCCGTGGCCAGCGGCAGCCGGGTCCGGATCGACTACCCGGCCGCCGACGACCCCGAGGGCCGGCCCGTGGTCAGCGTCAAGCTGCAGGAGTGCTTCGGGTGGGCGGCGTCCCCGACGGTCGCCGACGGCCGGGTCCCCGTCCTGTTCCACCTGCTCTCCCCGGCGGGCCGGCCCCTGGCCGTGACCGACGACCTCGCCTCGTTCTGGTCCGGTCCCTACGCCCAGGTGCGCGCCGAGATGCGCGGCCGCTACCCGAAGCACCCGTGGCCCGAGGACCCGTGGGCCGCCCCCGCGACCGCCCGCACGGCGCGCCGCTCCTGAGCCCGGGTCCCGGGCCCGCGCACGGCGGGTGGCGTCCGCGTGTGATCTGCGTTACGGTGGGGTCACCGCACCTGCCGAGCGCGTTGATCCAGCGCGCACGGACCGGCTCGCCCACCTCGCGATCCCCGGTCCGGGGCACGCACCGGCCGGACCCCCGCGACGCGATCGTTCCCGCGGGCCCGGCACCGGTCACGGTTCCGCCGGGCAGCACCAGCCCTCCCCGCTCGGGTGCCCCGGCACGCTCTTGCACCGCAGCACGCTGCACCTCACGGAGAACGGGTACGCCCTCATGACTGCCACCTCGATCGAGACCTCGTCGACGACCCCGACCACCTCGTCCCTGCCGCTGGTTCCCCAGGCCGCCGTTCCCGCGGTCGGCCCGGAGCTCGCCCGCTCCTGGCTGCTCGTCAACGGCGCCCAGGCCGAGCGGTTCGCGGCGGCCCGGGCGAGCGCGGCCGACGTCGTGGTCCTGGACATCGAGGACTCCGTGGCGCCCAAGGACAAGGAGCGGGCCCGCCGCAACGTCATCAGCTGGCTGGACGCCCAGGACGAGAACGGCGAGCAGCACCACGCGTGGGTGCGGGTCAACGGCTTCGGCACCCAGTGGTGGGAGGAGGACCTCCGGGCCCTCGCCGGGGTCCGCGGCCTCGACGGCGTCATGCTGGCCATGGTCGAGTCCCCGGAGCACGTCACCCGCACCGCGGAGCTGCTCAAGGACACGAAGATCGTCGCGCTCGTCGAGACGGCCCGCGGCGTGCAGCACCTGCAGGCCATCGCCGGCGCCCGCTCCACGTACCGCCTCGGCTTCGGCCTGGGCGACTTCCGGCGCGACACGGGCTTCGGCGAGAACCCCATGACGCTGGCCTACACGCGCTCGCAGTTCACCATCGCCTCCCGGGCCGCCAACCTGCCCGGGCCCATCGACGGGCCCGCCGTCGGGGCGCTCGGGCCCAAGCTGGCCGAGGCCACGTCCGTGACCCTGGAGTTCGGCATGACGGGCAAGCTGTGCCTGATGCCCGAGCAGACCGCCACGGTCAACGAGGGCCTGAGCCCGTCCCTGTCCGAGCTGTCCTGGGCCACGGAGTTCCTCCAGGAGTTCGACGCCGACGGCGGGGAGATCCGCAACGGCTCGGACCTGCCCCGGCTCGCCCGCGCGAAGAAGATCCTGGGCCTGGCCGGCGCCTTCGGCCTGAGCATCCCCGAGGGCTACGACGTCCACTTCGAGGCGCCGACCGACACGTACCACTGCTGATCCGGTGGTGAGGGGCCGGTTCCCGGCCCCGCCTCGCGCGGGAGCGCATCCCCTCCCGCCGCGTCCGACGGACCGGTGGGCGCCGTGCAGACACGGCGCCCACCGGTTCTTCCGTGCCCGGCCCCATTCCGGCCTGTGCCGCCCGGGCGGGCCGGACTACATTGAGGGCGTGCAGACTCCACGCCCCGCCCCGCAGCCCCCGGCGTCCCAGCCGCACCGCCGGCGGCCGGGCACGGCGGCCCCGGCCGTCCTCTCCGCCGTCCTCCTCGCGACCGGCTGCTCGGTGCTCGGCCCCGACGACGGCCGGGAGTCCGCCGAGCAGGTCGCCGCGGCCCTGAGCGCGGGCAGCGTCGCGGAGCTGTCCTTCGGCGACGTCGGCGGCGCGTCCGCCCAGGAGCAGTACGAGCAGGCGGTCGCCCGGCTCGGCGAGGCCGCCCCGGCCGTCGAGGTCGCCGCGGTCGAGGACACGGAGGAGGAGGGGCGGCGCGAGGCCACCCTCTCCTGGTCCTGGGACCTCCCCGGAACGGAGCAGGACTGGTCCTACGACTCCGTCCTCCCGCTGGTCCGGAGCGGGTCCGGCGAGTGGGTCCCCGAGTGGTCCCCGGCCGTGGTGCGGCCGGGACTGGAGGAGGGGGAGGCCCTGCGCGCCCGGACGGTGGACGCGGACCGCGGGGACATCCTCGGGGCGGGCGGCGAGACGCTGGTGACGGAGCGGCCCGTCCGGCGGGTCGGCATCGACCGGTCGCGGCTGGCGGGGGCGGACCCCGGCGAGGCCGCGCGCCGGCTCGCCGAGGTCGTGGACCTCGACGCCGACGCCTACGCCGAGGCCGTCGAGCAGGCCGGGCCCGAGGCGTTCGTCGAGGCCCTGCCGCTGCGCGAGGAGGACTTCCGGGAGCTGGACGCCCGGCGGCTGGAGGCGGTCCCGGGGCTGCTCGCGGTCGAGGACGAGATGCCGCTGGCCCCGTCCCGCGGCTTCGCCGCCGACCTCCTGGGCGGCGTGGGCGAGGCGACGGCCGAGGACGTGACGGACTCCGGCGGGGAGCTCGCCCCCGGGACGGCGATCGGCCACGGGGGAGTCCAGGAGCGCTTCGACGAGCGGCTGCGCGGCACGCCCGGCGTCGTCGTGGAGGAGATCGTGACGGAGACCGGGGGGAGGTCCGGGGAGGAGCCCGGGTCCGGTGCCGACGGCGTGCGGCCGGCCGCCGGCGAGCCGCTGTTCGAGGTGCCGCCGCAGGCCGGGGAGCCGGTCGTGGTGACCCTGGACCGCGGGCTCCAGGCCACCGCGGAGGAGCTGCTGGCCGGGATCGAGTCCCCGTCCGCGGTCGTGGCGGTCCGGCCCTCCACGGGCGAGCTCGTCGCCTCGGCCAACGGGCCGGGCTCGGAGGGCTACTCCACCGCGCTGCTGGGCCGGTACGCCCCCGGCTCCACCTTCAAGGTCGTCACGGCCCTGGGGATGCTCCGGGAGGGCGACACCCCCGGGACGGAGGTGCCGTGCCCGCCGTCCACGACCGCGGCGGGCGTGCGGATCGACAACGTCGAGTCCTATCCGGACGAGTTCACCGGCTCGATCACCCTCACCGAGGCCCTCGCCCACTCCTGCAACACCACCTTCGTGGACCAGCACGAGCGGATCGGCCAGGCGGACCTCGCCGAGGCCGCGGCCGCGCTCGGGATCGGCGTGCCCGCCGAGTCGGCCGTGCCCGCGTTCTGGGGCGAGATCCCGCAGGACGAGCCGCCCGCCCAGCACGCCGCGGCGATGTTCGGGCAGGGCCGCACGCTCGTGTCCCCGCTGAGCATGGCCCGGCTCACCGCCTCGGTGGCCGCCGGGCAGCTGGTCACCCCCCGGCTGGTCAGCACCGAGGGCCTGGCCCAGGACGACGCCCCCGGCGCCACCAGCACGGCCGCTGCCGGATCCGGCCCGCAGGAGCCCCTGACCGCCGAGGAGGCGGAGCAGCTGCGCACCATGATGCGGGCCGTCGTCTCCTCCGGGCACCTGGGCGTGCTCCAGGAGCTCGAGCCGGACACCGCGATCGGCAAGACCGGCACGGCCGAGTTCGGCGAGGAGGACCCGCCCCGGACCCACTCCTGGGTGATCGCCGAGCACGAGGACCTCGCCGTGGCGGTCTTCGTGGAGGACGGGGACCTGGGCTCGGTCACCGGCGGCCCCATCATGCGCGACTTCCTGGCCGCGGCGGCCTCCGCGTCCCGCGCCGGCTGAGGGACGCCGGGGCGAGGCGCCGGCGTCCCCCTTCCGCGACCGGCGCCGCTGGCCCAGGATGGGAGGACACCGTCCGCCGCCGCGGACCGCCGAGACCGTCAGGAGCCCCTCGTGCCCGAGACCGTGCCCACCACCCCCGCGAGGACCAAGATCGGCGTGGTCGGCGCCGGGTCCGTCGGCTCGTCCCTGGCCTACGCGGCCCTCATCAAGGGCGTCGCCCAGGAGGTGGCCCTCTACGACCTCGCCGGGGACCGGGTCCGCGCCGAGGGCCTGGACCTGGCCCACGGGGCTTTGTTCACCCCCAGCTCCCGGGTGACCGGCTCCGACGACGTCGCGGTGCTGGCCGGCTCGGACGTGGTCTTCGTGACCGCCGGGGCCAAGCAGCGGCCCGGCCAGACCCGGATGGAGCTGGCGGGCGCCAACGCGGCGATCCTCGAGGGGCTGATGCCGCGCCTGGTGGAGCAGGCGCCCGAGGCCGTGTACGTCCTGGTGACCAATCCGTGCGACGTGCTCACGGTGATCGCGCAGAAGCTCACCGGGCTGCCCCCGGAGCAGGTGATGTCCTCCGGGACCGTGCTGGACACCTCCCGGCTGCGGTGGCTGCTGGCCGAGGAGGGCGGGGTGTCCACCACGAGCGTGCACGCCACGATCGTCGGCGAGCACGGGGACACCGAGTTCCCCCTGTGGTCGAACGCGAACATCGGGCAGATCCCGCTGCGCGAGTGGACGGTCGAGGGGCGCCGCCCCTTCACCGACGACCGGCTCGACGAGATCACGCACCGCACGATCAACGCGGCGTACACGGTGATCCAGGGCAAGGGCGCCACCAACTACGCGATCGGCCTGGCCGGGGCGCGCGTGGCCGAGGCCGTGCTGCGGGACGAGCACGCCGTGCTGCCGGTGTCCACGGTCCTCGACGACTACCGGGGGATCAGCGGGGTCGCCCTGTCCGTGCCGTCGGTCGTCGCCCGGCGGGGCGTCGTGGAACGGCTGGTCGTGCCCATGGACGAGCAGGAGCTGGCGATGCTGCACCGCTCCGCCGAGGTGATCCGGGCCACGCTGGCCTCGATCGGGTACTGAGCCGCGAGCAGCCGCGGGCCCTGGGCGGGAGGCCGGCCCGCGAACGGCACCGGGGCCCGTTCCGACGTGCGGAACGGGCCCCGGCGCGCGGGCAGCGAGAGGTCAGCGGTTGGCCATCTCGTCCTGCGCCGCGTGGGTGAGGCGCACGGCGTCGTCGAACTCGCGCTCGACCTCCTCGTCGCGCCGGTAGGTGGCCTTCGAGACCAGCATGGCGGAGACGAGGCCCACGACGAAGCCGGGGATGATCTCGTAGAGGTCGGCCCACGGGGTCACGGTCCACACGAACACGGTGACCGCGCCCAGGACCATGCCGGTGATCGCGCCCAGGTTCGTGAGCTTGCGCCAGAACAGGGAGAGGATCACGACCGGGCCGAACGAGGCGCCGAAGCCGGCCCACGCGAAGGCCACGAGGCCGAGGATCGTGTTGTTCTGCTCCCAGGCCAGGAACGTCGCCACGACGGCGACGGCGGCCACGCCCGCGCGGCCCATCCACACCTGCTTGCGCTCGGACGGGGACTGCTTGACGGTCAGCTTGTACAGGTCCTCCACCAGGGCGGAGGAGGAGACGATGAGCTGGGAGGAGACCGTGGACATGATCGCCGCGAGCACGGCCGCCAGGACGAAGCCCGCGACGACGGGGTGGAAGAAGACCTGCGCGAGGTCCAGGAACACGGACTCGGGATCGGTCGGGCTCTCGTCGGGGCGGTTGCCGTAGTAGGCCAGTCCGACCAGGGCGGTGGCGACCGCGCCGATGACGCTCAGCACCATCCAGGTCAGCCCGATCCGGCGGCCGGTCTTGGCGTCGGAGGGGGAGCGCATGGCCATGAAGCGGACGATGATGTGCGGCTGGCCGAAGTAGCCGAGACCCCACGCCAGGGCCGAGACGACGCCGATCACGGTGGCGCCGCGCACGAGCGAGAGGGCGTCCGGGTCCACCGCGGTGATGTTCTCCGCCATCTGCCCGAAGCCGCCGACGTTGATGATCCCGACGACCGGGACCATGATCAGGGCGATGAACATGAGGATGCCCTGTGCCACGTCGGTGTAGGTCGCGCCCAGGAAGCCGCCGAAGAGCGTGTAGGCGATGGTCACGCCCACGACCAGGAGCAGGCCGGCGTGGTACGTGGAGCCGAAGGACGACTGGAAGAACAGCCCGCCGGCGACCATGCCGGAGGAGACGTAGAACGTGAAGAACACCAGGATGATGAGACCGGAGACGATGCGCAGCAGCCGGGACCCGCTCTTGAGCCGGTTGTCCAGGAAGGACGGGATCGTGATCGAGTTGTGCGAGACCTCGGTGTAGGAGCGCAGCCGGGGCGCGATGAACTTCCAGTTGACCCACGCGCCGATGATCAGGCCGATCGCGATCCAGGCCTCGACCAGGCCGGAGAGGAAGACCGCGCCCGGCAGGCCCAGGAGCAGCCAGCCGGACATGTCGGAGGCGCCGGCGCTGAGCGCGGCGACGCCGGGCTTGAGGTTGCGCCCGCCGAGCATGTAGTCGTCGAGGTTCTTCGTCCTGCTGTTGGCGTAGAGGCCGATGCCGATCATGGCGGCGAAATAGATGACGATCGCGATCGTCTGGGATATCTCTTGGGTCATGGTGTCCTTTCCGCCCGGAGCCGGCCCGGTGGAGCGCAGCGTCCAGGGGGGTGGGTGGAACAAAGGTCCCACAGGACTTTACGCCCGCTCCGAGGCAGTGGCCAGCCACTACGGGTATAGGCGTCGGGGCGCCGGCACGGCGGGCGGCCCGCTCAGGCGTCGTCGTGCGCCTGCAGGAACTCGTAGACCTCGCGCTCGTCGACGCCCGGGAAGGCCCCCTCCGGGAGGGCGGCCAGCACGTGCGAGTGCGCCCGGGTGTTGGGCCAGGCGTGCCCGGCCCACACGCGGCTGAGCTCCTCGGGCGGACGCCGGCAGCACGAGGGGTCGGGGCACGTCGACACGGTGCGGTGCGGGGTGTCGCGGCCGCGGAACCAGCGGGCGTCGGTGAAGGCGACGCCCACGCCGATCGAGAACGCGCCCTGGCCCGAGAGCTCCGTGCGCGTGGAGCACCAGTACGTGCCGGAGGGGGTGTCCGTGTACTGGGCGAACGCCGTGAACTGGTTGGGCTGGTCGAACACGGTGCGCCCGGACCACTTGCGGCACGAGATCTGGCCCTCGATCGCGCCGGTGTGGTCCGTGGGGAACGCCAGGCCGTTGTTCTCGTAGGCCTTGTGGATCACCCCGGACGAGTGCACCTTGTGGAAGTGGGTCCGGATGCCCAGGTGGCGGGTCGCCAGGTTCGTGAAGCGGTGCCCCGCCGTCTCGTGCGAGACGGCGAAGCGGTCCTTGAGGTCCTCCAGGAACAGGTCCCGGTTCCGCTTGGCCTCGAGCAGGAACGGGACGGTCTTGTCCTCCGGCAGCATCACCGCGGCCGCGAAGTAGTTGCTCTGCACCCGCTGGGCGAGGAACTCGGCGTAGTCCTTCGGGGGCTCGTGGCCCAGCACCTGGTGGCCCACGGCCTGGAGCAGCACCGCGCGGGGGTCGTGGTCCGCCCGCGGGCTCTGCACGAGGTAGATCCGCCGGTTGAGCAGGTCGGTCACCGAGCGCGTCGAGTGCGGCAGGTCGGTGACGTGGTGGATGCTGTAGCCGAGCCGGCCCACCATCTCGGAGATCACGGAGTTGGACACGGGGCCCGAGGAGTAGCCGCCCAGCGTCAGCAGCTCCTTGGCGGCCTGCTCCAGGTCGGGGAAGTAGTTGTCCTGCTCCCGCATGAGCCGGCGCAGCTGCACGTTGGCCCGGCGGGCCTCCTCCGGGGTGGCCGAGTTCTTCTCGAGGGCCTCCGCCAGCCGCTCCTGCAGGCCCACGAGGGCCTCGAGCACCTCGGTGGACAGGGCGGAGCTGACGCGGACGGTCGGCAGCCCCAGCTGCTCGTAGAACGGGGAGCGCTGGGCGCGCTCGAGCTGGATCTCGAGCGCCTCGCGACGGTTCCCGGGCTCGGCCCCGAGCAGGGCGTCCACGCTCGTGCCCAGGACCTCGGCGAGGCGCTGCAGCAGGCTGAGCCGGGGCTCGCGCCGCCCGTTCTCGATCACGGACAGCTGCGACGTGGCGGTGCCGGCCCGGTCCGCGAGCTCCGCGAGCGTCAGCCCCCGGTCCTTGCGCAGCGCCCGGATGCGCCGGCCGAGACCGATCAGGTCGGTGGTGCCGGACTGCTCGGCCGACGTCGGTTCCTCGTAGCCCCAGGCGCTGGTCGTCATTTCTTCACCCTACGTGAAAAACGACGAAAGTTCACGAAGAAATGTGGGGTTCACCCGGTCCGAACTGGGGCAAAGTGGGATGTGTCACCGCGGGAGAGCGAACTTCCCGGTGACCCACAAGCCGACGAGCACCCGTCCACGGACCACTCAACGAGGAGCCGACATGTCCTACCCCAACGCCCCCAAGACCGCCGACGAGATCCGCCAGGAGTGGGACGCCGATCCCCGCTGGGCGCAGATCACCCGCGAGTACACGGCGGAGGAGGTCGTCCGCCTGCGCGGCACGGTGCAGGAGGAGATGACCCTGGCCCGCCGCGGCGCCGAGCAGCTGTGGGAGAAGCTGCACACCGAGGACTTCGTCAACTCCCTCGGCGCCCTGACCGGCAACCAGGCGGTCCAGCAGGTGAAGGCCGGCCTCAAGGCCATCTACCTCTCCGGCTGGCAGGTCGCCGGCGACGCGAACCTCGCGGGCCAGACCTACCCCGACCAGTCGATCTACCCCGCGAACTCCGTCCCGGCGGTCGTGCGGCGGATCAACAACGCGCTGATGCGCGCCGACCAGATCGAGCACTCCGAGGGCACGAGGACCGTCGAGGACTGGCTGGTCCCGATCGTGGCCGACGCCGAGGCCGGCTTCGGCGGCCCGCTCAACGCCTACGAGCTCATGAAGTCCATGATCGCCGCCGGCGCGGCCGGGGTGCACTGGGAGGACCAGCTGGCCTCCGAGAAGAAGTGCGGCCACCTGGGCGGCAAGGTGCTCATCCCCACCCAGCAGCACGTCCGCACCCTCAGCGCGGCCCGGCTCGCGGCCGACGTCGCCGACGTCCCCTCGCTGATCATCGCCCGCACCGACGCGGAGGCGGCCACCCTGATCACCTCGGACGTCGACGACCGCGACAAGCCGTTCGTCACCGGGGAGCGCACCGCGGAGGGCTACTACAAGGTCCGCAACGGCCTCGAGGCCTGCATCGCCCGCGGCAACGCGTACGCCCCGTACGCCGACCTGCTGTGGATGGAGACCGGCACCCCGGACCTCGAGCTCGCCAAGAAGTTCGCCGAGGGCATCCACGCGGAGCACCCCGACCAGATGCTCGCCTACAACTGCTCGCCGTCCTTCAACTGGAAGAAGCACCTGGACGACGCCACGATCGCGAAGTTCCAGCGGGAGCTGGGCGCGATGGGCTTCAAGTTCCAGTTCATCACCCTGGCCGGCTTCCACGCCCTGAACTACTCGATGTTCGACCTGGCCCACGGCTACGCCCGCAACCAGATGACGGCCTACGTGGAGCTGCAGGAGCGGGAGTTCGCGGCCGAGGAGCGCGGCTACACCGCCACCCGGCACCAGCGCGAGGTCGGCACCGGCTACTTCGACCTGGTCTCCACCGTCCTCAACCCGGAGTCCTCCACCACGGCGCTGGCCGGCTCCACCGAGACCGCCCAGTTCTGAGCTGAGCGGCGGCGACCGGCCGGGGGCCCGACAGGGTCCCCGGCCGCACCGCATCCGACGACGACCCGCTCCGATCCGCACCGGAGCCGCCCCACCCGATCTTCCCCAGGACACTCTTCAGGCGAGGAACCAGCCATGATGACCATGACCAGCAATCCCGTGACGATCAACGGCGTGACCCTGACCGGTCACCACGTCCCCCGGCAGAACAGTGTGCTCACCCCCGACGCGCTCGGCTTCCTGGCGGCCCTGCACCGCGAGTTCGAGCCCCGCCGCCGCGAGCTGCTGGCCGCGCGCGAGGAGCGGCGCAAGGCGATCGCCCGCGGCACCGACCCCGCCTTCCTGCCGGAGACGCGGCGGATCCGCGAGGACGACTCCTGGCGCGTGCCGCCGCCCCCGCCCGGGCTCGAGGACCGCCGCGTGGAGATCACCGGCCCCACCGAGCGCAAGATGACCATCAACGCCCTCAACTCCGGGGCGAAGGTGTGGCTCGCGGACATGGAGGACGCCAACACCCCGCACTGGACCAACGTGGTCACCAACCAGCTCAACCTCATCGACGCGCTCGAGGGGACCATCGAGTTCACCAACCCGGACGGCAAGAAGTACACGCTGAAGAACAAGGACGCCCGGTCCAACCCGACCGTCGTGGTGCGGCCCCGCGGCTGGCACTTCGAGGAGAAGCACCTGTCCGTGCGGGACGAGCCCATCGCGGGCGCCATCGTGGACTTCGGCCTGTACTTCTTCCACAACGCCCGCCGGCTCAAGAAGCTCGGGCTGGGCCCGTACTTCTACCTGCCCAAGACCGAGTCCCACCAGGAGGCGCGGCTGTGGCACGACATCTTCAGCCGTGCGGAGTCCATGCTCGGGGCGGACCGCGGCACCATCCGCGCCACCGTCCTCATCGAGACGATCACCGCGGCCTTCGAGATGGAGGAGATCCTGTACGAGCTCGGCGAGCACGCCGCGGGGCTCAACGCCGGGCGCTGGGACTACATCTTCTCGATCATCAAGAACTTCCGGACCCGCGGACCCCGCTTCATCCTCCCGGACCGCAACGCCGTGACCATGACGCAGCCGTTCATGCGGGCCTACACCGAGCAGCTCGTGCGGGCCTGCCACCGCCGCGGGGCGATGGCCATCGGCGGGATGGCCGCGTTCATCCCCTCGCGCCGGGACGAGGAGGTCAACCGCACCGCGATCGAGAAGGTGCGGGCGGACAAGACCCGTGAGGCGAACGACGGCTTCGACGGGTCGTGGGTGGCCCACCCGGACCTGGTGCCGGTGTGCCGCGAGGTCTTCGACGAGGTGCTCGGCGAGAAGCCCAACCAGCTGGACCGGCTCCGCGAGGACGTGGTGCCCGACGACAAGGCGCTCATCGACATCGCCTCCGCCGAGGGGAAGATCACCGAGGAGGGGATCCGCAACAACATCGAGGTGGGGATCCGCTACATCGAGGCGTGGCTGCGCGGCAACGGCGCGGTGGGCATCCACAACCTCATGGAGGACGCCGCGACCGCTGAGATCTCCCGCTCGCAGATCTGGCAGTGGGTGAACACCCGGGCCATCACCGACGAGGGCGAGGAGATCACCCGGGACTGGGTCCAGGAGCTGATGGAGGAGGAGTTCGCGCGGATCGAGCGCGCCGAGGGCGACCGGTTCGACGACGCCCGCTCCATCTTCGAGGAGGTGGCCCTGGGCGACGACTACCCCGCCTTCCTGACCACCCCCGCCTACGAGCGCTTCCTGGCCGAGCCCGAGGACCCGCACGCCCCGGAGGAGGCCGAGGCCTCCGCGTCCGCGCGCTCCTGAGCGGTCCACCGGGCCGGGTCCACGACCCAGGGCTCCCGGGGCAGGAGGTCCTCGTCGAGGACGGCGAGGACGTCCCGGGCCGTCCGGACCGGGCCCGGGAGGCGCAGCGACGCGGCCGTCCAGGCCAGCACCTCCTCGGCGCCGTGACCCGCCGCCGCGAGCTCGGCGAGGGTCACGGCGCCGTCGCGCTTGGCGAGGCGCTGCCCGTGCGCGTTGAGCACGAGCGGGACGTGCACCCACTCCGGCTCGTCCAGCCCGAGCACCGAGGCGAGGTACGCCTGCCGGGGGGTGGAGGGCAGCAGGTCGTCGCCCCGGACCACCTGGTCCACGCCCTGGTGGGCGTCGTCCAGGACCACCGCGAGGTTGTAGGCGGGGCGGCCGTCGTTGCGCAGCAGCACGAAGTCGTCGACGAGCCCGGTGTACGCCCCGGCCCAGCGGTCCACGACCGTGCGGGAGCGCACGTCCGCGCGCAGCCGCACCGCAGGAGGACGCTCCTGCCGGCGCCGTGCCCGCTCGGCGTCGCCGAGGTCCCGGCACGTGCCCGGATAGGCGCCCGGCGCCCCGTGCGGCGCGCTCGCGGCCGCCTGGATCTCCCGGCGGGTGCAGAAGCACTCGTAGGTGCGCCCCGCCGCGGTGAGCCGCTCCACCACGGCCCGGTGCTCGGCCTCCCGCGAGGACTGCAGCAGCGGCGGGCCGTCCCAGTCGAGGCCCAGCCGGGCGAGGTCCGCCAGCTGCCGCTCGGCCGACCCCGGCCGCACCCGGTCGATGTCCTCGACGCGCAGGACGAAGCGCCGGCCCGTCGAGCGCGCGAGGGCCCACGCGAGCAGCGCCGTGCGGAGATTGCCGAGGTGGAGGTCCCCCGAGGGCGAGGGAGCATAGCGGCCGGCGCCTCCGACCGCACGGTCCGAGGCGGAAGTGGTCATGGGTGCCAGGATAGCCAGCGGCGGTCGGTACCCTGGTCGAGTGGCGCGCATCAACGAAATCCGCGACGGCGTCTTCGCCGTGAGCACGGACAACTGGAGGCTCAACTCCGGCGTCGTGCTCGGGACCCGGCGCGCCCTCGTGATCGACACGGGAGCGGGCCCGCGCCAGGCCCGGGAGATCCTGGGGGCCGTCCGCTCGCTCACGGGCCTGCCGCTGACGGTCGTGAACACCCACGCCCACTACGACCACTTCCTGGGCAACGCCGTGTTCCAGCGCGCCGGGGCCGAGGACTTCTGGGCCCACCGCGGCTGCGCGGCGGCGATCGAGGCGCACGGGGACTTCCAGCGCTCGTTCGTGGGCATCCACGAGCCCGAGATGGCCGCCGCCGAGGGACCGGACACCCGTCTCGTCGTGCCCAACCGGCACCTGCCGGGCACGGGCCGGCGCCCCGCCCTCACCCGGGTGGACCTGGGGGAGCGCGCGGCCGTGCTCTTCTCCTTCGGGCCGGGCCACACCGACAACGACCTCTGCGTGGGCGTCGACGACGTCGTGTTCACCGGGGACCTCGTGGAGCAGGGCGCCGACCCCAGCTTCGACGACTCCTACCCGCGGGGCTGGGCCTCGGCCCTCGAGAACCTGGCCGCCCTCGACCGGTACCAGGTCTTCGTCCCCGGCCACGGCAACCCCGTGGAGCGCGGCTACGTGCTCCAGCAGGCCCGGCTCATGCGCACGGCGATCGACCGGGTGGACGCGAGCGAGGCCGCGGCGGCGCAGCCCGACGGCATGCGCCCCGTGACCGCCTCGATGTTCCGCCTGCCCTACAACGCGGGGGCGGCACGGATCCTGCTGGACCGGCTCGAGCGGATCAGGGCCGAGGACGCCGCGACCGAGGAGCTTGCAGCGCTGTCAGCGCCGCAGCCGCCAGCAGACTGACGCCCAGGATCGCCGCGCACGCCGCGACCGCGGCCCAGCCGCCGCCCGGGACGCGCAGGGCCGCCCAGAGCGGCAGCAGGCCGGCCAGGATCGATCCCGCGCCGAGGACGGCCAGCAGGACGGTCAGGCCCCCGCCCGGCGCCGGACGCTCCACGGGCCCGGTCAGCCGCAGCACCAGGCCGCCCAGGGCCGCCCAGCCCGCCACGACCAGCAGCGCCGCCACCACGTCCGAGGGCCGGTGCCAGCCGTTCAGCAGCGTGGCCACCCCGGTCGCGGTCATGGCCCCCGCCCCGAGGAGCGCGACGAACGGCCGGGACGGGGCGGGCGCCGCGAGCAGCACCACCGCCACGGCGGCGGCCGCGGCGGCCGTGTGCCCGGACGGGAAGGAGTTGACGGCGGCCTCCTGGATCCCGAGGTCGGGCTTCTCCAGCAGCACCCGCTTGAGCAGCTGGACCGTCAGGTTGGAGAGCAGGACGACCGCCGCCCCGACCACGGCCGGGGCGAGGCGCCGGGAGCGCACGGCCAGGACCGCGAGGCACAGGGCCGAGACCGCGCCCACCGCCCACGGGACCGCGTCGAGCAGCTGGCCGACACGGTCGGACAGGTCCGGGAAGGCGTGGTTCGCCTGGCGCAGGGCCAGTTCGTCGAGCCACTGCCCGGTCGCCGTGGTCAGGGCCACGACCCCGACCAGCGCCGCCGCCGCCCACGCGGCGGCGGCGCCGAACAGGTGGCCCAGGACCTGCAGGACGGTGGGAACGGGGCGGCGGGCGGTGGTGGTCATCGAGCTCCTGGGCGGTGGGGCGGGGCGTGCGGGTGCCGGCACGGCCACGGCCGTGCCGGCACCCGCGGAGCCCTCATTCTTCCACGCACGCATCGGAGCAGGCTGAGAAGCGCCCCCTAGGCTGGGGGCATGCTCCCTGCCGCGGACCTGCCCCCGCTCGACGACCTGCTCGCGGACGCGCACGTCGTCGCCCTCCCGATGCGCGTGCGCTTCCGCGGCATCGACGTGCGCGAGACGGTGCTCCTGCGCGGCCCCGCGGGGTGGGGGGAGTTCGGCCCGTTCCCGGAGTACGGCGACGCCGAGTCCGGCGCGTGGCTGCGCGCCGCCGCCGACGCGGCGTGGCACGGCTTCCCGGCGCCCCGGCGCACGCGCGTGCCCGTCAACGCGACCGTGCCCGCCGTGCCGGCGGCCCGCGTCCCGGACGTGCTCGCCGGCTTCGGGGGCGGTGTGCGCGCGGTCAAGGTCAAGGTCGCCGAGCGCGGCCAGGGCCCGGAGGACGACGACGCCCGGGTCGCGGCGGTGCGGGCCCTGCTGCCGGAGGCGGAGCTGCGGGTGGACGCGAACGGCGGCTGGGACGTGCCCACGGCGCTCGAGGCCCTGGAGCGGCTGGGGCGGCACGGGCTCGCGTACGCGGAGCAGCCGGTGCCCACGATCGAGGGTCTCGCGGCCGTCCGGGCGGGCCTCGCCGACCGGGGCGTGCCGGTGCTGGTGGCCGCGGACGAGTCCGTGCGCAAGGAGAGCGATCCCCTGGCGGTGGCCCGGGCGGGCGCCGCCGACCTGCTCGTGGTCAAGGCGGCCCCGCTCGGCGGGGTGCGCCGGGCCCTGGAGGTGGTCGGGCAGGCCGGGCTGCCCGCGGTGGTCAGCTCCGCCCTGGACTCCTCGGTGGGCATCCGGGCGGGTCTCGCGCTCGCCGCCGCCCTGCCCGAGCTGCCGTACGCGTGCGGGCTCGGGACCGTGTCCCTCATGCGGGCGGACGTCCTGCGGGATCCGCTGCGGCCGGTGGGCGGGATGCTCGAGCTGCGGGACGCGGTCCCGGACCCCGCGCTGCTGGAGCGCCACGCGGTGCCCGCCGGCCGGCGCCGGTGGTGGCTGGAGCGGGTGCGCCGGGTGCACGCCCTGGTCGCGGCTCAGGGCTGAGCGGCGCCTCCCAGGACCTCGGCCCGCAGCCGGTCCAGGTCCACGGGCTCGCCCTCGCGCAGCCCGTGGCGGCGGACCCACGCCCGGGCGGCGCGCCAGACGTCGTCGCAGCCGAGCTCCACGTCGGGGTGGGCGGCGCCGATCCGCGTCTGGGCCGGGTGCTCGGGGTCGTCGCCCGTGAAGGAGAAGACCGCCACGGGACTGCAGGCGAGGCCCACCACCCCGCGGACGGAGGCGATGACGCGCCCGTGCAGGCAGTCCCCCGGGTGCAGGTCCCAGGCGCGGTGGACGTGCCGGCAGTCCACGGCCGCGCGCCGGTGCCCGTGCGCGTGGCGGTGAGCGGGTTCCCAGTGGTCATGCGGGGTGATCGGTGCCGGCCCCGGTTCCGTGTGCATTCCGCGCCTCCCTCGACGGCGTCCGGCCCGCCCGCGTCCGTCCACGGTGGCACGGCCCGTGGGCGGGTGGGGCAGAAGGAGGGGGGTCTTCCGGAGTTCCCGGTCACGGTCCGGGGCGCTGGACGGATGGGGACGGCCTGACGGCACGAGCATCCCAGAACCGGGGCGGGGGCGGAATCGGCCGGCGCATTGTTTCTTCCTGTGAACGCGCACCAGGGACGGACGCACTGACCAGGAGGGGGTCCGTCCCCGGCCGGTCACCGCTCGTTCACCCGCGGTTCGTGCGGCAGCCCCCGCCCCCTCACCGGGCGGTGGTGCAGTGGCGGAGCACCCGTTCCCCGACCGCGGTCCGCCGCGGCCCCGACCCTCCCTGGGGGAGCCATGACCGACACCGCCAAGCGCACCTTCCTCCCGCTGCTGGGCCACACCCGTGGCAAGCGCAGCCCCCTCACCTGTCAGCTGAAGTGCGGCAGCGCCTGCGCCGGCCCGGAGTGCAACACCTCCGGCAACGGCTATTTCCGCGACATCGCGAGCGCCGCCCTGACCCGCCGGTCCGCCCTGGGCCTGGGCGCCGCGGCGGCCGTGACCGTCGGCGTCGCCGGGGCCGTCCCCGAGGCCGCCCAGGCCCATGGCCGCGGCCGCTCCGGGCTGTCCTTCGCCCCGATCTCCCCCGTGCCGAACACCGTGGACGACCTCACGGTCCCCGAGGGCTTCGACTGGTCCCCGATCATCCGCTGGGGCGACCCGCTGTTCGCGGACTCCCCGGAGTTCGACCCCTATGCGCAGACGCCCGAGGCCCAGGCGCGCCAGTTCGGCTACAACTGCGACTACCTCGACATCCTCCGCGACCGGGGCGGGCGCACGGCCGTGCTCGTGAGCAACCACGAGTACACCAACGAGAACCTCATGTTCCCGGCCGAGCAGCAGGACGACCTCCAGCGCGTGGCCGGGGTGGCCCTGGCCGCGCACGGCATGTCCGTGGTCGACCTGACCCGCGCCGGCGCGGGAAAGCCCTGGTCCTACGTCCGCGGCGGCGCCCGGAACCGGCGCATCACGATGAGCACCCCCTTCCGGGTGGACGGGCCCGCGGCGGGCTCCGACCTGCTGAGGACCCAGGCCGACCCCGCCGGGGAGCTGGTGCTGGGTACTCTGAACAACTGCGCCGGCGGCA
This sequence comes from Kocuria cellulosilytica, assembly GCF_040981245.1. NCBI lineage: Bacteria > Bacillati > Actinomycetota > Actinomycetes > Micrococcales > Micrococcaceae > Kocuria > Kocuria cellulosilytica. The sequence goes on along the minus strand of NZ_JAVFWZ010000002.1, from coordinate 141,712 downwards.
CCACCCCGTGGGGCACGGTCCTGTCCGGGGAGGAGAACTTCAACCAGTACTTCAAGGGCAACGGCTCGCCCGAGCAGCAGCGCTACGGGATCTCCGCCGAGGCCCCGAGCCGCCGCTGGCACAAGGTCGACCCCCGCTTCGACTCGACCGTGCCGGGCTACGAGAACGAGCCCCACCGCTTCGGCTGGGTCGTGGAGATCGACCCCCAGGACCCGGCCTCCACCCCCGTCAAGCACACGGCCCTGGGCCGCTTCAAGCACGAGGGCGCCAACGTGCGCGTGGCCGGGGACGGGACCGTGGTGGCCTACTCCGGCGACGACGAGCGCTTCGACTACCTCTACAAGTTCGTCTCTGCCCAGAAGTACGTCGTGGGCGACCGCGCCCACAACATGACGCTGCTCTCCGAGGGCAACCTCTACGTGGCGCAGTTCACCGGGGACACGGAGGCCGAGATCGACGGCTCCGGCCGGCTGCCCTCCGACGGCGCGTTCGACGGCTCCGGGCGGTGGCTGCCGCTCGTCGTGGACGGCGAGTCGGCCGTGGACGGCATGTCCGTCGAGGAGGTCCTGGTGTTCACCCGCCTGGCCGCGGACCGGGCCGGCGCCACCAAGATGGACCGGCCCGAGGACGTCGAGCCCTCCCCGCACACCGGCAAGCTCTACGTGGCGCTGACCAACAACACCAACCGCGGCACCCCGGGCAAGGCGGGCCCGGACGAGGCCAACCCGCGCACCCAGAACCGCGACGGCCACGTGCTCGAGCTCACCGAGCGGAACAACCTCGCCGCCGCGCTGGAGTTCGACTGGAACCTGCTGATCGTGGCCGGGGACCCCTCGAAGAACGCCTCGGCGTACTTCGCCGGGTTCCCCGCGGACCAGGTGTCCCCGATCTCCTGCCCGGACAACCTGGCCTTCGACTCCGCGGGCGGCCTGTGGGTCTCCACCGACGGCGCCCCCGGGACCATCGGCTACAACGACGGGCTGTTCAGGGTGGGCCTGTCCGGGCGCGAGCGCGGCAACGTCGAGCAGTTCCTCGCGGTGCCCCAGGACGCGGAGACCTGCGGCCCGGTCGTTCACGACGACGACCGGATGGTGTACGTCAACGTCCAGCACCCGGGGGAGGACGGCTCCTTCGAGGAGCCCCGCTCCTACTTCCCGGACTACGTGGTGGAGACCCGCCAGGGCGAGGGCGAGTGGTCCCTGCCGCGGCCGTCCGTGGCCCAGGTCTTCGCCGTGGGCCGGGGCGGGGAGCCCGAGTTCCCCGGTGCCATCCACGACGGGCCGGGCCGGGGCCGCAACCAGCACAAGCGCCGCAAGAACGGCGAGCGCGGGCCCCGCTACCGCGGCTACAGGGGCAAGGCCACCCCGGAGACGAGGACGGCGGCGAGGACCGCGGCCCGCTCCTACTGAGCCCTGCCTCCCGGGCCCTGTCTCCCGAGCCCTGTCCCCGGCGTCCTGCCCCCGACGTCGTTCCGGAGACCTCGGGGCCCACCGCTCCCCGGTCCGCCCCGCGGCGTGCCGGGGAGCGGTGCCCTGCCGGACTACCCTGGTCTCCTGTGACCACACCGTCCCTCGACACCGCCCGCACCGTCCTGGAGGAGCTCGTCGACGCCGGGATGCGGCACCTCGTCGTCGCCCCCGGCTCCCGGTCCGCGCCGCTGGCCTACGCCGCGGCGGCCGCCCAGGCCGCCGGGGCGCTCGAGGTCCACGTGCGGGTGGACGAGCGGGGCGCGGCGTTCACCGCCCTCGGCATCGCCCGGGCCACCGGCCGGCCCGCCGGGGTGCTCACCACCTCCGGCACGGCCGTGGGCAACCTGCTGCCCGCGGTGCTGGAGGCCGACCACGCCGAGGTGCCGCTCGTGGTGCTCTCCGCGGACCGCCCGCCGGAGCTGCGGGGCACCGGCGCCAACCAGACCACCCGCCAGCCGGGGATCTTCGGCGACCACGTGCGTGCCGCCGTGGACCTCCTCCCGGAGGACGACGTGCCGGCCCGTCTCGCGGGAGTCCTCGACGCCCTGGCCGGCCGTGGGCCGGAGGGGTCCCGGCCCACGGGGCCGGTCCAGCTCAACGTGGCCCTGCGCGAGCCGCTGCACCCGGGGCCGGAGGACGGCCCGGAGCTCGCCGCCCGGGCGGCCCGGCTGGCGTCCCGGCGGGGAGCCCGGCCGGACCCGGGCCCGGCCGCCGTGGCCGCCGGGCCCGTCCGCGCGCCGCGGCCGGATGCGGGAACGGCGTGCTCCGTGGTGGTCGCCGGGGACGGCGCCGGTCCCGCCGCGGCCCGCTTCGCCGCGGCGTGCGGGCTGCCGCTGCTCGCGGAGCCGTCGTCGAACGCGCGGTGCGGCCCGCACGCCGTGGGGGCCTACCGGCTGCTCCTGGACTCCCCGCTGGGCCGGCGGATCGAGCGCGTCCTGCTGGTGGGCCGGCCCACGCTCTCCCGCCCGGTCGGGGCCCTGCTCGCCCGGGAGGACGCCGTCACGGCGGCCGTGCGGCCGGCGCCCGTGGCCTGGTTCGAGCCCGGGCGGCGCCGCGAGCGGGAGCTCACGAGCTGGACCGAGGCGGCGGCCTTCACGGGCCGCGGCGCCCCCGGCTGGGCGGACGCCTGGCGGCAGGCGGGTGCTGCCGCGGACGAGGCCGTCGTGCGGCTGCTCTCCGCCGGGACACCGGCGGCCACGGGCCCGGCCGTGGCCGCCGCCGTGTGGGAGGCCTGCCGGCGGGACGGGTCCGTGCTCGTGGCGGGCTCCTCCAACCCGGTGCGCGACCTGGACCTCGCCGCCCGGCCCGGCCCCGGGTCCCCGCTCGTGCTCGCCAACCGGGGCCTCGCCGGGATCGACGGGACGGTGGCCACCGCCACCGGCGCGGCCCTCGGCACCGGCCGGCCGGTCCGCGCCCTCCTGGGCGACCTGACGTTCCTGCACGACGTCTCCTCCCTGCTGCTGGGCCGCGGCGAGCGCGAGCCCGACCTGCAGCTGGTGGTCGTCAACGACGGCGGCGGAGGCATCTTCACGACCCTCGAGCACGGCGCCCTGGGGGAGCAGGAGGAGTACCGGGCGGTCGTGGAGCGGTTCTTCGGCACCCCGCACGAGGCCCGCCTCGAGGCGCTGTGCGCCGGCTACGGCGTGGCCCACCGGCGCGCGGAGGACCTCGCCGAGCTCGAGCAGGCGCTCACCGCGCCCGTGCGCGGGCGATCGGTCCTGGAGATCGTGGTGGACCGGAGCGGCCTGCGGGACCTCCACGCCGCGATCCGCGCCGCAGTCGCGCAGGCCGCCGGGCAGGCGGCCGCGCAGTCCGTCGCGCAGTCCGTCGCACGGACCGCCGGCGAGCGCTGAGGGGCTCGCGCCGGGCCGCTGCCGGGTCCGGAGGAGCGCGCCCCGGACCGGGGGACGCGGACGGGCCCCGTCCCCCGGGAGGGGGGACGGGGCCCGGAGGCGGTGCCGCGGCTCAACCGCGGACGGTGGGCGCCTGGTGCCCGGCGGGGGCGTGGTGCTCGACGAGCTCCTCCACCTGGTGCTCGGCCTCCTCCAGCTTGCGCTGGTGGGGCACCACGAGGGTGACGACCGCGCCGAGCAGGGCCACACCGGCGAAGACGTAGAACGCCTGGGGGCCGCCGAAGCCCGCCGCGGCGAGCCAGCCGCCGATGATCGGGCCGAAGATCCCGCCGAACCGGCCCATGCTGGCGCAGAAGGCCACGCCGGCGGCCCGGGCGTTGGTGGTGTAGTAGTTCGACTGGAACCCGTAGACCAGGACCTGGGTGCCGATGGTGCCCACGCCGGCCACGCCGATGAAGACGAGCAGCAGCGGCAGCGGGAAGCTGAACGTCATGAGGATCAGGGCCACCGCGGCCAGGGCGAACGTGGTGGCGATCATCCGCTGCGGACCGGTGCGGTCCGCGAAGCGGGAGGCCAGGAGACCGCCGACCAGGGCGGACCCGTTGAGCACCAGGACGAAGTACAGCGGGCTGAGGCTGTGCCCGTAGCCGTTCATGATGACGGCGAGCCAGGTGTTGAGCCCGTAGGTGAGCAGCAGACCGCAGAAGGACATGAAGCCCAGCAGGATCGAGGCCAGGGCGAACTGCTTGGAGAACACGGCCGCGTAGCCGGTCCGGCGCGGTGCCGCGCCGACCTTCCGGATGACCTGCTCCTCGATCAGCGGGACCCCGGTCCGGAGGGCGACGGCCTCGGCCCGCTCGGTGTGGCCGCGGGCCAGCAGCCAGCGCGGGGACTCGGGGAGCTTCCAGATCATGAGCGGGACCAGCAGGACGAGGGGGAGGGCGCCGATCATGAACAGCCCGCGCCAGCCCAGGTCGGAGAGGAGGGCGATGCCCACGACGGCGGCGAACACGCCGCCGGCCGGGATGCCGGAGTAGACGATGCCGTTGTAGAACTGCCGGCGGCCGCCGGGGGCGAACTCCGCCATGGTGGCGCCGGCGGTGGCGATCACGAGGCCGAGGCCGATGCCCGTGAGGAAGCGCATCGCGCCGAAGGCGAGCACGCTCGTGGTGAGCGCGGTGACGAACATGCCGATCGAGAACCAGGCGACCCCGGCGATCAGCAGCCGGCGCCGGCCGAAGAAGTCGCCGACGGCCCCGCAGATGAGCGAGCCGATGAGCACGCCGATCAGGGCGTAGGAGCCCACCAGGCCGGCGACCGCCGGCTCCAGGGTGCCGATCTGCGTGGGATCGGCGAGCAGGCCCGGCAGGACCACGCCGTAGACGACGAGGTCGTAGCCGTCGAAGAGCAGCGCGAGACAGATCACGAACGCCACGAAGCGGGCGGTCCTCCGCTCGAGCTGCGGGTTCTCCGCGATGTCGATGTGTGGTTGGGTCATGTTCCCCGGACCTCTCTGGGCAGCGCGTGGACAAGGCAGGAAGGCGGAGGAGCCGAGAGCGTTCCCCCTGGTGCTCTCCAGCCTGACAGAGCTGTGATCCGGGTCATATGAGGCAAAGACCCAGGGATCCACCAGGGGGGCATTCAGTGTCTGAGAATATCAGTGGGAGCGTCCCGAGTGATTGCGGATATGAGTCCGGGCCCGTCGTCCGAGGACGACGGGCCCGGGGCGTGCTGCGCAGTGCTCAGTGCTCCGTGCTCACCGCTCCGGCGCCTGCACCTGGGTGGGGTTGAGCACGCGGGCGAGGAAGGACTGGGTGCGGGGCTCCTTCGGCTCGCCGATGACCTGCGCGGCGGGGCCCTCCTCGACGACCACGCCGCCGTCCATGAAGACGACCTTGTCGGCGACGTCGCGGGCGAACTCCATCTCGTGGGTGACCACGAGCATCGTCATGCCCTCGGCGGCGAGATCGCGCATGATGGCCAGGACGTCGCCCACCGTCTCGGGGTCCAGGGCGGAGGTCGGCTCGTCGAAGAGCATCAGGGACGGGTCCATGGACAGGGCCCGGGCGATGGCCACGCGCTGCTGCTGCCCGCCGGAGAGCTGGTCGGGGTAGCTGCCGGCCTTCTCGGACAGGCCCACGCGCTCGAGGTTGCCGCGGGCGATCCGCTCGGCCTCGGCCTTGTCCCGCTTGAGCACCTTGAGCTGGGCCACGGTGCAGTTCTCGAGGACGCTCAGGTGCGGGAAGAGGTTGAACTGCTGGAAGACCATGCCCACGTGCCGGCGCATCCGGTCGACGTCGGCCTCGGGGTCGGTGACGTCGAAGTCGCCGATCGTGATCCGGCCCTGCTGGGGCGTCTCGAGCAGGTTGACGCAGCGCAGCAGGGTGGACTTGCCGGAGCCCGAGGGGCCGATGAGGCAGACCACCTGGCCGGCGCCGACGCTGAGGGAGATGCCCTTGAGCACCTCGAGGGAGCCGTAGGACTTGTGCAGGCCCTCGATCACGACGGAGGCGGCGCCGGCGAGGCCGTCGGCGGGGCCGGGCTGCGGGCTGGGGGAGGATGCAGTGCTCACGGTCAGGCTCCTAGGACTTCTTCATGCGGTCGGTCTTGGACTCGAAGCGTCGGGTCAGGATGCCCAGGGGCACCGTGATGACGAGGTAGGCGACGCCCGCCACCACCAGCGGGGTGAGGCCGGCGCCGGCGCTCGAGATGGCCTCGCGGCCGTACTTGGTGAGCTCGTACTGGCCCACGCCCATGCCCAGCAGGTAGACCAGCGACGAGTCCTTGGTCAGCAGGATCACCTCGTTGGTCAGCGGCGGCAGCACGATCCGCAGGGCCTGCGGGATGACGATGGTGACCATCGCCCGGGCGTGGGACATGCCCAGGGAGCGGGCGGCCTCGTACTGGCCCTTCGGCACGGCCTGCAGGCCCGCGCGCAGCGACTCGGCGATGTAGGCTGCGGCCACGAGGCCCAGGGCGATCATGACCGTGACGTAGTGGTTGAAGCGGAAGCCGAAGGCCAGCGGGATGCCGTAGCCGAAGGCGAGGAAGACCAGCAGGGCGGGCACGCCGCGGAAGAACTCGATGTAGAGCGTGGCCAGCCACCGGTAGGGCGCCACGGAGGAGAGCTTCATGAGGGCGAGCACCACACCGCCGGTGAGGCCCACCACGAAGCCGAGGAACGTGTAGATGAGGGTGTTCTTCAGCGCCACGACGAGGATGCCGGGGAACTGCTGGGCCGCGATCGCCGGGTTGAACACCTTCTCGACCAGCAGCGGCCAGTCCGCGATCGCGATCAGCGCGAGGGCGAGGAGGATCAGGACGGCGTACTGGACGCCGCGGGAGAGACGTGCTCTCTGGTGCATGGTCATGGCCATGGATGGGTCCGTTCTGGGTGGTACGGGTGGGACGGTGTCGGGGCCGGTGTCCCGGGTGCGGGTCACCGGCCCCCGGGTCAGTTCTCCTGGACGGGGATCCACGTCTCGACGATCCGCTCGAGCGTGCCGTCCTCCTCGATGCGGTCCAGGGTGGCGTCGACCGCCCGGAGCATCGCCTCGTCGCCCTCGGCCACGGCCACGCCGAGCTGGTCGTCGAGCTCCGCGGTCTCCTGGACCACGAAGTCCGGGTCGTCCTGGGCGTGCTGGGCGATCGCGGTCACGTCGTCGAGCACCGCGTCCACGCTGCCGGTGCTGAGCCCGGTGAACAGCGTGGTGGCGTCCTCGAACTGGACGGTGTTCAGGCCGAGCTCCCGCGCCTGCGTCTCGCCGACCGTGCCCTGCATGACCCCGACCCGCACCTGCTCCTCGCGGGCGGCGTCGATCGAGTCGACACCGTCCTCGCCGTCGGTCACGAGGCCGACCTCGTTGTCGTAGTAGGGGTCGGAGAAGTCCATCACCGTCTGCCGCTCCTCGGTGATGGACAGGGCGGAGATCGCGACGTCGCACTGGTCGGTCTCGAGGGCCGCCCCGGACTGGATCGACTCGAAGGCGAGCGTGACGTTCTTCATCTCCACCCCGAGGTCCTTCGCGATCTCCCGGCCGAGGTCCATGTCGAGGCCGACCATCTCGCCGCCCTCCTCCATCTCGAACGGCGGGTAGTTGGACTCCGAGCACACGGTGAGGAACCCGGGCTCCACCAGGGCCACGGCCGAGGACGAGGTGGCCCCGGCGGTCTGCCCGCCGCCGTCCGCGGCGTCCCCGGAGGAGCTCTCGGACGTGCAGGCGGTCAGGGCCAGGGCGGCGAGGGCGGACAGCGCCGCCAGGGCGTGCGCGCGGGACGGGCGGGTGGTCGGACGGGGCATGCGGAGATCCTCCGGTGGGAGCAGTGGTCGTCGGCGCGGTCGGGCCGGGCACGGGGCCGGCCCTGCGGGGCGGTGGCCCCGACCGTGTTCGGGCACCAGGATACGGTGCGATCCCCGTGGCGGCTCAGCCGGCGGACAGCCCGGGGGCGGGCACGAGGCGCTCCGGCGCCCCGGCGGCCCGCTGCCCCAGGGCCTGGAGCATGGGCCGCAGCTTCGCCCAGGTCTCGGCCAGCTCGGACTCGGGGTCGGAGGCGGCCACGATGCCGCACCCCGCGTAGAGCCGCACGGTGCGCTCGTCCTCCTGCACCGCCCCGCGCAGGGCGATGCCCCAGTCCCCGTTGCCCGCCGCGTCGAGCCAGCCGACGGGGCCCGCGTACAGTCCCCGGTCCATCTGCTCCAGCTCCGGGATCGTGGCGGCGGCCACGGCCGTGGGCGTCCCGCAGACGGCGGCGGTGGGGTGGAGGGCCTCGGCGAGCTCGAGGGAGGACGGCGGGTCCCCGGCCGGGCCCGGCCGCAGCGCGGCGGTGACGTCCGAGGCCAGGTGCCACACATTGGGCAGCTCGAGGATGAACGGCTCCGGGGAGGTCGTGACGGCGTCGGTGTAGGGGGCCAGCGACGCCTCGAGGGAGTCGATCGCGAACCCGTGCTCGTGCTGCTGCTTCTCCGACTCCCCGAGCACCCGCGCGGCGTAGTCGTGCGGGTCCTCCCCGGGGGGCGCGGCGTCCCGGTCCAGGGTGCCCGCGAGCACGCGGGCGTGCGCGACGCCGTCCAGCACCCGCACCAGCATCTCGGGGGTGGCCCCCATCAGCCGGCCCGCGCCGGAGGGGTCCCCGCCGAGGCCCACGCAGTACGTCCAGCACTGCTCGTAGCGCCGGGCGAGGTCCCGGACCACGGCCACGGCGTCCAGCGGGGCGTCCGTGCGCGCCACGACGTCCCGGGCCAGGACGAGCTTGTCGAGCCCGCCCGTGCGGATGCGCTCCACGCCCTCGCGCACCGCCTCCGTCCACTCGTGCTCGCCCAGCGTGCCCGGGGACAGCCGGACCACGGCGGGGGCCGCGGGCCGATCGCCGGCGGCGGGCGCCCGGCCGGGAAGGGAGCCGGCTCGGCGCAGCCACGCGGCCGCGACGTCGTCGGCGCTCAGCGCGAAGGGCGTCCCGGGGGCCACGGCCACCACGAGGCTCGCCCACGCGACGTCGCCGCGGCGCCCCACGAGCAGCTCCGGGACCACGAGCCCGGAGTCCACGGCGGAGCTGGTCGCGAACGTGAACGCCCCGAAGGCGGCGAGCCCGGTCCCGGGCACGCGCACCCGGTCCTCGACCACGGCGGCGGCGGCGACGTCGTCCCACCACACGCGCGCGGCCGTGAACCGGTCCGCGCCGCGCACCGTGTGCTCGGCGGCCCGGCCCCACGCCACCAGGCCGCGCCCGTCCACCGTCCAGGTGAGCAGCTCCGGCCCCGCCAGCAGCTCCCGCAGGTCCGGCAGGGCCGCGGGGTCCGCGCCGAGCGCGGACAGCGGCACCGTGAGGGCGTGCAGCACGGGGACCGCGGGGGCGGCGGCGGGATCGGCGGCGGGGTCGGTGGAGGACATCGCCCACCAGTCTAAGCCGCCCGCCGGACAGCCCCGGGCCCGGCGGGCGCGGGGCCGGCCCCGGCGGGCGGGTCCGGCGGACGGGCCGGGCGGGGGCGTCGGAGCGAGGTGCGACAATGGCCGGGTGAACCGAGCAGACCTGTCCAAGCAGCCGCACGAAGTCTCCGCCATGTTCGACGACGTGGCGCCCCGCTACGACCTCGTCAACGACATCCTCTCGCTGGGGCGGACCCGCGGATGGCGCCGGGTCGTCGCGGAGGCCGTCGGCGCCGTCCCGGGGGAGCGGGTCCTCGACCTCGCCGCCGGGACCGGGACCTCGTCCGAGCCGTACGCGGACGCGGGCGTCGACGTCGTGGCCGCGGACCTCTCGCTCGGGATGCTCGAGGTGGGCCGCGCCCGCCGCCCCGACATCGAGTTCGTCCAGGCGGACGCCACGCGGCTGCCGTTCGCCGACGCCTCCTTCGACGCCGTGACCATCTCCTTCGGGCTGCGCAACATCCAGGACTTCCGCCGCGCGCTCGCCGAGATGCTGCGGGTCGTCCGCCCGGGCGGCCGGCTCGTGATCGGCGAGTTCTCGACCCCCACGGCGGCCCCGCTGCGCACCGTCTACACGGAGTACCTCATGAAGGCGCTGCCCGGGATCGCCGCGCGCGCGGCGTCCAACCCGGAGGCCTACCGCTACCTCGCCGAGTCCATCGCGGCGTGGCCGGACCAGGAGGACCTCGCCGCCGAGATCCTCGCGGCCGGCTGGACCGGGGTGCAGTACCGCAACCTCACCGGCGGCATCGTGGCCGTGCACCGGGCCGTCAGGCCCACCGCGGACGCCCCCGCCCGATGAGGGCCCTCGTCCTCGGCGGCGGGCCGGCCGGCGCCACGGCCGGGTACTGGCTCGCGGCGCACGGCATCGAGGTCACCGTCCTGGAGAAGACCGCGTACCCGCGGGAGAAGGTCTGCGGCGACGGGCTGACCCCGCGCGCCGTGCGCGAGATGCAGCTCATGGGCCTCCCGCACGGGCCCGAGCTCGGCTACGCCCGCAACCGGGGGCTGCGGCTGGTGGCCCGCGAGCGCAGCGTCGAGGTGCCGTGGCCCGCGCTGAGCGACTTCCCGTCCTACGGGCTCGTGCGCACCCGGCTGGGTTTCGACGAGCAGCTGGCCGGGCACGCCCGCGGCGCGGGGGCCCGGGTGCTCGAGCGCCGGGCCGTGACCGGGGTGCTGCGCGACGGCTCCGGGCGCGTCGTCGGCGCGCGCGCCAACGTCCTCGACGCCGCCGGGCGGCGCACCGGCGAGACCGAGGAGCACCGCGCCGACGTCGTGCTCGCCGCCGACGGCAACTCCTCCCGCACCGCGGTGTCCGCCGGGCTGCACAAGCGCGACGACCGGCCGATGGGGGTCGCGGTGCGCGCCTACTACGAGTCCCCGCGCTCGGACCTGGACTGGATGGAGGGCTGGCTCGAGCTCACCGACGGCACCGACCCGGACCGGGCGCTGCTGCCCGGCTACGGCTGGGTCTTCGGCGTCGGCGACGGCACGGCCAACGTGGGCCTCGGGATCCTGGACAGCTCCCCGGCGTTCGGGGCGCTGGACTACCGCAAGGTGCTCGCCGACTGGACCGCCTCCATGCCCGCCGAGTGGACGTTCGACGACGAGCACCGCCGCGGGCGCGTGCTCGGCGCGGCCCTGCCGATGGCCTTCAACCGCACGCCGCACCACGTGCCGGGGATGCTGCTGCTGGGCGACGCCGCGGGCCTCGTCTCCCCGTTCAACGGGGAGGGCATCTCCAACGCCATGGAGTCCGCCCGCTACGCGGCCGAGCACGTCGTGGCGGCCGCGGCCGCCAACGGCCCGGCCCAGCGCGAGCTCGTGCTCGCCGGCTACCCCGGCCGGGTCCGCCAGGAGTGGGGCGCCCACTTCACGCAGGGCCGGGTGCTGGCCCAGCTCATCGGCAGCCCCGCCGTGATGCAGGCCGCCGTGCGCACCGGCATGGCCGTGCCCGCGCTGATGCGCTTCGTGGTCCGGGTCATGACGGAGCTCTCCGACCGGCCCGCCGCCACGTGGGAGGACCGCGTGGTCGCCCTCCTCGACGCCCTCACGCCCGCGACCGGCAACACCCGCCCCCCGAAAACTCGCTAGAGTGGTGGACCGTGACTGAAACCTCCTCCTCGAGCGCCGACGGCCCCGCCACGGGCCTCGGCACCGATCAGGTGAGGCTGCCCGCCGGCTTCGACCTCATCGCGTCCGACGACCGGCTGGGCCCGGTCGTGCTGCGGTCGCTCGCCCGGATCGAGGAGCGGCTGGACGACGCGGTGCGCAGCGCCGACCACCTGGCCGACGTCACCTCCCGGCACCTGCTCCAGGCCGGCGGCAAGCGGGTGCGGCCCCTGCTGACCGTGCTGGCCGGGGAGATCGGCGGCGGCATCAACGACGCCGTGCTCGAGTCCGCGGCCGTCGTCGAGCTCACCCATCTGGCCACCCTCTACCACGACGACGTCATGGACTCCGCGCCGCTGCGCCGCGGCGTCGCGACCGCCCAGACGGTGTGGGGGAACTCGGTGGCCATCCTCACCGGCGACCTCATCTTCGCCCGCGCCTCGTCGATGGTCTCCGAGCTCGGCCAGCGCGCCCTCAAGATCCAGGCGGACACGTTCGAGCGGCTCGTGCTCGGCCAGCTGCACGAGACGGTCGGCCCGCGCGAGGGGCAGGACCCGCTGGAGCACTACCTCGACGTCCTCGCGGGCAAGACCGGCTCCCTCATCGCGGCGTGCGGCCACTTCGGCACGGTCCTGGCCGGGGCCGAGCAGGACGTCGTGGACGTCATGGTCGAGTACGGGGAGAAGGTCGGCATCGCCTTCCAGCTCGCCGACGACGTGATCGACGTGACCGGCGAGGACGAGGTCTCCGGGAAGTCGCCCGGCACCGACCTCCGGGAGGGCGTGCCCACCCTGCCCGTGCTCATCCTGCGCCGGATGGCGGGGGAGGGCGACGCCGAGGCGGTGCGCGTCCTCGAGCACCTCGACTCCGACCTCACCTCGGACGAGGCCCTGGCCCGGGCCGTGGCCGCGGTCTCGGGCCACCGCGCCACCGAGGAGGCGTGGCGGATCGCCCGGCAGTGGGCCGACGAGGCCATCGCGTCGCTCGAGCCGCTGCCGGACACGGTGGCCAAGCGCGCGCTCGTGGCCTTCGCCCACGCCGTCGTGCACCGCGAGGCCTGAGCCGGCCCGCCGTGCCGGATGTGGTTCCCGCGGTGCCACGGGCTAGCCTGTAGCCGTCCGCAGACCACTTCCCGCACCCGAGGACGACCATGACCCCACAGTCCCCACCCGGCCGTGCCGCCGCGCCCCGCGAGGCGTTCTCCAGCCGCACGGTCTTCATCCTGGCCGCGATCGGCTCCGCCGTCGGCCTCGGCAACATCTGGCGCTTCCCCTACATCGCCTACGAGAACGGCGGCGGGGCGTTCCTGATCCCGTACCTCGTCGCGCTGCTCACGGCCGGGCTGCCGCTGCTGATGCTCGAGTACGGCATCGGGCACCGCTTCCGCGCCTCGGCCCCCCTGGCCTACCGCCGCCTGCACCCGAAGACGGAGTGGATCGGCTGGTGGCAGATGGGCATCAGCTTCGTGATCGCCGTCTACTACGCCGTCATCCTCGGCTGGGCGATGCTCTACACCTACTTCTCGTTCGGCAAGGCCTGGGGCGACGACCCCGGCACGTTCTTCGTCTCGGAGGTCCTGCAGAGCTCCGAGGAGATCACCGTGGGCCTCGACTTCGTGCCGAACGTGCTGGCCGTCACCGCCGTCGCCTGGATCGCGCTGCTCGTGGTGCTCCTGCTCGGCGTGCAGAAGGGCATCGGCCGGGTCAACCTCGTGCTGATCCCGCTGCTGGTGCTGATGTTCCTGACCATCGTGGTCATCGCCCTGACGCTGCCGGGCGCCGCCGACGGCCTCAACGCCTTCTTCACGCCCAACTGGGCGGCGCTCACCGACAGCGCCGTGTGGGTCGCCGCCTACGGACAGATCTTCTTCTCGCTCTCGGTGGGCTTCGGCATCATGATCACCTACTCGTCCTACCTCAAGCCGAAGACGAACCTCACCGGCTCGGGGCTCGTGGTCGGCTTCGGAAACTCCAGCTTCGAGATCCTCGCCGGCATCGGCGTCTTCGCGGCGCTGGGCTTCATGGCCGGGGTCTCCGGCGTGGGCGTGGACGAGGTCGCCACCTCGGGCATCGGCCTGGCGTTCATCGCGTTCCCCACGATCATCTCCCAGGCGCCGCTCGGCACGCTCCTCGGCGTGCTCTTCTTCGCGACCCTCACCTTCGCCGGCTTCACCTCGCTCGTGTCGATCGTCGAGGTGGTCGTGGCGGCCGCCCAGGACAAGCTCGGCCTGCGCCGGCGCACTGCCGTGCTGGCCGTCGTGGTGCCCATGGCGCTGATCTCCCTGTCCCTGTTCACCACCACCACGGGGCTGAACCTGCTGGACGTCACGGACAACTTCGTGAACCAGTTCGGCATCGTCGCGGCGGCGCTGGTGTCGATCATGCTGCTCACGGCCGGCTTCTCCGCGCTGCCCACGCTGCGGGACCACCTGAACTCGGTGTCCTCCTTCAAGCTGGGCCGCACCTGGATGGTGGTGGTCGGCGGGATCACCCCGATCATGCTGGGCTACATCCTCATCAACACGCTCACCACCACCCTGGCGGAGGGCTACGGCGGGATGCCCGCGTGGTTCGTCAACACGTTCGGCTGGGGCACGGCCCTCGCGATCGTCGTCGTCGCCCTGCTGCTCTCCCGGCTGCCGTGGCCGGCCGCGTCCGCGGCCTCGGACCTCAGCCCGTCCCCGGCCATCGTCGACGCGTCCGTGGACCGGCGCCGGCTGCAGGGCGGCCAGCCGCTCTCGCGCTGGTCGGACACCGCCCTGCGCACCCCGGCCCTCGACCAGGACTTCTCCTACCGGGCCCTCGCCGAGGGCCCGGCCGGGTCCCCGGGCCGGCACGCGGAGGTCCCCGCCGAGGGGGCCGGCCGGGCGCCCTGGAGCTCGGGCACCCCGTCCAGCACCACCGGATCCCAGGAGGACCCCCGATGACCACTCCCGCCATCATCATGCTCGTCGTCGCCGTGTGCACGGTGTGGGGCGGCTTCATCGCCGCCGTGCTCCACCTCCGGCGCACTCCGGAGGTCGACGAGAACGACCAGGGCTTCGGCAGCGACGACTACGCCCGCACCACCTGATCCGCGCCGGTCCCCGGCACCGCACCGCAGGAGGCCCCCGGCGCCGCACGGCGCCGGGGGCCTCCTGCGTGCCCGGGGCCGCGGCACCCCGTGCGGCCCCGGCGACGGGCCGGCGCGGTGCTCAGGCGCGGCGGACCCGCGGGGCGCGCACCGCGTCCAGCACGAGCAGCAGCACCGCGAGCCACACGAAGCAGAAGCTGACCCAGCGCTCCACGGGCATCTGCTCGCCGAACACGAGCACGGCCAGCAGGAACTGCCCGATGGGCGCCACGTACTGGATCATGCCCACGGTGCTCAGCGGCAGCCGGGTCGCGGCGACCCCGAACAGGATCAGCGGCACGGCCGTGATCACGCCCGCGGACAGCATCAGCAGGAGGTGCCCCGTGCCCTCGGTGCCCAGCGTCAGCCCGCCGTCCGCCCCGAGCAGCCCCACGACCAGCGCGGCCAGCGGGGTCAGTGCCAGCGTCTCGACGGTCAGGGTCACGATGGCGGGGTAGGACCCGCCCATCCGGTTCTTCACCAGGCCGTAGAAGCCGAAGGAGAAGGCCAGGCCCAGCGACAGCCACGGCACCCGCCCGTAGAAGACGGCCATCACCACGACCGCCACGAATCCGATGCCCACGGCCGTCCACTGCAGGGCCCGCATCCGCTCCCGCAGCACCACCACGCCGAGCAGGATGGCCACGAGCGGGTTGATGAAGTAGCCGAGGGACGCCTCCAGGGTGTTCCCGGTGGTCGTCGCGACCGTGTAGAGCAGCCAGTTGACCCCGATCAGGAGGCCGGCCACGGCCAGGGCCCCGAGGGTGCGCGGGGAGCGCAGCGCCCGGCCCAGCGGGGACAGCTGCCCGGTGAGCGCCAGCAGCAGCAGGCAGAAGACCAGGGAGAACAGCACGCGCAGCGCGACGATCTCCACGGGCGTGGCCGGCTCCAGCGCCACGAAGTACAGCGGCAGCAGGCCCCAGACCCCGTAGGCGGCGAACCCGGACAGCACCCCGGCCCGGGTCCTCGACTGCTCGTCGGGATCCGGGCCGGGCGCTGTGTTGTATGCGGTCACGCTCGAGGGTACCGCCGGGGCTCAGAGGCCGAAGAATCGGCTGAAGAACCCCTTCTTCCGCTCGCCCTGCTCCTCCTCGGCGGTCTCCTCGCCCTCCACCACGGGCTCCGCCGTGGCGCTGCCCGGGACGCCGGGGCCGGCCACGACCTCGCGCTCGGCCTCGGGCTCCGCGACGGGCTCCCGGTGCTGCGCGGCCGCGGGCTCGGGCGCCTCCTCGGGGCCCGGCCGGACCGGCTCGGGGCCGGGCACCACCGTGGTGCTCACCCGGCCCGGGCGCACGTCCCGGCCGGAGGGCTCCTGGTCGAAGGGCAGGTCGGCGGCATCCGCGTGCGCGGCGACCGGCTCCTCGGCCTCCCGCGGCTCCTCGACGGGCTCCTCGATCGGCTCCGGGCGCTCCTGCGCGTGCTCCGTCCCGACGAACTCGGGCACCTCGAGGGGCTCGGGCTGCTCCTGCGGAAGCTCCGCGGGGACCGGGGTCTCCTCGGGCGCCGCGGCCTGCCGCGGCTCGGCCTCCTGCCGGGCGGCCGTGGCCTCGGCGGCGGCGCGGTCCTCGCGCAGCGTGGCGGCGCGGGCCCGGGCGTCGGCCGCCAGGTCCGCGAGGATCTCGGGGCCCACGGCCGGCTCGGCGGGCTCGACGCCGGAGATCTGGTGGTCGTCGAACCAGAACCGCTGGGCACCGTCCCGGACGGTGACCACGCACGTGGCCTCGGTGTCCCACTCGACGTGCGCGCCGCGCAGCTTGGCGTAGGAGTCGACGGCGAGGTTGTGGTCCACCGCGGTGTCCGTGGTCAGCGCCTCGGCGATGACCCGCATCATCCGCTCCACGGTGAGCTCGGGCAGCTCGAACTCCGGCCCGTCCAGCAGCAGCCACGCCGTGACGCCGCCGCCCGCGCCCGCGGGGTAGTGCGCGTACACGCCCGTGACCGCCTTGGCCGCCAGGGTCAGCCGGCGGGCCAGGCCCTCCGCCACGGGCAGCTCGTCGGTGGACAGCTCGTCCACGCCCAGCCGCTCCCCGGCCTCGCGGGCCTGCACCGCGGCGGAGACGACCTCGGCCGGGAAGTGGCCCAGCTCCTGCCAGGACCAGATCCAGGTCCCGCGGGAGGCGGACTCGGTGCCCAGCAGGTAGGGGGTCAGGGTCACGGGGGGCTCGGTCTGCAGGGTGAACGCCGGCGCGGAGAAGTCGACGTCCCACCCGGCGCCCTGGGTCAGCTCGGCCAGCCTGGCCTGGTACTCGGTGGAGATGAAGATCGACTCGTCGATCAGGTCCTGCAGCGTTTTCGTCATGCGTCCAGGCTAGCAACCCTCACGGGTGCAGGAGCGTCACGGCGGGCGCCGCCCGGTGGGTCGGCACCGCCCCGGCGGCCGCCCCGTCCCCGGGCGGCCGGGGACCGCTTGGGTAGGGTGGGGGCGAGGCCCCCGGGGCTCGGCGACGCCGCGTCGGGCCCTGCGCCCGTCCCGTGACCACCACGATCCGAGCAGGCCCCCTCGCGGGCCGGGAACGAGCCACCGCATGAGCGAGACCCCCGCCACCCCGACCCCCGGACCCGCACGGCAGGAGCTGCTGAACACCATCGGCTCGTGGGTGCTCTCCGTGCTGCGCGCGGAGCCGGGCTGGGACCGGATGGTCGTGGACCTCAAGTTCCAGGGGGGACGCGTGCACCTGCGCGTGCGCGAGCAGCGGGGCCAGGAGGTGGTGCCCGGCACCGCGGGTCCCATCAAGGAGGACAGCGCCGTCATCCCCGCCGTCGAGCAGCTGCGCGAGAGCGTCCACGTCCCGGGGCGCGGGACGTGGTTCACCGCCACGGTCGTGATCCTCGCCGAGGGCTGGCCCGAGCCGACCCACCGGATCGGGGGGACCTACGACCTCGACGGCGAGCCCCGCCAGTGGGGGAGCGAGGGCCCCTTCACGGGACAGGACGTCCTGGCGCACCTCGAGCGCTTCCCCCGCACCCGCGCCCGGATCCCGGCGTGGGCCGCCGAGCTCGCCGCGCGGGACGGCGTCGAGCTGCCCGTCCTCCCGGCGGACGCCGAGCAGCAGGACGACACCGGAGGCGTCGTCCACCCCCTGGTGCGGGCGGCCGTCGACCGGTTCGTGAGCGCCCCCGACAACACGGCCATGATCGAGGTCCTCCGCCAGTGCATGGCGGGCTCCCTGCTGCTGGACGTCACCGCGAGCGACCTCGTGGAGGGCCCGGACGGGCAGGCCGTGGGGCCGGAGTCGACCCTGCGCGTCCAGACGCTGGGGGAGCCCGACGGCACGCGCTCGCTGGCCGTGTACACGTCGGCGGCCGAGGCCCAGGCCATGTTCGACCGCCACCACCCGGACGGCGGGAGACCCGTGCTGCTGCGCGAGTCCGCCGTCAAGGTGCTGAAGATGCTCGCGGACGACCCGCAGTACGACCACCTGGTCATCGACCCGGCCCGGCAGGGCTGCCGGATCGGCCGCCCCCAGGTGGAGTGGGCCATGCGGGCCCCGCGAAACGACGCCGTGAAGACCGCCATGCTGGAGAACAACATGTCCCAGCTGCTCGCCGGGCTCCTGGCCCCGGAGGCGGTGCTGCTGCTCGGGGCCCGAGTGCAGGACGGACGGGCCGTGCCCGTCTACGCGAAGCCCGCGGAGGAGGGCTCCGCACCGGACACCCTGATGCTGTTCACGTCCGCGGCCGAGATCGCCGTGCTGGACAGCACGCTCGAGGTCCGCTCCGCGCCGGCCCGCCAGGCGCTGCGCTTCGCCCTCGACGCCGGGGCGCGGAAGGTCAGCATCAACGCGCACCCCCCGGTGGCCACGCTGACCGCCGAGCAGCTCCGGGAGCTCCTGGCCCTCGTGGAGAAGGAGCAGGCCGGTCAGGAACGGGCGACGGAGGAGCAGGGGCCCGGGGCGCCCGGCGGGGAGGACACGCAGGGTCCGGCCGGGGCCTGAGCCCGGGACGGGCCGTTCAGCCCGCGGCGGGGGCGGGCCGCGGGGAGGCAGGGCCCGCCGCGAGGCAGTCGGCGCAGATGCCCTGGTAGACCACGTCGGCGGCGAGCAGCTGCATGCCGTGGTGCTCGGAGGGCGTGAGGCACGGGGTGTGGCCGACGGCGCAGTCGACGTCGGCGACCGTTCCGCAGCGCACGCAGTACGCGTGGTGGTGGTTGTCCCCGGTGCGGGTCTCGTACAGGGCGGGCGACGCGGGCGGCTCGAACTTGCGGAGCATGCCCACGGCGGTGAGGTCGGAGAGGACCACGTAGACGGACTGGAGCGTGATCGCCGGCAGCGCCGTGCGGACCTCGGCGAGGACTTCCTCGGCGGTGGAGTGCGGGTGGCGGTCCACCGCGTCGAGGACGGCCAGCCGCTGCTTGGTGACGCGGCGGCCGTGGGAGCGCAGCAGGTCCGACCACGCGGCGGCCCGGGCGGCGTCCGGTGCGGGGCGATCCGTGGTCTGCATCCCTCCAGAGTAGCGTTATCACGATGGACTCACAATAGTGGGGCAGGCGTGCCCGGGCGGCGTCCGCACCGGCCGATCTCCCGTGACGGTTCTGGTCGCGCGGCGTCGGCACGACCTTTCACCTGCCTCTGACCAGGGCTTACGATGTGCGCGGGGGACGGGGGTCCGGTGCTGTCGTCGAGGCGTGCGCGCCTGCGAGCCGGACGGGACGTTTCCGGAGCTCTTTCTTCGCTCTGTCCTCCCGAACGCCCGCGACCACCACGGAGTACAGACATGACGCGTCCTGCCCACGCCCCCTCGCACGGCCCCACCGGCGGATCGGAGACCTCCCGCGACGACGTCCTCCTCGACGCCGCCCACTCCGGGGACGCCGAGGCCTTCCGGGCGCTGCGGGAGCGGTACCACGGCACGGCCCTCGCCGTGGCGCGGTCGCGGACCGGCAGCGAGGAGGAGTCCGAGCGCCTCGCCGCGGCGGCCTTCGAGCGGATCGAGCAGATCGTCCGCGAGGGCGGCGGACCGCGCGCCTTCCTCGGCGCCTTCGTCGTGTGGATGGTCGGGCGGGAGGCCGACGGCGGCACGCGGCCGGTCGCGCTGCCGGACGACCCCTCCGACCCGGCTTCACTGGTCCGGGTCTTCAGCGGACTGCCCGCCGAGTGGCAGGGCCTCCTCTGGCGCACCGAAGTGCTGGGCCACAGCCCCCGCCGGGCCGCGGCGGCCCTGGGGCTCGGTGCGGTCGCGTCCGCCGGCCTGCACCGCGACATGGTCCGGGGGCTCCGCGGGCTCTACGCCCGGGCGGCCTCGGAGCGTGCGGCGGGGCAGGACTGCGCGGAGTTCTCCGGGGAGCTCGCCCACTTCGTCCGGGGCACCCGCGGGCAGCGGAGCCGGCACGACGTCAAGGCCCACCTGGGCGGGTGCGCCCGCTGCACCGCCGAGTACCTGAGCCGTCAGGACGTCGGGACGGGTCTGCGCACGTGGACGCTCCCCGTGCTGGCCGGCCTGCCGCTGTGGGGCACCGAGGCCCTCGAGCTCGCCACCGTCGTCGCCGGGGCCGGCGATGCCGCGGCGGCAGATGCCGGCACGGGCGCCGCCGGGACAGGCGCGGGAACCGCCACCGTCGCCGGGGCAGGAGCGGCCGGGGCGGGCGCCGCCGGTGCCCGCCCGGACGAGGCGCCGGGCACCTCGGCGTGGTCCGGCCGCAGGACGAAGGTCCTCCTCGGCGTCGGTGCCCTGGCGACCGCCGTGGCCGTCGCCGCGGTAGGGGTCTCCGGCGGCGGGGACCCCGTGCCCGCCGCGGACGGCGTGGCCGCCGAACAGGCGCCGCGCACCGCCCAGGACCTCGAGCGCTCGAGCGCGGAGGACGCGGCGGCCCGGGACGCACGGACCGACGACGACGAGGCCGGTGACTCCGGGCCGGAGCGTGAGCCGGGCTCGGTCGAGGCGGGGGAGCCCGGGGCCGGTCCGCTCGACGTCCCGGCCGGAGCGCCGGAGGCCGCCGCCCTGGTCGCCGCGGCCGACCGCGGCACCGGCGAGGCGGGCACCGCAGCGTCGGAGGCCGGCGGCGACGCCGCGGCCGCCACGGGCCCCTCGGCGGGGGACCGGGCGCCCCTCCCGGAAGCCGTCGGGGAGCGCTCGGCGCCCGGGCGCGACGGGGCCCGGGCCGCGGAGGCCCCGGCTCCCGGCGCCGCGGCCGTGGGCGGCTCCGCCCAGGACCCGGGCGCCCAGGACCCGGGCGCCCGGGTCTCGGCCGCCGAGGACTCGCCGGCCGGCGCGCCGTCGGCGCGCCGGTCGGAGGCGCCCTCGGCCGCTCCCGCTCCGGCGCGGAAGGCGGCCGCTCCGGCGCCGGCCCCTTCGGTGAGCTCCCTGCCGACCGTGGAGGCCAGCCCCGCGCCGCTCAGGGCTCCGGCGCCCCCGGCCCGGACGACCGCACCGCCGAGCGACCCGGCGCGCCCGGGGACCGCTCCCCGGGCCGGCCATCGGCACGCGCACGCGGAGACCGGCGCCCGCGGAGGGCACCACGACGAGCGCAAGCGGGGGCACCGCGAGCGGAGCTGGGACGACGACCGGCGCGAGGGCCGGGGCGAGGCCGGCCGTCAGGGCCGGGACCAGCACCGGGGGCAGCACGGCCGGTCCGGCGGCGACGACCGGGAACGGGGCCGCTCGCCCCGCTGAGCGCAGGTCCCCGCCGGCGCCCCGGCATCCTCCCGGGGCCAGTGTTACGAACGGGAACGGGCCGTGACGGGCCGCCGTGCCGCCCTCCGCCGCGGCGCTCTACCATGGGACCGGGGGACCGGGGGGTCCACAGTCAGGAATCGTGCGCCGTCGGCGTGCGCGTCGTCATCGTGATCGTCGGGGCCGCGTCCCCGCGGTGCCGCTCCCGGGTCGCCCGCACCGCAAGGTGACCGAGCGTTCCCGAGACCCACGGAGATCCCATGACGCGCACGACCGAGCCGCTCGCCCAGGGGCGCACGCCGCGCACCGACGAGGAGCTGCTCGCCGCGGTGCGGGCGCAGCGCCCCGACGCCTTCCCGGACCTCCGGGACCGGCACTGGCACACCGCCGTGGTCGTGGCCCGCCTCCACACGCCGAGCCGTCAGGACGCGGAGCAGCTGGCGGGCACGGCCTTCGACCAGGTCCTCGCCGAGCTCGACGAGGGGGCCGGCGGCGAGGACGGGCCGGGCGTCTTCCTGCGGGCACGGCTCGTCGCCGTCGTCGGCCGGGCCGGCGCGGAGCAGGAGCACGCGGCCGAGAGCGTCACGGGCGTCTATCTCGGCCTCCCGGCGTCCTGGCAGGCGGTGCTGTGGCACCTCGAGATCGAGGCCCTCGAGCTCGAGCGGACGGCTGCGGTGCTCGGGCTGAGCCCGGCCGCCACCACCGCGCTGCACCTCGAGGCGCGCGCCGGGCTGCGGGCCGCCTACCGCCAGGCCCGGCAGGACCTCCCCGCCCTCCCCGGCTGCGCCGACTGCGCGGCCGATCTCGGCGCCTTCGCCGACGGCGGCCTGCCCGCCGAGCGGGCGCAGGCCGTGCGGTCCCACCTCGACGAGTGCCCTCGCTGCACCGCCGACCACCTCTATCTGCAGGACACCGAAGCGGGCCTGCGCGGCTGGCTGCTGCCCGTGCTCGCCGGCGTGCCGCTGTGGGACACCCGGACCGACGAGCTCGTGGAGCTGATCCGGACCGCGGGACGGATGAGCGCCGGACGCCTGGGCGCGGCTCCGGGCACCGACGTGGCCGGTGGAGCCCTCGCCGCCGTCCACGTCTCCCGGCGGGGCCGGAAGGTGCTGCTCGGCGCCGGCGCCCTGGCGGCCGCCGCGGCGCTCGCCGGAGTGGCCGCGACGGGCTCCGGGGGTCTCGGCGACGGGACGACGCAGGCCGCGGGGGACACCGGCGGCGCCGGCGGCACAGCCTCCTCAGCGCCCGCCACGACCTCGGGGGCCGACGACGGCGCGGCCGCCGCGGCACGGGCCCCCGGTGCCGCGGTGCCGGGGCGTGCCGGCACGATGCTGTCCCTGCCGACCGCCGAACCGTCGCCCGGACCCCTGACCGAGGCCGCGGCCGAGGCGCGCACCGCGCGCGCGAGCAGCGGCACGATCATCACGGCCGCCGCGGCGGAGGGACCGGCCGCAGAGGGAGCCGAGGACGGCGCCCGCTTCGGCACGCAGGCGGAGCCCCGGACGCCGCGGAGCGCCCCGGACGACGACCGTGCGCCGCGTTCCGCGACGCCGGGCGCAGAGCGCCCGGAGGCAGGGTCCCCGGGGACGGCGTCCCCGGACGGCGGCGGCACATCCGCCGCCGGAGGAGGCGCCGGCGCCCCGGTCCCGCCCGCGGACGCCGGCGACACCCCGACCGGGGACCCTCCCGAGGAGCAGCCGCCGGCCCCTGGCACGCCTGCGCCCGAGGAGCCCGCAGCAGAGACTCCCGCGCCGGAGCCGGCGGTGCCCGGAACTCCGGCTCCCGAGGACCCGGTCACCGAGGCCCCGGCTCCTGTGGACCCGGCGACCGGGGCTCCGGCTCCCGCGGACCCGGCGACCGGGGCCCCGGCTCCTGCCGACCCGGTGAGCGAGGCCCCTGCGTCCGTGGCCCCGGCTCCGGTCGCACCGGCGACCGGAGCACCCGCGCCCGGCACCCCGGTGCCGGAGGCGCCCGGGTCCGAGGCTCCGGCCGCCCCGGCGACCGGGGCTCCGGCGGCCGGAGCGCCCGCGCCCGGCACCACGACCCCGGCCACCGGGGCGACCGGGGCAGCCGACCCGGCGCCGGGAAGCTGATCGCGGACCGTTCCGGGACGGAGCAGGAGGATGCCCCGGGCACGCTGGGAGATCCCTGCGCGTCCCCCGGGACGGGAAGACGGACGCCGCCCGCGAGGTTGTGCTCAGCGGAAGACCCACTCCCCCTGACGAAGGAGCCGCAGCCGCGATGCACCACCACAACAACGGACTCAAGACCGTCCTGCTCCTCGGCGGCTTGTGGGCGGTGCTGCTGGCCATCGGGTGGTTCGTGGCGAGCGGTACGGGCAGCAGCGTCTTCATCTGGGTCTTCGCCCTGATCGGCCTGGCGTCCACGGCGTACAGCTACTGGAACAGCGACAAGCTCGCACTGCGCTCCATGCGGGCCATCCCGGTCACCGAGCAGCAGGCGCCGGGGTACTACCGCATCGTGCGGGAGCTGTCCCAGCGGGCGAACCAGCCGATGCCCCGCTTGTTCATCGCGCCGACGATGAGCCCCAACGCCTTCGCCACCGGGCGGAACCCGGAGAACTCCGCGGTCTGTGTGACGGAGGGCATCCTCCAGATGCTCGACGAGCGCGAGCTGCGGGGCGTGCTCGGCCACGAGCTGATGCACGTCTACAACCGGGACATCCTCACGTCCTCGATCGCCGCCGCCGTGGCCGGCATCATCACCTCGGCCGCGCAGTTCCTCCAGTTCACGGCCATCTTCGGCGGCGGCCGGGACGGTGACCGCGGCAACCCCCTCGTCGGGCTGCTCCTGGCCTTCCTGGCGCCCCTCGCCGCGACCGTCATCCAGCTCGCGGTCTCGCGCACCCGCGAGTACGACGCCGACGAGGACGGCGCGCAGCTCACGGGGGACCCGCTGGCCCTGGCCTCCGCCCTGCGGAAGATCGAGATGGGCACGAACGCCCGGCCGCTGGACCCCGCCGACCAGAAGCTCGTCAACACCTCGCACCTGATGATCGCCAACCCGTTCCGGGGCGGCGCGGCGAGCCTGTTCCGCACCCACCCGCCGACCGCGGACCGGGTGGCACGGCTCGAGGGCATGGCGGGGATCGGCCGCCGCTGACCTCGCCCGGCAGGACCGCCCGGCATGGGGTGATCGGCCCATGCCGGGCGGCCGGCCCCTGCGGCATCCTCCCGATGCGACCCGGACCGCCGGCTTCCTAGCCTGGTGCTGTCCCAGCAGGTCCACGGAGGTCCCGGTCATGAACGCGCAGCACATCGAAACGCTCATCATCGGCGCCGGCCAGGCCGGCCTCGCCACGGGGAGCTCCTTGAAGCAGCTCGGCCGGCCGTTCCTGATCGTGGACGCCGAGGCCCGGGTGGGGGGACCAATGGCGGCACCAGTGGGACAGCCTCCGGCTCTACACCCCGGCCAAGTACGACGGGCTGCCCGGCCTGCCCTTCCCGCAGGACCCCTGGTCCTATCCGGGCAAGGACGATGTCGCCGCCTACCTCGAGAGCTTCGCCCTCCACCGGGACCTGCCCGTGCGCACGAGCACCACCGTCGACGCCGTGCGGGCCCGCCCGGGCGGTGGCTACGCGGTGGACCTGGGCGCACGCACGGTTCCACGGGGCCCCGATGCTGCGGGTGAAGCAGGAGGACCTGCGGGAGCGCGGGGTGGAACGGCTCACGGAGCCGGTCACCGGGGTCGCGGACGGCCTGCCCGTCGAGGGGGACCGGCGGGTGGACGTGCAGAACGTGGTCTGGTGCACCGGCTTCGGGCAGCGGTTCGGCTGGATCCCCCTGGACGTGTTCCAGGAGGACGAATGGCCCCGGGAGTTCCGCGGAGTCATGGAGGATGCCCCGGGCACGCCGCGCGGCCTCACGGACCGGGAGGTCGAGGTCCTGCGGCGGGTGGCGACCGGCCGGACCAATCCGGAGATCGCCGCGGAGCTGTTCCTGAGCGAGAAGACGGTCTCCCGCCACCTGTCCAACATCTTCACCGAGCTCGACGTGCCCACGCGCACCGCGGCCGCCGCGTTCGCGTACGAGCACGGACTCGTCCGAGCCGCGTCGCGAGGACCGGTGCACCGCCGGGGCGTGACGGCGGAGCGAGCCGAGGAGTCCGGCGGACCCGGGCCGTCCCCGTCCGTGCCGGGGTGAACGGACCGGCACCACCGGGTGAACCCCCGGTGAACGGGTAACGTAACGGTACTAGTCGTCAACGGGCCCGGGAACGGGAGGGATGTCAAGGGTGTTCGGCGAGCACGCGCGCATCCGGAACGCGAGGTGTTGCCATGTCCGGCCGGACTCTTCAGCTGATCCGACGGGTCGGAGCCGTCGGGGGACGCCTCCTGGTCTACGTCCTGATCTGGGCGGGACTCGCGCTGCTGATCGCCGCCGCCGGCATCCGATTCTTCTGGGGCGAGATCTCCGTGGGACAGATGCTCCTGAACCTCGTCTCCGTGGAGATCGACGGCGGGGGCGGACCCATCGTCTGGATGGGCATCCTGGGGGTCGGCGTCCTGCCCCTGCTCATCACCGCAGGGATCGCCCTGTGGCAGCACGCCCGGCGCCGGCGGCGCCGCATCGGCGGCGACCGGCGTCCGCGCCGCTCGCGGTGGGCCGTGCGCACCGTCTCCACCGCCCTGGTCGCCGCGGTGGTCGTCGGCGGCACCACGGCCTTCGCCACCACGGTGGGAGTGGCGGACTACATCAGGGCCGGGAACTCCGAGTACGACCTCGGCGACCACTACGTGGAGCCGACCGTCACCGGCGACGAGCAGAAGCGGAACCTGGTGCTGATCTACCTCGAGTCCGGCGAGGCCACTCTCGCGAACGACGAGCACTTCGAGAAGGACGCGTTCGCCCCGCTGAAGGCGGTGACCCGGGCCTCGGACGGCTGGCAGAGCGTGGCGGACTTCCAGCAGTACGAGGGCGGAGGCTGGACCATGGCCGGTCTCACCTCGACACAGTGCGGCGTCCCGCTGAAGGGCATCGGCTCCGCCGCCGGCAGCGGCGCCCTCAACGATCTCGGCGGCGACGTCGACACCTACCTGCGGGGAATTCCCTGCCTGGGCGACGTCCTGGAGGAGCACGGCTACACCAGCGTCTTCCTGGGCGGCGCCAACGCCTCCTTCGCCGCGAAGGACGCCTTCCTGCGCACCCACGGCTACTCGGAGATCAAGGACCTCTCCGACTGGCGCGCCGCCGGCGAACCGGAGCGGAACTTCCGCGGCGACTGGGGCCTGAGCGACGGACGCCTCATGGCCCACGCGGCGGACGAGGTCGACGCGCTGCACGCCGAGGCGGAGCGGACCGGGCGGCCGTTCAACCTCTCCGTGCTGACGCTGGACACCCACGAGCCGGTGCACGTCTACGACTACTGCGACGTGGACACCCGGGACGAGGTCACCTCCGTGTTCGCCTGTTCCATGGCCCAGGTCGCCGGTTTCGTGGACCACATGGAGGAGAAGGGCTATCTCGAGGACACCGCCGTGGTGATCATGGGCGACCACCTCAAGCACATGAGCGCCGGGGACGCCTTCCACGAGCAGCTGGACCACCACGGCAACCGCACCATCTTCAACCGGATCCGGGTTCCGGGCGCGGACGCGAGCAGCGCGCTGCGCCCCCGGGCGGACCAGCTGAACATGTACCCCACGATCCTGGAGGCCGCCGGCCTGACCCTGGCGGACCACGAGGCCGGACTGGGCGTGTCCGCCTTCACGTCGGAGATCCCGGAGGGCTCGGCGCAGGCCCTGGAGCCGGACGCCTACGCCGAGCTGCTGGACTCGCGGTCCTCCCGGTTCTACGCGGGGGCGTGGGTCGGCGAGGTCGCCGCCCCGTAGCCCCGTCCGGTCCGCGCGGCCGTGGCGTGCCCGCCGGGGCGGGTCAGCGGTAGTTGATGAACTGCAGGTCCACCTCGAGCTCCGAGCCCTTGAGGAGCGTGATGACGTCCTGCAGGTCGTCGCGGGACTTCGAGGACACCCGGAGCTCGTCGCCCTGGATGGTGGCCTTCACGCCCTTGGGGCCCTCGTCGCGGATGAGCTTGGTGATCTTCTTCGCCTGGTCCTGGGCGATGCCCTCCTTGACGGAGGCCTCGATCCGGTACTCCTTGCCGGAGGCGAAGGGCTCCCCGGCGTCGAGGGACTTCAGGGAGATGCCGCGCTTGACCAGCTTCGACTGGAAGACGTCGAGGACCGCGTTGACGCGCTCCTCGGAGTTCGCCTTCATGAGGATCTTCTCGCCGGAGAAGTCGATCTCGGCGCCCACGCCCTTGAAGTCGTAGCGCTGCGCGATCTCCTTCTGGGCCTGGTTCAGGGCGTTGGACACCTCCTGCTTGTCGACCTTGCTGACGACGTCGAACGAGGAATCGCTGGCCATGCTGCCTCCTGTGCTGTGGCGGTGGACGGGCGGGGCGTGCGGCCCGTGGGGCTGTGCTCCAGCCTACCGGGCGGTCCCGTCACCGTTTCGTGACCTGCGCCCAAGGAACTGTTCAGGTCGGTCTCCCAGGATGGCGGCATGAGCACACCTCTGGGCCACGACGACGTGGTGCCGGCACCGGGCCGGTCCCGGCGCGGCGGTGCCGTGGCGGCCACCGCGCTGGCGGCGGTCCTGCTGATGGGCATCGGGCTGGGCCCGGCGGCGGCCGGCGGCGAGGCGGAGCCCCCGCCGCGCCCCGGCTCGGGGGTCGCGGCGCCCGAGCGGATCGACTTCGAGACGGCGCAGCGGCTGCTCGGCGTGGCCCAGGACCTCGCGGAGGCCGTGACCCACGGAGAGATCACCACCGAGCAGGCCGAGAAGTTCCTCCGGCAGGTCTGCGAGCGGCTCGCGTCCTGACCCGGTCCCGGCAATTTCGCATCGCGGCGGATGTTCTGTACTGTTGAAGTGCTCCCGATCGCGGGAGCAGCCACCACCGGTCCGGACGGACCGGCGGCAGCACCCCGGCAGATTACCCGAGCGGCCAAAGGGGGCTGACTGTAAATCAGCTGGCAATGCCTACGGGGGTTCGAATCCCTCATCTGCCACGAGCGTCACGACGAAGGCCCCGGTCCCCGGACCGGGGCCTTCGTCGTTGCCGCCCGCGACCGGCCGAGCGGTCCCTCGTCGCCGGGACGCGGGACGCCGTTGCGGCCGCCGCGGGCGCCACGGGGCCCGGGCCGCCTTCCCGCCGAGGGAGCCCGTGCCGACCCGACATCCCGGCTCCGGACCCCCGATGCGGGGACACGCGGAAGAGGTCGGCGCGCCGTTCCAGCCTTAACAATTGCTAAGAACATGAATATCCTTGTAGCTTGAGGCGACAGCATCATCCGGCCACGTGCCAGCACACCCCGAGCCGGCACGTCGGGACCCCCTACACCGGATGACGAGCAGCACGACCGACCCCGCAGCGCTCCCCCGGTGGACCACATCGAGGACGCCGGGACGGGCCGTGCCGCCCGCTGGTACCCCAGGGGCAGGCCCGGGGTTCTGAATGACTTGAGGAGACAGACCGAAATGACTGCTGTGAAGAAGTGGGTGGCCGCGGGTTCGTCGGCTGCCGTCCTGGCCGGTGGCTTGTTCCTGGGCGCCCCCGCCGCCCACGCCGACACCTGCGTGGCCCCCGCCGCGAGCACCACGGTGAGCAACCTGGTCACCGCGGCCGACCACCTCTACGACACGGGCACGCACTTCAACTCGCTCGTCACGGACCCGGCGGTCCTGAGCCAGCTCCAGACCCAGCAGGCCGTGCTGGAGGACGCCATCGTCAACGACGCCACCATGGACCGCGCCCGGGCCGCCTGGACCGAGATCCTGCGCCTGCAGGAGTCCTACGCCGCGTCGACCGACGACCCCGCCGTGGACGAGGCCTACGCGGCCAGCTCCGCGGCCGCCGCCGGCTTCCAGACCGCCGCCACGGAGGCCCGCGCGGAGGGTGAGGTCTTCATGGAGGACGGCGCCGACCTCGTGGCGCTGTTCCAGAACAACTGCGAGGTCCTGGGCACCGGGACCGGCGGGGACGGGACCGGCTCCGGCGACTGGAGCGACTCGGACGACTGGGCCGGCGCCGACTCCGGTTCCGGCGTGAACCAGGGCATCAACATGCAGACCGCCGAGGAGGGCGGGCTCAGCACGGGTGTGCTGGCCGGCCTGCTGGCCGCCGGTGCTGCCGTGTCCGGGGCCGTGGCCCTCCGGGTGCGCCGCGGGCGCGCCTGACCGACCACCGCTGACCGCCCTGGTGCCGCGCTCGCGCGGCACCAGGGCGCCGCCACATCCCGCACCGACTCCTCGAGGACCGCAAGATGCACGCACCCGGGCCGAAGGCCGCTCCGCGCCGTGGCGCGGGCACGCGCTGGGCCGCCGCCGGCGGTCTCGGGGCCGTGGCCGCCGTCTCCGCGGTGCTGCTGACGGACCCCTGGGGAGCGGAGGGCCACGAGGCCGGCCCCCCGGCCGCGACGGCGACCACCCCGGCGGCGACCGCCCCGGCGGCGCCCGGCACCGGGACGGCCGCGCCCGCGCCGTCCCCCGCGGACACCGCCGACCGGCCGGCGGCCGCGGCGCCCGTGCGGCTGGCGGTCGAGGACGCCCGGTTCGACGTTTCCGTCCTGCCGCTGACGCCCAGCGAGCAGGAGCTGGCCTCCGAGCTGCTGGTCCCGCCGGACACCCTGGACGGCTACTGGCTCACCCCCTACGGCATGCCGGGCGAAGACTCGGAGAACACCACGTACATCACCGGCCACAGCTGGGAGGACCGGGACGCCCCCTTCAACCGGCTGAGCGACCCCGGCCTGGTGGGCAGCGAGATCGTGCTGGAGACCGGGACCGGGACCCTGGAGTACGTGGTGGACTCCGTGGTCACCCACGACAAGAACACCTTGAAGGACAGCGACATCTGGCGGATCGTGCCGGACCGGCTGGTCATCGTCAGCTGCTACACCGAGGACCTGTGGGGCAAGAACGTCGTGCTCACGGCGTCCCCCGCGCAGGGCTGAGACCCGCCGCGGGCCTCAGCCCAGGACGGCGCGCACCCGGGGCGCCACCTCGGCGCCGAGGAGCGTGATCGACTCCAGCGCCAGGTGGTGCGGGATCCCGCCCGCGTCCATCCGCAGCAGCAGGCGCTCGTGGCCGATCGCGCGCTGCCGCGCCACGATCTTGGTGACGACCTCGTCCACGTCCCCCACCACGAGGGTCCCCTCGGGACCGCACTCCCGGTCGTACTCCTTCCGGGACCAGCGGGGATCGTCCGGGCGGACCGGCCCGTGGCTGCGGGCCCCCGCGGCGAAGCAGGGGTGGCTGAGCTCCCGGGCCTGCGCCGGGGTGCGCGCCACGAAGCCCGGCACGCTGAGGCTCACGGGGGTCCGGACGTCCCGGCCGGACGCCTCGAGGGCCCGCCGGTAGGCGGCGACGACGGGCACGGCCCCGGCGAACGGGCCGTGCGTGCGCAGCAGGGCGAGAGGCAGCCCCAGGGCCGCGGCGCGGGACACGGAGGCCGGAGTGCCGGTGGTGCCCAGCCAGATCGGCAGGCACGGCTGCAGCGGGCGGGGCCTGAGGTCGAGGTCCACGCCGTGCTGCGGGAGCGGGCCGGCCAGGGTCACGGGATCCGTCTCGCGCACCCGGAGCAGCTGGCGCAGCTTCTCCTCGAACACGGTGTCGTGGTCGTCCTGCGCCAGGCCCAGGGCCTGCCGCACGGCCCGGGAGGCGCCGCGGCCCACGATCAGCTCCGCCCGGCCGCCCGAGATGTTGTCCAGCATGGCGATCTGCTCGTAGAGCCGCACGGGGTCCCCGGCCGTGAGCACGGAGACGGCGGTGGTGAGCCGCAGGAGGTGGGTGCGGCCGGCGATCGCGGACAGCAGCACCACGGGGGAGGCGGCCACCACGTCCGTGCCGTGGTTCTCCCCGACGCCCATCACGGTGAGCCCGGCGCGCTCCGCGGCCTCGGCCTGCTCGATGAGGTCCCGCAGGCGCTGACGGCTGTCGGGGCGGGCGCCCGTGACGGGGTCCGGGACCACCTCGCCCAGGGAGAAGATGCCGATCTCGAAGTTCATGGCGCACCTCGGCGTGCACGGGGCGTGCCTCCGGTCCGGAAGCCCGGCCCGGGAGACCGGACCGGACGCCCAGTCTAGTGCGGGCGCGCGGCCCCGGTCTTGAGCCGGCAGTGAAATCCTGTGCTCTCGGGCGGCCCGGCCTCTACGCTGGAGGGCATGGCTACTGTTGACATCACCCAGGACACCCTGGGCCAGACCATTGCCGAGAACGACATCGTCCTGCTCGACTGGTGGGCCGACTGGTGCGGGCCCTGCAAGCAGTTCGCGCCGACCTACGAGGCCGCCTCCGAGAAGCACGAGGACATCGTCTTCGGGAAGGTCGACACGGAGGAGCAGCAGATGCTCGCCGCGTCGGCTCAGATCTCGTCGATCCCCACCCTCATGGCCTTCCGCGAGGGCATCCTCGTGTTCTCCCAGCCGGGCGCCCTGCCCGCGTCCGCCCTCGACCAGGTCATCGACGCCGTCAAGGGCCTCGACATGGAGGAGGTCCGCGCCGAGGTCGCCAAGCAGTCCCAGGACGCGCCCAACGCCTGACCGCAGCACCGCACCCGCACGACCGCGCCGGGCCCCGCCTCCTCGGAGGCGGGGCCCGGCGCGGTCGTGTCCGGCCGGAGCGGCTCAGGCGACGCCGGCGACCCCGAACAGCGAGCCGAGCGCGAAGGTCGCCAGCAGGGCCAGCGCCCCGCCCACCACCACGCGCAGCACCGCGCGGCCCCGCTGCGGGGTGTCCCCGAGACGGGCCCCCAGCCAGCCGGTGAGCGCGAGGGCCGCGAGCACGGCGACGAAGGTCACGGGGATCCGCCAGGCCTCGGGCGGCAGCAGGATCGCGAGCATCGGCAGCAGCGCGCCGACGAGGAAGGCCAGCGCGGAGGCGACCGCCGCGCCCCACGGGCTGACGATGTCCTCCTCGTCGATGTTGAGCTCCGCGTCGAGGTGCGCGGCCAGTGCGTCGTGCTCGGTGAGCTCCACCGCCACCTGCCGGGCCGTCCCGGCGGAGAGCCCCTTGGTCTCGTAGATCTCGGCGAGCTCCCGGAGCTCGGCCTCGGGCATGTCGATGAGCTCCTGCTTCTCCTTCTCGATGAGGGCCCGGTGGGAGTCCGCCTGGCTGGACACCGAGACGTACTCGCCCTGGGCCATCGACAGGGCCCCGCCGACCAGGGCGGCGCCCCCGGCCAGGAGGATCGCGCTGGAGCTCGTCGTGGCGCCGGCCACGCCGACCACGACCGCGGCGACGGAGACGATGCCGTCGTTGGCGCCCAGGACCCCGGCCCGCAGCTTGTTCATCCGCTCGGTGTAGCCCGCACCGTGCGGCTCCTCGATCACGTGTTCGGTCGTCATGGCCCCATTCAACGCCCGCGGGCCCCGTCCTGCCAGGAAGGACAGGATGTCCTCACCGGCGCCGGTGGTCCTCCGGGTGCAGGCGCGGGGCGAAGGAGGGCTTGCGGAAGCCGGAGGCCCGCAGCAGGCGCACCACCCGCTGCCGGTCGCCCCGCCACGGCTCCAGCAGCTCGAGCATCCGGCGGTCGTCGCCGGGGCGCCGGTCGAAGAACCAGCACACCGTGTCCGCGAGGTGGAAGTCGAAGACGCTGACCGAGTCCGGGTCCCCGTGCGTGCACTGCACGATCTCCGCGACCGTCCACGGCCCCAGCCCGGGGATCGAGCGCAGCCCCCGGTGCAGCTCGGCGTCCAGCGGGGCCCGGCCCAGGCGCTCGAGCGCGGCGGCCCGTCCGGCCACGCGCCGCACGGTGGCGGCCCGGGCGCCGTCGACCCCCGCCCGGTGCCACTCCCACACGGGCACCCGGCCCCAGGCCTCGGCGGTCGGGGCGATCCGCATCCCCTCCGGCGCCGGCCCCGGCGCGGGCTCGCCGTGGCGCCGCACGAGCTGCCGGTGGGCGGCCACGGCCTCGCGCACGGTGACGCGCTGCTCCAGCACCGAGAGCACGGCGCGGTCCAGCACCCGGCCGGTGGCGGGCAGCCGCAGGCCCGGGTGGTGGTGCCGGGCGGCGACCAGCCGGTGCGGCAGGGCACGGAAGGCGTCCGAGGCCTCGAACCGGTCCCACGCGTCCTCGGACCCCGCCCAGCGCGGGGCCTCACCGAGGAACTCCTCGGCCCCCGGGCCCCACGCGCGCACGAGCACGGGCCGCTGCAGAGGACGGCCGCCGCCGGTGCGGGAGAAGCGGGCCGTGACCGGGCCCGCCGCGGTCCGGGCGGTGACCCACACGACGTCGGGAGCCGCGACCCGGACCAGCGGATCGGCGCTGCCGCGGCTCAGCACGCCGAGCGTCTGGCCCAGGTGCAGGGCCCCCTCCGGGTCCCACACGAGCTCGGCGTCCGCCGGCAGGGCCGGGCGGCGGCCTGCGGACTGGGGAGCGGTGACGGACATGAGACCATGATGGCAGTCCTGTCCGACGGCGCCGCGCCGGTCCGGGCGGGCCGCCCAGCCACCGAGGAGGCCATGCCCGCCACCGCGCTCCGGCGCCCCGCAGCCCCCACTCCGCCGCCGGCCCCCCTGACCGGGCGGGCCCGGCTGGTGCCGCTGGGCGTGGGACTCCTGGTGCTCGTCCTGTACCTGTGGTGGTCCCTGCTCCAGTGGCACCGGTGGGAGGTCCCGTCCTGGGACCTGGGGATCTTCACCCAGCTCGCCAAGTCCTACGCCGCCGGGGACGGCCCGCTCGTGCACATCAAGGGCCACGGCGCCAACCTGCTCGGCGACCACTTCCACCCGATCCTGGTGCTGCTGGGGCCGGTCTACGCCCTGTTCCCCTCCGCGCTGACCCTGCTCGTGGTCCAGGACCTGCTCGTGGCGGTCTCCGCGTGGGCACTGACCCGGTTCGCCGTGCGGGCCCTGGGCGCGGCCCCCGGTGCGGCCCTGGGCCTCGCCTACGGGCTGAGCTTCGGTCTCCAGGCCGCCGTCTCGGTGCAGTTCCACGAGGTGGCCTTCGCGCTGCCGCTGCTGGTCCTCGCCCTCGGGTCCCTGGTCGAGCGGCGGTGGACCGCGGCCGCGCTGTGGGCCGCGCCGGTCGCGTTCGTCAAGGAGGACCTGGGCGTCACGGTCGCGGTCCTCGGCCTGGTGCTCGCCGGGCGCGCGCACCGCGAGGCGGGCGGGGACCGCCGCCCGGTGCTGCTCGGGCTCGGGCTCGCCGTGTGGGGCGCGGCCTGGTCCGTGCTCGCCGTGGCCGTGGTGCTGCCCGCCCTCAGCCCGGACGGGCGGTTCGCGTACGCGGACCGGCTGGACCTCGCGGCGGCGGCCGCCGACCCCGTCGGGGCGCTCGTGTCCCTGGTGGTGCCGGGCCAGAAGGCGCTCACCTGGCTGACCGTGCTGGCCGTGGGCGCGGTGGTGGTGGTGCGCTCGCCGCTGGCGCTCGTGGCGCTGCCCACGCTGGTCTGGCGGATGCTCTCGCCCGACCACGGCTACTGGGGCACGGGGTGGCACTACAGCGCCGTGCTCATGCCCATCGTGCTCGTCGCGCTGCTCGACGCCGTGCTGCGCCTGCGCGGCGGACGGCTCCGGCGGCTCGGCCGGGCCGCGCCGGCACTGGCGCTCGTCGTCGCGCTCCTGCTGGTCCCGGGACGCCCGCTGGCCGACCTCGTGGACCCCGCCGCCTACCGGCCGGACCCCCGGGCGGAGGCCAAGGCGGCGGTCGTCGCGGCCGTCCCCGAGGGGGCGAGCGTGGCCACGGACCTGACCCTGCTGCACCACCTCGTGCCCCGCGCCCAGGTGCACTGGCTGGGCAACGGGGGCGACCCGGCCCCGGAGTACGTGGTGGTGGACCGGCTGGGCACCGCGTGGGGCGGGAACCCGCCGGGGGACGTGGCCGACTGGTCCCGGCAGCGCTACGGCGCCGGCTACGCGGTGGTGCGTGACGAGAAGCACCTCGTGGTGGTGCGCCGCCGGGACTGACCGTGCCGCCGGGTGCGCTAGACTGGTCGGACCGAATCCGGTCACTCCCTCACTTTCTCGTGCAACGCGGTGCCATGACGCGCACCGTGTTCGGCCGCGGCCCGCGCCGCGCCGTGTCCGACGCTCCCGTTCCGAACGGGGCTCCAAGTGGTTGGCAGGGACGTCCGGACACCACGACCGTGGCCGACGCCCCCGGACCTGCTCCCGGGCCGCCACCTGCACAGATACGAGGCACTTCTCCATGACCGTCGACACCCCCGGCACCTCCGGCACCGCCGAGGAGCACACCACCACCTTCGCCGAGCTCGGCATCGACTCCCGGGTGCTCGCCACCCTCGACGAGGTCGGCTACGAGAACCCCACGCCCATCCAGGCCGCCACCATCCCGGTGCTGCTGCAGGGCCAGGACGTGGTGGGCCTGGCCCAGACCGGCACCGGCAAGACCGCGGCCTTCGCCGTTCCCGCGCTGTCCCGGCTCGCCGAGCTCTCCGACGTGCACGGCGTCTCCCGGGACACCCAGGTCCTGGTGCTCGCCCCGACCCGCGAGCTGGCCCTCCAGGTCGGGGAGGCGTTCTCCTCCTACGCCACCCACCTCGAGGACTTCACCGTCCTGCCGGTCTACGGCGGCTCCCCCTACGGCCCGCAGCTGGCCGGGCTGCGCCGCGGCGCCCAGGTCGTGGTCGGCACGCCCGGCCGCGTGATCGACCACCTCAAGAAGGGGTCCCTGGACCTGTCCCACCTGCAGTACGTGGTCCTCGACGAGGCCGACGAGATGCTGCGCATGGGCTTCGCCGAGGACGTCGAGCAGATCCTCTCGCAGACCCCGGTCGAGAAGCAGGTCGCGCTGTTCTCCGCGACCATGCCCCCGGCCATCCGCAAGATCGCCAAGAAGTACCTGCGGGACCCGCAGGAGATCGCCGTCAAGGGCAAGACCACCACGGGCACCAACACCCGGCAGCGGTACCTGCAGGTCATGGGCTCGCACAAGATGGAGGCCATGACCCGGATCCTCGAGGTCGGGGACTACGACGGCGTCATCGTCTTCGTGCGGACCAAGGCCGCCACCGAGGAGGTCGCCGACCGGCTCAAGGCCCGCGGCTACGCGGCCGCGGCCATCAACGGCGACATCCCGCAGAACATGCGCGAGCGCACCGTCGAGGCCCTGCGCGAGGGCAAGATCGACGTCCTCGTGGCCACGGACGTCGCGGCCCGCGGGCTCGACGTCGAGCGGATCTCCCTCGTGGTCAACTACGACATCCCGCACGACACCGAGTCCTACGTGCACCGGATCGGCCGCACCGGCCGCGCCGGGCGCTCCGGCGAGGCGATCCTGTTCATGACGCCGCGGGAGAAGTACCTGCTGCGGGCCATCGAGAAGGCAACACGCCAGCCGGTGGAGCTCATGCGCATGCCCTCCACGGAGGACGTGAACCAGACCCGCAAGGACAAGTTCGCCCAGCAGATCACGGACACCATCGAGTCCGAGGACCTCGCGCAGTTCCGCGAGCTCGTGGAGCAGTACCAGGCCGAGCACGACGTCGACGCGGTGGAGATCGCCGCCGCGATCGCCGTGATGGCCCAGGACGGCCGGCCCTTCTTCGTGGAGGAGCTGCCCGAGCCGGTGCAGCGCACCCGCGACCGGGACCGGCCGGGACGGGACGGCGACGACCGCCCGCGCCGCGAGCCGCGCACCGAGAAGGGCATGGCCACCTACCGGATGTCGGTGGGGCACCGGCACCGCGTCTCGCCGGGCTCCGTGGTCGGGGCCCTCACCAACGAGGGCGGCCTGAGCGGCGAGCAGATCGGCGCGATCGACATCCGCTCGACCCACACCCTCGTGGGCCTGCCCGAGAACCTGCCCGCCTCGACGCTGGACCGGCTCTCCCGCACCCGGATCAACGGGGAGCTCATCCAGCTCGAGGCCGACCGCGGCCCCGGCGGCGGCGGCCGGTCCCGTCCGCGCAGCACCTCGTCCTCCTACCAGGACCGCCCCCGCCGCGGCGGCGGCGCCCGGGGCGACGACTCCCGCGGCGGCTACCAGGGCAAGCGCCCGGGCTTCTCCGGCGGCGACCGCGACGGCGACAAGCCGTTCCGCAAGCCGCGGCACAAGAAGTACTGAGCCCGGGGGCAGGACCCCCGCGCCGCAGGGAGGGGACGGGCCGCACGGCCCGTCCCCTCCCTGCGTCTGCCGCCCACGGCCCGGTGACCATCGCACGGGGCCGTGCCGCGTCCAGGAGCTCCGGGCCCGGGTCCGGGACCGCGCGGGGGCCGGAGCGGCCGGGCCCCTCCCACGGGGGCCGGCGGACGGTGCGTCAGGGCTCGTCGGCGCCGTCCTGGCCCTCGCCGCCGTGCTGACCGCCCTCGGACCCGTCCTGCTCGTCGTGGTCGAGCAGGTCCGAGGCCTGCGGGATCCGCGGGGGTCTCCGGTCGTCGAGGAGTTCGTTGACGGCGTGGGCGAGGAGGTCCCGCTGCAGGGCCGGCAGGGTGAGGGAGTGGTGCAGGAAGGCCTCGATCTCCAGCTCCCCGGCCTCACCGCCGATGCTGAAGTAGTGCACCCACAGCCGGCCCGGGTCGATCCCGGTCGCCTCGAGGGCCTGGCGCACCAGGTCGGCCTGCGTCCGTCCCGCAGCGTCGTCGTCCATCGCCGCCCGCTCCTCAGCGTGTGGGGTCCGTGGCCCGCTCCGCGATCCGGCGGGCGATCTGCGCCAGCGGCCGGCGCTGCTGCCGGGAGGCCTCGATCAGCAGCCGGCGGGCGGACTCGTGGTCGGTGGCGTGGCGTTCCATCAGCATCCCGGTGGCGGTCTCCACCGCGGTTCGGTCCGCCAGGGCCTGCTGCATCGAGGCGCTGAGCCGCTGCGGGGCGTCGCTGCCCTGGGCCGCGCCCAGCAGGGTGCCGGCGGCGGAGGCCAGCAGCAGCAGCTGGCGCTCGGCCCGGTCGCCGAAGGCCCCTGCGGTGGTGGCGTAGATCTTCATCGCGCCCAGGCGGCGCTCCCGGTAGAGCACCGGGGCGCTGAGCACCGAGCCGATCCCGGTCGCGGCCGCCGCCCGGGACCACTCCGGCCACCGGGCGTCGGTGGCGGTGTCCTCGAGGCGCTGGAGGGACTCGGTGGCCCAGGCGCTCAGGCACGGGCCCTGGCCGAGCTCGTACTGGGCGGCGTCGGCGGACTCCACCGACGGGTCCGTGGCCGCGACCGTCGTCCTGCGCCCGGTGTCGTCGAGCAGGGAGACCCCGGCCCCGGCGGCGGAGCCGATCAGGTCCTGGGCGGCACGGGCCAGCTGCGTCGCGGCGGCCTCGGCCGACTCCTGGCTCAGCAGCATCCCCTGGATGCGGGCGAAGACCGTGGTCAGGTCGGCGGTCGTGGCAGTGGTCGTGGAAGTGGTCGGGGGCTCCATCGGGACTCCCCGGTCGGTCGGGTGGACACGGGCCGCCACAGGACGCGACGCCCCGGGGAGGCCACCCCGGGCAGGGCGGCCGGCTGTCCTGGGCCGCCTCTGGCTCCTCAGCTTACGCCGGGACGGCCCACCGCGCCGGACGTGGCCGCGGGCGCCCCGGAGGGCGGAGCCGTGGTGGTGCGGGGACGCGGTGCCTCGGGGGCGCGTCCCACGGCCGGCAGCACGGCGAGGACGCCGAGGACGCCGGCCACGGTGAAGGCGAGGACCGGGGTGGTCGAGCTCAGCAGGACTCCCAGCACCACCGAGCCGATCGCCTGACCGACGGCCAGGGCGATGAACAGCACGGCGGTGCCCTCGGCGGCACGGTCGGGAACGAGTCGCGCGGCCCAGACGATGAGGACACCGCACACGGCGGTGTAGCCGGCGCCGAACACGGCCGCGGAGACGTACGCGGCAGCGGGGGCACCCGGTGCCGCGCCGAGGACGACGGTGGCGGCGGCCACGGCCACCGTGGTCAGGTTCCACGCGGTCCGCAGGGTCCAGGTCTGGACGATCCGCCCGGCCGCGGCGCCCAGCACGCCGAACGCGCCCAGGACCATCCAGGCGACGACGGAGTACGTCTCCTCGCCCGCGCGGGAGTCGACCATGACCGTGCGGCCGAACGTCCAGATCGCGGCGCTCGAGGCGCCGGCCAGCGCCGCCGCGGCGACGGGCCGGAGCAGGCGTGCCGCGTACGGGGTCCGCGCCGGCGGGTCCGTGCGCCGGGCCCGGTGCGCGGACCTGTCGGCACGGAGCGTGGCGACGGTGGCCAGGGCCACCAGACCGGCGATGGCCGCCCAGCCCAGACGCCACTGGCCGACCGTGAGGAGCATGAGGACTCCCGCGACCACGATGCCCGCTCCGGTGCCGGCGTTGACGAACGTCTGGGCCCGCTCCTGGCGCGCCGGGGCGAGATTGCGCTCGACGAGCGCGACGAGGCCGGGTGTGGCGAAGCCGCCTCCGGCACCGGCGAGGACCACGCTCGCCGCGAGGACGCTCCCGTGGGGGGGGCCGCCGCGACCCCTGCCGATCCCAGGGCGGCCGTCGCCCCGGCGCACAGGACGACCAGGCGCGGGCGGGCGCTCAGGCGGGAGGCGAGCACCGCGGCGAGGCAGAAGGAGAGGAAGCTGCCGGCCTGGATCAGCCCCGAGACGACCGGGCCGATCTGGAAGGCCTCCATGAAGCGGGGCAGGAAGAGCCCGTACCCGAAGCGCGCCAGCCCGTAGGTCGCCGCGATCAGAGCCGTGCCGCTGACCACCAGAGCGCGCATCGCCCCCCTTCCCGAGAACCCGAACCAGAACGATCGCTACGATACACCAAAACGACCGTTCTGGAACCGGGGCTCACTACACTGGAAGGGTGACCACGGACCGGCGGACCCCCGCTCGCGCACGGCTGCTCCAAGCGGCCGACCGCGTGCTGTTCGACCACGGCATCCGGGCCACCCCCGTGGACGAGCTGCTGCGCCGGGCGGAGGTCTCCGCCGCCACCATGTACACGCACTTCGACAGCAAGGACGCCCTGGTCGCCGAGGCGCTGCGGGTCCGGCTGGCGGAGTGGCGGGCGGTCTGGGACCAGCACGTCGTCGCGGCCGGCGACGACCTGGCGCGGCTGCTCGCCGTGTTCGACGCCCTGGCCGCCTACCGGGGTGGCCAGCAGCACCCGGCACGCTGGTGCGCCTTCCTGGCCACCGCCACCGAGCTGCCGGGAGCCGCGGCCGAGATCGACGACGTCCTCGCCGCGGACACCGCCCTGCTCACCGACCGCCTCCTGCACTTCTCCCGACCGCTCGCCGGGGCCGGGGCCCAGGACCTGGCCGACGAAGTGCTCGTGGCCTACAGCGGCACCCTGGCCGCCTTCCTCCGCGGCCGCCCCCGCTCACCGATCGACGTCGGCCGCCGGCTGGCCCGCTCGGCGGCCCGGGCCCATCTGGGTGACTGACTCCTCCGTCGGCGCCGCGCGGCGCCGGACAGGGTGTCCCGGGCGGGCCTGACGGGAGACCGCCGCCGGTGCCGGACCCTGCCCGCCGCCGTCGCGCCCGGTGCGCACCCCGCCGGTGCTCGCGCGGGAGGGGCGGCCGTTCTTCACGGAATCTTCACGGACGTCAGGCCGGACCGGCGGACCCCGCGGTCTACCCTCTGGTGCAGGGGGTGTCCACCGGCGGCACGCCGTCGTGCCGAACGGGGCACCGGAGATCGGAGGAGTGCTGTGTCGAACACGGGGGACCACCGGACCGACGAGGGCCGGCGCGGTGGGCCGGAGGAGAGCGACCACGGATCCCACGGAGGCCGGACCATGTACTGGCGCTTCGCGGCCATGATCCTGACCGCGATGGTGGTCATGTACGCCGCGATGTTCGTCGGCTCCTGGGAGTGGGGCCACGTGCGCTGGAGCG
This sequence comes from Kocuria cellulosilytica, assembly GCF_040981245.1. Taxonomy (NCBI): domain Bacteria; kingdom Bacillati; phylum Actinomycetota; class Actinomycetes; order Micrococcales; family Micrococcaceae; genus Kocuria; species Kocuria cellulosilytica. The sequence continues at coordinate 100,878 of NZ_JAVFWZ010000002.1, read as the reverse complement.
AGAGCCGGCTGTTCATGGCGCTGACCATGGGCGGGACCATGGGGCTGATCATGCTCGCCTGGATGCTGAACATGTACAAGAACACGAAGGCCAATGTGGCCGTGGTCGTGGTCAGCCTCCTGCTCCTGGGGGCGGGAACGTTCCTGGACCGCAGCCAGACCACGGTGCAGGACACCGCGTTCATGAGCGCGATGATCCCGCACCACTCCCTGGCCATCACCCGGTCCGAGCGCGCTGAGCTCGCCGATGTGCGGGTGTGCGAACTGGCCGTGGAGATCAGCGAGGCCCAGCGGCGGGAGATCTTCGAGATGGACTGGCTGATCGAGGACATCGAGCGCAACGGCGTTGCGGCCACGGCCCAGGAGGCGGAGGCCCGGGCCGTTCCCGAGTACCAGGAGCCCGCGGAGCGCCGGTGCCCCACGGAATGAGCTGAGCCCTACGCCCCGGTCCCGGCGGTCCCGTTCCGCGCCGGCCGGGCGAGGGCGGCCGAGCGCGGTGGCGGGGCTCAGGTGCGGTCGGTGAGTCCCTCGGCCCCGGAGTGCTCGGCGCAGTGGGCGCAGCAGTAGATGGTGTTCCCGGCCTCGACCCCGTGGCCGAGGACACGGCACCCGCAGTGGGCGCAGGTCGGGGCCATGGCGTGGGCGGCGCACTCGAAGCTGTCGAAGGTGCCCGTCCGCTCGCCCTGGGTGAGGGTGAACGTCTTGTCGTAGTCGTTGCCGCAGGTGTCGCAGGTGGCCATGGCCGTCTCCTGGTGAAGTGTCCGAGGTGCAGCGGGAAGGGGCGGGGAAGGGATGGACGTCCCCGCCGGGAGCGGCGGCCCCCGGCGGGGACGGGGTTGTTCAGGCTGGGGGAAGGGCGTCGGCCTCCAGGTCCGTCATCCTCCGTCCGGGGACTGCTCCTCCGGGCGGTCGGGGCGCTCGCGCTCCTCGACCGAGGAGCGCACCGCGGGGTCGTCGGTGTCGTCGACCCACGGCTCGGTCTGGCGGTGCTCCTCGACGTGGGCGGGCTGCTGGGCCTGGAGCGCGTCCTCGACCTCGTGCTTCATCTGGTCGTCGAGCTCCGACCCGTGCTTGGTGTTGCCTCTCTCGGCCATCGTGGTCTCCTCGTCCGAATCGGTTCCTGCAGCGGCTGGTCCGCGCGCGCCCGCGCGGGAGGGGTCAGTCGGTCCCGGCGGCGTCCTCGCCCAGCCCGCGCTGGGCGCGGTCGGCTGCGTCGGAGGAGCCCTCGGGCAGCGGGTCGGCGGCCGGCGGGACCTGACCGGGGGCGTAGTCGGCCAGTCCGGCGGCCACCCGCTCCTGCTCGGTGGCCGCGGCCAGCGCCTCGTCGTCGAGCCGTTCCGGCATCCCGGCGTGGCCCTGGTGGATGGGGCGGGGCAGGGCGTCCTCCTCGGGGGTGATGACGTCGTCGAGGTCCGGGGCGTCGTCGTTGTTCGGGGTGGTCATAGGAAGCCTCCTTACCGTGAACTGTGACCCCCACCTTAGTGACCTGCCCCGGGCAAGGGAACCACCGCTCTCCTGTGACGGACCCCGGTCCGGTCAGGGCCGACAGGGCGCGGGAGCCGCCGCGGGCGACGTGCCCAGCCGTCCTCCAGCCGGTCCTGCCGGCCCGGCCGGGGACGGGCGCGCGCTCCGCGCACGTCTGGTCCCCGCGGCCGGTGTGTGGTTAGGCTGGAGTGTGGTCGAGCAGCCGGCCCGCAGTGCGCTCCTGTCGACAAGGATGCTCCCGTGGACCACACCGTCTCCGTTCAGGCCCTCTCCGTCGAGGCCGAGGCCGTCCGCCATCACGGCGTTCCCGAGAAGACCGTTCCCGGACGTCCTCCGGCGGTCCCCGCCGCGTCCGCCGTCCTGGCTGACGCCCGTTACGTCCTGCCGCTGAAGTGGGACGACGACGCCGGACTCGCCGGGCTCGCCCGCTACCTGGCCGAGGTCGTGACGTGGCTGCCCGTCACGGTCGTCGACGGCTCCGCCGAGGAGCTCTTCACCGCACATGGACGGGCGCTGCCGGAGGCGGTCGAGCACGTGCGCCCGCAGCCGTGGCCCGGCCGCAACGGCAAGGTCGCCGGGGTGATGACCGGTGTGCGCCGTGCCCGCGAGGAGCGCATCGTGGTGGCCGACGACGACGTGCGCCACACCCGGCGGTCCGTGGAGCGGATCGTGGGACTGCTGGGGCACGTCGAGGTGGTGCGCCCGCAGAACTACTACCTGGAGCTGCCCTGGCAGGCCCGCTGGGACTCCGGGCGCACCCTGCTCAACCGCGCCCTGGGCGGGGACTGGCCGGGCACCCTGGGGGTGCGCCGGTCGGTGCTGCTGGGCGCGGGCGGCTACGACGGCGACGTCCTGTTCGAGAACCTCGAGCTCGTCCGCACGGTGCGGGCGGCCGGCGGGCGGGAGTGCGTGGCCCTGGACGTGCTCGTGGGCCGGGTGCCCCCCACCGTGCCCCACTTCCTCGGTCAGCGCGTCCGCCAGGCCTACGACGACTTCGCCCAGCCGGGGCGGCTGCTCGTGGAGCTCTCCCTGCTGCCCCTGCTGGGCTGGTGCGTGCGGCGCCCCGGCCGGTGGATCGCCGGGGCCGTGGTCGTGTGCGGGACGGCCGAGGCCGGCCGGCGCCGGGCCGGCGGCGCCCGGGTCTTCCCCGCCGGCACCGTGCTGTGGGCACCCCTGTGGGTGCTGGAACGGTCGGTGTGCGTGTGGGCGGCCGTGGCCGTCCGGGCGCGCGGCGGGGTGTCCTACGCAGGGTCCCGGCTGCGCACCGCCGGGCACTCCTCGGCCGCGCTGCGCCGGCGTCTGCGCCGGCGGGAACGGGTGCCGCTGCCGCCGGTCGACGCCGGCCGGCGGCGGGGGAGGAGCCGGCGATGAGCGCGGGAGCGGGCACCGCGGGCGCGGGACCGGTCGTCGAGATCGCCGAGGACGACCTGTACGGGCTGATCGCGGCCCTGACCCACAGCGACTGGCAGCCCTCCGGCGGCAGCCTCCGGATCAACGTGGTCTACCGGGGGCACGCGCTGGCCGACCGGGACCTGGAGACCAGCCTGTTCCGGCTCCGGGGCTCCTCGAGCGAGCAGATCGAGCCGCACATCCTGCGGAACTTCCGCAAGTACGCCGCCCGGGACACCTCCCCCGGGGACTCGGACTGGAACTGGCTGTCCGTGGCCCAGCACCACGGGCTGCCCACCCGCCTGCTGGACTGGTCGAACTCGCCCTACGTGGCGTTGCACTTCGCCACCGCGGACCCGCGCTGCTACGACCTGCCCGGCGCGGTGTGGTGCGTGGACTACGCGGCGGTGCACGAGCTGCTCCCGGCGCAGCTGCGGGAGGAGATCAGCGCGCACGCGGCAGGCCTGTTCACCACCGGCATGCTGGGGCGGGTGGCGTACAGCATGGCCGACTTCGACCGGTGCCGGGACCGGCAGGGGCGGGCGGTGCCGCTGTTCTTCGAGCCCCCGTCGCTGGACGAGCGGATAGTGAACCAGGCCGCGGTCTTCTCCGCCATGTCCGCGGCGACGGCGTCCCTGCACGAGTGGCTGGGCGAGCACCCCGAGCTCTACCGGAAGGTGGTCATCCCGCCGGGGCTGAAGTGGCGGATCCGCGACCACCTCGACCAGGCGAACATGACGGAGCGCGTCCTCTTCCCCGGCCTCGACGGTCTGTGCCGCTGGCTGGGCCGCTACTACGGGCCGCGCCCGGAGGAGGACGCCTCGACCGGGCCGGCCTCGCCGGGGATGGGCGACGGGCCGGGCGCCGCGCCCGGCCCGGACGTCACGGGGCGGACCCCGTGAGCCGGAACAGGGCCGGCGGACCGCCGACAGGGCGCACCGGAGCCCCGGCCGCCGGGGCGGACGGGCCTCCGGTGCTGCGGGAGGACGACCGCCCCGTCCAGGGCTGGCACGACGAGCGGGGTCACCTCACCTGGCGCACCCTGTTCTCCGCCGACGCCACGCCCACCGACAGCATGGTCACCGGCATCGCCGAGCTGCCCGAGGGCGGTTTCCTCGCCCTGCACCGTCACGACCAGGCCGAGACCTACCACGTCCTCTCCGGGCAGGGCGTGGTCGTCCTCGACGGCGTCGAGCACCCGGTCCGGGCGGGGTCCAACGTCTTCGTCCCGGGTGGGCGCGAGCACGGCGCCAGGAACACCGGGGCCGATGTGCTGCGGGTGTTCTACGTGCTCGCCGCCGACGACTTCGCCGACGTGGAGTACGTCTTCTCCTGATGGCGCGGATGTGTCCCCGGGGCGGAGCCGGTTCCCGGGGACGCGCGAGAAGCGGCTCCCCGCCGAGGGCGGGGAGCCGCTTCTCCGGTTCCCGGGCGCGCAGGGCGCCCGGTGGTGGACCTCAGGCGCGAGCCCCGTCCCTGGTCCGGTCGTGGGTGTTCCGGTCCAGGAAGGACAGGCCGACCATGGTCACGCCCAGGACCAGGTGCAGCCAGTCGTCGGCGGTGTTGAGGGGCACGAAGTTCGCGGTGGACTCCTTGTCGATGAGCAGGCCGTAGAGCCACAGCAGCAGGTACACGGCACCGCCCCAGCGCAGGAAGTTCCGCGCCCCGGGAACGCTGCGGGCCAGGGCGATGCCGGCCACACCGTAGAGCAGGTGCACGAGGTTGTGCAGGATCGAGACCTGGAAGATGCCCAGGAGCATCGCCTCGGACTCGTGCCCGGCGACCATGAGCTGGTCGTAGTTCGTGGTGATGCCGGGGATGAAACCGGCCGCGCCCACGAGCAGGAAGACGGCCCCGTAGAGCAGGGCCGCCGTCCGGACGGGCGAGCGGCGGGTCGTGCGGTCGTCGGGTCGGGCAGCTGGGGTGGTCATGATGGCTCCTCTCCTCGAAATGGTTCAGGGTGGTGCGGCAGACCGCTGGGGGCTACTCCTTCTTCAGCTTGTCCTGGATGGTGCCGGCGGCCTTCTCCTTGAGGTTGGACTGTTCGGTGGTGCCGTAGAACCGGGCGTCGGGGTGGGTGGGAGGCGGCATCGGCACGCCCTCCATGGGCTCGGCGCGGTAGCCGAAGCTCCCGTGCCCGTCCGGGGTCCGCCCCTGCGCCCAGGAACCCTCCGCCGCGGCAGCACCGTCGGAGAAGTTGTAGTAGTCGTAGGAGAACTCGGTGGCCTCCTTGGACTGCGGGAAGTTGGAGGGCACCGGCATCTGCTCCAGGCCGTCGGCCTGCAGCTCCTTGACCGCGGCCATCCACTGGTTCTGGTGCATGGTGTCCCTGGCCAGCAGGAAGGAGAGCATGTCCCGGATGCCCTTGTCGTCGGTCATGTGGTAGAGCCTGGCGACCTGGGTGCGGCCCTGCATCTCGGCGTTGACGTTGGCGGTCATGTCCGCGAGCAGGTTCCCGGAGGCGGTCACGTAGGACCCGGACCAGGGGTTGCCCATGGAGTCCACCGGCCTCGCCCCGGCCCCGGCCACGATGGCGTGCTGCAGGTCGGTGCCGCCGATCACGGCCGCGACCGCCGGATCACCCTGGACGGCGTCCTCGGTGATGCCCAGCGGGGCCTTCTCGAGCAGCTGGGCGACCATCGTGGCGAGCATCTCGATGTGGCCGAACTCCTCGGCGGCGGTGCCGAAGAGCAGGTCGCGGTACTTGCCCGGGATGTGGGCGTTCCAGGCCTGGAAGCTGTACTGCATGGCCACGGTGATCTCCCCGTACTGGCCGCCGATCACCTCCTGCAGCTTGCGCGCGTAGACCGCGTCCGGGGCCTCCGGGGTGGACTTGTACTGGAGCTTCTGCTGGTGCAAGAACATGCTGACCTCCGTTGTCGACGTCCGTGGCCGGCGGTGGCGCGAACTCCGCATCCCGTCGCCGGCTGTGCGATCCACGCTAGTGAGCGGCCCGGAGAAATGGAAGCTTGCTGATCGAATGACGTGGGACGGCGCTTTCATCCGGTGCGCCCCGAGGCCTCCAGGCGGCCGGGCGCAGGGGGTGGGGCGTGCGGATGGACGGGCAGGCCGTTGGGGACCAGCAGTTCCACGAAGCTGACCCCGTCCGGGGACCTGTCGTGCTCGACGGCCCAGCACAGCAGGTCCACCGCGATCGCCTCGACGTGGCCGGCGGCGGTGAGGTCCACGCTGACGGTCACCGGCGGGATCAGCGTCCGGGCGCGGCGCACCAGCGGGTACAGGGCGTGCTGGTTGGCCTCGGTCAGGCAGCCGGTGACGACCAGGCGCACGGAGGCGCCGCCCAGGTCGACCTGGACGAGTACGGAGAGCTTGTGGTCCACGGGAGCATCCTTCGTCGCATGCATCTTCCCCATGGCCGCCTGCTCGACCTTCCTCCACGATACCCGCGTTGTTCCCGGCCGACCAGGTGCGGGTGGTGCGGTCCGGCAACGTCTCCATGGGTCTGCCGCACCTCTGCCGGCCTGCGCTCCGGTCTCCGGCAGGGGTTGTGTGTCGGTTCCGAGGGCGCCGGGGGAGGGGGCCGGGCGATTTTGGTTCTCCCGAAACGTGCTGGTAGAGTCTTCGTCGTTGCCCCGATAGCTCAGTGGTAGAGCGCCATCTTGGTAAGATGGAGGTCCCGGGATCGATTCCCGGTCGGGGCTCTCGTGATGAGATCCCGCGGCCCGGCCGTGCAGGCCGATCAGCCGCGGTGTCCCATCCCTCTGGCGGTGTAGCTCAGCTGGTTAGAGCGCACGACTCATAATCGTGAGGTCGACGGATCGAGCCCGTCCACCGCTACGGCGAAAAGCCCGTGACCGAAGGTCACGGGCTTTTGTCGTGCCCGGGCAGCCGAGCGTCGGGACCTCGCTCCGGGGTCCCGTCCGGGGCCGGCGCGGTCGGGACGGACCGGTCACGGCGAGCCCGCGGGCTCCCGGCGGCCCCGGCGCAGGCCGATCTCGTAGGCGGTGAAGGCGGCCAGCGTCAGCACGACCAGCGGCAGGACGAACCACGCCATGGTCCACGTGAACCCTCCCAGGGCGTCGTGCTCGGTGGCCGCGAGGACCACGTAGGCGGTGTAGGCGGCGTACAGTCCCACGAACAGGGCACCCTCCCAGCGGGCCACCGCGAAGCCCGTGAACGCGATGGGAAGCAGGGCGACCGCGGCGGCCAGCATCACCGGGATGTCCAGGGCCACCGCGGCGTCCGCCACCGGGATGCCGTCGCGGGCGATCAGGGCGGGCAGGCCGAGCACCACCCCGATGTTGAAGATGTTGCTGCCCACCACGTTGCCCACGGCCAGGTCGCGCTCACCGCGGCGCACCGCGATGACGGACGTCGCCAGCTCGGGCAGCGACGTCCCGACGGCCACCACGGTCAGCCCGACCACCAGGCTGCTGACCCCCAGGGACGTGGCGATGCTCACCGCCCCGTCGACGAGCAGGGTCGCGCCGGCCACCAGCAGGGCGATCCCGAGCACTACGAGCAGCACGGACCGGGGGACCGACGCCGGGGGCGGCTCCGCCTCCGGCCGGACGTCCTCGGCATCGCCGTCACCCATGTCGCCGTCACCGCTGTCGCCGGCGCTCCCGTCCCCGGGCGGTGCCGCCACGGGGGCGGGGGCGCCGCGCCGGCTGAGCACGACGGTCAGCACCGTGTGCACCACCACGGCGGAGAGCAGGAGGACCCCGTCCAGCGCGCCGATCCGTCCGTCGAGGGACACGAGCAGCATCCCGATCGACAGGAAGACCATCAGGGGCAGGTCGAAGCGCACCAGCCGCTGCTTCACCGCGAGGGGAATGACGAGGGCGGAGAGCCCGAGGATGAGCAGGACGTTGACGATGTTGCTGCCGACCACGTTCCCGACGGCCAGGCCCGGCTCGTCCCGCAGCACGGCGCCGACGGTGACGGCGAGCTCCGGCGCCGACGTGGCCGCCGAGACCACGGTGAGCCCGACCACGAGGGAGGAGATCCCCACCCGCCGGGCGAGCGCGGACGCACCCCGCACCAGCAGCTCTCCGCCGCCGACCAGCAGCACGAGTCCTACGACGATCCGGCCCACGTCCAGGAGATCCATGGCCAGGAGTGTACGTGCCCCGGGCGCCGGCGACCCACGGGGCGCGGCGCACCGCCGTAGACTGGGCGGGTCCCGCCGCCTGCGCGCGGCCCCGTCCAGCGAGGAGCTGCCATGCCCGTGAACCCCGATCTCGTCGGGCGGACCTACCCGCCGGCCGAGCCCTACAGCGTCGGACGGGAGGCGATCCGCGACTTCGCCCGCGCGGTCCGGGCCGCCCATCCGGCCCACCACGACGTCGAGACGGCCCGGTCCCTCGGCCACCCCGATCTCGTCGCACCCCCCACCTTCGCGATCGTGGTGGCCCAGCGCGCCGACGCCGCGCTGATCGCCGACCCCGAGGCCGGCATCGACTTCTCGCGCGTGGTCCACGCCGACCAGCGCTTCACCCACCACCGCCCGATCGTGGCCGGGGACGAGCTCGTCGCCGAGCTGCACGTGGACCAGGTCCGGGCCATGGGCTCCGGGGCGATGGTGACGTCCAGAGCCGAGATCCGCACCGTTGACGGCGAGCAGGTCGCCACCACCGTGTCGTCCCTGCTGGTGCGAGGAGAGGACCAGTGACCGTGCGCATCGACTTCGACAGCCTCGAGAAGGGCCAGGAGATCGGGGAGCGCCGGGTGGAGCTCTCCCGCGCCGACCTGGTCCGCTACGCCGGCGCCTCCGGTGACCTCAACCCGATCCACTGGAACGAGGAGTTCGCCCGCTCCGTGGGCCTGCCCGACGTCATCGCCCACGGGATGCTCACGATGGGCGCCGCCGTGCAGCTCGTCACCGACTGGGTTGGCGACCCGGGCGCCGTCGTCGACTACCAGACCCGCTTCACCAAGCCGGTGGTCGTCCCCAACCGCTTCGGGACCGAGGTCGAGTCCTCCACGGCCCTCACGGTCTCCGGGAAGGTCGGCGCCCTCGACGACGACGCCCGCACCGTGCGCGTGGACCTCACCGTGACCGCCCCCGACCTCTCCGCGGCGGGCGCCGACCCGGCGACCGCCGCCCCGCTGAAGGTCCTGGTCAAGGCCCAGGCCGTGGTGCGGCTGGCGTGAGCGCCGGCCGGGGCACGGCGGGCCGGCCGATAAACTGGTCGCCATGACGTCCCCTCGCATCGCAGACCTCACGACCGCCGCCGTGGGCGGACCCGCCCGCCACTACGTGCGGGCGGAGTCCGAGCACGCGGTCGTCGACGCCGTCGCGGCCGCCGACGCCGCCGGACGGGACGTGCTCGTGGTCGGGGGCGGCTCCAACCTCATCGCGGCCGACGCCGGGTTCGCGGGCACCGTGGTGCACGTGGCCTCGCACGGCGTCGAGGTCCTCGACGACGCTCCCGGGAGCGCCCTCCTGGAGGTCCAGGCCGGCCACTCCTGGGACGAGCTCGTGGCGCAGGCCGTGGCCGGGGGACTGGTCGGCGTCGAGGCCCTGTCCGGCATCCCCGGCACCACCGGTGCCACCCCGGTGCAGAACGTCGGGGCGTACGGCCAGGAGGTGGCCCAGACCGTGGAGCTCGTGCGGGTCTGGGACCGTCACGAGCGGCGTGTGCGGGAGTTCGCCCCGGCCGACCTGGCCTTCTCCTACCGGGACTCCGCCCTCAAGCGCAGCACGGTGGCCGGCTCCCCGCGCTTCGTCGTCCTCGCCGTGCGGTTCCGGCTCGGGCGGGGCACCGCGAGCGCGCCGGTGCGCTACGGCGAGCTCGCCCGCCGGCTCGGCGTCGAGGTGGGGGAGCGCGCCCCGCTGGGCCGGGTGCGGGAGACCGTCCTGGCCCTGCGCGCGGGCAAGGGCATGGTCCTCGACCCCGAGGACCGCGACACCTACAGCACCGGCTCGTTCTTCACCAACCCGATCCTCGCCGCGGACGCGCTGGGGGGACGGCTGCCCGCCGACGCCCCCCGCTTCCCCGTGGTGGACGCCGCGGGACGCCCCATCGAGGACCGGGTCAAGCTCTCGGCCGCGTGGCTCATCGACCACGCGGGCTTCGGCAAGGGCTTCGGGCTGCCCGGCACCCGCAACGAGCTCCTGGACCTCGACGGCGCCGCGGTCGCCGGGGGGCGCGCCTCGCTGTCGACCAAGCACACGCTCGCGCTCACCAACCGCGGCGGCGCCTCCGCGCAGGACCTCATGGCGCTGGCCCGGACGGTCCGCGACGGCGTCGCGTCCGTGTACGGGGTGGACCTCGTCGCCGAGCCCGTCATCGTGGGCACGGCGGTCTGAGGCGGCCGTGAGCAGCCTCGAGGAGGAGATCGCCCAGGGGGAGAGCTCCGAGGGCCGGGTGCGGCGGGCCCTGGGCCGGCTGCGCCGCTGGTCGCGCGGGCACCCCCTGCTGTTCGCGGTCTACCGGACGCTCGTGACGGTCCTCGGCGGCGTCTTCGTGCTGGCGGGGCTGGTCATGCTCGTGACGCCGGGTCCCGGGTGGCTCGCCATCTTCCTGGGCCTCGGCGTCTGGGGCACCGAGTTCCACTGGGCGCACCGGCTCAACCAGTGGGCCAAGGGCCAGGTGGTGCGCGGCTGGCGGTGGTGGCTGGCCCGCACGGCCGAGGGGCGCCACCGCCGGGCCCTGGCCGGCCCCGGCAATCTCGTGCCGGGCCCCCGGCACCTGCGCACCCCCGGCGCCTGAGCGCACCCGTGGTCCGGGCGGTCCGCCCTGCTGCGGTCCGTCCTCGGGCGGTCCGTCCTTCGGTGGCTCGTCCTCCGGCGGCGCTCCGCACGGACCGGCGTGCGGGCGTCCCGGTCAGCGGGAGCGGCCCAGCTGCGCGGCCACCAGCTCGAGGGCCTGCTCCGCCGAGAGCCCGAGGTCCGCGATCTCGGCGGCGTAGCGGCGGGCGGCCTGCACCGCCAGGTCCTCGGTCCGGTCCGCGGCGCGCACGAAGCTGCCCCGCCGGCCCCGGGTCTCGATGACGCCGGCGGCCTCCAGCTCGCGGTAGGCCTTGGCCACGGTGCCGGCCGCGAGGCCCAGCGCCTCGGCGAGCCGGCGCACCGGCGGCAGCCGGGTGCCCGGTGGCAGGGTGCCGTCCGTGCGGCCCTGCTGCACCCGGTGCCTGAGCTGCTCGGACGGCGGACGGGCGTCGCCCGCGTCGAGCGCGAGCCCCGGCGGGATCGGGGTCTCCGCCACCGGCTACAGGGTGCCGGTGGCGATGCGCAGCATGCGGCGCAGCGGCTCGGCCGCGCCCCACAGCAGCTGGTCGCCGATCGTGAAGGCGCTGATGTAGCCCGGCCCCATGGCGAGCTTGCGGATCCGGCCCACGGGGATGTCCAGGGTCCCGGAGGTCGCCACGGGGGTGAGGTCCCGCATCGAGTCCTCCTTGGTGTTGGGCACCACGGTGGCCCACTCGTTGTCGGCGTCGATGATCCGCTCGATCTCGTCCACGGGCAGGTCCTCGCGCAGCTTGATCGTGAGGGCCTGGGAGTGCGAGCGCATCGTGGCGATCCGCACGCACAGCCCGTCCATGGGCACCCAGTCCTGGGCGAACCGGTCGGTGCGGCCCAGGATCTTGTTGGTCTCGGCCGCGGACTTCCACTCCTCGCGGGACTGCCCGTTGCCGAGGTCGGCGTCGATCCAGGGGATCAGGGAGCCGGACAGGGGCGCGCCGAACATCGAGGTGTCCAGGGTGTCGCCGCGCTGGGCGTCGAGCACCTTGCGGTCGATGTCCAGGATCGCGGAGGCGGGATCGGCCAGCTCGTCCGCGACGACGCCGTGGAGAGCGCCGAACTGCGCCAGCACCTCGCGCATGTGCCGGGCCCCGCCGCCCGAGGCGGCCTGGTAGGTCATCGACGTGGCCCACTCCACGAGGTCGTTGCGGAACAGCCCGCCCAGCCCCATGAGCAGGCAGGACACCGTGCAGTTGCCGCCCACGAAGTCCTTCACGCCGCTCTCGAGCCCGCGGTCGATGACGTCCCGGTTGACGGGGTCCAGGACGATGATCGCGTCGTCGTTCATCCGCAGGGTCGAGGCGGCGTCGATCCACAGCCCGTCCCACCCGGCGGCCCGGAGCCGGCCGTGCACGTCCTTGGTGTAGTCCCCGCCCTGGGCGGTGACGATCACGGGAAGCTTGCACAGGGTCTCGAGGTCGTAGGCGTCCTGCAGCGTGCCGGCGTCCCCGGCGAACTGCGGGGCGGGGCGGCCGGCGCTCGAGGTGGAGAAGAACACCGGGGTGATCCCCCCGAAGTCCCCCTCCTCCTGCATGCGCTGCATGAGCACGGAGCCCACCATCCCGCGCCAGCCGACGAACCCTACCGAATCTCCCGAGCGAAAAGTCATGGCCCCCAGTCTACTGGGCGCGGTGGAGGGCCCAGCGCCGCCTCTTCTCCTTCACCTTCTGCGCCGGCGGGAGCTCGAGGCCGGGCACCACCACGTCCCCGTACTGCGGGAAGCGGTGGAGGTAGTCCTGGACGTAGGTGCACGTGGGGCGCACCGCGACGCCCTGCTCCCGGAAGCCGTCCAGCAGCAGCGTGACGAGCGTGCGCGCGTAGCCCTGCCGGCCGAACTGCTCGCCGATGATGGTGTGCTGGAGCTCCACCGTGCCGTCCTCGTGCTCCTGGAAGCCCTCGAAGCCGATGAACTGCTCCCCCCGCCACAGCTCGAAGCGGTCGAGGTCCGAGTTCTTCACGACGCGCAGCTGCTCGTCGTCCCGGATCGTGGGGTCGGGGTGCCGGTCGGTCACGGTCGTCCTCCTGGTCGTGGTGCAGCTCACGCTACCGGAGCCGCCGGGCCACCGGAACCGCGCACGCCGTCCCCGGGCCCGCGCGGGCCGCGCGTGCGCCGGTCGATCCGGTAGCCCAGGCCCGTGCGGGACACCGACGGGCCCACGACCGGCTCCGTGGCCCACGTGCCGTCGAGCACCGGGGCGTGCGTGTCCCCCTCGGCATCGAGGTCGATGACGGTCACGAGCGCCTCCGTCACGGGGTGCTCGGCGTCCGCGAGGGCCTGCCGGTAGACCTCGCCGCCGCCGATCACCCAGATCCGCTCCGCGCCGGGGCTCGACCGGGCCAGGCGCACGGCCTCGGCGTAGGACGCCGCGGTCAGCACCGCGCCGGGACCCGCCCCCGGGGCCACGCGCTCGGGGGACGAGGTGATCACGATGTTGGTCCGCGCGGGCAGGGGACGGAAGCGCTCCGGGAAGGACTCCCACGTGCGCCGGCCCATGATCACCGGGTGGCCGGTCGTGGTGCGCCGGAAGAAGGCCATGTCCTCCGGCAGCGACCAGGGCATCGTCCCGCCGCGGCCGATGACACCGCCGGCGGTCTGCGCCCAGATCGCCCCGACCGTCCCGGTGGGGCCGGTCGGGCGCGCCGGGTCCGGTGCGGCGCTCATACGGCCACCGGCGCCTTGATCGCCGGGTGGTGGCGGTAGTCGAGGACCTCGAAGTCCTCGAACTCGTAGTCGAAGACGGTGGCGGGCCGCCGGGCGAGCCGCAGCCGCGGATAGGGGTAGGGCTCCCGCGAGAGCTGCTCGCGGACCTGCGCCACGTGGTTGTCGTAGACGTGGCAGTCGCCGCCGGTCCAGACGAACTCGCCGGGCTCGAGGTCGGTCTGCTGGGCGATCATGACGGTGAGCAGCGCGTAGGAGGCGATGTTGAACGGCACCCCCAGGAACATGTCCGCGGAGCGCTGGTAGAGCTGGCAGGACAGCCGGCCCGGTCCGTCCTCCCGGGGCTCGACGTAGAACTGGAACAGCGCGTGGCACGGCGGCAGGGCCATCTCGTCCACCTCGGCCGGGTTCCACGCGGTCACCACGTGGCGCCGGGAGTCGGGGTTCGTGCGGATCTGCTCCACGACCTTGGCGATCTGGTCGATCGACCCGCCGTCGGCGGTGGGCCAGGACCGCCACTGCACGCCGTAGACCGGACCGAGCTCCCCGTCCGCGTCCGCCCACTCGTCCCAGATGGACACCCCGCGCTCCTGCAGCCACCGCACGTTCGAGTCCCCGCGCAGGAACCACAGCAGCTCGAGGGCGAGCGACCTGAAGTGCACCCGCTTGGTGGTCAGCAGCGGGAAGGACTCCGCCAGGTCGAAGCGGATCTGGCGCCCGAAGACGCTGCGCGTCCCGGTGCCCGTGCGGTCGGACTTGTGCACGCCCTGCTCGAGGACCTCCCGCAGGAGGTCCTCGTAGGGCGTCGGCACCGGGGCGGGCACGGGGGCGGGGGAGGTCATGCGGGGCTCCTCGGAAAGGCTCATGGCAAAAGGTTCATGGCAAAAGGGTCGTGGCAGGAAGGGTCGTGGCGGGGACGGCCGCGACCGGGCGGTCGTGGCGGGTCGTGCGGTGCCGGGACTCAGTCGTCGAAGGGCTTCACGAGCTCCACGGAGACCACGCGGCGGCGGTGCCGGCGGGAGACCTGCAGCACGATCATCTCGCCGGGGGACAGGTACGGGTCCTTGGCCGGCAGCAGCGCGGCGAGCTCGGGGTCCGTGTGCCGGGCGATGACCTTGATGACGGTGGGCAGCACCGGGCGGTGCGTGCACAGCGCCACGGGCACGTCCTTGTCGAACATGGTCTGGGCCACGGCGGCCGCCTTCTTGGGGTGGCGCTTGTGCGAGGCCTCCGTGAGCTGAGGGCGTTCCCGCACGGAGACCCCGGCCTTCCGTGCGTACGGCACCACCGTGGACAGGCAGCGCAGCCAGGGGGACGTGAGCACCCGCTCGGGGGACCAGGCCCGCAGCAGCCGGGTCACGGCGAGGGCCTGGCGCTTGCCGGTCGCGGCCAGCGGGCGGTCGCCCTCGGCCCGGGACCAGGACGAGCGCGGCTTCGCCTTGGCGTGGCGCACGACGATCGCCGGGCGCGTGGCGAGGTCCCCCTGTTCGTGCAGCTCCACGAGGGCCGCCAGCGGCTCCCGGTCGGAGGGGTTGGAGAGCATCCGGTGCGCCTCGTCGGGCCCGACCCAGCGGAGGGCGTCGACCTCCCGGCCGTCGGGTTCGGGGCGCGCCCCGGGACCGAACTCCGCGGCCCAGTAGTGCACGTCCTTGCTGCCGTCCCTGACCTCGTAGCGGATCGTGGGCAGGGGCACCCCCAGCCGCGGGAGCAGGCCGATCTCCTCGCCGACCTCCCGGTGGGCGGTCTCGGGCAGCGTCTCGCCCTCGTCCTGCTTGCCCTTGGGGAAGGACCAGTCGTCGTAGCGGGGCCGGTGGATGAGCAGGACCTCGAGGTCGCTTCCCGTCCGCCGCCAGCACAGGCACCCGGCCGCGAGGACGGCGGCAGGCCGTCCGCCCGCCGCCGCGCTCCTCGCATCGGTCCTCGCTCCCGCCCTGCCGGTGCTCCCGTCCGGGCCCGGCCCGGAGATCCTCCCCGCGGTCCGCACGGCGGTCCGCACCGCGGTTCTGTCGCCGGTCCGCTCCGCGGCCTTCGCGGCGGTCCTCACAGCCGCCTTCTCAGCGGTCTTCTCAGCGGTCTTCTCGGTGGTCTTCTCAGCGGCCTTCTCGGTGCTGGTCGCTGCGGTGTTCTCGACGGTCCTGGGCATGGTCCCTCTTTCGTCCCCTGTCCGTGGTGCACGGGCGTGCCGGGGCCCGCGGTCCGGACCGTCGGGTGGCACCCCCACGATGCTACCGCCGACCCTCTGGGTCCTGGGCGTGCTGCCTTCGGACCCGATCACCTGCCGCCGGGGCTCGAGCACCCGTGCCCCGGGGGCGGGGTACGGCTCAGCCGTCCGCCCACGGCCGCAGGACGGCCTCCAGCCACACGGTGACGGCCACCGCCCCGGGATCCGGGGTGCCGACGGCTCGCTCGCCCACGTAGCTGGAGCGGCCCAGCCCGGCGACCACTCCCGTCGTCGCCTCGGTGCCCTCCGCGGCCCGGGCGAGGGCCTCGGCCGCGAGCCGGTGCGGATCGCGGTCGTTCGCGGGGACGCCGCCCAGGGCCTCGGCGGCGGGGATGAGCGCGTCCATCATGGTGGAGTCCCCCACGCGGGCGCCGCCGAGCTCCTGCAGGCGGGCCACCGCGTCCTGGAAGCCCGCGGTGAGGGCCTCCGGCCGGATCTCGCGCTCTCCGGGCTCGAACGCCTCGCCGAGGGCCAGGACGAAGAGGGAGTAGAGGGGCCCGGACGTCCCCCCGACCTCGTGCTGCAGCACGTGGGCGACGGCCCGGAACCAGGTGCGCAGGTCCGGGGCCGCGCCGAGCTGCTCCTGACGTGTCCGCAGCGCCCGCGCGCCCCGGGCGAGATTGGTCCCGAGGTCCCCGTCGCCGACCTTCCGGTCGAGTTCGGTGAGCCGCTGCTCCGCCTCCTCGACCGCGTCCACGGCGCGGAACAGGGCGTCGAGGACCGCGGGGTCGATCCGGTCGGCGCCGGCCAGTTCGGCCAGGGGGTCGGGCAGATCCACCGTGGTCTCCCGCGGCGATCCGGCGGGCACGGTGGGCCTCACCCAGCCGGGAGCGTCGGTGTCGGCACCCAGCAGCTCCAGCAGCTCGTCGTCCACGCGGGCCAGGGTGACGGAGGCGCCGGGCATGTCGAGGCTGGTGAGCAGCGTCCCGGACCAGCACAGGCGCACGTCGAGCCCGTGCCCCCGGGCGGCTGCGAGCACCTCGCCCGCCAGGATCTCCAGCTCCAGCGGCGGCGTGGCCCCCAGCCCGTTGACCAGCGCGACCACGGCGTCTCCGTCCCGCAGCCCCCGGTCGGCCACGACGGCGTCGACCAGCCGGGCGGCGACGTGCCGGGCGGAGCCGGCCGTGCCGCGCTCCTTGCCCGACTCGCCGTGGATGCCCAGGCCCCACTCGACCTCGTCCTCGGCCAGGTCGAAGTTGGGGGCGTCGGCACCGGGGACGAGGCCGGGGCCCAGGGCGACGCCCATGGTGCCCATCCCCGGCAGGAACTCCTCGAGGAGGCGCCGGATGTCGGTGATCCCGCGGCCGGCCTCCGCCGCGGCGCCGGCGATCTTGTGCACCAGCACCGTCCCGCCGATCCCGCGGCGGCCGGCGCCGGCGGAGTCGCCCAGGGCGACGTCGTCGGCCACGACGACCGTGGCCGCGGTCCGTCCCGAGGCCTGCGCGGTCTCCTCGGCCAGGCCGAAGTTCAGGAGGTCCCCGGTGTAGTTCTTCACGATGAGCAGGACGTCGCGGTCCTCGCCGACCGCCTGCAGCGCCGCCTGGACGGCGTCCGCCGACGGGGAGGTGAACACCGGCCCGCACACGGCGGCGTCGAGCATGCCGCGGCCCACGAACCCGGCGTGGGCGGGCTCGTGCCCAGAGCCCCCGCCCGAGATCAGCGCCACCTTCCCGTCCGCTCGCTCGGTCCGCACGACGACGGGCCAGCCCGTCACCCGGGCGAGGTCGCGGTTGCGGGCGGTGAGCCCGGTGATGAGGTCCTCGACGACGTCGGCGGGGTCGTTGATCAGCTTGCGCATGGCGGTCCTTCGGTCGGGGAGGGGTGGATGCCCGCGATCAGCCCATCACAGGAGCGGCACCGGGCCAAGGGCACCGAGCCGGATGAGCGGTCCCCCGGGGCAGGGACCTCGGCGGGATCGGGCGAGGGCGCCCGGGACCGGTGCGGCCACCCTGTCGCCGACCCCCTGGAGGCCCGGCGTGAACGCCGATCCGGACGTCCCCGCCGCACGGTGCGTCACCGCCGGCGACCTGGTGACGGCCCGTCCCGGGCGTGCCCGGCCGCCCGGCGAGCGGTGCGGCCCCGCGGACCACGGACGCGGAACTGCTCGTCCCGGTCCTGCTCCGGGCCTCAGATCGTGGGCCGGCCGAGGGCCCGGCTGCGCAGCAGGTGCTCCTGGACGTCCACGAGCGGGTTCCCCTCGGCGTCCCGGTGGTGGCGGGTCCACACGCCCTCGGCGTCCAGGTGCCAGCCGGCCGTGCCGTCCGAGACGTAGCGGGCGAGCAGCCGCACGAGCGCCTCCGCCTGCTGGGGGTCGGTGATCCGGACCAGGGTCTCCACCCGGCGGTCCAGGTTGCGGTGCATCATGTCCGCCGAGCCGATGTAGACCAGGGGCGCGCCGGCGTTGCAGAAGGCGAAGACCCGGGAGTGCTCCAGGAACCGGCCCAGCACCGACCGGACCCGGATGTTCTCGCTCAGCCCCGGCACCCCCGGGCGCAGGGCGCAGATCCCGCGGACCACCACGTCCACGGGCACCCCGGCCTGCGAGGCCCGGTACAGGGCGTCGATCACGGCCTCGTCCACGATCGAGTTGCACTTGACCTGGATCCGCGCCGGCCGGCCCGCCCGGTGGTGGCGGATCTCGGCCTCGACGAGGTCGATGAGCCCGGAGCGCACCGACCGCGGCGCCACGAGCAGGCGCTGGAACGTGGTCTTGGGGGCGTAGCCGGAGAGCTGGTTGAACAGCCTCGAGACGTCCTCCCCGACCTCGGGGTCGCACGTGAGCAGGCCCAGGTCCTCGTAGAAGCGCGCGGTGGAGGGGTGGTAGTTGCCGGTGCCGATGTGCACGTAGCGGCGCAGCCCGTGCTCCTCCTGGCGCACCACGAGGGAGAGCTTGCAGTGGGTCTTCAGCCCCACGATGCCGTAGACCACGTGCACCCCGGCCTGCTCGAGCTTGCGGGCCCAGGAGATGTTGGCCTGCTCATCGAAGCGGGCCTTGATCTCCACGAGCGCCAGCACCTGCTTGCCGGCCTCGGCGGCGTCGATGAGCGCGTCCACGATGGGGGAGTCGCCCGAGGTCCGGTACAGGGTCTGCTTGATGGCCTGCACCCTCGGGTCCGCGGCGGCCTGCTCCAGGAAGGCCTGGACGCTCGTGGCGAACGAGTCGTAGGGGTGGTGCAGCAGCACGTCCCGGGCGCGGGTCGCGGCGAAGACGTCCGCGGCCTTGGCGGTCTCCGCGGCGTTGAGGTAGCGGGAGGTGTGGGCCACGTGGCGGGGGTAGTGCAGCTCCGGGCGGTCGATCCCGGCGATCACCCCCAGTCCGCGCAGGTCCAGGGGGGCGGGCAGCCGGTAGATCTCGGACTCGTCGATGCCCAGCTCGGAGACGAGCAGCTCGAGCACCTCCGTGCTGATGCTGTCCGTGACCTCCAGGCGCACCGCGGGACCGAAGCGGCGGCGCAGCAGCTCCTTCTCGAGCGCCTGCAGCAGGTTCTCGGCGTCGTCCTCCTCGACCTCCAGGTCCTCGTTGCGGGTCACCCGGAACACCTGGTGCTCCTCGACCTCCATCCCGGGGAACAGATCGTCCAGGTGCCGGGCGATGACGTCCTCGAGCGGGATGAACCGGGCCTGTCCGTTCGGCAGCCGGGAGGCGCGGGCCCCGTCCACCGGGAGCAGCCGGGGCAGCTGGTCCGGGACCTTCACGCGGGCGAACAGCCGCTTGCCGGACTGCGGGTTGCGGACCATCACGGCCAGGTTGAGGCTCAGCCCGGAGATGTAGGGGAACGGGTGGGCCGGGTCCACGGCCAGCGGCGTGAGGATGGGGAACACCTGGCGGTGGAAGTCCCGGGTGAGCCGCTCCCGCGTGGCGGCGTCGAGGTCCTCCCAGCCGACCAGGTGGATGTTGTGCCGGGTCAGTTCGGGCCGCACCAGGTCGTGGAAGGCCCGCGCGTGCCGCTCCTGGAGCTCGTGGGCGCGCGCGGCGATGGTGGCCATCTGCTCCGCGGGGGAGTGCCCGGAGGCGGCCGGCCGGGCGATGCCGGTGGCGATGCGCCGCTTGAGCCCCGCCACCCGGACCATGAAGAACTCGTCCAGGTTGGAGGCCACGATGGACAGGAAGTGCACGCGCTCCAGGAGGAAGAGGTCGGGGTCCTCCGCGAGCTCGAGGACCCGGGAGTTGAACGCGACCCAGCTCGCCTCGCGGTCCAGGAAGCGTTCGGGGCCGTGCCGGCCCTCCAGCACCTGCCGGGCCGCGGGCACCGGGTCGTCGATCCGGTCCCGGTCCCCGTGGCCCCGGGCGGCCGCGCCGTCGGGGACGGGGGGCTCGTCCGGCACGGGCCCGCCGGGCGGGACCCCGGGCGCGCCGGGGGCCGGCGCGGACTGCGGGGTGTCCTGCTGGTGCGTGGTCATCACGGTCCTGTCTCGTCGTGTCGTGTCCGGGCGGTCCCGGCGCGGGGCGGGCGGCGCGGGTCAGGCGGGGAGGTCCCCGGCGTACATCACGTCGAGGTGCCAGGGCCGGAACCCCAGGGCCTCGTACAGCCGCAGGGCGGCGGCGTTGTCGCCGTCCACGTAGAGCATGACCTCGTCCAGGTCCCGCCGTGCCAGGTGGTTGACGCCGGCGGCCGTCAGGGCCCGGCCCAGGCCGGTGCCCTGGTGCCCCGGCGCCACGCCCACGGCGTACACCTCGCCGAGCGGGCCGCGGTCGGCGCCGCCCGCGTGGACCTTGGTCCAGTGGAAGCCGGCGATCGTCCCCGGCTCGTCCTCCCGGACCGCGAGCAGGAAGCCGGCGGGGTCGAACCACGGCTCGGCCTCCCGCTGCCGCAGGTCGTCGAGGGTCATCCGGCCCTGCTCGGGATGCCCGGCGAACGCCGCCGCGTTGACCCGCAGCCACTCCTGCTCGTCGCGGCCGGGCTCGAACGCCCGCAGCCGGAAGCCCGCGGGCATCTCCTCGGGGAGGGGGAGGTCCGCCGCGCCGCGCAGCGGGCGCAGCAGCCGGTGCAGGTCCCGGACGGGGGACAGGCCGTGCCGGGCCGCGAGCGCCGCGGCGGCGGGGTGGCCGCCGTGCGCCCAGGCCCGCACCGTGCCGGTGGTGCCGGCGGCCACCGCCGCCGCCAGCGCCGTGCCGATCCCGGCGCCGCGGTGGGCGGGATCGACCACGAGCTCCACGAGACGGGCGCCGTCGGGCTCGGGCACGCGCACGGCGGCGCCGAGGAGCTCCCCGCCGCGCGAGCGCGCCAGGACGGTGCTGACCCCGCCGTCCGGGGCCGAGCGCAGGTCCACCAGGGTCTGGTCGGAGAACGGCGGGTCGCCGTCCGCGGCGGCGGCGCGGGAGGCGAGCTCCACGATCTCCTCGGCCGGCGGGACCTCCGGCCGGTCGAGGTCGTACGGCACGGGCTGGGACATGGGGACCTCCTGCGTGGGGTGCGGGACGGGCGGGCCGGGACGGACGGTGCTCAGCCCTCCCGGGCCCGCGTCGTGGCGAAGCTGTAGCCCACGTTACGCACCGTGGTGATCAGGTGCTCGTGGTCGGCGCCCAGCTTGGCGCGCAGCCGCCGCACGTGGACGTCCACGGTGCGGGTGCCGCCGTAGTAGTCGTAGCCCCAGACCTCGCTCAGCAGCTGGGCGCGCGTGAAGACCCGCCCGGAGTGCTGGGCCAGGTACTTCAGCAGCTCGAACTCCTTGTAGGTCAGGTTCAGGGGCTGGCCGTTGACGTGCGCGGAGTAGGCGGCGTCGTCGATGACCACGGAGCCGGCCCGGATGCGGGTGTCGTCCTCGGGGACCTCGGCCGTGCGGGAGGAGGCGAGGCGCAGCCGGGCCTCGACCTCCGCGGGACCGGCGGTGTCCAGCACCACGTCGTCGACCATCCAGTTCGCGGCCACCGCCGCCATGCCGCCCTCCGTGAGGACCATCAGCAGCGGGGCGGCCAGGCCCTTGGCGGTGAGCAGCTGCGCGAGGTTGCGCGCGGTGATCAGATCGGTGCGCCCGTCCAGCAGGACCACGTCCGGGGACCGTCCGTCGAGGCTGCCCGAGGCGGTCCGGGTCGGGGCGACCGAGACCTTGTGGCTGAGCAGGTCGAGGGCCGGGAGCACCGATGCCGAGGGTCCGTCCGCGTCGGTCAGCATCAGGATCTGGAACACTCGTGCTTCTCCACTCTGGCGTACGGACTGAGCTGTCAGTATAGGTGCGGGCAGGCGGCCGGCCCCGCGGCGCAACCGGTCCGGAGCGTCCGGCGCCCCGTCCCGTCCGGGCGTCGCCCGCGCCGGGGCGGCGAGCCGCTATCGTTGCTCGTGTCCGCCCGGGCGCAGGTCCCGGCCCTCGACAGTGCAGGAAGACCGATCGCCATGAGATACGCCATGATCGCCGCGTGCAGCGTGGCCGGCCTCGTGGCGGCCCTGGCCGCGGTCGCGGTCGCCGGGCCCGCGCCGCTGGTCCTGGCGCTGGGGATGTCCGTGGTGATCGGCTTCGGCTGGCCGGCGGCCACCGGCATCGAGGCGAGGCACCGGCACAACGTGATCATGAGCGCCGCCGGCGTCGCGGCGGCCCTGCTCGTGCAGTTCCTGCCCGGCCAGCAGCTCGTCTGGCTGCCCGCCGTCGTGGGGGTGGCCCTGATGACCGTGTTCGCGGCGGAGCTGGTGCGGGGCGAGGGCGCCGAGCACCGGCTCGAGTCCGCGATCGCCTCGACGGCCGGCGTGCTCGCCGCGGTCAGCTCCTCCGGCTGGATCGCCCTGGCCGGAGACTACCGGGCCACGGGCTCCGATCCCGTGCTGCTCGTGGTGGTCGGCGCCGTGCTGGCCGCGCTCGTCGCCCTCGTGGGCGGCCGGGTCATCGCGGCGGCGCCGAAGAGCTCGCCCAAGCGCGGCGTCGTGGCGCTCGGCGTGACCCCCGTGGCGTTCCTCGGGGTGGGGGCCGTGTTCACTGCCCGGCTCGTGAGCACCGTGGTAGTTTAGGGCCATGCTTGCACTCGAAATCTTCTACCTCGCCCTGCTCGGCATCTCCGGTCTGTTCATCGCCGGGATCTCCCTCAAGGTGGTCCTGGGCCTGTTCAAGGGACAGCACTAGTCCCGTGCCCATCGAGATCCCCTCGGATCTGACCCCCGAGCTCGTCCCGTTCGCCTGGTTGCTGGGCACCTGGGAGGGCGACGGCTTCATGGGCTACGGCGAGGTCGAGCAGCGGCCCTTCCGGCAGCGCGTGACCTTCGAGCAGAACGGCCTGCCGTTCCTCGAGTACCGGGCGCAGACCACGCTCCTCGACGAGGAGGGGCGGCCGATGCGCCCGGCCACCGTGGAACAGGGGTTCTGGCAGCTCGACCGGAACCTCGAGGACGGCGACGTGGGACCCGGAATGCTCCCGCCGGACCTCGTGCCCGTGCTCCAGGGCGCGGAGGACGTGGAGCGGATGCGCAACGCGGACGGCGGCTTCGACGTCCTCGTGACCCTGACCCACCCGGGCGGCATCGCCGAGCTCTACGCCGGGCAGATCAAGGGCCCCCGCATCGACCTCGCCACCGACGCCGTGATCCGCGCCCGCGGGTCCAAGGAGTACAGCTCCTCGACCCGCATGTACGGCCTGGTGCACGGCGACCTGTTCTGGGCCTGGGACATGGCCGCCCTCGGTGAGCCCCTGGCCACCCACGCCTCCGCACAGCTGCGGAAGATCGGCTGACGCCCGTGACCGACCACCGTTCCCCCCTGCTCCTGCGCCCCGGCGCCGTGGAGGCCGAGCACCTGGACCGCGGGGTGGCCGCCCACTACGGCGACCCGCTGCGCGAGCAGCGCTCGCTCGTGCGGACCCCCGGCACGGTCGTGGACCTCTCCCACAAGGGCGTCGTCACCGTCACCGGGCCCGACCGGCTCAGCTGGCTCACCACGCTCTCCTCCCAGGTGCTCACCGGGCTCGAGCCCGGGCGCAGCACCGAGACCCTCTTCCTGTCCGTGCAGGGCAGGATCGAGTACGCCCCCCACGTGGTCGACGACGGCACCACCACGTGGCTGCTCACCGAGGTCGACGAGACCGCGCCCCTGGTGGCGTGGCTGGAGTCCATGCGCTTCGCGCTGCGCGTCGAGATCGAGGATCGCACCGGGCAGTGGGCCGTGCTCGGGGCCACCGGACCCGTGCCGGGGCTGCCCGCCACCGTCGTGTGGCGGGACCCCTGGCCCGAGATCGCCCCCGGCGGCTGGAGCTACGCCGACCTCCACGGCCCCCACCCGGGCGAGGAGCGCACCTGGTGGGAGCACCTCGTGCCCCGCGACGAGCTCGACAGCCTGACCCGCGACCTCCCGCTCGCCGGCTCCTGGGCCGCCGAGGCGCTGCGGATCGCCGCCTGGCGCCCGCGCCGGGGCGCCGAGACGGACGAGCGGAGCATCCCGCACGAGCTCGACCTCCTGCGCACCGCCGTGCACCTGGCCAAGGGCTGCTACAAGGGCCAGGAGACCGTCGCCCGGGTGCACAACCTCGGGCACCCGCCCCGCCGGCTGGTGCTCCTCGACCTCGACGGCTCGGAGCACACGCTGCCCGCCGCGGGGGCCGACGTGGTCGCGGGGGAGCGCACGGTGGGCCGCGTGACGTCCGTGCAGCTGCACCACGAGCAGGGCCCCATCGCGCTCGCCGTGCTCAAGCGCACCGCCGACCCGGCCGCCCAGCTCGTGGTCACGGACGGCGAGCAGCGGTGGGCCGCCGCGCAGCAGGTCGTCGTCCCGCCGGACGCCGGGCAGGTGGTCGGCCGGCAGACGGGCTTCCTCCGGGGCCCCCGCTCCTAGCCCCGGCCCGGACGCCGGCGCCCCCGGGAGCGCGGGCCCGCGCTGCGGCGAGGCCGGCGGCGGCCCCCGGGGTGCACCCCCCGGAGCCCGTCCGCGCGGCTCAGCGGCCGAAGAGGACCTTGGCCTCGTCCCAGCGGTGCTGGGGCACGGTCTTGAGCCCGGCCAGCGCCTCGCTGAAGGGCACCCGGACCAGGTCGGTGCCGCGGATGGCGACCATCTGCCCCCAGCCCTTCTCGTGCACCAGGTCCACCGCGGCCAGCCCGAACCGGGTGGCCAGCACCCGGTCGAAACCCGTGGGGGCGCCGCCGCGCTGGATGTGGCCCAGGATGGTGTTGCGGGTCTCGATCCCGGTGGCCGCCTCGATCTGCTCGGTGACGTACTCCCCGACCCCGCCCAGGCGGGGCCGGCCGGAGTCCTCCACCCCCTTGCCGGCCAGCACGTCCCCGTGGCCCTCGGGGATGAAGCCCTCGGCGACCACCACCAGGGGCGAGCGGCCGCGGTCGTGGACCTCGGTGACCCAGGTGCAGACCTGCTCCATGGAGACCTGCTGCTCCGGGATCAGCACCGCGTGCGCCCCGGCGGACATCCCCGAGTGCAGCGCGATCCAGCCGACGTGGCGGCCCATGACCTCGGCGACCATGCACCGGTGGTGGGACTCCCCGGTGGTGCGCAGCCGGTCCATGGCGTCGGTGGCGATCTGCACCGCGGTGTCGAAGCCGAAGGTGTAGTCGGTGGCCTGCAGGTCGTTGTCGATGGTCTTGGGGACCCCGATCACCGGCAGCCCGGCCTCGGCCAGCCGCGCCGCCCCGGCCAGGGTGCCCTCCCCGCCGATCGCCACGATCGCGTCGATGTGGTGGCGCTCGAGCATCACGCCGATGTTCTCGGGCCCTCCGCCGGGGCCGGAGTAGGGGTTGGTGCGGGACGTCCCCAGGATGGTCCCGCCCTCCCGGGCCAGGCCGCGGACGCGGGTGCGCGGCAGGTCCATGATGTCGCCCTCGAGCACCCCGCGCCAGCCGTCGCGGAAGCCCACGAACTCGTGCCCGTAGGTCTTGATCCCGTGCAGCACGGCGCCGCGGATCACCGCGTTGAGTCCGGGGCAGTCCCCGCCGCTGGTCAGCAGTCCGATCTTCATCCGTACAGTCTCCTCCGGGTGGGCGGGGCGTGCGTGGCGGCCGGACGTGCACCGGCACGCCCAGTCTAGTGAGTACGGCCCACGGCGGCAGGGCCCGGCCCGGACGTGTTGGCCCCGGCGCCCCTCCGCGTCCCGGGCCTAGACTGCCGGGGAGGGCCCCGCCGGGCCCGCGAGGAGGGATGGCGTTGAGCGCGGACAGAGAACCGGCCCGGGAGAACCTGCGGGAGTTCATCGACAAGCTGGTCGACCAGGGGTACACGGTGCGGGACGGGCAGTCCCCGGACCCGGACCTGATCGACCCGGGGGGCTCGGCGGTGGAGACCTGGCGGGAGGACTACCCGTACGAGGAGCGGATGAGCCGGGAGGAGTACGAGCTCGAGAAGTACCAGCTGCAGATCGAGCTGCTGAAGTTCCAGTACTGGGGCCAGGACCACGACCTCCAGCACGTCATCGTGTTCGAGGGCCGCGACGCCGCCGGCAAGGGCGGGACGATCAAGCGCTTCACCGAGCACCTGAACCCGCGCGCGGCCCGCGTCGTCGCCCTCACCAAGCCCTCGGACCGCGAGCGGGGCCAGTGGTACTTCCAGCGCTACATCCAGCACCTGCCCACCGCCGGGGAGATCGTGATGTTCGACCGCTCCTGGTACAACCGCGCCAACGTCGAGCGCGTCATGGGCTTCTGCACGGACCGGCAGTACGAGCAGTTCATGGCCCAGGCGCCCGTCTTCGAGAAGATGCTCGTGGACTCGGGCGTCCACCTGACGAAGTTCTGGTTCTCCGTCACCCAGCACGAGCAGCGCACCCGGTTCGCGATCCGCCAGATCGACCCCGTGCGGCGCTGGAAGCTCTCGCCCATGGACCTCGCCTCCCTCGACCGGTGGGAGGACTACACGGACGCCAAGGAGGAGATGTTCCTGCGCACCGACACCGACCACGCCCCGTGGACCACGGTGAAGTCCAACGACAAGAAGCGGGCGAGGATCAACGCGCTGCGCTTCTTCCTGGACCAGTTCGACTACGAGGACAAGGACCCGGACGTGGTCTATCCTCCCGATCCGCTGATCGTCCGGCGCGGCCTGGAGGCCGTCGGCGACTGAGGCGCGGACCGTGCGCGACGGCGCCGCCCGTCCCCGTCCGGGGGCGGGCGGCGCCGTCGGCGGGGCGGTCCCGGCTCAGCGGCCGGGACGGTCCACCAGGACGGCGTTGGCGGCGGCGTTGACGGCGGTCACGGCCAGGACGGAGGGCCAGGCCCCGATCCGCCTGGCCAGCGGGTGGGAGAGGCCGAAGCCGAGGACGTAGAGCCCGCCGAGCGCGGCCGTGGTCCCCGGACCGCCGCGATGCCACCACGAGTGGGCGGCCGCGGCGCCGGCGGCGGCCAGCACCGCCCCGCCCAGGGGGCGCACACCGGTCGCCCGGGCGGTGGCGTACCCGCCGATCAGGCCCGCGCTCACGAGGGCCGCCGCGGGCACCGACTCCGCCGCGGCCACGGCGCGGTCGAGGGCGCTCACGCGGCGCCGCCCAGGTACTCCTGGAGCCGGCGCAGGCCCTCGGCGAGGTCGTCGTCGCCCAGGGCGTAGGACAGGCGCAGGAAGCCGGAGGGGCCGAAGGCCTCGCCGGGGACCACGGCGACCTCCGCCTGCTCCAGGATCAGCTCCGCGAGCTCGGCGGAGGTCTGCGGCGTCGCGTCGCCGAACCGCCGGCCGAGCAGCCCGCGCACGTCCGCGTAGGCGTAGAACGCGCCGGTCGGGGTGGGGCACTCCACGCCGTCGATGGCGTTGAGCGCCTCGACCATGACCTTGCGGCGGCGGTCGAAGGCCTCCCGCATCCGGTGGGCCTCGTCGAGCGGGCCGGACACCGCCGCGAGCGCGGCCCGCTGGGCCACGTTGTTGACGTTGGACGTCAGGTGGGACTGCAGGTTCGTGGCCGCCTTGATGATGTCGGGGGCCCCGATCATCCAGCCCACCCGCCAGCCGGTCATCGCGTACGTCTTGGCCACGCCGTTGAGGACCACCACGTTCTCGCCCAGCTCCGGCACGGCGGCGGCGATCGAGGTGAACGGCACGCCGTCGTAGGTGAGGTGCTGGTAGATCTCGTCGGTCAGCACGAAGATCCCCTTCTCCGCGGCCCAGCGGCCCACGGCCGCGGTCTCCTCGGGGGAGTACACGGCGCCGGTGGGGTTCGACGGCGAGCAGAACAGCAGCGCCTTGGTGCGCTCGGTCCACGCGGCCTCGAGCAGCTCGGGGGTGACCTTGTAGCCGAGCTCCGGTCCGGCGAAGACCTCGACCGGGTTGCCGCCGGCGAGCTTGATGGCCTCGGGGTAGGTCGTCCAGTACGGGGCCGGCAGCAGGACGTCGTCGCCCTCGTCCACGACCGTGGCGAAGGCCTGGAAGACGGCCTGCTTGCCGCCGTTGGTGACGAGGACCTGGGAGGGCTCCACCGTGTACCCGCAGTCCCGGGCGGTCTGCTCGGCGACCGCCTTGCGCAGCTCGGGCAGGCCCGCGGCCGGCGTGTACCGGAAGTTCGCCGGGTCCTGCAGGGCGGCCGCGGCGGCGTCCACGATGTACTGGGGCGTGGGGAAGTCGGGCTCCCCGGCGCCGAAGCCGATCACGGGGCGGCCGGCGGCCTTGAGCGCCTTCGCCTTGGCGTCCACGGCGAGCGTCGCGGACTCTGCGATGGCGCCGACGCGCCGGGAGATGCGGGACGTGGTCATGACCGGGGGCCTCCTGGAGGGGAACGGACGGTTTCCGCCGGGTGCGGCGGCGGCGGTGCGGACGCCCCCATGCTACTCGGGGGTCCGGCGGGCGGATCCGGCGCGCGGGCGGCCCGTCCCGCCCGGATTGCACCCCGCCGCCCGGGTCGCCTAGGATGGTCGACTGGTGTCATCGACGCCTGCTCCGCCGCGCCGTCGCGGCGAGGTCGGGTGGTAGAGTCGGTGACCGGGTCCGAGCGATCGAGGCCGGTGTTCCGACGCCGGGCGAGCTCGCGAGGCACGTAGGGCAGTGGCGCAATTGGTAGCGCAGCGGTCTCCAAAACCGCAGGTTGCAGGTTCGAGTCCTGTCTGCCCTGCTCCAGTCCGGGGCGGTTCCCGGCACCCCGCACCGGGGTGCCGGGAACGGCCGCGGCGACGGCGGGCCGGCAGCACCGCTCGGCACGCACGATTGCACACAGGGAGAGCCGATGTCGCAGACCACCGCCGGCCGGGCGTCGGGCCAGCCCCCGGAGCAGGGGGCCGAGAGCCCCCGGGGCGTCTTCGGGCGCCTGTTCCTGTTCCTGCGCCAGGTCGTGGGGGAGCTCCGGAAGGTGGTCACCCCCACCCGGCACGAACTGGTCAACTACGTCCTGGTGGTCCTCGTGTTCGTCGCGTTCATGATGGTGCTCATCTCGGTCCTGGACCTCGCGTTCGGGCAGGCCGCCCTGTGGATCTTCGGGCAGGGGGACGCCGCCGGCTGATCCGGGCGGCGCACGGACCGGCGCGGCCGGCCACCGTGACCCAGCAGAGCACGACATCCACGAAAGAACTTGAGGGAGATCCAGTGACCGAGCACGAGCTCGAAAACGGCACCGAGGCACCGGCCGAGGTCGACCAGCAGGCTCCGGAGCTGCCGGAGGCCGAGACCTCCGTGCAGGAGGACGACTTCGCGGCCGCCCACGAGCCGGACGAGGCCCCGGCGGCCGCGGACGCGGCTCCCGCCGAGCCGGCCGGCCCCGAGGCCGACGTCCCCGCGGAGGACGAGGTCCCCGCCGAGGAGGCCCCGGCCGCCGAGGACGAGGTGCCCGCCGTGGACCCCGTCGAGGAGTTCAAGTCGAAGCTGCGCCGCCAGGAGGGTGACTGGTACGTCATCCACACCTACGCCGGCTACGAGAACCGCGTGAAGACGAACCTCGAGACCCGCATCCAGTCCCTCAACATGGAGGACGACATCTTCCAGATCGAGGTGCCGATGGAGGAGGTCGTCGAGATCAAGAACGCCCAGCGCAAGATCGTGCGCCGGGTGCGGATCCCCGGCTACGTCCTGGTGCGGATGAACCTCACCGACGCCTCCTGGGGCGCGGTCCGCCACACCCCGGGCGTCACCGGCTTCGTCGGCCAGGACGCCTACAACCCCGTGCCGCTGCGCCTCGACGAGGTCTTCGAGATGCTCAACCCGGTCTTCGAGGCCCCGCAGGGCGCGGGCGGCGAGACGGCGGCCCAGCCGAGCGCGCAGCCGCAGGTCGACGTCGACTTCGAGGTCGGCGAGTCCGTCATCGTCAAGGAGGGCCCGTTCGAGACCCTCCCCGCCACGATCTCCGAGATCAAGGTGGAGTCCCAGCAGCTCGTCGTCCTCGTGTCGATCTTCGAGCGCGAGACCCCCGTGACCCTCGGCTTCAACCAGGTCTCCAAGATCTGAGCCCCGCGGGCCGCTCCGGCCCGCCCCAGTTCCCGGCCCCCGCGGTGCATGCTTCGCCGCCGGGACCGCCCGGCCGCCGCGCCACGGCGGCCACCCGCCGTCGTACGCTCCTGTGCGCCGGTACGTCCAGCAGAAGAAGGACCAGCACATGGCTCCCAAGAAGAAGAAGGTCTCCGGCCTCATCAAGCTGCAGATCCAGGCAGGCGCCGCCAACCCGGCGCCCCCCGTGGGCCCGGCCCTCGGCCAGCACGGCGTGAACATCATGGAGTTCTGCAAGGCCTACAACGCGGCCACGGAGTCCCAGCGCGGCAACATCGTGCCCGTGGAGATCACGGTCTACGAGGACCGCTCGTTCACCTTCATCACGAAGACCCCGCCCGCCGCGCAGCTGATCAAGAAGGCCGCCGGCATCACCAAGGGCTCCGGCGTCCCGCACACCCAGAAGGTCGGCAAGCTCAGCATGGACCAGGTGCGCGAGATCGCCGAGACCAAGAAGGAAGACCTCAACGCCAACGACGTCGACGCCGCCGCGAAGATCATCGCCGGCACCGCCCGCTCCATGGGCATCGAGGTCGAGTGATCAGCCTCGGCTGACACCACCCACCGATATTGACGTGGCAGGGCCGAGCGCGGCCCGCAGACCACAACTGCACAAGGAGAAGAAGCAGATGGCAAAGCGCAGCAAGGCATACCAGGCGGCCGCCGCCAAGATCGACGAGGGCGCGCTGTACGCCCCGGCCGAGGCCGTGGCCCTGGCCAAGGAGCTCGACACCGCGAAGACCGACTCCACCGTGGAGGTCGTCCTCCGCCTGGGCGTCGACCCCCGCAAGGCCGACCAGATGGTCCGCGGCACCGTGAACCTGCCCAACGGCACCGGCAAGACCGCCCGCGTCGTCGTCTTCGCGACCGGCGACAAGGCCGCCGCCGCCGAGGAGGCCGGGGCGGACCACGTCGGCTCCGACGACCTGATCGCCCGCATCCAGGGCGGCTGGACCGACTTCGACGCCGCCGTGGCGACCCCGGACATGATGGGCAAGGTCGGCCGCCTGGGCAAGGTCCTCGGTCCCCGCAACCTGATGCCGAACCCCAAGACCGGCACCGTCACCATGGACGTGACCAAGGCCGTCAACGACATCAAGGGCGGCAAGATCGACTTCCGCGTCGACAAGCACTCGAACCTGCACTTCATCGTGGGCAAGACGTCCTTCGACGTGCAGAAGCTCGCGGAGAACTACGGCGCCGCCCTCGAGGAGATCCTGCGCCTGAAGCCCTCCGCGTCGAAGGGCCGCTACATCACGAAGGCGACCGTCTCGACCACGTTCGGCCCGGGCATCCCGGTCGACCCGAACGTCACCGAGGTCGTCGTCGGCGCCTGACGCCGCGCACCGGAGCCCGCGGGGCTCCGACGGGTGGGGGCCCGGCCGATGCGGCCGGGCCCCTTGCCGTCCGACGGGAGCAGTCCTCCCACGACCCAGCAGCCGGCGGGCGTCCGCCGGCGCCCACGGAACGGAGATCCCCCACGTGAGCGAGCACCCCCCAGTGCGCATCGAGCAGATGCGCATCCCCGACGAGTTCGACGACGCCGCCCAGCAGCTGCTGGGACGCGTTGCGGAGCTCGTGCGCCGGTCCCGGCAGCACGTGTGGGGGATCTCGGACCTCACCGGTGACGCCCAGGAGCTCTACCGGGACCTGCACGACCCCTTCGAGCGCGTGGTCGTCCTGCTCGCGTGGGCCCAGGACCGGCTCACGGGACGCGCCGAGGTGCGGATGCCCCTGGTCACGCTCACCGACTCGGCCCACATCACCGTCGACGTGGACCCCGACGTCACCTCCCAGGGCACCGGCACCGAGCTGCTGGCCGCCGCCGAGCAGCTCGCCGTGGGGGAGTCCCGGCGGCACCTGCGGATCCAGACCGAGCACCCCGGGCCGCAGGAGATCCAGGGCGACGGCAGCGTCACCGGGGTCTTCCCCTCGATCACGCCGGGCATGGTCGAGTGGGTGGACGCCGCGGACGGCTCGGGCCGGCTGCCCGTCTCCAACCGGCAGACCCGCTTCGCCCTCAGCGCCGGCTACCGGCTCGAGTCGGTGAGCGACTTCGGGGTGCTGGACGTCCCGCTGCCGCCCCAGCGGATCGAGGCGCTGCTGCGCGAGGTCGCCGCCTCGCCGGCGCCCGAGCCCTACCGGATCCACGTCTGGAGCGGTCCCGCCCCCGAGGACCGGCTCTACGAGCTCGCCGCCCTGCACTCGCGGATGGCCGCCGACTCCTTCCTGGCCCCCGCGGTCCCCGCCGACCCCGAGCCCTGGGACGCCGAGCGCGTGCGGCGCACCGAGCAGCTGCGCGCCGAGGCGGGCAACCGGTCCCTCGTGGCGGTGGCCGAGCACGAGCCCAGCGGACGGCTCGTGGGGATGACCGAGATCGTCCTGGCGGGGGAGGCCCCGCCGATCGGCATGCAGGACGAGACCGTGGTCCTGCGCGAGCACCGCCGGCGGTGGCTCGCCACCCGGCTGAAGCTGGCGAACCTGCAGCAGCTCGAGCGGCTGGCGCCGAGCGTGCGCACGGTCTACTCCTGGAGCCACAGCGGGGACGACCGGATGAGCCGGGTCAACGGCCGGCTGGGCTTCCGGGTGGCCGGGCGCAGCGGCGTGTGGGCCCGGGACTTCCCCGCGGCCTGAGCGACCGCTCCGATCCGCGACCGGACCGACGTCCGGGCCGGCCCCGATTTGGCCGCGGCGGGTCCCTCGGGTAGCGTGGGACTCACCAAAGACCGCCGGTCGTGGTCCCTCCTGCCCGTGCACCCCGTTTCGGAGCGCGCAGCACGGGAGGACCGCCGTAAGAGTTCCGCCAGGAACCGCCAGCGCAGGTGAACCAGCACAGCGAGCACGTCCCGTCCTGCACGGGGCGCGACGCCGAGCCCCGGGCATCTGCGCGGGGCTTTTTCTGTGCCCGGGCCCTTCCGGCAGCGACCGGCATCGAAGACCGGAAGGAGTACCATGGCGAACCCGGAAAAGGCAGCCGCGGTCGCCGAGTTGAAGGAGATGTTCTCCAACTCGGACGCCGCTGTCCTGACTGAGTACCGCGGCCTCACCGTGGCCCAGCTCAAGGAGCTGCGCCGCTCGCTCGGTGAGAACGCCGAATACGCCGTGGTGAAGAACACGCTGACCGCGATCGCGGCCAAGGAGCTGGGCATCGACGCGTTCGACGGCCAGCTCGCCGGCCCGAGCGCGATCGCCTTCATCTCGGGGGACCCCGTCGAGGCCGCCAAGAGCCTGCGTGACTTCGCCAAGGCGAACCCGCAGCTCGTCGTCAAGGGCGGTTACCTCGAGGGCAAGGCTCTCAGCGACGCGGACATCAAGCAGCTCGCGGACCTCGAGTCCCGCGAGGTGCTGCTGGCCAAGGTGGCCGGTGCCGCCCAGGCGTCCCTGTCCCAGGCCGCGGCGCTGTTCCAGGCCCCGCTGTCGAAGACGGTCCGCACGGCCGAGGCGCTGCGCGCCAAGGTCGAGGAGCAGGACGCCTGACCAGCATCCCCGCCGCGAGGCACATTCTCACCACGGAACCAGACCGTCCCGCGCCGACGAAACCCGGCCGGGGCACACCATCGAAAAGGAGCCACAACCATGGCCAAGCTCACCACCGCTGAACTGATCGACGCGTTCAAGGAGCTCTCCCTCATCGAGCTCTCCGAGTTCGTGAAGGCCTTCGAGGAGACCTTCGACGTCACCGCGGCCGCCCCCGTGGCCGTCGCCGGTGCCGCCGCTCCGGCCGCCGCCGCCGAGGAGGCCGAGGAGCAGACCGAGTTCGACGTCGTCCTCGAGGCCGCCGGCGAGAAGAAGATCCAGGTCATCAAGGAGGTCCGCGCGCTGACCTCCCTCGGCCTCAAGGAGGCCAAGGACCTCGTGGACTCGGCCCCCAAGGCCGTCCTCGAGGGCGCCAACAAGGAGGCCGCGGACAAGGCCAAGGAGGCCCTTGAGGGCGCCGGCGCCACCGTCACCCTCAAGTAGGACCCAGCAGCACCCCGGACGCGTTCCCTCGGCGAACGCTCCAGCGAGGCCCCGGACGCACGGCGTCCGGGGCCTCGTGCCGTGCCCGGCCGTTCTGTGCGAGACTGGGCGCACAACCACATCGGCCGCCCACGCGCGACGGGAGGCTCCGACGTCGTCCGGGTCCCGGAAGGCGCCGGGGAACGGAGCTCTCCGGAGCTTCTCCCAGGCCCCGGTACCGCTGCGAGCAGGCCACGCCGAAGAGGCCCCCGCCGCCGGCCCGGACGGGAGGCCCCGACGGTGCAGGCGGCCCGCAGCGGCCGGGACGAGCTCTCCGGTCGGGAACGTCAGCGGGGAAGGTCGGACGGGCCCCACGGGGCCTCGAACCACGAGGAGCTGACCGTGTCCTTCCTGCCACGCCACCTCGGACCGGACGCCGCCGAGACCCGGAGCATGCTCGAGGTCGTCGGCGCCGCCGACCTCGACGAGCTCGTCGCCCGCGCGGTCCCCGCCGGCATCACCTCGGACCAGCCCCTGGACCTTCCCGCCCCGCTGTCGGAGCACGAGGCGCTCACGGCCCTGCGCCGGGTCGCCGCGAAGAACCGCGTGATGACCCAGATGATCGGGCAGGGCTACGCGGACACCGTGACCCCGCCCGCGCTGCGCCGCAACATCCTCGAGAACCCGGCCTGGTACACCTCCTACACCCCGTACCAGGCCGAGATCTCCCAGGGACGCCTGGAGGCGCTGCTGACGTTCCAGAACGCCGTCATGGACCTCACCGGTCTCGACCTGGCGAACGCCTCCCTGCTGGACGAGGCCACCGCGGTGGCCGAGGCCGTGCTCATGATGCACCGGTCCAACCGCAGGGCCACGAGCCGGCGCGTCGTCGTGGACGCCAGGACGCTTCCCCAGACCCTCGCCGTGCTGCGCGGGCGCTGCCGGGCCGTGGGCATCGAACTGGTCGTCACCGACCTCGCCGAGGGGCTGCCCGACGGCGACCTCTTCGGCGTGGTCCTGAGCCAGGTGGGCGTCGACGGGGAGGTCGTCCCCCTCGCCGAGACCGCCGAGGCGGCGCACGCGCGGGGTGCGCTCGTGGCCGTGGCCACCGACCTGCTGTCCCTCACCCTGCTGCGCTCCCCGGGGGAGCAGGGGGCGGACATCGCCGTGGGCTCCGCCCAGCGCTTCGGGGTGCCGCTGTTCTTCGGCGGGCCCCACGCCGCGTTCATGGCCTGCCGCAAGGGCCTCGAGCGGAACCTGCCGGGCCGCCTGGTGGGCGTCTCGACCGACTCCTCCGGCCGGCCCGCCTACCGGCTGGCCCTGCAGACCCGCGAGCAGCACATCCGCCGGGAGAAGGCCACCTCGAACATCTGCACCGCCCAGGCCCTCCTGGCCATCGTGGCCGGCGCCTATGCGGCCTACCACGGCCCGGACGGGCTGCGCGCCATCGCCGAGCGCCTGCACGGACTGGCCGCCCGCCTCGCCGCCGGGCTCGCCGCCGGCGGCGTCCGCGTGGTCCACGACCGGTTCTTCGACACCGTGCTGGCCGAGGTCCCCGGCCGCGCCGACGCCGTCGTGGCGGCCGCCGCGGAGCGCGGGATCAACGTGCGCCGGGCCGACGCGGACCACGTGTCCGTGTCGGTCGGGGAGCCCCACGACGAGCAGGACGTCGACGCCGTGCTCGCCGCGTTCGGCGCCGCGGCCACGGACGACGGCGGCGAGGGGGACGCCTGGGAGCTCCCGGCCGAGCTGCTGCGCACCGACTCCTACCTGACGCACCCGGTGTTCACCCTGCACCGCTCCGAGACCGCGATGATGCGCTGGCTGCGCGCCCTCGCGGACAAGGACCTGGCCCTCGACCGGACCATGATCCCGCTGGGCTCCTGCACCATGAAGCTCAACGCCGCCGCCGAGATGGAGCCCATCAGCTGGCCCGAGCTCGCCTCCGTCCACCCGCTGGCCCCCGACGACCAGACCGTCGGCTGGCGCGAGCTGATCACCCAGCTCGAGGCCTGGCTCACGGAGATCACCGGCTACGCCGCGGTCTCCGTCCAGCCCAACGCGGGGTCCCAGGGCGAGCTGGCCGGGCTGCTCGCGATCCGCCGCTACCACCTCTCCCGGGGCGACCGGCAGCGCACGACGATCCTCATCCCGTCCTCGGCCCACGGCACCAACGCCGCCTCCGCGGTGCTCGCCGACCTCAAGGTGGTGGTCGTGGCCACCGCCGGGGACGGCTCCGTGGACATGGAGGACCTCGCCGCGAAGATCGGGACCGTGGGGGACGAGCTCGCGGGCATCATGATCACCTACCCCTCGACGCACGGCGTGTTCGAGGAGCAGATCACCGACGTGTGCGCCGCCGTGCACGACGCGGGCGGCCAGGTCTACGTGGACGGCGCCAACCTCAACGCCCTCATGGGCCTCGCCCGGCCCGGCCGCTTCGGCGGGGACGTCTCCCACCTGAACCTGCACAAGACCTTCTGCATCCCGCACGGCGGCGGGGGACCCGGCGTGGGGCCCGTGGGCGTCGCGGAGCACCTCGTGCCGTTCCTGCCCGGCGACCCCGGGGACCCCGGCGCCGTGGACGGCGACGAGTGGACGTTCCCCGTGTCCCAGGCCCGCTACGGCTCGGCCGGGGTGCTGCCGATCACCTGGATGTACATCGCCATGACGGGCGCGGAGGGGCTCACCGCGTCCTCGCGCACCGCGATCCTCAGCGCGAACTACGTCTCCACCCGGCTCGCCGACGTCTTCCCGACCCTCTACACCGGCCCCGGCGGGTTCGTGGCGCACGAGTGCATCCTCGACCTCCGCGCGCTCACGAAGGCCTCCGGGGTGACCGCGGAGGACGTGTGCAAGCGGCTCGTCGACTACGGCTTCCACGCGCCCACCCTCGCGTTCCCCGTGGCCGGCACGCTCATGGTGGAGCCCACGGAGTCCGAGAACCTCGCGGAGCTGGACCGGTTCGTGGCCGCGATGCGCGCGATCCACGCGGAGATGACCGCCGTGGCGGAGGGCGAGGTCGCGCTCGAGGACTCGGTGCTGCGCCACGCCCCGCACACCGCGGAGGTGCTCACCGCCGACGAGTGGGACCGGGCCTACCCCCGCTCCCGGGCCGCCTATCCGCTGCCCGAGCTGCGCCTGGCCAAGTTCTGGCCGCCCGTGGGCCGGGTGGAGAACGCCGCCGGGGACCGCAACCTCGTCTGCAGCTGCCCGCCCGTCGAGGCGTTCGCCGCCGAGAGCCAGGCAACCGCCGAGGAGACCGCCGAGTCCGGGGCCGTGGAGGCCGCCCGGTGAGCCCGCGGGCCGGGGACTCCGCGCGGCCCTGAGACCCAGGACACGAAATCTCTCATCCTACGAGCGGTGGGCGCCCGCGTCCACCGCTCGTGTGGACAGAGCCGCCATTGGGGCCTATGCTGGATCTTTGCGTTGTCCCTCATTCTGCGTGCCTTCATATAGCGGTGGGCGCCCCTGGGGAGCGAACCAGCATCGTCAGCCCGCTGGCCCTCGCACACCCGTATCCCCGAGCCGGGAACTGCGCGATTCAACTGCAGGTCTGTGGAAGGAATCCATCTTGGTCGCCTCGAGCACCGATTCGAACGTAACCGCTAACCGACCGGCCGACGGGGACGTCCCGCGCCGCATCTCCTTCGCCAAGATCCATGAACCGCTGGACGTGCCGAACCTGCTGGCCCTCCAGACGGACAGCTTCGACCGTCTCGTGGGCAACGAGCGGTGGCAGGCCCGCGTCCAGCAGGCCATCGAGACCGGGGAGCAGGGCATCGCCCGCACCTCCGGCCTGTCCGACATCTTCGAGGAGATCTCCCCGATCGAGGACTTCCAGGGCACCATGTCCCTGTCCTTCTCGGAGCCGGAGTTCTACGACCCGAAGTACACCATGGACGAGTGCAAGGACCGGGACGCCACCTACTCGGCGCCCCTGTACGTCAAGGCCGAGTTCATGAACAACAACACGGGCGAGATCAAGCAGCAGACCGTGTTCATGGGCGACTTCCCGCTGATGACCGAGAAGGGCACCTTCGTCATCAACGGCACCGAGCGTGTCGTCGTCTCCCAGCTCGTCCGCTCGCCGGGCGCGTACTTCGAGCGCGGCCAGGACCGCACCTCGGACAAGGACATCTACTCCGCGAAGATCATCCCGTCCCGCGGCGCCTGGTTCGAGCTCGAGATCGACAAGCGCGACCAGGTGGGCGTGCGCCTGGACCGCAAGCGCAAGCAGTCGGTGACCGTGCTGCTCAAGGCCCTCGGCTGGAGCGAGTCCCGCATCCTCGAGGAGTTCGGGGAGTTCGACTCCATCCGGGCGACCCTCGAGAAGGACACCGTCGAGTCCCGCGAGGACGCGCTGCTGGACATCTACCGCAAGCTGCGCCCGGGGGAGCCGCCCACGGTCGACGCCGCCCAGGCGCTGCTGGACAACATGTACTTCAACTCCAAGCGCTACGACCTCGCCAAGGTGGGCCGGTACAAGATCAACCGGAAGCTGGGCCTCGACAAGGCGTTCGAGGACGAGGACGCCTCGGTGCTCTCGGTCGACGACATCGTCGCGATGATCCGCTACCTCGTGACCCTGCACGCCGGCGGCGGCACCATGAAGGGCGTGCGGGACGGCGAGCCCCGCGAGGTCGTCGTGGACGTCGACGACATCGACCACTTCGGCAACCGCCGCATCCGCGCGGTCGGCGAGCTGATCGAGAACCAGATCCGCACCGGCCTGTCCCGGATGGAGCGCGTGGTGCGCGAGCGCATGACCACCCAGGACGTCGAGGCGATCACCCCGCAGACCCTGATCAACATCCGCCCGGTCGTGGCGGCGATCAAGGAGTTCTTCGGCACCTCGCAGCTGTCGCAGTTCATGGACCAGAACAACCCGCTCGCGGGCCTGACCCACAAGCGCCGGCTGTCCGCGCTCGGCCCGGGCGGTCTCTCCCGCGACCGCGCCGGCATGGAGGTCCGTGACGTCCACCCGTCGCACTACGGCCGCATGTGCCCCATCGAGACCCCTGAGGGCTCCAACATCGGCCTCATCGGCTCGCTGGCGACCTACGGGCGGATCAACCCGTTCGGCTTCATCGAGACGCCCTACCGCAAGGTCGTCGACGGCCTGGTGACCGACGACGTCGAGTACCTCACCGCCGACGACGAGCGCGGCGTCACGATCGCCCAGGCCAACGCCCCGCTGGGCCTGGACAACCGGTTCGCCGAGGACGCCGTGCTCGCGCGCGCCGCCGACGGCTCCGGCGAGGCCGTGCTGGTCGACCCGACCGCCGTGCAGTACATGGACGTCTCCCCGCGCCAGATGGTGTCCGTGGCGACCGCCCTCATCCCGTACCTCGAGCACGACGACGCCAACCGCGCGCTCATGGGCGCCAACATGCAGCGCCAGGCCGTGCCGCTGCTCGAGTCCGAGGCCCCGCTCGTGGGCACCGGCATGGAGCGCTACGCGGCCCTGGACGCCGGCGACTCCGTGCTGGCGCGCAAGGCCGGCGTGGTCGAGGAGGTCTCGGCGAACCTCGTGCGCGTGCTCAACGACGACGGGACGACCACGGTCTACCCGATCAACAAGTTCACGCGCTCGAACCCGGGCAACACCTACAACCAGCGCGTCATCGTCTCCGAGGGCGAGCGGGTCGAGGAGCGCTCGGTCATCGCCGACGGTCCGTCCACGGACCAGGGCGAGCTGGCCCTGGGCAAGAACCTGCTGGTCGCCTACATGTCCTGGGAGGGCCTCAACTACGAGGACGCGATCATCCTCTCCCAGCGCATGGTCTCGGAGGACGTGCTCACCTCGATCCACATCGAGGAGCACGAGATCGACGCCCGCGACACGAAGCTGGGCGCCGAGGAGATCACCCGGGACATCCCGAACGTGTCCGAGGAGGTGCTGTCCGCCCTCGACGAGCGCGGCATCATCCACATCGGCGCGGAGGTCCAGGCCGGCGACATCCTGGTGGGCAAGGTCACCCCGAAGGGCGAGACCGAGCTGACCCCCGAGGAGCGCCTGCTGCGGGCGATCTTCGGCGAGAAGTCCCGCGAGGTGCGCGACACGTCCCTGAAGGTGCCCCACGGCGAGTCCGGCACCGTCATCGGCGTGCGCGTCTTCGACCGCGACGACGAGGACGACGACCTGCCCGCGGGCGTCAACCAGGTGGTCCGGGTGTACGTGGCGCAGAAGCGCAAGATCACGGACGGCGACAAGCTCGCCGGCCGCCACGGCAACAAGGGCGTCATCTCGAAGATCCTGCCGCTGGAGGACATGCCGTTCCTCGAGGACGGGACCCCCGTGGACATCATCCTCAACCCGCTGGGCGTGCCCGGCCGCATGAACCTCGGGCAGGTCCTCGAGGTGCACACCGGCTGGCTCGCCAAGCAGGGCTGGAACATCGAGGGCGAGCCCGAGTGGCTCGACCGGCTGCCGAACTTCCCGAAGCAGTCCGGGCCCACGAACGTGGCCACCCCGGTGTTCGACGGCGCGCGGGAGGAGGAGATCTTCGACCTCCTCGACCACACCAACCCGACGCGGGACGGCGCGCGGCTGATCGACCGGTCCGGCAAGGCCCGGCTGTTCGACGGCCGCTCCGGCGAGCCGTTCCCGGACCCGGTGTCGGTGGGCTACCAGTACATCCTGAAGCTGCACCACCTCGTGGACGACAAGATCCACGCGCGCTCGACCGGCCCGTACTCCATGATCACCCAGCAGCCGCTGGGCGGTAAGGCGCAGTTCGGCGGCCAGCGCTTCGGCGAGATGGAGGTCTGGGCGCTCGAGGCGTACGGCGCCGCCTACACGCTGCAGGAGCTGCTGACGGTCAAGTCCGACGACGTGCACGGGCGCGTGAAGGTCTACGAGGCCATCGTGAAGGGCGAGAACATACCGGAGCCGGGTGTCCCCGAGTCCTTCAAGGTCCTCATCAAGGAGATGCAGTCGCTGTGCCTGAACGTCGAGGTGCTCTCGGCCGACGGCAACACCATCGAGATGCGCGATTCGGATGACGAGGTCTTCCGGGCGGCCGAGGAACTGGGCATCGATCTCTCGCACTCCGAGCCCAGCTCGGTCGAAGAGGTCTGATCCCCCTCGGTCCATCCCGACGAGACGTCAACTTTTCCAGAGAAAGAGATAAAGGACCCTCATGTCCAACGAATCTTCACTAGGCCTCATGCGGATCGGTCTTGCGACCGCGGAGGACATCCGGACCTGGTCCTACGGCGAGGTCAAGAAGCCGGAGACCATCAACTACCGCACGCTCAAGCCCGAGAAGGACGGCCTGTTCTGCGAGAAGATCTTCGGTCCCACCCGGGACTGGGAGTGCTACTGCGGCAAGTACAAGCGCGTGCGCTACAAGGGCATCATCTGCGAGCGCTGCGGCGTCGAGGTCACCCGTGCCAAGGTGCGCCGTGAGCGCATGGGCCACATCGAGCTCGCCGCTCCCGTGACCCACATCTGGTACTTCAAGGGCGTGCCCTCGCGGCTCGGCTACCTGCTGGACCTCGCCCCGAAGGACCTGGAGAAGGTCATCTACTTCGCGGCGTACATGATCACGTCCGTGGACGAGGACGCCCGCCACGACGACCTGCCGAACCTGCAGGCCGCCGTGGACCGCGAGAAGGCGCAGATGGAGTCCACCCGCGACTCCGACATCGCCGCGATCGCCCGCGACCTCGAGACCGAGCTCGGCCGGGTCGAGGAGGAGGGCGGCAAGGCCGCGGAGAAGCGCAAGCTCCGCGACTCCGCCGACCGCCAGATGGCCAACGTGCGCAAGCGCGCCAACCTGGAGATCGACCGCCTCGAGCAGGTCTGGGACCGCTTCAAGAACCTCAAGGTCAACGACCTCGAGGGCGACGAGGCGCTCTACCGCGTCATGGTGGACCGCTACGGGATGTACTTCGAGGGCTCGATGGGCGCCGAGGCGATCAAGAAGCGGCTCGAGACCTTCGACCTCGAGGCCGAGGCCGAGTCCCTGCGGGAGACCATCGCCACCGGCAAGGGCCAGCGCAAGACCCGCGCCCTGAAGCGGCTCAAGGTCGTCAACGCGTTCCTGACCACGGACAACTCCCCGCTGGGCATGGTCCTGGACGCCGTCCCGGTGATCCCGCCGGAGCTGCGCCCGATGGTCCAGCTCGACGGCGGCCGCTTCGCCACCTCGGACCTCAACGACCTCTACCGGCGCGTGATCAACCGCAACAACCGGCTCAAGCGCCTGCTCGACCTGGGCGCCCCGGAGATCATCGTCAACAACGAGAAGCGGATGCTGCAGGAGGCCGTGGACTCGCTGTTCGACAACGGCCGCCGCGGCCGCCCGGTCACCGGGCCGGGCAACCGTGCGCTGAAGTCGCTGTCCGACATGCTCAAGGGCAAGCAGGGCCGCTTCCGGCAGAACCTGCTCGGCAAGCGCGTGGACTACTCCGGCCGCTCGGTCATCGTGGTCGGCCCGCAGCTGAAGCTGCACCAGTGCGGTCTGCCCAAGCAGATGGCGCTCGAGCTGTTCAAGCCGTTCGTGATGAAGCGGCTCGTGGACCTCAACCACGCGCAGAACATCAAGTCGGCCAAGCGCATGGTCGAGCGCTACCGCCCCCAGGTGTGGGACGTGCTCGAGGAGGTCATCACCGAGCACCCCGTGCTGCTCAACCGTGCCCCCACCCTGCACCGCCTGGGCATCCAGGCGTTCGAGCCGCAGCTCGTCGAGGGCAAGGCCATCCAGCTCCACCCGCTCGTGTGCGGCGCGTTCAACGCCGACTTCGACGGCGACCAGATGGCCGTGCACCTGCCCCTGTCCCCGGAGGCCCAGGCCGAGGCGCGCATCCTGATGCTGTCCTCGAACAACATCCTGAAGCCCTCGGACGGCAAGCCGATCGCCCTGCCCTCGCAGGACATGATCATCGGGCTCTACCACCTCACCACCGTCCGCGAGGGCGAGGAGGGGGAGGGCCGCGCGTTCTCCTCGGTGGCCGAGGCGATCATGGCCCACGACGCCGGGAAGCTGCACCTCAACGCGCTGTGCCGGATCGAGCTGGACGACTTCGTGCCGTTCGAGGGCTGGGAGGCCCCCGAGGGCTGGGAGCCGGGCTCGCCCGTGGTCGTGGAGACCACGCTGGGCCGCGTGCTGTTCAACGAGACGCTGCCCGAGGACTACCCCTGGGACGAGGCCGTCGCGGACAAGAAGCACCTGTCCGCGCTGGTCAACGACCTCGCGGAGCGGT
The DNA here is from genome assembly GCF_040981245.1 of Kocuria cellulosilytica. Lineage (NCBI taxonomy): Bacteria > Bacillati > Actinomycetota > Actinomycetes > Micrococcales > Micrococcaceae > Kocuria > Kocuria cellulosilytica. The sequence goes on along the minus strand of NZ_JAVFWZ010000002.1, from coordinate 57,955 downwards.
ACCCGATGGTGACCGTGGCGCACACCCTCGACGAGCTCAAGGACGCCGGGTTCCACTGGGCGGCCCGCTCGGGCGTGACCGTGGCCATCTCGGACATCGCGACCCCGCCGGAGAAGCCCGCCATCATGGAGGGCTACGAGGCGCAGGCCGCGAAGATCCAGGGCCAGTACGACCGCGGTCTGATCGACGACGACGAGCGGCGCTCGGAGCTCATCGACATCTGGACGAAGGCCACCGACGAGGTCGCCCAGGCCATGCAGGCGAACCTCTCGCCGCTGAACACCATCAACCGGATGGTGTCCTCCGGCGCCCGAGGCAACTGGATGCAGGTCCGCCAGATCGCCGGCATCCGCGGGCTCGTGTCCAACCCGAAGGGCGAGATCATGCCCCGCCCGATCAAGTCCTCCTACCGGGAGGGCCTGTCGGTGCTGGAGTACTTCATCGCGACCCACGGCGCCCGCAAGGGCCTGGCCGACACCGCGCTGCGCACGGCGAACTCGGGCTACCTGACCCGTCGTCTCGTGGACGTCTCCCAGGACGTCATCGTGCGGGAGGCGGACTGCATGACGGAGCGCGGCCTGAACCTGCCGCTCGCCGACGTGCAGGAGTCCGGTGCCCGGGTGCTGCACGAGGACATCGAGAACACGGTGCACGGCCGCGTGCTCGCGGTGGACGTGGTGGACGCCAACGGCGAGATCCTGGCCGAGGCCGGCACGGACCTCTCCGACGCGCTCATCAGCGCCCTCTTCGCCGGCGGGGCCGACACGGTGCGCGTGCGCTCCGTGCTGACCTGCGAGTCCGCGGTGGGCGTGTGCGCGGCGTGCTACGGCCGCTCGCTGGCCTCCAACCAGCTGGTGGACATCGGCGAGGCCGTGGGCATCATCGCCGCGCAGTCGATCGGTGAGCCCGGCACGCAGCTGACGATGCGCACCTTCCACACCGGTGGCGTGGCGTCCTCGGACGGCGACATCACCCAGGGCCTGCCCCGCATCCAGGAGCTCTTCGAGGCCCGCACGCCCAAGGGCGTCGCGCCGATCTCGGAGGTCGCCGGGCGGGTCAGCATCGAGGACACCGAGAAGGCCCTCAAGCTCGTCGTGACCCCGGACAACGGGGACGAGGCGATCGGGTACCCGGTGCTGCGCCGCGCGAAGCTGCTCGTGACCGAGGGCGACCACGTCGAGGTCGGCCAGCAGCTGGTCTCGGGCGCCGTGGACCCCAAGGAGGTGCTGCGCATCCGCGGACCGCGGCAGGCGCAGAAGCACCTCGTGGACGAGGTGCAGCGCGTGTACCGCTCCCAGGGCGTGGGCATCCACGACAAGCACGTGGAGGTCATCGTGCGGCAGATGCTGCGCCGCGTGACGATCATCGAGTCCGGCGAGACGGACCTGCTGCCGGGCGAGCTCGTGGAGAACGTCCGCTTCCTGGAGGCCAACCGCAAGGCCGTGGCCGAGAGCAGCCGCCCGGCCGCGGGCCGGCCGGAGCTGATGGGCATCACGAAGGCCTCGCTGGCCACCGACTCGTGGCTGTCGGCCGCGTCCTTCCAGGAGACCACCCGCGTGCTCACGCAGGCGGCCATGGAGGGCAAGTCCGACCCGCTGGTGGGCCTCAAGGAGAACGTGATCATCGGCAAGCTGATCCCGGCCGGCACCGGGCTCGCGCGGTACAACAACATCGACGTGGAGCCGACGGACGAGGCGAAGGCCTCGCTGTTCACGGAGCCGGGCTCGTTCTCGGACTTCAGCTACGCGGAGGAGAACTCCTCGCCCGCCGAGTTCCAGGCGATCCCGCTGGAGGACTACGACTTCGGCTCCAACTGAGGTCGGCGTCCCCGACAGGACGTGGTCACTCCCGTGATCACCAGGCAGCCCCGTTCCGGAAGACCCGTCTTCCGGGGCGGGGCTGTCCCCGTCCCGCGGCGGGCCGCAGCACACGTCCGAGGCGCACGGCCGGGGACCAGGAAGGAGCGTCAGGAGCCACCATGGCGAACTCACCCACCGGGGAGTCCGTGCTCGAGCGGGCGGACCGGATCCTCGCGGCGTTCACCGCCGAGAACTCCCGGCTGACGGGGGGCCGGATCGCGGCCCTCACCGGCCTGCCCACGGCCACCGCGCACCGGCTGGCCCGGGACATGGCCCGCCAGGGCTGGCTCGAGCGGGTCGAGGGCGGGCACTACGTGATCGGCACCCGGCTGTGGGAGCTGGCCAACCGCTCCTCGCGCGAGCTCGGGCTGGCGCGCGCCGCCCGCCCGTTCATGGGCGACATCCACGCGGTGCTGCGCCAGCACGTGCAGCTCGGCATCGTGGAGGGCCGCGAGGTGCTGCTCGTGGAACGGCTCTCGCACCCCCGGGCGGTGCCCGTGCGCGCCGAGGTCGCGGGCCGGCTGCCCCTGCACCTCTCGGCCACGGGCCTGGTCCTGCTGGCGCACGCGCCGCAGGAGTACCGGGAGGAGTACCTCCGGGGGCCCCTCGACGCGTTCACCGAGCTCTCCCCGACGGACCCCGGGGTGCTGGCCGCGGAGCTCGAGCGGATCCGCGGCGCGGGCCACGCCCTGCAGACCGGCTACCTCGAGGCGGGGACGGCGGGCATCGCCGTGCCCGTGCGGGGCCGCGGCGACCAGGTGGTGGCGGGCCTGGGCGTCATCACCCCCGCGGGCGACCCCGCCGCGCGCGCCGGCGCGATCGTCCAGGCGCTGCACACCGCCGCGCACGGCATCCGCCGGACGCTGCGGGACGCCGCCCGCTGAACCGGCCGCGCCGCCGGCCCGGTCGCCCCGCCGGCCCGGTCGCCCCGCCGGACCGGTCGCCCCGCCGCCGCTCCTGTCCCGTTCAACGGGAAGACTGTGGTGCCGCCCACAGCCCGCTGGGACACTGGACACGATTCCCGTCGTATCACCAGGAGCACTCATGAGCGCACAGCGCACCGTTCTCAGGACCCAGGTCGGCATCGTGGGCGGCGGCCCGGCCGGGCTGATGCTCGCCCACCTGCTCGGCCGCGCCGGCATCGACAGCATCGTCGTCGAGAAGCGCGACAAGGACACCATCCACGCGACCCACCGGGCCGGCATCCTCGAGGCCCCGACCGTGCGGATGCTCGTCGAGGAGGGTGTCGACGGACGCGTGCTCACCGAGGGCCACGAGCACGAGGGCACCGTGCTGCGCTTCCAGGGCGAGAGCCACCGCATCGACTTCAAGGAGCTCGTCGGCGAGTCCGTGTGGCTCTACCCGCAGAACGAGGTGTTCCTGGACCTGGCCGAGGCCCGCGAGCGCGACGGCGGGGACGTGCGCTGGTCGGTCACCGACACCGAGGTCCTGGACCTGACCACCGACCGGCCGGGCATCCGCTTCACCGACGCCGCGGGCGAGGACTTCGAGATCCGCTGCGAGGTCCTCGTGGGCGCCGACGGCTCGCAGAGCATCTGCCGCCGCGCGATCCCCGAGCAGGAGCGCACCGACAACTTCATCGAGTACCCCTTCGCCTGGTTCGGGATCCTCGCCGAGGCCCCGCCGAGCGCCCCGGAGCTCATCTACGCGAACTCCGAGCACGGCTTCGCCCTCGTCTCCCAGCGCAGCGACACCGTCCAGCGGATGTACTTCCAGTGCGACCCGGAGGAGGACGTCGACGACTGGGACGACGAGCGGATCTGGGCCGAGCTCCAGCGCCGGGTCGCGGGCCCCGACGGCCTGCGGCTCCAGGAGGGGCCCATCTTCGACAAGACGGTGCTGAAGTTCCGCTCCTACGTCTGCGAGCCCCTGCGCCACGGCAACCTGTTCCTCGTGGGCGACGCCGGCCACACGGTGCCCCCGACCGGGGCCAAGGGCCTGAACCTGGCGTTCTGCGACGTCCGCGTGCTCGCCCCGGCGCTCGTGGAGTTCTTCCGCTCCGGTGACGACTCCGGGCTGGCCGGGTACTCGGCCACGGCGCTGGAGCGCGTGTGGAAGGCCCAGAACTTCTCCTACTGGGCGACCCAGCTCATGCACACGCAGCCGGGGGAGAACCCCTTCAACCAGAAGCGCCGGCACGGCGAGTTCAAGGCCATCACCGGCTCGGCGCGCGGGGCCGCCTACTTCGCGGAGTCCTACACGGGCTGGCCCGACGACCGCTGACGGCCGCGCTCGTCGACTGTGACCCCAGAATAAGTTCGCACAACGAACATATGTGCGAATGCTGCACCGTATGCGCTAGCCTCGGGGAGTTCTCCGTAGAGGCGCGGACCACGGCGGGCACGACGCCCGCCGGTGCGGCAGCCACCTCGCGACAAAGGAGTGGAACCATGACCGACCAGGACCAGGGGCCGGAGGAGGCCTTCGTGCACCTCACCCCGAAGGGCCCCGACGACGCGGCGGACACGCAGGCCGACCTCGACCGCGAGATGGCGCGGATCAGCGAGGACTACACCGCGTCGGGCCGCGCCGAGACCCAGCCGCGCCTCGACTACGCGCCCTACCGCAGCTCGATCCTGCGGCACCCCACCAAGGACCTGCACCACGCGGACCCCGAGACCATCGAGCTGCACGCCCCCGCCTTCGGCGAGCGGGACGTGCACCGGCTCGAGTCGGACCTGACCGTCCAGTCGGGCGGGGAGCCCATCGGCGAGCGGATCAGGATCCGGGGCCGGGTCCTCGACGGCGACGGCCGGCCCGTGCGGAACCAGCTCGTGGAGATCTGGCAGGCCAACGCGGCCGGGCGGTACATCCACAAGCGGGACCAGCACCCCGCGCCCATCGACCCGAACTTCACGGGCGTGGGGCGGTGCCTGACCGGTGACGACGGCTCCTACGAGTTCGTCACCATCAAGCCCGGGCCGTACCCCTGGAAGAACCACCACAACGCCTGGCGGCCCGCGCACGTGCACTTCTCGCTGTTCGGCACGGACTTCACCCAGCGGATGATCACCCAGATGTACTTCCCCTCCGACCCGCTGTTCGCCCTGGACCCGATCTTCCGGTCCATCGTGGACCCGAAGGCCCGCGAACGGCTCGTGGCCCGGTACGACCACGACGCCTCGGAGCACGAGTGGCTGCTCGGCTACACGTGGGACATCGTGCTCAGCGGCTCGAACCGCACCTGGACGGAAGGCGACTCCAATGTCTGAGACCCCGGCGAACCACAAGCTCCCGGCCACCCCCGGCCAGACCATCGGGCCGTTCTACGGCTACGCGCTGCCCTACGACAAGGGCGAGCTGCTCGTGCCGCTCGGGCACCCGCAGGCGGTGCGCCTGCACGGCACGGTCACCGACGGCCACGGCGAGCACGTGCCGGACGCGATGCTCGAGATCTGGCAGGCCGACGGCAACGGCGACGTGCCCACCGCGACCGGCTCGCTCGTGCGCGACGGCTGGACCTTCACCGGCTTCGGCCGCGCGTCCGTGGACAACGAGGGCCACTACACCTTCACCACCGTGGACCCGGGGCCGACCGAGCCCGGCAAGGCGCCGTTCATCACGCTGACGGTCTTCGCCCGCGGCCTGCTCAACCGGCTGTTCACCCGCATCTACCTGCCGGAGGACACCGAGGCGCTGGCGAACGACCCGCTGCTGGGCTCCCTGCCCGAGGACCGGCGCCGCACGCTGATCGCCGAGCGCGAGGCCGACGGCTCCCTGCGCTTCGACGTCCGGCTGCAGGGCCAGGACGAGACCGTCTTCCTCACGTACCCGAACCTCGAGCAGTGACCCGCCCGTGCGGGAGCCCCGGTCGGGACTCCCGCACGGCACCGACCACGACGCACGACCGGACGACCACCGAAGGAGGACGCGGATGACCGACGCCGGGCTGCTCCGCCCCGGGGCCCACCGGGGCGACGCGCACACGGACGACACCGCCGTGCTCCAGGCGCTGCTCGACGTCGAGGCCGCCTGGGTCGCCGCGCAGGCGGACGCCGGGCTGGCCCCGCGCGCCGCCGCGGGGTCCGCCCGCGCGGCCGCCCGCGCCGCCGACTACGACGCCGGGGACATCGCCCGGCGGGCCGAGGGCGGCGGCAACCCCGTCATCCCGCTCCTCGCCGACTACCGGCGCCGGCTGGGGGAGCTCGACCCCGAGGCCGTGCGCTTCGCGCACCGCGGCCTGACCAGCCAGGACGTCATGGACACCGCCATGATGCTCCTGGTCCGGCGCGCCGCCGAGCCCCTGGGCCGGCAGCTGTCCGGCACCGCGGACGCCCTGGCCCGGCTGGCGCAGGCCCACCGCGGCACCGTCCAGGCCGCCCGCACCCTGACGCAGCACGCGCTGCCCACCACCTTCGGCCTCAAGGCCGCCGGCTGGCTCGCCGGACTGCAGGACCTCGAGGCGGATCTCGCCGGGCTCACCCGGCTGCCGGCGTCCTGGGGCGGGGCCGCCGGCACCCTCGCCGGGAGCATGGCGCTCTTCCCGGGCGCCCCCGACGCCGCCGAGCAGGCCGTCGAGCTGGCCCGCCGCTGGGCCGGCGAGCTGGGGCTGAGCATGCCGGCGCACGTGTGGCACACCAGCAGGCGGCCGGTCCTGCGCACCGCGGAGACCCTGGCCGCCGTCTGCGCGGCCCTGGGCCGGATCGCCAACGACGTGCTGCTGCTCTCCCGCCCCGAGCTCGGCGAGCTGCGCGAACCGGCCGCGGAGGGGCGCGGCGTGTCCTCCGCGATGCCCCAGAAGCAGAACCCGGTGCTCTCCGTGCTGCTCAAGCGCACCGCCCTGACCGCGCCCCAGCTCGTGGCCCAGCTCCACCTCGCCGCCGCCCAGTACGTCGACGAGCGCCCCGACGGCGCCTGGCACACGGAGTGGCCGGCGCTGCGGGAGCTGGCCCGGCTCGCCGTGGCGGCGTCGTCGCACGCGGCCGAGCTCACGGCGGGCCTGACCGTGGACCCCGCCCGGATGCGGGCCAACCTGGACGCGTCCGGGCCCGCCGTGCTCGCCGAGCGGATCAGCGCGGAGCTCGCGCCGCTGCTGCCGCCCGCCGCCGACGGCGCCACGGGGAAGCAGCAGGTCCAGGCGGTCGTGCGCGAGCACGCGAGCGACCGGAAGGGCATGCTCGACGCCCTCGTGGGCCTCGCCGCGGGCACCCGCCTGGCGGACGGCACCCCCGTGGACCGGGGGGTCGTGACCCGGCTGCTCGACCCCGCCGGGTACCTCGGCGCCAACGACCTGCTGATCGACCGGGTGCTCGAACGGCACGACCGGCCGGCGAACGATCCTTCGACCATGTCCGGCGGACACGCCGGGACCAGCGCCAGGAGCACCGCATGAGCGTCCCCGTCCTCACCCTCGTCGAGTTCGCCGACCGGCCGGCACCGTCCCCGCAGGCCCCCCTGCTGGTGCTCGGCCCCTCGCTGGGCACGTCCGTGACGTCGCTCTGGTCGGGCGTGGCCCGGCGGCTCGGGGCCGACGTGCGGGTGCTGGGCTGGGACCTGCCCGGGCACGGCGCCTCCGCGCCCACCGACGAGCCGTTCACCGTGGCCGAGCTCGCCCGGGCGGTGCTGACGGCCGTGGACCGCCACCGCGCGGCGGCCGGGGTCGAGAACGGACCACCGTTCTTCTACGCGGGCTGCTCGATCGGCGGGTGCGTGGGCCGGCAGCTGCTCCTCGACGCCCCGGAGCGGGTCCGCGCCGCCGCGCTGGTCGGCACCGCCGCCCGGGTGGGGGAGCCCGGTGCCTGGGCGCAGCGTGCCGAGCTCGTGGCCGCGGCCGGCACCCCCACCCAGATCGTGGGCTCCGCGCAGCGGTGGTTCGCCCCGGGCTTCATCGAGCGGGACGCGGCCACCACCACGGCGCTGCTGCACGACCTGCAGGACGCCGACCGGTTCTCCTACGCCCGGGCCTGCAAGGCCCTCGCCGCCTTCGACGCGCACGCGGGCCCCGCCCCGGCCGGCGTCCCCGTGCTCGCCGTGGTGGGCGCGCACGACGTCGCGACGCCGCCGGAGTCGGTGGCGCAGCTCGCGGAGGCGACGGGCGGGCGCCTCGTCGTCGTCGAGGGCGCCGGCCACCTGGTGCCCGCCGAGGCCCCGCAGGACGTGGCGCGGCTGCTGGACGAGCACTTCCGCCCGCAGGCCCCCACGACGACCACGACCCCCGAAGGAGCACGAGCATGAGCAGCAACCCCCGGCGCACCGAGCAGGAGGCGCACGCGGACGGCATGGCGGTGCGCCGCGAGGTGCTCTCCGACGCCCACGTGGACCGCGCCGAGGCCGGCAAGGACGCCTTCACCGCCGAGTTCCAGGACTTCATCTCCCGCTACGCGTGGGGCGAGATCTGGACCCGGCCGGGACTGGACCGGCGGATGCGCAGCGCCGTCACCCTGACCGCGCTGATCGCCGCCGGGCACTGGGAGGAGTTCGAGATGCACGTCCGCGCCGCCCTGCGCAACGGGCTGGAGCGGGACGAGATCAAGGAGATCCTGCTGCAGTCGGCGATCTACCTCTCCGTGCCCTCGGCCAACAACGCCTTCAAGCACGCCAAGCAGGTCCTCGACGCCCTCGACGCCGAGGGCGCCTGAGCCCTGCGCGGCCCCGTGCCGCGCCCCGTGCCGGCCGTGCCCCGCGGCCGGCGCCCATGACCCCGACACCCCGTGACACCGGGACCCGACACCCCGGGATCCCGACCCCCGTGACCGACCTGCAACGACGCAAGTGAGGAACACCATGACCCAGGCCTACATCTACGACGCCGTCCGCACCCCCTTCGGCCGCTTCGGCGGCGCCCTGGCGGGCGAGCGCCCCGACGACCTGGCCGCCCTCGTGGTCGGCGAGCAGCTCCGGCGCGCGTCCGCGCTGGACCCCGCCGCGATCGACGAGGTCGTGCTCGGCAACGCCAACGGCGCCGGCGAGGAGAACCGCAACGTCGCCCGCATGGCCACGCTGCTGGCCGGGCTCCCCGTGGAGCTCCCCGGCACCACCGTCAACCGGCTCTGCGGCTCCTCCCTGGACGCCGCGATCATCGCGTCCCGGCAGATCGCCGCGGGCGAGGCCGACGTGATGCTCGTCGGCGGCGTCGAGTCCATGAGCCGGGCCCCCTGGGTGCTCCCGAAGACGGAGAAGCCCTACCCGGCCGGCGACATGACCCTGGCCTCCACCACGCTGGGCTGGCGCCTCGTCAACCCGAGCATGAACTCCGCGTGGACCGTGTCCCTGGGGGAGGCCACCGAGCAGCTCGCCGAGCGGCACGGCATCACCCGCGACCGCATGGACGAGTTCGCGCACCGCTCCCACCAGCTCACCCAGCAGGCCTGGGACGAGGGCTTCTACGCGGACCTCACCGTCCAGGTCCCCGGCACCGAGCTGACCCAGGACGAGTCCGTCCGCGCGTCCTCGACCGTCGAGAAGCTGAGCGGGCTCAGGACCGTCTTCCGCTCGGCGGAGCAGGGCGGCACCGTCACCGCCGGCAACGCCTCGCCCCTCAACGACGGCGCCTCCGCCGCCCTGCTGGGCTCCGAGAGGGCCGCCGAGCTGACCGGCCTGCCGCCGCTGGCCCGCATCGCCGGCCGGGGCGCGGCCGCCAACGAGCCGCAGTTCTTCGGCTTCGCCCCGGTCGAGGCCGCGAACCTCGCCCTGCGGCGCGCCGGGATCGGCTGGGACGACGTCGCCGCCGTCGAGCTCAACGAGGCCTTCGCCGCCCAGTCCCTCGCGTGCGTCGACGCCTGGGGGATCGACCCGGAGATCGTCAACCGGCACGGCGGCGCCATCGCCATCGGCCACCCCCTCGGGGCCTCCGGCACCCGCATCCTCGGCACGCTCGCGCGGTCCCTGCAGGCCTCCGGGCAGCGCTGGGGCGTCGCGGCCATCTGCATCGGCGTGGGCCAGGGCCTCGCCGTCGTGCTCGAGAACGAGAACGCCTGAGACCCGCGAGGGACCCGGGCGAAGAAGACCACCGAAGAGAGGCACAACGCATGCTGAACATCGCAGACAGCTGCGCGCAGGCCGTGGCCCCGATCCACGACGGCGCGACCGTCATGATCGGCGGCTTCGGCGTGGCCGGCCAGCCCGTCGAGCTCATCGACGCGCTGATCGACCACGGCGCCACCGACCTGACGGTCGTGAACAACAACGCCGGCAACGGCGACGTGGGCCTGGCCCGGCTGATCCAGCTCGGGCGCGTGCAGAAGATCATCTGCTCCTTCCCGCGCCAGTCCGACTCGTGGCACTTCGACGAGAAGTACCGGGCCGGGCAGATCGAGCTCGAGGTCGTCCCCCAGGGCAACCTCGCCGAGCGCATCCGCGCCGCCGGCGCCGGCATCGGGGCGTTCTTCACCCCCACCGGCTACGGCACCCCGCTCGCCGAGGGCAAGGAGGTCCGCGAGATCGACGGCCGCCACTACGTCCTGGAGCACCCCATCAAGGCCGACTTCTCCCTGACCAAGGCGCACGTCGCGGACCGGGCGGGCAACCTCGTGTACCGCAAGACGGCGCGCAACTTCGGCCCCATCATGGCCGCCGCGGCCGCCACCTCGATCGTGCAGGTCGCGGAGCTCGTGGAGCGCGGCGGGCTGGACCCCGAGGTCGTCGTGACCCCGGGCATCTACGTGGACACCGTCGTGCGGATCGACGCGCCGGCCCAGACCGACCCCCGAGAGGAGCTCTGACATGAGCGAGAACACCGTGGACGTCGTGCCCATGACGTCCGAGACCCCGCTCGCCCCGGAGGAGCTGGCCCGCCTGGTGGCCCGCGACATCCCGGCCGGCTCCTACGTCAACCTCGGCATCGGCCAGCCGACCCTGGTCTCCAACTACCTGACCGCCGAGGACGACGTCACCCTGCACACCGAGAACGGCATGCTCGGAATGGGCCCCGAGGCCCACGGCGACGAGGTCGACGCCGACCTCATCAACGCGGGCAAGATCCCCGTGGTCGAGACGCCGGGCTGCTCGTACTTCCACCACGCGGACTCCTTCGCCATGATGCGCGGCGGGCACCTCGACTGCTGCGTGCTCGGGGCGTTCCAGGTGGACCGGAAGGGCAACCTCGCCAACTGGCACACGGGCAAGCCGGACGCGATCCCCGCGGTGGGCGGGGCCATGGACCTGGCCACGGGTGCGAAGATGACGTTCGTGATGATGTCCCTGCAGACCAAGAAGGGGCAGTCGAAGCTCGTGGAGCAGTGCACCATGCCGCTCACCGGCGTGGGCTGCGTCTCGCGGATCTACACCGACCAGGCCGTGTTCCTCATCGAGGAGGACGGCGTCTCGGTGCGCGAGACCTTCGGGACGAGCTTCGAGGAGCTCCGGCAGATCGTCGACGTCCCGCTGCGGCCCGCCCGCTGAGCACCGCACCGACCCCGGGGGTGCGGCGGCCGCAACCGGCCGCCGCGCCCCGGACGAGGCCCACAGGAGGCCACCGATGACCGAGCAGGACCCCACCGCCCCGGCGGGGGAGCGGAGCAGCCCTGGACAGTTCGTGCAGTCGCTGGCGCGCGGGCTCGGCGTGATCACGGCCTTCGACGCCCGGCACCCCCGGATGACCCTCAGCGACGTGGCCCGGCGCACCGGGCTCACCCGCGCCACCGCACGCCGGTTCCTGCTCACCCTCGAGGAGCTGGGCTACGTCCGGACCGACGGGCGCCTCTTCGAGCTCACCCCCATGGTCCTCCAGCTCGGCTACTCGTACCTCTCCTCGCTGTCGCTGCCGGCCCTCGCCGCCCCGCACCTCGAGACGCTCTCGGCGCAGGTCGAGGAGTCCACGTCCGCCTCCGTGCTGGACGGCTCCGACATCGTCTACGTGGCCCGGGTCTCCACGCACCGGATCATGACCGTGGCGATCGCCGTGGGCACCCGCTTCCCCGCCCACGCCACGTCCATGGGCCGGGTCCTGCTCGCCGCGCTGGACCCGGAGCAGCTCGCCGGGTACTTCCGCACGGCGCGCATCGAGCGCCTGACCGCCCACACCCTCACCGACCGCGCCGCGCTCGAGGCGGACCTGCAGCAGGTGCGCGCCCAGGGGTGGGCCCTCGTGGACCAGGAGCTCGAGGTGGGGCTGCGCTCCGTCGCCGCCCCGGTGACCGACGGCACCGGCCGCGTGGTCGCGGCCGTGAACGTCTCCATGCGCGTGGGGATGCCCGGCGCGAGCGCCGGGGACCCGGTGGACGACGTCGTGCCGCCCCTGCTCGAGTGCGCCCGGCGGATCTCCGCCGACCTCGCCGCGACCGGACGCTGACCGCACCCCGGGCCCCGCGCCGGCCGCACGGCCCGCGTTTTCCCGCCCCGGCCGGGGTCTGATAGGCTGTCGAGGAATTGAACGGTCATCCCTCGGCGCCCGCCGCCCCTGGAGGCCGGAGAAATCATGGCAGAACGGACTCGGTCCTCTGGTACGCGGTGTGTACCAAAATGCCATCCTTTTCGTCTGCCCAGCTACCTTCGGCGCGGCGACCGTGGTGCCCGCCCGCCGGGCCCACACCGAGCGCCGCACCCGCACCAGGCCCCGGCCGGGAGCGGGGAGCCGAACACCCAGCGGGCCGCTGACGCGTCCCGTCCGATCAGGAGACACTGTGCCTACAATCCAGCAGCTGGTCCGCAAGGGCCGGACCCCGAAGGTCGTCAAGACCAAGGCGCCCGCACTCAAGGGCAGCCCCATGAAGCGCGGTGTGTGCACCCGCGTGTACACCACCACGCCGAAGAAGCCGAACTCCGCGCTGCGCAAGGTCGCCCGCGTGAAGCTCAACGGCGGCGTCGAGGTCACGGCCTACATCCCCGGTGAGGGCCACAACCTCCAGGAGCACTCCATCGTGCTCGTCCGCGGCGGTCGCGTGAAGGACCTCCCCGGTGTCCGCTACAAGATCGTCCGCGGCGCGCTCGACACCCAGGGTGTCAAGGGCCGCCAGCAGGCCCGTTCCCGTTACGGCGCCAAGAAGGAGAAGAAGTAATGCCTCGTAAGGGTCCCGCTCCCAAGCGCCCGCTCGTCGTCGACCCGGTCTACAGCTCGCCGGTCGTCACGCAGCTGATCAACAAGGTCCTCCAGGACGGCAAGAAGTCCACCGCCGAGCGCATCGTCTACGGCGCCCTCGAGGGCGTCCGGGCGAAGTCCGGCGCCGACCCGGTCGCCACCCTCAAGAAGGCCCTGGAGAACGTCAAGCCGGCCCTCGAGGTGAAGTCCCGCCGCGTCGGCGGCGCCACCTACCAGGTGCCCGTCGAGGTCAAGCCGGGCCGCGCCCAGGCGCTGTCCCTGCGCTGGCTCGTCGGCTACTCCAAGATCCGCCGTGAGAACACCATGACCGAGCGTCTGCAGAACGAGATCCTGGACGCGTCCAACGGTCTCGGTGCCGCCGTGAAGCGCCGCGAGGACACCCACAAGATGGCGGAGTCCAACAAGGCCTTCGCCCACTACCGCTGGTAGAATCTTCCAGGCCTGTCGGCCCCATCCGGGCCGGCAGGCCGCCGGCACCATCTCCGAAAGGGAACCACCGTGGCACTTGACGTGCTTACCGACCTCAAGAAGGTCCGCAACATCGGCATCATGGCGCACATCGATGCCGGTAAGACCACCACCACCGAACGCATCCTGTTCTACACCGGTATCTCCCACAAGCTCGGCGAGACCCACGATGGTGCCTCCACCATGGACTGGATGGCGCAGGAGCAGGAGCGCGGCATCACGATCACGTCGGCCGCGACGTCCTGCTACTGGCACGACAACCAGATCAACATCATCGACACCCCCGGCCACGTGGACTTCACGGTCGAGGTCGAGCGCTCCCTGCGCGTGCTCGACGGCGCCGTGGCGGTCTTCGACGGCAAGGAGGGCGTCGAGCCCCAGTCGGAGACGGTCTGGCGCCAGGCCGACAAGTACGACGTGCCCCGCATCTGTTTCGTCAACAAGATGGACAAGCTGGGCGCCGACTTCTACTTCACCGTCGACACCATCATCAACCGCCTCGGCGCCAAGCCGCTGGTGATGCAGCTGCCGATCGGCGCCGAGTCCGAGTTCACCGGCGTGGTCGACCTGCTCACCATGAAGGCCTTCGTCTGGCCGGGCGACTCCAAGGGCGACGTCTCCCTGGGTGCCAAGTACGAGATCCAGGAGATCCCCGCCGACCTGCAGGAGCGGGCCGAGGAGTACCGCAACCAGCTGGTCGAGTCCGTCGCCGAGGCGGACGACGAGCTCATGGAGAAGTACCTGGGCGGCGAGGAGCTCACCCTCGAGGAGCTCAAGGCCGGCATCCGGAAGCTGACCATCAACTCCGAGGCGTACCCGGTGCTGTGCGGCTCCGCGTTCAAGAACCGCGGCGTGCAGCCGATGCTCGACGCCGTCATCGACTTCCTGCCGTCCCCGCTGGACGTCCCGAACGTCGAGGGCCACGCGCTCAACGACGAGGAGGAGGTCCTCACCCGCCCCGTCGACTACAGCGCCCCCTTCTCGGCGCTCGCGTTCAAGGTCGCCTCGCACCCGTTCTACGGGCAGCTGACCTACATCCGCGTGTACTCCGGCAAGGCCGTCAACGGCGAGCAGGTCCTCAACTCGACCAAGGGCAAGAAGGAGCGCATCGGCAAGCTGTTCCAGATGCACTCCAACAAGGAGAACCCGGTCGACGAGATCCGGGCCGGCCACATCTATGCGGCCATCGGGCTCAAGGACACCACCACGGGCGACACCCTGTGCTCCCCGCAGGAGCCGATCGTGCTCGAGTCGATGACCTTCCCGGCCCCCGTGATCTCCGTGGCCATCGAGCCGAAGACCAAGGGCGACCAGGAGAAGCTCTCCACCGCGATCCAGAAGCTCTCCGCCGAGGACCCCACGTTCACCGTGTCCCTCAACGAGGAGACCGGCCAGACCGAGATCGGCGGCATGGGCGAGCTCCACCTGGACATCCTGGTGGACCGCATGAAGCGCGAGTTCCGGGTCGAGGCGAACGTCGGCAAGCCCCAGGTGGCCTACCGCGAGACCATCAAGAAGGCCGTCGACAAGGTCGACTACACGCACAAGAAGCAGACCGGCGGCTCCGGCCAGTTCGCCAAGGTGCAGGTGGCGTTCGAGCCGATCCCGCTGGACGCCGAGGAGCTCTACGAGTTCGACAACAAGGTCACCGGCGGCCGCGTCCCGCGCGAATACATCCCCTCCGTGGACGCCGGCATCCAGGACGCCATGCGCCTGGGCATCCTCGCCGGGTACCCGGTCGTGGGCGTCAAGGCCACGCTGCTCGACGGTGCCTACCACGACGTCGACTCCTCCGAGATGGCGTTCAAGATCGCCGGCTCCATGGTCTTCAAGGAGGGCGCCCGCCGGGCCCAGCCCGTCCTGCTCGAGCCGCTGATGGCCGTCGAGGTCCGCACGCCCGAGGAGTACATGGGCGAGGTCATCGGCGACCTGAACTCCCGCCGCGGCCAGATCCAGTCCATGGAGGACGTGTCCGGCGTCAAGCTGGTCAAGGCCCTCGTCCCGCTGTCCGAGATGTTCGGCTACATCGGCGACCTCCGGTCCAAGACCCAGGGCCGCGCCGTGTACTCGATGCAGTTCGACAGCTACTCGGAGGTTCCCAAGGCCGTCGCCGAGGAGATCGTCCAGAAGAACCGCGGCGAGTAGGCACCACCCCCTCGGCCCCGGCCGGGAATTTCATCAAACAAGTACAGCCAAAGTAGACTTGCAGAGGTTTCAGTACTGCTGAGCGCCTCAAGCTCCCCCCACACCACGCGGCGGGGAAGTGCTGAGCAAGTTTCGACAAATGTTCTAGGAGGAACAACCATGGCGAAGGCCAAGTTCGAGCGCAGCAAGCCGCACGTCAACATCGGCACCATCGGCCACGTCGACCACGGCAAGACGACGCTCACGGCTGCCATCTCCAAGGTCCTGGCCGACAAGTACCCGGACCTCAACGAGCAGCGCGACTTCGGCGCCATCGACTCCGCCCCGGAGGAGAAGCAGCGCGGCATCACCATCAACATCGCGCACATCGAGTACCAGACGGAGAAGCGTCACTACGCTCACGTGGACGCCCCGGGCCACGCCGACTACGTCAAGAACATGATCACCGGTGCGGCCCAGATGGACGGCGCCATCCTCGTGGTCGCCGCCACGGACGGCCCCATGGCCCAGACCCGCGAGCACGTCCTGCTCGCCCGCCAGGTGGGCGTGCCCTACCTGCTGGTGGCCCTGAACAAGTCCGACATGGTCGAGGACGAGGAGCTGCTGGACCTCGTCGAGATGGAGGTGCGCGAGCTCCTCTCCGACCAGGGCTTCGACGGCGACAACGCGCCCGTCGTCCGCGTCTCGGCGCTGAAGGCCCTCGAGGGCGACCCCGAGTGGGTCGCCAAGGTCGAGGAGCTCATGGAGGCCGTCGACGAGAACGTGCCCGACCCCGTGCGCGACATGGACAAGCCGTTCCTCATGCCGATCGAGGACGTCTTCACCATCACCGGCCGCGGCACCGTGGTGACGGGCCGTGCCGAGCGCGGCACGCTGCCCATCAACTCCGAGGTCGAGATCGTCGGCATCCGTCCGGTCCAGAAGACCACGGTCACCGGCATCGAGATGTTCCACAAGCAGATGGACGAGGCCATGGCGGGCGAGAACTGCGGCCTGCTGCTGCGCGGTCTCAAGCGTGACGACGTCGAGCGCGGGCAGGTCGTGTGCAAGCCGGGTTCCATCACCCCGCACACCGACTTCGAGGCCAACGTCTACATCCTCTCCAAGGAGGAGGGCGGCCGGCACAACCCGTTCTACTCCAACTACCGTCCGCAGTTCTACTTCCGGACCACCGACGTCACCGGCGTCATCACGCTGCCCGAGGGCACCGAGATGGTCATGCCGGGCGACAACACCGAGATGACGGTCGCGCTGATCCAGCCGATCGCCATGGAGGAGGGCCTCGGCTTCGCCATCCGCGAGGGTGGCCGCACCGTGGGCTCGGGTCGCGTCACCAAGATCAACAAGTAGTCCCCGGACTGCTCGATCCGCGCGGAACCCCCCGTCGCTCCTGGAGCGGCGGGGGGTTCCGCGCGTCCCGGTCCGGCTCGCCGCGCTCAGCCGGTGAGCTGGTGCAGGCAGAGGACGTTGCCCTCGGAGTCGGTGAACCACGCCGCCTTCATCCCCTCGGCGGTGAGGACGTGGTCCACGGTCCGCAGGCCGGGCAGGTCGTAGTCCTGGAACCGGACGCCCCGGCCCTCGAGCTCGCGCACCGCGGCCTCGACGTCGTCGACCTCGAAGCTGGCCTGCGTCAGCTCCGACGCCGGTGCGTCCGGACGCAGCAGCAGCTGCAGACCGGTGTGCCCGTCCTCGCTGAGCAGCACGCTGTCGGCCTCGAGGTCGGGCCCGGGGGAGAGGCCCAGCGTCTCGTGGTAGAACTGCCGGGCGCGGTCGAGCTCCCTGACGGGAACGATCGCGATCAGTCTCGCGGTGGACAGCATGGGACCCATCTCCTGCGGATGTCGGTGTGCGGACGCGGCCAGGATACGGCCGCGGGCGCCGGCGGGGGTTGCGAAAGGCTCACGGATCCGGCACGGATCCGCACGCGCCCGGTCCCGGAGGCGCGGCCGCGCGTTTGCGCCGGTCTGCCATCTCTGGCAGGATGGAGGACGTTGTTCAAGCGCCGACGCGTGCTCTCAACGGTTCGAACCGGCAGACCCCAGGACACCATCGGGTCCCGAAGCAGAACCGGGGGCCAGCAGCTCGTGGAAGCTGCCACGCACGGACCACATACAGCCCACCCCGCGTAGCGGACCCGGTGCGCCCTCGTGCTCTGCACGAGGCGACACGCCCGAGTTCGGGGGTCGGAGCTCCAGCAGGGTGAGGAACCCGGATCCTTCCGGATTCAGTCTGCGTGGAGGGGCGCCCACCAGGCGGCGCCATGCACAAGGAGTCCCCAGGCTCCGTCACAGGGAAGTACGTTCAAGAAAGAGAGTCACGACGCCATGGCGGGACAGAAAATCCGCATCCGGCTGAAGTCTTATGACCACGAGGTCATCGACGTCTCGGCCCGGAAGATCGTTGAGACGGTGACGCGCGCAGGCGCCACGGTGGTCGGCCCCGTGCCGCTGCCCACGGAGAAGAACGTGTACTGCGTCATCCGCTCGCCGCACAAGTACAAGGACAGCCGTGAGCACTTCGAGATGCGCACGCACAAGCGGCTGATCGACATCATCGACCCCACGCCGAAGGCCGTCGACTCGCTCATGCGCCTCGACCTGCCGGCTGACGTGAACATCGAAATCAAGCTGTAAAGAGGATCGCATCCCAATGACTACCACTTTCGAACGCCAGGTGAAGGGCCTGCTGGGCACGAAGCTCGGCATGACCCAGGTCTGGGACGAGAACGGGAAGTTCGTGCCGGTGACCGTCGTCAAGGCGGACTCCAACGTCGTGACCCAGCTGCGCAACCAGGACCGGGACGGCTACTCCGCCGTGCAGATCGGGTTCGGTGCGATCGACCCCCGCAAGGTCACCCAGCCGCTGGCCGGCCACTTCGAGAAGGCCGGCGTGACGCCGCGCCGCCACGTCGTGGAGCTGCGCACCGCCGACGCGGACACCTACGAGCTGGGCCAGGAGCTCTCCGTCGAGCTCTTCGAGGCCGGCCAGAAGGTCGACGTGATCGGCAAGACCAAGGGCAAGGGCACGGCCGGTGTCATGAAGCGCCACGGCTTCTCCGGCGTCGGCGCCTCCCACGGTGCCCACAAGAACCACCGCAAGCCGGGATCCATCGGCGGCGCGTCCTACCCCGCTCGCGTGTTCAAGGGCATGCGCATGGCGGGCCGCATGGGCGCCGTCCGTCACACGACGCAGAACCTCACCGTTCACGCCGTGGACGCCGAGAACTCCCTGCTGCTCATCAAGGGTGCCCTGCCGGGCCCCAAGGGTTCGGTCGTCCTCGTCCGCACCGCAGTGAAGGGAGCCTGATCAGACCATGGCAACTCAGACCGTCAACGTCGAACTGCCCGCCGAGATCTTCGACGTCCAGACCAACGTGCCCCTGCTGCACCAGGTCGTCGTCGCTCAGCTGGCCGCGGCCCGCCAGGGCACGCACAAGACCAAGAACCGCGCCGAGGTCTCCGGCGCCGGCCGCAAGCCCTTCAAGCAGAAGGGCACCGGCCGTGCGCGCCAGGGCTCGATCCGCGCCCCGCACATGACCGGCGGCGGCGTGGTGCACGGCCCCACCCCGCGCGACTACAGCCAGCGCACCCCCAAGAAGATGAAGGCCGCCGCCCTGCGCGGAGCCCTCTCGGACCGGGCGCGCAACAACCGCATCCACGTGGTCGAGTCGATCGTGGAGGGCACCGTGCCCAACACGAAGACCGCCCGGGAGACGCTGCGCGGACTCTCCGACCGCAAGAGCCTGCTGGTCGTGCTGCACCGCTCGGACGACGTGTCCGCGCTGTCGGTGCGCAACCTCGACGACGTGCACACCCTCTACGCGGACCAGCTCAACACGTACGACGTGCTGGTCTCCGACGACGTGGTCTTCACCAAGGACGCGTTCGAGTCCTTCGTGGCGGCCGCCAGCAAGAAGAAGCAGGAGGACGCCAAGTGAGCGCGACCACCATCAAGGATCCCCGGGACGTCATCATCGCGCCGGTCGTCTCGGAGAAGTCCTACGGGCTCATCGACGAGGGCCGCTACACGTTCTTCGTGGCGTCCGACTCGAACAAGACGCAGATCAAGTACGCCGTGGAGCAGATCTTCGGCGTCAAGGTCGAGTCCGTGAACACCATCAACCGTGCCGGGAAGCGGAAGCGCACGCGCTTCGGCTGGGGTCAGCGCAAGGGCACCAAGCGTGCCGTTGTGACCCTGAAGGAAGGCACCATCGACATCTTCGGCGGTCCGCTCGCCTGAGCGGAGACCACTTTAACGAGGAACTGACACATGGCTATCCGTAAGCACAAGCCGACAACCCCGGGCCGTCGCGGCTCCTCCGTTGCCGACTTCGCAGAAATCACGCGCACGACCCCCGAGAAGTCGCTGGTCCGGCCGCTGCCCAAGAAGGGCGGGCGGAACAACACCGGCCGCATCACCACCCGGCACAAGGGTGGCGGGCACAAGCGCCAGTACCGCGTCATCGACTTCCGTCGCCACGACAAGGACGGCGTCGACGCCAAGGTCGCGCACATCGAGTACGACCCGAACCGCACCGCGCGCATCGCGCTGCTGCACTTCGTGGACGGCTCCAAGCGCTACATCATCGCGCCGAACCGCCTCTCCCAGGGCGACGTCGTCGAGTCGGGCCCCGGCGCCGACATCAAGCCCGGCAACAACCTGCCGCTGCGCAACATCCCCGTCGGCACCGTGATCCACGCCGTCGAGCTCCGTCCGGGCGGCGGCGCCAAGCTCGCCCGCTCCGCCGGCGCGTCCGTGCAGCTCGTGGCCAAGGAGGGCAAGTACGGCCAGCTCCGGCTGCCCTCCGGCGAGATCCGCAACGTCGACGTGCGCTGCCGCGCCACGGTCGGCGAGGTCGGCAACGCCGAGCAGTCGAACATCAACTGGGGCAAGGCCGGCCGCAACCGCTGGAAGGGCGTCCGCCCGACCGTCCGCGGTGTGGTCATGAACCCCGTCGACCACCCGCACGGTGGTGGCGAGGGCAAGACCTCCGGCGGCCGGCACCCGGTCAACCCGAACGGCAAGCCCGAGGGTCGCACCCGCCGCCCCAACAAGGAGAGCGACAAGCTCATCGTCCGCCGTCGTCGTACCGGCAAGAACAAGCGCTAAGGAGCCTGACACATGCCACGCAGCCTGAAGAAGGGCCCTTTCGTCGATCAGCACCTTTATCTGAAGGTCGCCAAGGAGAACGACAAGGGCACCAAGAACGTCATCAAGACGTGGTCCCGCCGCTCGATGATCGTCCCCGACATGCTGGGGCACACGATCGCCGTGCACGACGGACGCAAGCACATCCCCGTGTTCATCACCGAGTCGATGGTCGGGCACAAGCTCGGCGAGTTCGCCCCCACGCGGACCTTCCGCGGCCATGTGAAGGACGACAAGAAGGGCAAGCGCCGCTGATCCTCCGGGATCCCGCAGCGTGAGCACTTCGAGAAGACGAGAGAAGGAAAGCAATGGAAGCCAAGGCATCTGCGCGCTACATCCGCGTGACGCCTATGAAGGCCCGGCGCGTCGTCAACCTGATTCGTGGCCAACAGGCGAATGAGGCTCTGGCGATTCTGAAGTTCGCCCCCCAGGGTGCTTCGGAGCCGGTGTTCAAGGTCCTCCAGTCGGCGGTCGCCAACGCGCGCCAGCTGGCGGACCGCGACGGCCTGCCGTTCAAGGAGGAGGAGCTCGTGGTGAGCGAGGCCTTCGTCGACGAGGGTCCGACCATGAAGCGGTTCCAGCCGCGGGCCCAGGGCCGCGCCTACCGCATCAACAAGCGCACGAGCCACATCACCGTGATCGTGGCGAGCCCTGACAGCGAGGAGGTCCGCTAAGTGGGACAGAAGATCAACCCGCACGGGTTCCGGCTGGGCATCACCACCGACCACGTGTCGCACTGGTACGCGGACTCCACCAAGGAGGGCCAGCGCTACAAGGACTACGTCCGTGAGGACATCAAGATCCGCAAGCTCATGTCCACGGGCATGGAGCGGGCCGGCATCTCCAAGGTCGAGATCGAGCGGACCCGGGACCGCGTGCGCGTGGACATCCACACCGCCCGCCCCGGCATCGTCATCGGCCGCCGCGGCGCCGAGGCCGACCGCATCCGCGGCGAGCTCGAGAAGCTCACGGGCAAGCAGATCCAGCTGAACATCCTCGAGGTCAAGAACCCCGAGGTGGACGCCCAGCTGGTCGCCCAGGGCGTCGCGGAGCAGCTCGCCTCCCGCGTGGCCTTCCGCCGCGCCATGAAGAAGGCCATCCAGTCGGCGCAGCGCGCCGGCGCGAAGGGCATCCGGATCCAGTGCGCCGGCCGTCTCGGCGGCGCCGAGATGAGCCGCTCGGAGTTCTACCGCGAGGGCCGTGTGCCCCTGCACACCCTGCGGGCGAACATCGACTACGGCTTCTTCGAGGCCAAGACCACCTTCGGCCGCATCGGCGTGAAGGTCTGGATCTACAAGGGCGACCTGACCGCGAAGGAACTGGCGGCCCAGCAGGCCGCCGCTCCCTCGCGCGGCCGCGGCGGCGACCGTGACCGTCGTGGCGGTCCCGGCGAGCGCCGCGGCGGCGGCGACCGCCGTCGCCCCGACCGTAACGACCGTGGCGGACGCCGTGAGCGCAACGACTCCGCCGCCTCCCCGGCCCCGGCCGCGGGGGCGACCAACGCAGAGGGTGGTAAGTAAATGCTCATCCCACGTCGTGTGAAGTTCCGCAAGCAGCACCACCCGAAGCGGTCGGGCGCTGCCAAGGGCGGCACCACCGTCGCCTTCGGCGAGTGGGGCATCCAGGCGCTCACGCCGGCCTACGTGACGAACCGTCAGATCGAGGCCGCGCGTATCGCCATGACCCGCCACATCAAGCGTGGCGGCAAGGTCTGGATCAACATCTACCCGGACCGCCCCCTGACCAAGAAGCCCGCCGAGACCCGCATGGGCTCCGGCAAGGGCTCCCCCGAATGGTGGGTCGCCAACGTCAAGCCCGGGCGCGTGATGTTCGAGCTCTCCGGTGTCTCCGAAGAGGTCGCCCGCGAGGCCCTGCGGCTGGCGATCCACAAGCTCCCGATGAAGGCACGCATCGTGCGTCGCGAAGGTGGTGAATGAGAATGGCTGTTGGATCCAAGGATCTGAGCATCGAGAACCTCGCGGCCCTCGACAAGGACTCTCTGGGTGAGGCGCTGCGCAAGGCGAAGGAGGAGCTGTTCAACCTCCGCTTCCAGTCCGCAACCGGTCAGCTCGAGAACAACGGCCGCCTCAAGGCCGTCAAGCGCGACATCGCGCGCATCTACACGGTGCTGCGCGAGCGCGAGCTCGGCATCCGGCCCCAGGCGGGCGCCGCCGAGAACACCGCCGAGAACACCTCCGAGGAGGACGCCAAGTGACCGAGCAGATCAACAACGGGGCCGAGCAGGCCGCCGAGCGCGGTGACCGCAAGAGCCGTCGTGGCTACGTGGTCTCCGACAAGATGGACAAGACCGTCGTGGTCCAGCTGCAGGACAACGTCAAGCACTCGCTGTACGGCAAGGTCATGCGGCGCTCCTCGAAGGTCAAGGCCCACGACGAGCAGAACACCGCCGGCGTCGGCGACCTCGTCCTGATCTCCGAGACCCGTCCGCTGTCCGCCACCAAGCGGTGGCGGATCGTGGAGATCCTCGAGAAGGCCAAGTGATCCTGGCTCGCTAGAGCCGGCCACGGCCGTGACGGCCCGTCCCTCCGCGCGAGGGGCGGGCCGTCCTCCGTTCACCGCCCCGCACGGACGGCCGCTCCGCTGTGCTAGGCTGGTGAGCTTGTATGGGCCGATTTGTCCGCCCGTACGACCCACAGCTCTTCGTGCCAGCGCATAATGACCGCGTGCAGGGCGCCCCCGTGCCACCTGGTGGCGGGTTCAGATGCTCCTGGCATGGAGGGCTGGCCCGGTCCGGCGTGCGACGCCGGGGGAGGGCACATCATCCGACAAGCTGTTCCGCAAGGCCCGCACCGTGCTCTCGATCGGTGTTGGAACCGGCGTGACGACAGGAGTAATCAGTGATTCAGCAGGAGTCGCGACTGAAGGTCGCCGACAACACGGGTGCGAAGGAAATCCTCACCATCCGTGTTCTCGGTGGATCCGGACGTCGCTACGCAGGCATCGGCGACATCATCGTCGCCACCGTCAAGGACGCGATCCCGGGCGGCAACGTGAAGAAGGGCGACGTGGTCAAGGCCGTCATCGTCCGCACCAAGAAGGAGCGCCGTCGTCCGGACGGCTCCTACATCAAGTTCGACGAGAACGCCGCAGTGATCCTGAAGAACGACGGTGACCCCCGTGGTACCCGCATCTTCGGCCCCGTGGGCCGCGAGCTGCGCGACAAGAAGTTCATGAAGATCATCTCGCTGGCCCCGGAGGTGCTCTGACCATGGCGAAGTTCAAGATCAAGACCGGCGACCTGGTGCAGGTCATCTCCGGCAGCAAGGACAACAAGGGCAAGCAGGGCAAGGTCCTGCGCGTGATCCCCGAGACCTCCCGCGTGGTCGTGGAGGGCATCAACGTGATCACCCGCCACCGCAAGGCCTCCATGCAGGGCGAGGCCGGCGGCATCGACAAGGTCGAGGCCCCGATCCACGTGTCCAACGTGGCGCTCGTGGACCCGGAGACCAACAAGCCGACCCGCGTCGGCTACCGCACCGAGACCGTGGAGCGCGACGGACGCCAGAAGACCGTCCGCGTCCGCGTCTCCAAGAGCACCGGCAAGGACCTGTGATGACCGAAACCACCGAGATCAGCGTGTCCCCGCGCTTCAAGGACAAGTACCAGGAGACCGTCGTCCCCGCGCTGCAGGAGCAGTTCGGCTACGGCAACGTCATGGAGATCCCGCGCGTCGTCAAGGTCGTCGTGAACATGGGCGTCGGCGACGCCGCGAAGGACTCGAAGCTCATCGACGGCGCCGTCCGCGACCTCACCGCCATCACGGGCCAGAAGCCGCTCGTGACCCGGGCGAAGAAGTCCATCGCGCAGTTCAAGCTCCGCGAGGGCATGCCGATCGGCGCGCACACCACGCTGCGCGGCGACCGCATGTGGGAGTTCCTCGACCGCCTGGTGACCCTGGCCCTGCCGCGCATCCGCGACTTCCGCGGTCTGTCCGACCGCCAGTTCGACGGCAACGGCAACTACACCTTCGGCCTCACCGAGCAGTCCATGTTCCACGAGATCGACCAGGACCGCATCGACCGGGTCCGCGGCATGGACATCACGGTGGTCACCACCGCGAAGACCGACGACGAGGGCCGCGCGCTGCTGAAGGCGCTCGGTTTCCCCTTCAAGACCAACTAATCTCGCTACGTTCCAGGTCCGGCCGGGCGCCCACGGGCGCCGCCAGGTGCGGAAACCGGGACGAGGAAGGGCACGTGCCCCCAAAATGACAATGACAGATCCTGTCGCGGACATGCTGACGCGTCTGCGCAACGCCAACTCCGCCTACCACGACTCCGTGAGCATGCCGTACTCGAAGCTCAAGGCCCGCGTGGCGGACATCCTCAAGGCCGAGGGCTACATCGCGGACTACAAGGAGGAGGCGGCCGAGGTCGGCAAGACCCTGACGCTCTCCCTGAAGTTCGGCCCCAACCGCGAGCGCTCCATCGCGGGCGTCCGGCGCATCTCCAAGCCGGGCCTGCGCGTGTACGCCAAGTCCACCAACCTCCCCAAGGTCCTGGGCGGCCTGGGCATCGCCATCCTGTCCACCTCTTCCGGGCTGCTGACCGACAAGCAGGCCGCGAAGAAGGGCGTGGGCGGCGAAGTCCTCGCGTACGTCTGGTAACCCGGAACAGAAAGGAAGAGAACATGTCACGTATCGGACGTCTCCCCATCTCTGTGCCGGCCGGTGTGGAGATCAAGGTCGACGGCAACGTCGTCTCCGTCAAGGGCGCCAAGGGCGAGCTGCAGCACACCGTTGCCAGCCCGATCACCGTCGCGCTCGAGGACAGCACCCTCACCGTCACCCGACCCGACGACGAGCGCGAGTCCCGCTCGCTGCACGGCCTCACCCGCACCCTGATCGCCAACATGATCCAGGGCGTCACCCAGGGCTACTCCAAGGGCATCGAGATCGTGGGCACCGGGTACCGCGTGCAGGCCAAGGGCCAGGACCTCGAGTTCGCCCTCGGCTACAGCCACCCGATCACCTTCAAGGCCCCGGAGGGCATCTCGTTCGCCGTCGAGGGCGTCAACAAGCTCTCGGTCAACGGCATCGACAAGCAGCAGGTCGGCGAGGTCGCCGCGAAGATCCGCAAGCTCCGCGCCCCCGAGCCCTACAAGGGCAAGGGCGTGCGGTACGCCGGCGAGCAGATCCGCCGCAAGGCCGGAAAGGCTGGTAAGTAATCATGGCTCTGAAGATCAAGGGCAAGTCCAAGGCCGCCGCCCGCAGCCGCCGCCACGCCCGGGTGCGCAAGCACCTGGCCGGCACGGCCGCGCGCCCGCGCCTGGTCGTCAACCGCTCGGCCCGCCACGTGTTCGTCCAGGTCGTCGACGACACCCAGGGCGTCACCGTCGCCTCGGCCTCGACCATGGAGGCCGACCTGCGCGGTGCCGACGCGGACAAGACCGCGAAGGCCAAGCGCGTGGGCGAGCTCGTGGCCGAGCGCGCCAAGGCCGCCGGTGTCGAGGCCGTCGTGTTCGACCGCGGCGGCAACAAGTACCACGGTCGCGTGGCGGCTGTCGCCGACGGCGCCCGCGAAGGAGGTCTGGCACTGTGAGTGAGCAGAACAACGAGAAGGAAACCCAGGTGACCGAAGCGAGCACCGCCTCCACGGAGGCGACCGGGGCCCAGCAGACCACCGAGACCACCCGTTCCCAGGACTCCCGCGGCGACCGCGGGGGCCGTGGTGAGCGCGGGGGCCGCGGTGAGCGCGGGGGCCGCGGTGAGCGCGGCGGCCGCGGCGGCCGCGGCGGCCGCGACGAGGAGAAGGACAAGTTCCTCGAGCGCGTCGTGACCATCAACCGCGTCTCCAAGGTCGTCAAGGGCGGTCGTCGCTTCAGCTTCACCGCCCTCGTCGTCGTCGGCGACGGCAACGGCATGGTCGGTGTCGGCTACGGCAAGGCCAAGGAGGTGCCGGCCGCGATCTCGAAGGGCGTCGAGGAGGCGAAGAAGAACTTCTTCCGCGTCCCGCGCATCGAGGACCGCACCATCCCGCACCGCGTGCAGGGCGAGGCCGCCGCCGGTGTCGTCATGCTGCGCCCGGCGACCCCGGGTACCGGTGTGATCGCCGGTGGTCCGGTCCGCGCCGTGCTCGAGTGCGCCGGCATCCACGACGTGCTGTCGAAGTCCCTCGGCTCGTCGAACCAGATCAACATCGTGCACGCAACCATCGAGGCGCTCCGCCAGCTCGAGGAGCCGGCGGCCGTCGCGGCCCGTCGTGGGCTGCCGTTGGACGAGGTCGTCCCCGGTCCGTTGCTGCGCTCGATCCAGAAGGCAGGTGCCTGATGTCCGGCAAGCGTATCCAGCCCGACGGCACGGAGCTGCGCATCACGCAGGTCCGGTCGGTGGTCGGCCAGAAGCAGAACATGCGGAACACCCTGCGGTCCCTCGGCCTCAAGCGGCCGGGCAACGTCGTGGTCCGCAAGGCCGACGGCGTGACCGCGGGCATGGTCAACACCGTCGCCCACCTGGTCAAGGTCGAGGAGGCCAAGTAACCATGGCAGAGAACACTGCTGAGAACACCGCCCCGAGCACCGCTCAGGGCAACGAGAAGGTGCACGCCCTCAAGGTGCACCACCTGCGTCCGGCCCCGGGCGCGAAGACCGCCAAGACCCGCGTGGGTCGCGGTGAGGGCTCCAAGGGCAAGACCGCCGGCCGCGGCACCAAGGGCACCAGTGCCCGGTACCAGGTCAAGGCGGGCTTCGCGGGCGGACAGCTGCCGCTGCACATGCGCCTGCCCAAGCTGCGCGGGTTCAAGAACCCGTTCCGCGTGGAGTACCAGGTCGTCAACCTGGACAAGCTCACCGAGCTCTTCCCGGAGGGCGGCGAGGTGACCGTGGACACGCTCGTGGCCCGCGGCGCCGTCCGCAAGAACCAGCCCGTCAAGGTGCTGGGCTCCGGCGAGATCGCGGTCGCGGTCGACGTCAAGGCGCACGCCTTCTCGGGCTCCGCCGCGGAGAAGATCGCCGCCGCCGGCGGCAGCACCACCGCGCTGTGAGCGCGGGCCGCGGGGGCCGGGCGCACGCCCGGCCCCCGCGGCACCCACGGATCAGGCCCCGTCCACGCCAGCGTGGGCGGGGCCTGATCCGTCGGCGGGACGAGCCCGTCGCGTCGGCGCGCGCCCCGGGGGAGTCCCCGGCGCGGCGCGTTCGTTAGACTTGCCGGAGTTCTCCGCGCCCACGCCTGTGCGCGGACCCAGGACCGAGCTCCGCCCCACCACCCCCCGCCGCCGGATGCCGGTCGGACCCAGTCTCTAGGAGGACATGTGCTCAGCGCTTTCGGACGGGCGTTGCGAACCCCCGACCTGCGACGCAAGCTGGGGTTCACCCTCGCCCTCATCGTGCTCTACCGCCTGGGCACGTTCATCCCGGCGCCGGGCGTCGACTACGGCAACGTGCAGCAGTGCCTGGAACTGGGGACCACCACGGGCGGCGTGTACGACATGGTGAACCTCTTCAGCGGCGGCGCCCTGCTGCAGCTGTCGGTCTTCGCCCTGGGCGTGATGCCGTACATCACCGCGAGCATCATCGTGCAGCTGCTGCGCGTGGTCATCCCGCGCTTCCAGGAGCTGCACGAGGAGGGCGCGCAGGGGCAGACGCAGCTGACCCAGTACACCCGCTACCTGACCATCGGCCTCGCGCTGCTCAACGCCACCACGGTGGTCTCGCTCGCCCGGTCCGGGGCCCTGCTGGGGGACTGCCCCCTGCCGATCATCCCCGAGGACACCTGGCTGACCGTGCTGATCATCATCATCACCATGACCGCCGGCACGGCGATCATCATGTGGCTGGGGGAGCGGATCACGGAGAAGGGCGTGGGCAACGGCATGTCGCTGCTCATCTTCACCTCCATCGCCGCGACCTTCCCGTCCGCCCTCGGCGAGATCCTGCGGACCCGGGGCTGGGGCGTGTTCCTCTCGGTGCTGGCCGTGGGGCTCGTGGTGATCACCTGCGTGGTCTTCGTGGAGCAGTCCCAGCGCCGCGTGCCCGTGCAGTACGCCAAGCGGATGGTGGGCCGGCGCACCATCGGCGGCACCACGACCTACATCCCGCTCAAGGTCAACATGGCCGGCGTCATCCCCATCATCTTCGCCTCCTCGATGCTGATGCTCCCCGGCATGCTCGCCCAGTTCGGGATGCCGGACGACGGCACGGACATCCCCGGCTGGGTGAACTGGATCAACAGCTACCTCGTCACCGGCGACCACCCCGTGTACATGGTGATGTACTTCCTGATGATCGTGTTCTTCACGTACTTCTACGTGTCGATCACCTTCAACCCGGAGGAGGTCTCCAACAACATGAAGCGCTACGGCGGCTTCATCCCGGGGATCCGCGCCGGCCGGCCCACCGAGAAGTACCTCGCGTACGTGCTCAGCCGGATCACCTTCCCGGGCGCCCTGTACCTGGGCATCGTGTCGATGATCCCGCTCGTGGCGCTCGTGCTGATCGACGCGAACCAGAACTTCCCGTTCGGCGGGCCGTCGCTGCTCATCATGGTGGGCGTCGGCCTGGACACGGTGAAGCAGATCGAGGCCCAGCTGCAGCAGCGCAACTACGAGGGGCTGCTGCGCTGACCGGCGCCCGGGCGCCCCGCGCCGGGGCGCCCGGGACGTCCCGATAGACTGTGACCGCAGCCACCACCGACCGCAAGGAGACTTCATGACCCGCATGCTCATCATCGGCCCCCCCGGCGCAGGCAAGGGCACGCAGGCCGTGCGCATCTCGGAGCAGCTCGGCATCCCGGCGATCTCCACCGGGGACATCTTCCGGGCGAACATCAAGGGCCGGACCGCGCTGGGCGAGGAGGCCAAGAGCTACATCGACGCCGGCGACCTCGTCCCCGACTCGGTGACCAACCGGATGGTGCGCGAGCGCCTCGCCGAGACGGACACGGCCGACGGCTTCCTGCTCGACGGCTACCCGCGCAACGCCGCGCAGGTGGAGGAGCTCGACGCCATCCTCGCCGAGCTGGGGCAGGAGCTCGACGTCGTGCTGAAGCTGACCGCCGACCGCGACGAGCTCGTCCAGCGGCTCCTCGGGCGCGCCCAGAAGGAGGGGCGCACCGACGACACCGAAGCGGTCATCCGGCACCGTCTCGACGTGTACGACGCGGAGACCGCCGTGGTCGTCGACGTCTACGACCGGCGCGGCATCGTCCGCGAGGTCGACGGCCTGGGGACCGTCGACGAGGTCTCCCAGCGGATCATGGGCGCGCTGTCCTGACGCACCGCCCCGCACCACCGACGCCGTGACACCCCCGGACACCCCCGGGGGTCTCACGTTTAACCCACCACAGCCGCGAGCTCCCGACCCGGAGCGGCTCGGAAGGAAGACCGCATGTTCGGCCGCCGCCGGATCGAGTACAAGACCAATGCCCAGCTGCGCGCCATGCAGCGCGCCGGGGTGGTGACCTCGCGCGCCCTCGACGCCGCCGTGGCGGCCGCCGTCCCCGGCGCGACCACCGCGTCCCTCGACGACGTCTTCCGCGCCGTGCTCGACGAGCACGGGGCGAGCTCCAACTTCCTCGGCTACTTCGGCTATCCCGCCGCGGTGTGCGTGTCCGTCAACGAGGTCGTGGTGCACGGCATCCCCGGGGAGCAGGTGCTGCAGGAGGGGGACATCCTCTCCGTGGACGGCGGGGCGATCGTCGAGGGCTGGCACGGGGACTCGGCGCGCACCGTGCTGCTGGGCCGTCCCGACCCCGCCGACGCCGAGCTCTCCGACGTCACCCGCCACGCCATGTGGCACGGCATCGCCGCGGCGGCGACCGGCACGCACGTCGGCGACATCGGCGCGGCCGTGGAGGACTACGTGCGGAAGGTCTCCGGGCACCGCTTCGGGATCCTCGAGGAGTACGTGGGCCACGGCATCGGCTCCAAGATGCACATGGCCCCCGACGTCCTCAACTTCCGCAGCACCGACCGCGGCCCCCGCCTGCGCGCCGGGATGGCGCTGGCCATCGAGCCGATGCTCGTGCGCGGCGGGATCGGCACCCGCGTGCTCGACGACGAGTGGACCGTGGTCACCACGGACGGCGCCCGCTCGAGCCAGTGGGAGCACTCCGTGGCCCTGCACGCCGAC
This sequence comes from Kocuria cellulosilytica, assembly GCF_040981245.1. Classification (NCBI taxonomy): domain Bacteria; kingdom Bacillati; phylum Actinomycetota; class Actinomycetes; order Micrococcales; family Micrococcaceae; genus Kocuria; species Kocuria cellulosilytica. Next base: position 27,253 of record NZ_JAVFWZ010000002.1, on the reverse strand, counting down.
GGCGTCTGGGTGCTCACGGCCGAGGACGGCGGGGCCTCGGAGCTCGAGCCCCTCGGCGTGCGCCCCGTCCCGATCCCGGAGGACCTGCCGTGAGCGCCCGCCCCCCGACCGTCCAGGACCCGCGACCCCGCGAGGAGAACACCGTGGCCCAGCAGCCGCAGCAGACCACCACGACCCGCACGCCCGTCGAGCTGACCGTGAAGCCGCGGCCCGGCCAGCTGACCTTCGCCGCGCCGCGCCGCGGGAAGCCCCCGCGCCACCTCGCCGACTTCGACATGGCGGGCCGCCGGCAGTTCCTGGCCGAGCTGGGCCACCAGCCCTTCCGGGCGGGCCAGCTCTCCCGGCACTACTTCGACCGGTTCGCCACCGCGCCGGAGGACATGACCGACCTGCCCGCCGCGGGGCGGGAGGAGCTCGTGTCCCAGGCCCTGCCGCCGCTGCTGACCACCGTGCGCAGCCTGGAGGCCGACCAGGGCGCCACCGTGAAGAACGTGCACCGGTGCTTCGACGGGGCCACCGTGGAGTCGGTGCTGATGCGCTACACCAACCGGGTCACCATGTGCATCTCCTCGCAGGCCGGGTGCGGCATGAACTGCCCCTTCTGCGCGACCGGCCAGGCGGGCCTGACCCGCAACCTCTCGACCGCGGAGATGGTCGAGCAGGTCGTGCAGGGGGCCCGGATGCTCCGCGGCGGGCGCGTCGGGCGGGCCGAGCAGGAGCCGCTGCGGGTCTCGAACATCGTCTTCATGGGCATGGGGGAGGCCCTGGCCAACTACAAGGCGTCGATCGGGGCGATCCACCGCCTCATCGACCCGTCCCCGGAGGGCCTCGGGATCTCCGCCCGCGGGATCACCATGTCCACCGTGGGCCTCGTGCCCGGCATCCGGAAGTTCACGCAGGAGAAGCTGCCGGTCACCCTGGCGCTGTCCCTGCACGCCCCCGACGACGAGCTGCGGGACGAGCTCATCCCGATCAACACCCGCTGGAAGGTCGACGAGGCCCTCGACGCCGCCTACGAGTACTACCAGGCCACCGGCCGGCGGGTCTCGATCGAGTACGCCCTGATCCGGGACATCAACGACCACGGGTGGCGGGCCGACCTGCTCGGGGAGAAGCTCAACGCCCGCGGCGGGGGCTGGGTGCACGTGAACCCGATCCCGCTCAACCCGACCCCGGGCTCCAAGTGGACCGCGTCCCGGCCGGGCGTGGAGCAGAACTTCGTGGAACGGCTGCGCGCCCACGGCATCCCCACCACCGTGCGGGACACCCGCGGCTCGGACATCGACGGGGCCTGCGGGCAGCTCGCCGCGACCGTCTGAGCGCCGTCGCCCCCGGTCCGCCGGATCCGGCCGGGCCCCCGGGGCCGCCCCCCCCGCGTTGCAGGAGGCGGCCCCGATCCCGTAGAGTGTCCTGTTGGTTGTCTGTGCTCCAGCGATTCCGCACTCATCGGACCGCGCCGACCCTCACCGTGCACCACGAACGGTGATGGTGCACGCGTACGGGTCCGCGGCGGCGTTTAACGACGATGTACACCCGAAACCCTGCCCGCCGCCCCGGCGGGGGGCACCTGAAGTTAGCGGAGGATATGGCCAAGAAAGACGGAGTCATCGAGATCGAAGGCACTGTGGTCGAGGCTCTGCCCAACGCGATGTTCCGCGTTGAGCTGAACAACGGTCACCTGGTCCTCGCCCACATCTCCGGGAAGATGCGCCAGCACTACATCCGGATCCTCCCCGAGGACCGCGTGGTGGTGGAGCTGAGCCCGTACGACCTCACTCGCGGTCGTATCGTCTACCGCTACAAGTAGGACCGGCGGCCGTCCGGGCCGCACACCACTCGAGAGAACGACGCGAAGGAATGCGATGAAGGTCCAACCGAGCGTGAAGCCGATCTGCGACAAGTGCAAGGTGATCCGCCGCAACGGGCGGGTCATGGTGATCTGCGAGAACCCGCGCCACAAACAGCGTCAGGGCTGAGAGGCCCCGACCACCCCACGCAAGTGGATCGACATAGGCACCGCTCCCGACCGGAGAGATCCAGGCGGGCGCCCCCGGTACAGAGGCCGGGGACCGGCGGACGGACATGACGTCCCCGACCGGACAGCGATGCTCCAGACCTCTGGAACAGCACAAGGAGAACCGCCGATATGGCTCGTCTCGCAGGCGTCGACCTTCCCCGTGAGAAGCGGTTGGAGATCGCGCTCACCTACATCTACGGCGTGGGACGCACCCGCGCGCTGGCCACCCTGGACGCCACCGGCATCTCGGGCGACTTGCGCGTGCGCGAACTCACCGACGCCCAGCTCGTGGAGCTGCGCGACTACATCGAGGACAACTACAAGGTTGAGGGTGACCTCCGGCGCGAGGTGGCCGCCGACATCCGCCGCAAGGTCGAGATCGGCAGCTACCAGGGCATCCGGCACCGCCGCGGCCTGCCGGTGCACGGTCAGCGCACCAAGACCAACGCCCGCACCCGCAAGGGTCCGAAGCGCACGGTCGCCGGCAAGAAGAAGTAGCCCGCTGCCGCCCGCGCGCCGGGACCCCGCGGTCCCCCGGGCGGCCCACCACCACTCTTCACCGCTCTTCAAAACTTTGTAGGAGATTTCCATGCCCCCGAAGACTCGCGCGACGGCTGCCCGCAAGCCGCGTCGCAAGGACAAGAAGAACGTCACCCAGGGCCAGGCCCACATCAAGTCGACGTTCAACAACACCATCGTCACCATCACCGATCCCTCCGGCGCCGTCCTGTCCTGGTCCTCCGCCGGCGAGATGGGTTTCAAGGGCTCTCGCAAGTCCACCCCCTTCGCGGCCCAGATGGCCGCCGAGGCCGCCGCCAAGCGCGCGCAGGAGCACGGCATGCGCAAGGTCGACGTGTTCGTCAAGGGCCCGGGCTCCGGGCGCGAGACCGCCATCCGCTCCCTGCAGGCCACCGGCCTCGAGGTCGGCTCCATCTCGGACGTCACCCCGAGCGCGCACAACGGTTGCCGCCCGCCGAAGCGCCGCCGCGTCTGATGTGAGCACGCGCACCGGGACCCCGCGGGGTCCCGGTGCGCGTGCCGACAACGGACCGGGCACCGGTCCGCACCCATCAACTGTTTTCCACCATTTGCGCGCGTCATATAGCGGATGCCCGCTGAAAGGAAACATCAGTGCTCATCGCACAGCGCCCCACCCTCTCTGAAGAGGTCGTGGCCGACAACCGGTCCCGCTTCGTGATCGAACCGCTCGAGCCCGGCTTCGGCTACACCCTCGGCAACTCCCTCCGCCGCACCCTCCTGTCCTCGATCCCCGGTGCTGCCGTGACCAGCATCCGGCTCGACGGGGTGCTCCACGAGTTCTCCACCGTGGAGGGCGTCAAGGAGGACGTCTCCGAGGTCATCCTCAACATCAAGAAGCTCGCCGTCTCCTCGGAGCAGGACGAGCCCGTCGTCGCCTACCTGCGCAAGCAGGGCCCCGGCGTCGTCACCGCGGCGGACATCACGGCCCCCGCCGGTGTGGAGATCCACAACCCGGACCTGCACATCGCGACCCTCAACGCGAAGGGCCAGCTCGAGCTCGAGCTGACCATCGAGCGCGGGCGCGGCTACGTCTCCGCCGCCCAGAACAAGGCCGGGGACGCGGAGATCGGGCGCATCCCGGTCGACTCGATCTACTCGCCCGTCCTCAAGGTGACCTTCCGCGTGGAGGCCACCCGCGTCGAGCAGCGCACCGACTTCGACAAGCTGGTCCTGGACGTGGAGACGAAGGAGGCCATCACCCCGCGTGACGCCGTGGCCTCCGCCGGCACCACCCTGGTCGAGCTGTTCGGTCTCGCCCGGGAGCTCAACACGGCCGCCGAGGGCATCGAGATCGGGCCCTCGCCGACCGACGCCGCGATGGCCGCCGACATGGCGCTGCCCATCGAGGACCTCGAGCTCACCGTGCGGTCCTACAACTGCCTCAAGCGCGAGGGCATCCACACCGTGGGTGAGCTCGTGGGCCGTTCCGAGGCGGACCTGATGGACATCCGCAACTTCGGCGCCAAGTCGATCGACGAGGTCAAGGCCAAGCTCGTCGACCTCGGGCTGTCCCTCAAGGACTCGCCCCCCGGCTTCGACCTCGCCGCTCGCGCCGCCGCGATCGACGACGAGAACCCGTTCGACGACGACGACCACTAGTCCTTCCCGCTGAAGTCCCACCGGCCGCCCGGCACGGACGGGACGAACTTCCAGGAGATCAACAACCATGCCTACTCCCACCAAGGGACCCCGCCTCGGAGGCGGACCCGCGCACGAGCGCCTGATGCTGGCGAACCTGTCGCAGCAGCTGTTCGAGCACAAGCGCATCACCACCACCGTGACGAAGGCGAAGCGGATGCGTCCCTACGCCGAGCGCCTGATCACCTTCGCCAAGCGCGGTGACCTGGCCGCCCGCCGTCGCGTGCTGGCGCAGCTGAGCGACAAGTCCGTGGTGCACGAGCTGTTCACGACCATCGCCTCGGCGATGGAGGACCGCAACGGCGGCTACACCCGGATCACGAAGATCGGCAACCGCAAGGGCGACAACGCCCCCATGGCCGTGATCGAGCTCGTGATGGAGCCCGTCGCGACCAAGGCGACCGTGGCCGAGGCCGAGCGCGCCACCGAGAAGGCCGCCCCGGCCCCCGCCGCCCCGGTCGACACCCCGGCCGACTCCACCGCCGGTGAGGTCGCCGCCGAGGAGATCCCCGCCGACGAGCAGGCCCCCGAGGTCGGCTCCGAGCAGGCCGCCGAGGTCGCCGCCGAGAACACCGACGCGGAGTTCCCCGGCTCGCACGCCCCGCTCGAGTCCGGCGAGGCCCCCGAGGGCTTCGAGGTCAAGGGCAACAAGAACTCGATGAAGTACCACGTGCCCGGCTCGCGCTGGTACACGGGGACCACCGCCGAGATCTGGTTCGACTCCCCGGCCAACGCCGAGGCCGCCGGCTTCCAGCCGGCCGGTGGCGCCGCCGCGCAGAAGATGCGCTGACCGGGCCCGCTCGGACAGACACCGTGACGCCGCCGGGGACCTGGTCCCCGGCGGCGTCGTCGTGCCCGCCGACCCCCTGACCACACCCCAGGAGCACCCCAGGAGCTGAGCATGAGCCCGTCCGTCCCCGCCGTGCGCGTGCGGATCGACCTCGCCTACGACGGCGCGCCGTTCTCCGGGTGGGCCCGGCAGCCGGGGCTGCCCACCGTCCAGGGGGCCCTGGAGGACGCCCTCGCCGTGCTGGTCCGCCGGGACGTGCGGGTCGCGGTGGCCGGGCGGACGGACACGGGCGTGCACGCGCGCGGCCAGGTGGTGCACCTGGACCTCGTGCCGGAGGAGTGGGCCGCGCTGGCCCGCGGCCGGGACGAGGACCCGGCGCTCGCCCTCGAGCGCCGCCTGACCGGGGCGCTGGCGCACGTCCTGGGCCGCGGCCGCCGGGAACAGGGGCTGCCGGAGTGCCCGGGGGCGGTGGTCGTGCGCCGCGCGAGCGCCGCCCCGGCCGGCTTCGACGCCCGCTTCTCCGCCGCCTCCCGCCGGTACAGCTACCGGATCGACGACGGCGCGGCGGGCCGGGACCCGCTCACGCGGCACCTGACGTGGTGGTCGAAGGACGTGCTCGACGTCCCCGTGATGGCCGGGGCGGTGCGGGAGCTGGTGGGCCTGCACGACTTCCTGCCCTTCTGCCGCCCGCGCGAGGGCGCCACCACGGTGCGGGAGGTCCTGGACGTGTCCGTCGCCCGGGACCCCGGCGGGCTCGTGGTGCTGGAGATCGAGGCGGACGCCTTCTGCCACCACATGGTCCGCTCCGTCGTCGGCGCGGCCGCGCGCGTGGGCGCGGGCCGCGAGGACCCCGACTGGCTCGGCCGGCGGCTCGCGGAGCGGGTCCGGGACGCCCGGGTGCTGATGGCCCCGGCGCACGCCCTCGTGCTCGAGGAGGTCCGCTACCCCGGGGACGCCGCCCTGGGGGAGCGGGCCGAGCGCACCCGGGCGCTGCGCGATCCCGTGGGTCCCCGCCGGCCGCCCCGGGACGGCGACGGGCCGGCGGACGCCGGCGGCCCCGGCCGCCCGCGGGGAGATTGACCGCCGGATCCTCCGGGTGTATGGCCCGAGTGGTCAACGGCCGCTCCATCCGGTAACGTGGGGTGCTGTTGTGCGTGTCCCGCCTCGGTTCACGTGTACCCGGATCCGCCGTCCAGTTGCAGGACGCATGGCGGTCCGGTGCACCGGGGTCTCGGGCACCGGATGCAGCTCGGCCCTCACCCGAGCCCCGGACGGCACACCGAGAAACGGCGTGATCCCAACTAGCGCCACCGAGATAACCCGAACGAAGGCAAACTAACGTGCGTACGTACACCCCGAAGCCCGGTGACATCCAGCGCCAGTGGCACGTCATCGATGCCACCGACGTCGTCCTGGGTCGTCTTGCCAGCCAGACCGCAACGCTGCTGCGCGGAAAGCACAAGCCGACCTTTGCTCCCCACGTGGACGCCGGTGATTTCGTCATCATCATCAACGCCGAGAAGGTGGCCCTGACCGGCTCCAAGCTCGAGAAGAAGCGGGCCTACCGCCACTCCGGCTACCCGGGCGGGCTCAAGTCCAGCTCCTACGCCGAGCTGCTGGAGAAGCACCCGGTCCGCGCCGTGGAGAAGGCCATCCGTGGCATGCTCCCGAAGAACAAGCTGGCCGCCCAGCAGATGTCCAAGCTCAAGGTCTACGCCGGCCCGGAGCACCCGCACGGTGCCCAGCAGCCGCAGACCTTCGAGTTCACCCAGGTCGCCCAGTAACCGGGCCTACGACAGAAACTAGCGAGGAACATCGTGGCTCAGAATACTGAAGAGCAGAACATCGTGGACGGCGAGGAGCAGCTGAGCAGCTACACCTCCGAGTCCGCCCCCGCCGAGGAGACCGAGGTCGCCGCCGAGCGCCCGGCCCTGACCGTCTCCGGCCAGGCCGTCGGCCGCCGCAAGGAGGCCGTGGCCCGCGTGCGCGTCGTCCCCGGCTCCGGCCGGTGGACCGTGAACGGCCGCACCCTGGAGAACTACTTCCCGAACAAGCTGCACCAGCAGGAGGTCAACGACCCCTTCAAGGTGCTCGAGCTCGAGGGCGCCTACGACGTCATCGCCCGCATCCACGGCGGCGGCCCCTCCGGCCAGGCCGGCGCCCTGCGCCACGGCGTGGCGCGCGCGCTGAACGAGATCGACGTGGAGAACAACCGCCCGACCCTCAAGAAGGCCGGCTTCCTGACGCGCGACCCGCGCGTCATCGAGCGCAAGAAGGCCGGGCTCAAGAAGGCCCGCAAGGCCCCGCAGTACTCGAAGCGCTGACCGGAGGGCCGTCCCGGCCCGCCCTCGGCCCCACGGACCCCGTCCGACCCGGTGCACCCCGGGTCCCGGACGGGGTCCGTTCGTTAACGCCCGCCTGCCGCTGTCCGGGCCGCGGGGAACGTAGGATGGGGGGCGATGTCTAGATTATTCGGAACGGACGGCGTGCGCGGGCTCGCGAACGACCTCCTCACAGCCAACATGACCCTGGACCTGGCCCAGGCGGCCGCGATCGTGCTCGGCCACGGCCACGCACGCGAGGGGCGGCGCCCCACGGCGGTCGTCGCGCGGGACGGCCGCGCCAGCGGCGAGTTCCTCAGCGCGGCCGTCACCGCGGGCCTGGCCGGGTCGGGCGTGGACGTCCACGACGCCGGCGTCCTGCCGACCCCCGCGCTGGCCTACCTCGTGGCGGACGTCGACGCCGACTTCGGCGTGATGATCTCCGCCTCGCACAACCCGGCCCCCGACAACGGGATCAAGTTCCTGGCCCACGGCGGGCGGAAGCTGCCCGACCGGGTGGAGGACGAGATCCAGCAGGTCTACGAGTCCGGGGACTTCCGGCGGCCCACCGGCGCCGGCGTCGGGCGCATCCACCTGCTCACGGACGCGGAGGACCGCTACGTCCTGCACCTCGTGGGCGCCATCCCGCACCGGCTGGAGGGGCTGCGCGTGGTCCTCGACTGCGCCAACGGCGCGGCCAGCGGGGTGTCCCCGGACGCGTTCCGCGGCGCGGGCGCCGAGGTGCACGTCATCGGCGCGGAGCCCGACGGCCTGAACATCAACGACGGCTGCGGCTCGACCCACCTGGAGCCCCTCCGGCGGGCCGTCGTCGAGCTCGGCGCCGACCTCGGGATCGCGCACGACGGCGACGCCGACCGCTGCCTCGCCGTGGACGCCACGGGCCGGGAGGTGGACGGGGACCAGATCATGGCGATCCTCGCCCTGGCGCTCAAGGACGCGGGCCGGCTCGTGGACGACACGCTCGTGGCCACCGTGATGAGCAACCTCGGGCTCAAGCTCGCCCTGCGCGAGGCCGGGATCGACGTGCGCGAGACCGCCGTGGGGGACCGCTACGTCCTCGAGACGATGACCGAGCACGGGTACAACCTGGGCGGCGAGCAGTCCGGCCACGTCATCATGTCCGACTTCGCCACCACCGGCGACGGGCTGCTGACCGGGCTGATGCTGGCCTCGCGCGTGGCCCAGACCCGTGCGCCGCTCGCGGACCTGGCCCGGGTGATGACGCGGCTGCCGCAGGTGCTGCTCAACGTGCGCGGCGTGGACCGCGCCGCGGTGGGCTCCAACCCCGGGGTGCAGGCCGCCGTCGCCGAGGTCGAGCAGCGCCTCGGCGAGACGGGCCGCGTGCTGCTGCGGCCCTCGGGGACCGAGCCCGTGGTCCGCGTGATGGTCGAGGCGGCCTCCGAGGACGTCGCCCGGGCCGAGACGGAGTTCCTCGCCGCCGTGGTGGAGCGCGAGCTGGCCCTGGCCGTCTGAGCCGCTCGGCCCGCCCGGGAGGCGCCGGAGGCCCGCACCGTGATCACGGTGCGGGCCTCCGGCGCGTCCGGGGACGGGATCAGGTGCGCCGGTGCAGGGCGTCGCGGATCTCGGTGAGCAGCTGCACCTGGGCGTCGGCCTCCTCCTCGGCCGGGTCGACGCCGAGGCGGCGGTTGCGGGCCTCGATCATCTTGTTCATGGGCAGCACGATCGCGAAGTACACGGCGGCGGCCACGAGCAGGAAGTTCACGAGCGCGGTGAGCAGCACGCCGAACCGGACGTCGTTGCCGTTGACGGTGAGCACCGCGAAGGAGTCGAAGTTCGGCGAGCCGACCAGCGCGGAGATGAGCGGCATCAGCACCGCCTCGACCATGGCGTTGACCACCTGGGCGAAGGCCGCGCCGATGATCACGGCCACGGCCAGGTCCAGCACGTTGCCCTTCATGATGAATTCCTTGAACCCCTTGAGCATGCTCACAGCGTAGGGGGTCACCGCAGGGCCGAGGCGCCGGGACGCGGGACCGGCTCCGCACGCGGGGCCGGTCCCGGGCCGGGGTCAGCCGGCGGCGGGCCCGTAGTCCGGGGCCGGCGGCAGGCCCGAGAACTCCTCGAGCGTGGCCGCGCCCGAGCGCACCAGCTCCCGGGCCCGCTCCGGGCCCAGGTAGCGCAGGTGCCACGGCTCGTACCAGTAGCCGGTGGTGCCGTGCTCGCCCCACGGGTAGCGGACCACGAAGCCGTGCTCCGGCCCGTGCTCGGCCACCCACGCGGCGGCGGCCGTGCCGTCGAAGCACACCTGCAGGTCGCACCCGGAGCCGTCGCCGACGTCCACGGCCAGGCCCGTCTGGTGCTCCGAGTGGCCCGGCCGGGCGGACGCCGTGTCGGCGGCCGCGCGGCCCTTCCGCGCGACCCACCCGGCGTACGTGCCGGACTGCTCGGCGAAGGAGCGGTAGCCCGACACGATCCGGATCGGCACGCCGTCCGCCCGGGCCGCGGTGAGCAGCCCCCGCGCCGCGGCGGCCGCCTCGGGACGCAGGAGGTGCCCCTCGACGTCCTCGAGCGCGGCGGGGGCCCAGTCCGGCGGGTCCAGGGGCCGCCGCTTGTTGACCACCACGGCGAGCGAAGCGGGGTCGTCGAGGTCGGGGCCCGCACCCGGCTCCGCGGCGGGACCGGCGCCCGGTGCCGTCGTCGCCGCACCGGGCGGAGGCGCCGCGGCGGAGGGGACCGGGGCGGAAGGGGCCGGGCCGGAGGACGCCGGGGCGGAGGACGCGGCCGCAGCCGGTGCGGTGCCGGCGGGCTCCGGGGGAGCGCCCCCGGGATCCGGCGCGCACCCGGTCACGAGCAGCACGGCGGCCAGCAGGAGGGCGCCGGTGCGCGGGGCGCCCATCAGTTCTTGCGCAGGAGCACGCGCCGGATGGAGTGGTCGGAGTCCTTGGAGAGGATCAGCCGGGCGCGGCCGCGCGTCGGCTGCACGTTCTCGATCAGGTTCGGCTCGTTGATCCGCCGCCAGATGCCGGTGGCGGTGGCCACGGCCCCGTCGTCGGAGAGGTCGGCGTAGCGGTGGAAGTAGGACCCGGGGTCGGCGAAGGCCGAGTAGCGCAGGGCCTGGAAGCGCTCCACGTACCACCGCTCGATGTCCCCGGGCCGGGCGTCCACGTAGATCGAGAAGTCGAAGAAGTCGCTCAGCGCCAGCGCGGCCCGGTCCCCGGGGCCCACCTTGGCGGGGGCGAGGACGTTGAGCCCCTCGATGATGACCACGTCCGGGCGGGTCACCACGATCTCCTCGCCCGGCAGGATGTCGTAGCTGTGGTGCGAGTACCGGGGGGCCCGCACCTCGGGGGCGCCCGACTTGATCTTCGCGACGAAGCGCAGCAGGGCGCGCCGGTCGTAGGACTCCGGGAACCCCTTGCGGTCCATGAGCCCGCGGCGCTGGAGCTCCGCGTTGGGGTACAGGAACCCGTCCGTGGTGATGAGCTGCACGTTGGGGGTGGACGGCCACCGGGACAGCAGCTCGCGCAGGAGCCGGGCGGTGGTGGACTTGCCGGCGGCCACGGACCCGGCGATGCCGATCACGAACGGCGTCCGGGCGTGCTCCTCGCCCAGGAAGGCGTTGGTCGAGGCGTTGAGCCGGTTCGAGGACTCGTCGTAGAGGGTCAGCAGCCGCGAGAGGGGGAGGTACACCTCGCGCACCTCCTCGACGTCGAGCCGGTCGCCGAGGCCGCGCAGGTTCTCGATCTCCCGGGAGGTGAGGGGGACATCGATCTCGTGGGAGAGCCTCGACCAGGTCTGCCGGTCGAGCTCCACGAAGGGCGAGGTGCGGTCGCTCAGCGTAGATGCGGTCATCGACCACAGTCTAGACCGACCCCGGACGCCCGCCGCGAACGGCAGACAGGCGCGGTACCCGGGTGTAGATTTGGTCTCGACCGGGCACCGGCTGTGATCTGCCTCACAGTGGCACCGCTGTGCGGGCGCTCCGCCGGAGGAGCACCACCTCGTTCGAGAGTCAGGACAGCACCATGGCGACGGCAACGACCTCAGGGACCACGGCACCGGCGGGAGGGCGGTCGACGGCCGCCCGCGCGCACGTCCAGCGGTTCGGCACGTTCCTCTCGGGGATGATCATGCCCAACATCGGGGCGTTCATCGCCTGGGGGCTGATCACCGCGTTCTTCATCGAGGCGGGCTTCACCCCGTTCGGCCCGCTGGGCGGGTTCGGCGAGAACGCCGAGGGCGAGCCGTACACGGGCCTGGTGGGCCCGATGATCACCTACCTGCTGCCGCTGCTCATCGCCTACACGGGCGGGCGGATGGTCTACGACGTCCGCGGCGGCGTGGTCGGGGCGATCGCCACGATGGGCGTGATCGTGGGCACCGACATCCCCATGTTCATCGGCGCGATGCTCATGGGCCCGCTCACCGCCTGGCTGATGAAGAAGGTCGACAGCATCTGGGACGGCAAGATCAAGCCCGGCTTCGAGATGCTGGTGAACAACTTCTCGGCCGGCATCCTGGCCGCGCTCATGGCCATCTTCGGCTTCTTCCTGGTGGGCCCCGCCGTGCTGGCCTTCTCCAACGCGGCCGCGGCCGCGGTGGACTTCCTGGTGACCCGCGGGCTGCTGCCGCTGACCTCGATCCTGATCGAGCCCGCGAAGGTCCTGTTCCTGAACAACGCGATCAACCACGGCATCCTCACCCCGCTCGGCACCGCCCAGGCCCTGGAGCAGGGCAAGTCCATCCTCTTCCTGCTCGAGGCCAACCCCGGTCCCGGCCTGGGCATCCTGCTGGCCTACACGGTCTTCGGCCGCGGCGCGGCGCGGGCCTCGGCCCCCGGCGCGGCGCTGATCCACTTCGTGGGCGGGATCCACGAGATCTACTTCCCGTACGTGCTGATGAAGCCGGCGCTGATCCTGGCGGCGATCGCCGGCGGCATGACCGGGGTCTTCACCCTGACCCTGTTCGACGCCGGCCTGCGCGCCCCGGCCGCCCCGGGCTCGATCATCGCCGTCTTCGCGCAGGCCACCACCGACAGCTACGTGGGGGTGGCGATCGCGGTGACGGCCGCGACCGCGGTGTCCTTCTTCGTGGCCTCGATCATCCTCAAGGCCTCCAAGGACAAGGGCGAGGGGGACCTCACGGAGGCCACCTCCCGGATGGAGACCATGAAGGGCAAGAAGTCCTCCGTGGCCTCCTCGGTGGTCGGCACCAGCGGCGGCGCGGACACCGGCGGGGACAGCGCCCGCGAGCTGGCCGAGGGCGGGCCGGTGCAGCGCATCGTGTTCGCGTGCGACGCCGGCATGGGCTCCTCCGCGATGGGCGCCTCGGTGCTGCGGAACAAGGTCAAGGCGGCCGGCTTCGGCGACGTCAAGGTCACCAACGCGGCGATCGCCAACCTCACCGACGACTTCGACATCGTGGTCACCCACCAGGACCTGGCCACCCGCGCCCGGCCCAAGGTGCCCAGCGCCTCGGTGGTGACCGTCGACAACTTCATGGGCAGCCCCCGCTACGACGAGATCGTCGAGGCCGTGCAGCAGCGCAACGGCGCCGCCGTCCCGGCGGGAGCGGGCGGCGCGGCGGCGCCGGCCGCCGCCGGGAGCGAGCCCGCCGGCGGTGACGCCGTGGCGGAGCCGGACCAGGACGCCGGGGCGTCCGGGACCCCCATCCTCACCAAGGACCGGATCGTGATGGACGGCGGCGCGCAGAACGCCGGGCAGGCCATCGACGAGGCCGGCGGCCTGCTCGTGGCCGCCGGCGCCGTGACCGACGAGTACGTGACCTCCATGCACGAGCGCGAGGAGTCGGTGTCCACGTTCATGGGCAACGGCCTCGCCATCCCGCACGGCACCAACCAGGCGAAGGACAGCATCCGCGCCTCGGCCCTGTCCGTCGTGAAGTACCCCGCGGGCCTGGACTGGAACGGCAAGCCCGTCACCTGGGTGATCGGCATCGCCGGCAAGGACAACGAGCACCTCGCGATCCTGTCCCGGGTCGCGAAGATCTTCGGCAACAAGGAGAAGGTGCGGCAGCTCGACGAGGCGAGGACCTCCGACGAAGTGCTCGACCTGCTGGGGAAGGTGAACGACTGATGAAGTGCGTGCACTTCGGGGCCGGCAACATCGGCCGGGGCTTCGTCGGCCTGCTCATGCACCGCTCGGGCTACGAGGTCGTGTTCGCCGACGTGGCGGCCCCCCTGATCGACGCGCTGGCGTCGACCCCCGGCTACACGGTGCACGAGGTCGGCGCCGGCTCCCGCGACACGGTCGTCGAGGGGTACCGGGCGGTCAACTCGGCGGACGACCCGGAGGCCGTGGTCGCGGAGATCGCCACGGCGGACGTGGTCACCACCGCGGTGGGCGCGCACATCCTGAGGTTCGTGGCGCCCCTCGTGGCGCGCGGCATCGCCGCGCGCCCGGACGGCGCCGCGCCCGTGGCGGTCATGGCGTGCGAGAACGCCCTGTCCGCCACGGACCTGCTCGCCGAGGCCGTCCGCGCCGAGTACGACGGCGGAGACCTCGACCGGCGGGCGGTGTTCGCGAACACCGCCGTGGACCGGATCGTGCCCCAGCAGGACGGCGGCGGGCTCGACGTGGTGGTGGAGCAGTTCCACGAGTGGGTCATCGACCGCACCCCGTTCGCGGGACGGGAGCCGGTCATCGAGGGGGCGACGTACGTCGACGACCTCGTGCCCTACATCGAGCGCAAGCTGTTCACCGTCAACACCGGCCACGCCGCGTGCGCGTACTTCGGCTACCGCGCCGGCCGGCACCGCATCGCGGAGGCGATCGCCGACCCCGGGATCCGGGAGCGGGTCGCCGCCGCGCTCGCGGAGACGCAGGCGCTGCTCGTCGCCAAGCACGGGTTCGACGAGCAGGAGCACGCACGGTACGTCGCGAAGATCCTCGACCGCTTCGCCAACGAGCACCTCCCGGACACCGTCGAGCGGGTGGGCCGCGCCCCGCTGCGCAAGCTCGGCCGGCACGAGCGCTTCGTGGGCCCGGCCGCCGAGCTGGCCGAACGCGGGCTGGGCACCGACGGGCTGCGCGCGGCCATGGCGGCCGCCCTGCGCTTCGACCCGGCCGACGACCCGGAGGCCGTCCGGCTCGGCGAGATCCTCGGCACGCTGGCCCCTGCCGACGCCGTCCGGGAGATCACGGGGCTGGACCCCGGGCACCCGCTCTTCCCGCCGCTCGAGGACCTGGTGGCCGACGCGGTCCGGGAGCGGAGGGGCTGACGCGGGGGTGCCGCCCACCCCCGTGGGCGGGGCGCACCCTGTCCCCAGAAGAGGCGGGAACACGGCGCGGCCCGCCCGGTCCCGCACGCCCGGCCGGGCGGAATCCATGCGGTACTGTGAAGCGCATGTGTGGAATTGTTGGATATGTGGGCCCCTCCTCCCAGCGGACGGACGAGCGCGGCACCGGCTCCGGGCACGACGCCCTGGACGTGCTCGTGGAGGGCCTGCGGCGCCTCGAGTACCGCGGCTACGACTCCGCGGGCGTGGCCGTGGTCTCGGACGGGACCGTCGGCTTCCGCAAGAAGGCCGGCAAGCTGCTGAACCTCGAGCAGGAGCTGCTGGACAGCCCGCTGCCCCGCGCCACGACCGGCATCGGGCACACCCGCTGGGCCACCCACGGCGGGCCCTCGGACGTCAACGCCCACCCGCACGTCGTGGACGGCGGCCGGCTCGCCGTGATCCACAACGGCATCATCGAGAACTTCGCCGAGATCAAGCGCGAGCTGGTCGAGAAGGGCCACGGGTTCGTCTCGGAGACCGACACCGAGGTCGCGGCCGTGCTCCTGGCCGACACCTACAACGACCTCGGCGATCAGGACCTCACCGCCGCCATGCAGGTCGCGTGCCGCCGGCTGGAGGGGGCGTTCACGCTCCTGGCCGTGCACGTCGACCACCCCGGGCGCGTCGTCGCGGCCCGGCGCAACTCCCCGCTGGTGCTCGGGCTGGGCGAGGGCGAGAACTTCCTCGGCTCCGACGTCTCCGGGTTCATCGACTACACGCGCGATGCCGTGGAGCTGGGCCAGGACCAGGTCGTGTCCATCACGGCCGACGACTACGAGATCACCGACTTCCACGGCAACCGCGCCGACGGCAAGCCGTTCCGGGTGCTGTGGGACGCGGCCGCCGCCGAGAAGGGCGGCTTCCCGTCCTTCATGGAGAAGGAGATCAACGAGCAGCCCTCCGCCGTGGAGCAGACGCTCATGGGCCGCACCGACCCCGACGGCAACCTGGTCCTCGACGAGCTGAAGATCGACGAGGCGGTGCTCCGCGCCGTGGACAAGATCGTCGTCGTCGCCTGCGGGACCGCCGCCTACGCGGGGCAGGTCGCCCGCTACGCGATCGAGCACTGGTGCCGGATCCCCACCGAGGTCGAGCTCGCGCACGAGTTCCGCTACCGGGACCCGATCGTCAACGAGCGGACCCTGGTGGTCGCCCTCTCCCAGTCCGGCGAGACCATGGACACCCTCATGGCGGTCCGGCACGCCCAGGAGCAGGGGGCCAAGGTCGTGGCGATCTGCAACACCAACGGCTCCACGATCCCGCGCGAGGCCGACGCCGCGCTCTACACGCACGCCGGCCCCGAGATCGCGGTGGCCTCGACCAAGGCGTTCCTGGCCCAGATCACCGCCGCCTACCTCCTGGGCCTGTACCTGGCCCAGCTGCGCGGCAACAAGTACAAGGACGAGATCGGGCAGATCCTCGCCGAGCTCGAGGCCATGCCGGCCAAGATCCAGCAGGTCATCGACGCCCAGGCCGGGGTCAAGGCGCTCGCCCAGTCGATGAAGGACGCCGCGTCGGTGCTCTTCCTGGGCCGCCACGTCGGCTTCCCGGTCGCCCTCGAGGGAGCGCTCAAGCTCAAGGAGATCGCGTACATCCACGCCGAGGGCTTCGCCGCCGGCGAGCTCAAGCACGGGCCGATCGCCCTCATCGAGGAGGGGCAGCCCGTGTTCGTCATCGTCCCCTCGCCGCGCGGGCGGGACTCCCTGCACGCGAAGGTCGTCTCCAACATCCAGGAGATCCGCGCCCGCGGGGCCGTGACGATCGTCATCGCGGAGGAGGGGGACGAGGCCGTCGCCGACTACGCCAACCACATCTTCCGCGTGCCGCAGTCCCCGGTGC
The DNA here is from genome assembly GCF_040981245.1 of Kocuria cellulosilytica. NCBI lineage: Bacteria > Bacillati > Actinomycetota > Actinomycetes > Micrococcales > Micrococcaceae > Kocuria > Kocuria cellulosilytica. The sequence goes on along the minus strand of NZ_JAVFWZ010000002.1, from coordinate 10,826 downwards.
TGCTCCAGCCGCTGCTGACCACCGTCCCGCTGCAGATCTTCGCGTGCGAGCTGGCCTCGGCCAAGGGCTACGACGTGGACCAGCCCCGCAACCTCGCGAAGTCCGTGACCGTCGAGTAGTCCGCGGCCCTCGAGCGGACCGCTCCGCCGCCGGCCCGCCGCCCCGGATCCTCCCGGGCGTCGGGCCGGCGGTCGTTAGGCTGGGACCATGATCATCGGCACCGGCATCGACGTGGTGGACATCGCCCGCTTCGAGGAGCAGATCGCCCGCACCCCCGGCCTCGTGGCCCGGCTGTTCACCCCGCTCGAGCGGGACCTGCACGTCCGGTCGCTCGCGGCGCGCTTCGCGGCCAAGGAGGCGGCGGCCAAGGCGCTCAAGGCCCCGCCCGGCATGATCTGGCAGCACTGCTGGATCGAGAAGGACCCCTCCGGCGCCCCGGTGCTGTGCACCGAGGGGACGGTGGCCGAGGAGGCCCGCCGGCAGGGCATCGACCGGTGGCACCTTACCATGACGCACGACGGCGGGATCGCGATGGCCATGGTCATCGCCGAGCGCGCCGGGGACGGGGGCCCGGCGTGATCGCGGCGTGGACCGGGGAGCAGGTGCGGGCGGCCGAGACGCCCTTCCTCGACCGGGGGCAGGGCCCCGCCCTGATGCGGCGGGCCGCCCACGGCCTGGCCCTGGCCTGCGCCCAGCATCTGCGCGGGTGCCGGGGACGGGTCGCCGGGGCCCGCGTGGTCGTGCTCGCCGGGACCGGCAACAACGGCGGGGACGGGCTGTGGGCCGGGGCGGAGCTCGCCCGCCGCGGCGCCTCCGTGCTCGCCGTGGCGGTCGGCGACCGGCTGCACCCCGAGGGCGCCGCGGCCCTGGCGGCCGCGGGGGGCCGGGTGCTGCGCGCCGGGGACGGCGGCCCCGCCCTCGGGCCGGCGGCCGAGCAGGTGCTCGGCGCCGACCTCGTGCTCGACGCCGTGCTGGGCACCGGCGCCCGGGGCGGGCTGCGCGGGCCGGCGGCGGAGCTCGTCCGCACGGTGCTGGAGCGGTGGCCCGGGGACGGGGGACCGGCGGTCGTGGCGTGCGACGTCCCCTCGGGCGTCTCCGCCGACACGGGCGCGGTGGCCGGGCCGGTCCTGCCCGCGGACCTCACGGTGACGTTCGCCGGGGCCAAGGCCGGGCTGTTCCTGCCTCCCGGGGACCGCTGGTGCGGGCAGGTGCGGACCGTGCCCCTCGGGATCGAGGGCGCCCTGCCCGCCCCCGCCCTGCGCCGCCTCGAGCCCGACGACGTCGCGGCCCTGTGGCCGCGGCCGGGAGCCGCCTCCCACAAGTACTCCCGGGGGGTGGTGGGCGTCGTCGCCGGCTCCCCGACCTATCCCGGGGCGGCGCTGATGTGCACGCGCGCCGCCGTGGACGCCGGCGCCGGCATGGTCCGCCACCTCGGCGACGCCGCCATCCGCTCCCTCGTGACCCTCACCAGTCCCGAGGTCGTGGCCTCCGAGGACCACCCCGACGACGTCCACGTCCAGGCGTGGGTCGTCGGCCCCGGCGCCGTGGGCGACGCCGCCCAGGAGTCGCGGATCGGCGCCGTGCTCGCGGGCGGGCTGCCGGCGGTCGTCGACGCCGGCGCGCTCGACGCGGCGGCCCGGGCCGCCGCCGACGGGATCCTCGGCCCCGGGAAGGTCCTGACCCCGCACGCCGGGGAGCTCGAGCAGGTGCTCGCCTGGCTCGCCGCCCTGGGCGGCGGCGGGCACGCCCCGGACCGGGCGGCGATCGAGGCCGAGCCCGCCCGGTGGGCGCGCGCGGCCGCGGAGGCGACCGGCGCCGTCGTCGTCCTCAAGGGCGCCACCACCCTCGTCGCGGCCCCGGACGGGACGCTGCTCTCCCAGGCCGACGGCAGCCCGTGGCTGGCGACCGCCGGCAGCGGGGACACCCTCGCGGGCATCATGGGCGCGGCGCTCGCCGGCTGCGCGGAGGACCCGGACGCCTTCGCCGCCGCGGGGGAGTGGGCGCGGGGGGACGCGCGGCTGCCCGTGGCCGCCGCCCTCGCGGTCGCCGTGCACGGCCGCGCGTCCCGGCTGGAGGGCCTCGGCCCCGTGCCGCCCACGGCGCTGTCCGCGAACGTGCGCACGGTCCTGCGCCTGGGCCCCGGAGGGCGGGTCCCGCCCCCGGCGGACCGTCCGCGGGACCCGGGCGGCTCCCGGCCCCGCTAAGGTTGTACCCACTTGCCCCATACCCAGCCCGCTGACGGTGACCCCTGCCCGGCGGTACGACAGGAGATCCCCTATGGAAGTCTGGCCAGGTCAGCCCTATCCCCTCGGCGCCACGTTCGACGGGACCGGCACGAACTTCGCCCTCTTCAGCGAGGCCGCCGAGAAGGTCGAGCTGTGCTTGTTCGAGGAGGACGGCACGGAGACCCGCATCGAGATCACGGCCCAGGACAGCTACGTCTGGCACTGCTACCTCCCGACCGTCCAGCCCGGACAGCGCTACGGCTACCGGGTGCACGGACCGTGGAACCCCGCCGAGGGCCAGCGCTTCAACGCGGCCAAGCTGCTGCTCGACCCCTACGCCAAGGCCGTCTCCGGCCAGATCGACTGGGACCAGGCGCTGTTCTCGTACGACTTCGGCGACGAGGACTCGTTCAACGACGAGGACTCCGCCCCCCACATGATGATGGGCGTGGTGATCAACCCGTTCTTCAACTGGGAGGGCGACCGCACCCCGCGCACGCCGTACCACAAGTCGGTGATCTACGAGGCCCACGTCAAGGGCCTCACCCAGCAGCACCCCGACGTCCCGGAGGAGCAGCGCGGCACCTACGCCGGCGTGGCCCACCCCTCGGTGATCGCCCACCTGCAGAAGCTCGGCGTCACCGCCATCGAGCTCATGCCCGTGCACCAGTTCGTGCAGGACAGCACCCTGCTCGAGCAGGGACTGCGCAACTACTGGGGCTACAACACCATCGGCTTCTTCGCCCCCCACAACGAGTACCACTCCACCAACGACCTCGGCGGCCAGGTCCAGGAGTTCAAGGCCATGGTGCGCGCCCTGCACCAGGCCGACATCGAGGTCATCCTCGACGTGGTGTACAACCACACGGCCGAGGGCAACCACATGGGCCCCACCCTGTCCATGAAGGGCATCGACAACCAGGCCTACTACCGGACGGTGGAGGGCGACCAGAAGTACTACATGGACTACACGGGCACCGGCAACACCCTCAACGTCCGCCACCCGCACTCCCTGCAGCTCATCATGGACTCCCTGCGCTACTGGGTGACCGAGATGCACGTGGACGGCTTCCGCTTCGACCTCGCCTCCGCCCTGGCCCGCGAGTTCTACGACGTGGACAAGCTGGCCACGTTCTTCGAGCTCGTCCAGCAGGACCCGGTCGTCTCCCAGGTGAAGCTCATCGCCGAGCCGTGGGACGTGGGCCCCGGCGGCTACCAGGTCGGCAACTTCCCGCCCCAGTGGACGGAATGGAACGGGAAGTACCGGGACACGGTGCGCGACTTCTGGCGCGGGGAGCCCGCGACCCTCGGCGAGTTCGCCTCCCGGATCACGGGCTCGGCGGACCTCTACGAGCACAGCGGGCGCCGCCCGTTCGCCTCGATCAACTTCGTCACCGCCCACGACGGCTTCACGCTGCGGGACCTCGTCTCCTACAACGAGAAGCACAACGAGGCCAACGGCGAGGGCAACAACGACGGCGAGTCCCACAACCGCTCCTGGAACTGCGGCGTGGAGGGCCCCACCGACGACCCCGAGGTGCTCGCCCTGCGCTCCCGCCAGCAGCGCAACTACCTCGCGACGCTGCTGCTGTCCCAGGGCACGCCCATGGTGCTGCACGGCGACGAGCTGGGGCGCACGCAGGACGGCAACAACAACACGTACTGCCAGGACAACGAGCTGTCGTGGATCAACTGGGACACCATGGACGGCCCGCTCACCGAGTTCGTGGCCGCCGTGACCCACCTGCGCCACGACCACCCGTCGTTCCGGCGCTCCGAGTTCTTCGACGGCCGGCCCGTCGAGATGGACGCGGACGACACCGGCCGCCCGATGCCCGACATCGCGTGGCTGACCACGGACGGCGCGCCGCTCAAGCCCGCCGACTGGGACGAGCCGCTGTCCCGGTCCTTCGGGATGTGGCTCAACGGCAACGGCATCGCCGGCGTGGACATGCGCGGACGGCCCATCACAGACGTGAACTTCATCGTGTACTTCAACTCCAACCCGGAGGCCGTGAAGTGCAAGCTCCCGCCGGTGCGCTACGGCCGGCTGTGGGAGGAGGTCATCGACACCGCGGGCAAGTACGCCGACGGACAGGTCCGCAAGGCCCGCTCCTCGATCGTCCTCGAGGGCAAGTCCATGGTCGTGCTCCGCGCCTACGAGGCCCCCGAGGAGGAGCCCGACGCCTCCGTCGCCGCCTCCGTGGCCGCGTACGCGAAGGCGCCGCAGGACCAGTGACCTGACGGCCCCGGCAGGCTGTCGACCCGGACACGGGTCGACAGCCTGCTGGCGTTTCCGGGGCCGGGCCGACAGACTGGACCCGTGCGCACACCGACATCGACCTACCGACTCCAGATCACCTCCGACCTGACGCTCGACCGCGCGGCGGGGCTCGTGGACTACCTCCACGACCTCGGCGCCGACTGGGTCTACCTCTCGCCGATCCTGCGGGCCGTCGACGGCTCCGACCACGGCTACGACGTCGCGTCCCCCGCCGAGGTGGACCCGGTCCGGGGCGGCGCCGCCGGGCTGAAGGCGCTCGCCGACGCCGCCCACGCCCGCGGCATGGGGGTGCTGGTGGACATCGTCCCCAACCACCAGGGCGTCGCCGCCCCGGAGCAGAACCCCTGGTGGTGGTCGCTGCTGGCGCAGGGACAGGACTCGCCGTACGCCAGGGCCTTCGACGTCGAGTGGGCGGCCGGCGGCGGCAGGGTGCTGATCCCCGTGCTGGGCGACGGCGACGACGAGCTCGCGCAGCTGCGGGTCGAGGACGGCACGCTGCGCTACTACGACAACGTCTACCCGCTGGCCGAGGGCACGTGGGCGGAGGGCGACGACCCGCGGGACGTCCACGACCGGCAGCACTACGAGCTGGTGCACTGGCGCCGCGGCGACGCCGAGCTCAACTACCGCCGGTTCTTCACCGTCGCCACGCTCGCGGGCGTGCGCGTCGAGGACCCGGAGGTCTTCGCCGAGTCGCACGCCGAGATCAAGCGGTGGATCGACGAGGGCCTCGTCGACGGGCTGCGCATCGACCACCCCGACGGGCTGCGGGACCCGCGGCAGTACCTCGAGCGGCTGCAGGAGCTCACCGGCGGCGCCTACGTCGTCGTCGAGAAGATCCTCGAGCCCGGTGAGCGGCTGCCCCGCGACTGGGCCACCGCGGGCACCACCGGCTACGACGCCCTGGGCACGATCGACCGGCTGCTGACCGACCCGGCCGGGGAGTACGCCCTCACGAGCCTGGACGCCCGGCTGCGGGACGGCGAGCCCGTGCACTGGGACGAGATGATCCACGGCACCAAGCGCGCCATGGCCGACGGCGCGCTGCTGGCCGAGGTCCGGCGCCTCGCTCGCCTCGTGCCCGAGGACGCCGGCCTCGGGCGGACCGCGGCCGAGGACGCGCTGGCGGAGATCCTCGCGAACTTCCCCGTCTACCGCAGCTACCTGCCCGAGGGCGCCGAGCACCTGCGGACGGCCCTCGAGGCGGCCCGGGAGCAGCGCCCGGACCTCTCGGACGCGATCGGGACCCTGGGCGGGCTGCTCGGGGTCGACGCGACGGACGAGGCCGAGCTCGGGGAGCTCGCCCGCCGCTTCCAGCAGACCTCCGGGATGGTGATGGCCAAGGGCGTCGAGGACACCGCGTTCTACCGCTTCACCCGGCTGACGTCCCTGACCGAGGTGGGCGGCGACCCGTCGCACTTCGCGCTGACGCCCGAGGAGGCCCACGCCGAGCTCGCCCGGCGCGCGGCCGAGGAGCCCCTGGCCATGACGGCGCTGTCCACGCACGACACCAAGCGCTCCGAGGCGGTGCGGGCGCGGATCACCGTGCTCGCCGAGTCCGGGGAGCAGTGGGCCGGCGTGGTCGGCACCGTCAAGAGGCTCGCCGGGGAGGCGGGGGCCCTGGTGGGCGACGGCCCGCTCGTGAACCTCGTGCTCCAGGCCGTGGTGGGCGCCTGGCCCGTCTCGCAGGAGCGGGTGCTGGACTACGCGCTCAAGGCCGCCCGCGAGGCCGGCAGCTCCACCGCGTGGGTCGACGGGGACGCCGGCTTCGAGGAGCGGCTCACCCGGTTCGTCGAGCTGGTCTTCCACGACCCGCAGATGCGGGCCGTGGTCGAGGGCTTCGCCCAGCACGTCACCCCGGCCGGCTGGGCGAACGGGCTCGCCGCCAAGCTCGTGCAGCTGACGATGCCCGGCGTCCCGGACGTCTACCAGGGGTCCGAGCTGTGGGCCGAGTCCCTCGTGGACCCCGACAACCGCCGTCCCGTCGACTTCCGGGAGCGGGCCGCCAAGCTCGCCCGCCTCGACGTCCCCGTGGGCGGCACCGCGGACGGGATCCCGGCCGTGGGACCGGACGCCGCCGCCAAGCTGCTCGTCACCAGCCGCGCCCTGCGGCTGCGCCGGGACCACCCCGAGCTGTTCACCGGCTACACCCCGCTCACCGCGTCCGGCCCCCGCGCCGGGCACGTCTTCGCGTTCGACCGCGGCGGCGCCGTGACCGTGGCCACCCGCCTGCCCCTGGGCCTCGCGTCCGCCGGCGGCTTCGACGCCGAGACCCTCGAGCTGCCCGCGGGCGACTTCGAGGACGTGCTCACCCGCCGCCGGCACACGGGCACCGTGCCGGTGTCCCGGCTGCTGGCCGACTACCCCGTGGCGCTGCTGCGCCGGAAGGACTCCTGAACCTCCATGAACACCCGCGACCACCTCAACCGCTTCGACGTCTGGGCCCCGCACGCCAGGGCGGTGACCGTGCGGATCGAGGGCGAGGACCACGAGATGCTGCCCGCCGCGGACCTGCCCGAGGACTCGCCCGCCGGCACCGCGGCACGCCGCGACGGCTGGTGGACCCTGCCCGACGGCGCGGACGTCCCCGAGGGCACCGTGCGCTACGGCTACCTCCTGGGCAAGACCTTCGACGAGGGCACGGCGGAGGAGCGCTCCCAGGTCTCCGAGGTCCTGCCGGACCCCCGCTCCCGCCGCCAGCCCCAGGGGGTGCACGACCTCTCCTGCACGTTCGAGCCCTCCGCGCACCGGTGGGGCGACACCGCGTGGACCGGGCGCACCCTGGCCGGCTCGGTGGTCTACGAGCTGCACGTGGGCACGTTCACCCCGGAGGGCACCCTCGACTCCGCGGTCGAGCGGCTCGACCACCTCGTGGACCTCGGCGTGGACTTCGTGGAGCTGCTGCCCGTCAACGGCTTCAACGGCGAGCACAACTGGGGCTACGACGGCGTCCTCTGGTACACCGTGGACGAGTCCTACGGCGGGCCCGCGGCCTACCAGCGCTTCGTGGACGCGTGCCACCAGAAGGGGATCGGCGTCATCCAGGACGTGGTCTACAACCACCTGGGCCCGTCCGGGAACTACCTGCCCCTGTTCGCCGACTACTTCAAGCCCGGCTCCAGCACGTGGGGCGACCTCATCAACCTCGACGGCTGGGGCTCCGACGGCGTCCGGGACTACATCCTGGACAACGTGGAGATGTGGCTGCGCGACTACCACGTGGACGGGTTCCGCCTCGACGCCGTGCACGCGCTGCAGGACCACCGGGCCGTGCACATCCTCGAGGAGATCGCCGAGCTCGTGGAGCGCGTGGGCGTGGAGACCGGCAAGCCCCTGTTCACCGTCGCGGAGTCCGACCTCAACGACCACCGGATGATCACGCCCACCACGGCCCACGGCCTCGGCATGACCGCACAGTGGCTCGACGACTTCCACCACGCGGCGCACGTGGCGCTGACCGGGGAGACGCAGGGCTACTACGCCGACTTCGCCGCCCTCGGGACCCTCGACAAGGTGATGCGGGACGCGTTCTACCACGACGGCACCATGTCCGTGTTCCGCGGCCGCCACCACGGCCGGCCGGTCGACAAGCAGCGGGTGCGCCCGTGGCAGTTCGTCACGTGCATCCAGAACCACGACCAGATCGGCAACCGCGCCGCGGGGGACCGGATCAGCGCGAGCCTCACGCCCGACCAGCTGGTGCTGGGCGCCGTCCTGCTGCTCACCCAGCCGTTCACCCCCATGCTGTTCATGGGGGAGGAGTGGGGCGCGTCCACCCCGTGGCAGTTCTTCACCGCCCACCCCGAGCGCGAGCTCGGCGAGGCCGTGGCGAAGGGCCGCAAGGCGGAGTTCGCGTCCATGGGCTGGGACGAGGCCACGGTCCCGGACCCGCAGGCGCCCAGCACGTTCACGGACTCGAAGCTCGACTGGGACGAGCCCGGCCGGGACGACCACGCCCGGGTGCTGGCCGCCTACCGCGAGCTCATCGCCCTGCGGCGCCGGGTGCCCGAGCTCACCGACCCGCGCTTCGACACGATCGGCACCGACCTCGACGAGGACGCCCGCTGGTTCGTGCTGCGCCGGGCCACGGCCCCGGGCTCCGGCCACGGGGTCGCGGTGCTGCTGAACTTCGGCGCCGAGCCCGCCCGGGTCCCGTTCCCCGGCCGCCGGGACGCGGAGCTGCTCTTCCGCTCCGGGGACGTGTCGCTGACGGACGGCGGCGTCGCCGAGCTGCCCGCCCACGGCGCCGCCGTGGTCCGCTACTGAGCCACCGCGGCCTCCCACCCCACGACGTCCCCGAATCCCCGAAAGGCCACCGTGCGCACCTACGGACCCGATGTCCCCTACCTCCCCGCCGAGGACCGCTACGAGACCATGCCGTACCGCCGCGTGGGCGAGTCCGGGCTCAAGCTGCCCGTCATCTCGCTGGGGCTGTGGCACAACTTCGGCGACGACAAGCCGCTCGGCACCCAGCGCGCCACGCTGCGCCGGGCCTTCGACCTCGGCGTCACCCACTTCGACCTCGCCAACAACTACGGCCCGCCGGCCGGCGCCGCGGAGCTGAACTTCGGCAGGATCCTGGCGCAGGACCTCGCCCCGTACCGGGACGAGCTCATCATCTCCTCGAAGGCCGGGTGGACCATGGGCCCGGGCCCGTACGGCTTCGGCGGCTCCCGGAAGTACCTGGTGTCCTCCCTCGACCAGTCCCTGCAGCGGATGGGCCTGGACCACGTCGACATCTTCTACCACCACCGCCCCGACCCGGACACCCCGCTCGAGGAGACCATGCGGGCCCTCGACCACATCGTGCGCTCGGGGCGGGCCCTGTACGCGGGGATCTCCTCCTACAACGCCGAGCTGACCCTGCGCGCCCAGCAGATCATGCGGGAGCTCGGGACGCCGCTGCTCATCCACCAGCCGTCCTACTCGATGCTCAACCGGTGGATCGAGTCGCCCGGCCCGTCGGGGACCTCCCTGCTGGGCGCCCTGACGGAGACGGGGATGGGCTCGATCGTGTTCTCCCCCCTCGCCCAGGGCATGCTCACGGACCGGTACCTCCAGGGCATCCCGGAGGGCTCCCGGGCCGCGGCGGAGAAGTCCCTGGACCCGGAGTGGCTGACCGGCACGACCCTCGAGAAGGTCCGGGGCCTGCACGAGATCGCCGAGGCGCGCGGGCAGAGCCTGGCCCAGATGGCGATCGCGTGGGTGCTGCGGGAGCAGGCGGACGGCCAGGTCAGCACCGCGCTCGTGGGGGCCTCCTCGCCGCAGCAGCTCGAGGACAGCGTGGGCGCCGTGCACCGGCTCTCGTTCACGCCGGAGGAGCTGGAGGCCATCGACCGGCTGGCCACGGACTCCGACATCAACATCTGGGCGGGCGCCCGCGACTCCAAGACCGCGTGAGCGGCAGGGCGCGGTAGCCGTGGAGGCCTCGCAGTACCTCGCCCTCCTCGGGCTGTGGATCGCCGGGATCGTGGCCCCCGGCCCGGACGTCCTGGTCATCCTGCGCAACGCCTCGCTGGGCTCCCGGGCGGCCGGGGTGCTCACCGCCGTGGGGGTGATGACCGGCAACCTCGTGTGGATCACGCTCTCCCTCACCGGGGTGACCGTCCTGATCGGCCAGGCGGACACCGTCCAGCGGATCATCCAGGTCGCCGGGGCGCTGTTCCTCGGCTGGCTGGGCGTGAGCGGGATCCGGGCGGGGCTCGCCGCGCGGACCCTTCCCGAGCGCGTGCCGAGCGCTGGGTCCGGCGGACCCGGGACGGTCCCGGAGGAGCCGCAGGCGCCGCCGGGCCGCACCGTCACCCCGGGGCGGGGCTTCGTGCTCGGTCTCGTCACGAACCTCTCGAACGCGAAGGCCATCATCTTCTTCGTGGCGCTGTTCGCCAACGTGGTCCCGGCGGGCGCGCTGTGGTGGGAGACGGCACTGGTCTTCGCGCTGCTCGTGGCGGTGGGCCTCGCGTGGTTCACCGCGGTCGCGTGGGTCGGCTCGGTCCAGCGGCTGGCCGCGGGCTTCCGGCGGCACGGCGCCGCCGTGGAGCTCGCCGCCGGCGTGCTGTTCCTGGTGCTCGCCCTCGGCCTGCTCCTCAGCGCGGTGTGAGCCCGGCGGCGGGCCCGTCCCGCCGCCCGGCCGTCCCGGCCTCCGGCGGGCACTAGACTGGACCGCTGGGTCCTGCCCGGCGACGTGCCGGGAGCCCGTGCGGGTGTCCGCCCGGCCCGTGCCGGGGACGGAGCCCAGACGACCAGACAAAGGAGTCCCGTGTCCCACCATCCCATTCGCGTGGCCGTCGCCGGTGTCGGCAACTGCGCCTCCTCGCTGA
>NZ_JAVFWZ010000029.1:0-973 GCF_040981245.1 Kocuria cellulosilytica | reverse complement strand
CTTCGGCACCGCCAGCAACGTCCTGGCGCTGCCCCCGGCTCAGCCGGCCCTGGTCGCCTTCGAAGAGGGCGTCGCTGCTCTCCTGGGACGCCTCGTTCTCCACCGCCTCGTCCTCGGTCTCATCGCCGGTTGCGGGCTCGGGGTCGTTGCCGGGCGCACTCATCGGTCTGTCCGTTCTCCGGCGCCTCCAGGGCTGTCAGGGGGTGCTCCTGTCCAGGGATCTGCGAGACGGTGGGTGCCCGGCCGGTGGTATCGGGGCGGATGGCCTCGAAACGCTCCACCGGGGTGAAGGGACCCCCGCCCTTGCTCTGGGTGCTCAGCTGCCACAGGCCCTGGATCTCCACCGGGCGGTGCGAGGTGGCCTCGAGGCCGAACGCCTCGCCCAGGGTCCCGGCCCGCTGTCGGCCCCCGTCGTGGTCACCGCCTCCAGCAACGGTCCGCCCTGCCGCCGCAGCCCCTCCAGCCAGGCTCAAGGAGTCCGGGGTCGGGGCCGAGACGTCCTCCAGCGGCGCTAGAGGCCAGTGCGGTGACCGGATCGAAGAACCGCTCCTGCAGATGCCTGATCTGGGCTGGGCCCGGCCAGTAACTCCACCGGCACCGTCGGCCGGGGCCCCGCCTCACTGAGCCACCACCCGCTGCTGGTGGATGCCCCCGCGGGACCTCCTCCCACTGCCGGTCCTGCACCCCATCGGAGTCCACGAAGTGCCCCACGCCACGTGGTCGACAACCGCCGCCGCTGGGACAACACCTCGTCGAGGCCCTGCCCGATCACCGCCACCGCCACCCGAAACGCCCACCGCCTTGCTGGCAACCGCCCCGCGATGGGATGGCCTGCGATGATCTATAACCCGCTGCGCAGCTCCACCCACAACCTGTCATCGCGCCACCGCGTACTGGCCCCCTCGAGCGCCGGCCTCTGCGTGGTGGAGTTCATCAGCTGCCCCGACCGGGGCAGTACTGCTCCACGACCTCA
>NZ_JAVFWZ010000165.1:0-507 GCF_040981245.1 Kocuria cellulosilytica | reverse complement strand
GTCTCCTTCCCGGGGACCCCGCTCAGCGGATGCCCTCGTCGGCGTACTCGAGGACGTCCTCGGCGTTGGCGGAGTCCACGACGGCGGGGCCGGTCAGCGTGGGCTGGCCGCCGCCCATCCTGAACGCGCCCCGGTGGTGCTGCCACAGCGAGTCCACGGACAGGTAGCCCTGCAGCCACGGCTGCTGGTCGATGGTGAACAGCACGTCGCCGTCCACGACGGCCTGGGCGAGTTCCCCGTTCATGTCGAAGGACGCGACCGCCACGTCGCTGCCGGCCGACTCCTTGGCCCCCAGCAGGGTCATCGTGTACGGAGCACCCAGGCCGATGATCGAGTCGGCCTCCTGAGAGGTCTGCAGCTTGGCCGTGGCGGTGGAGGACACCTGGGTCATGTCGGTGCCCTGCACGTAGAGGATCTCCGTCTCCGGCAGCACCTCCTTCACCCCGGCACAGCGGGCCTCCAGCCCCACGTGGCCCTGCTCCTGGATCACGCAGATCGGGTGGTCCA
>NZ_JAVFWZ010000164.1:0-507 GCF_040981245.1 Kocuria cellulosilytica | reverse complement strand
GATGGCCACCAGCGGGGCCGGTACCGCTCGGCTGATCCGGGGGAAGAGGAACACGATGGCCAGGCCCAGGAGCGTGAGCGGGTAGACGGCCCACGGGACGCCGATCAGCTCGGGGACCTGCGAGGTGAAGATCAGGATGGCCAGGGCGTTGACGAAGCCCACCATCACCGAGCGGGGGATGAAGCGCATCAGCCGTGCGGCCCCGATCAGGGCGAGCACTACCTGGAACACCCCGGCCAGGATGACGGCGGCGATGAAGTACTCGATGCCGTGGGAGGCCATCAGCGGGGCGATGACCAGGGCCACCGCGCCGGTGGCGGCCGAGATCATGGCCGGGCGCCCGCCCAGCACCGCGGTGGTCACGGCCATGGTGAAGGAGGCGAAGAGGCCCACCCGCGGATCGACGCCGGCGATGATCGAGAACGCGATCGCCTCGGGGATCAGTGCCAGGGCCACCACCAGCCCGGCCAGGACCTCGGTCTTGAGGTGGCGGGGGGAGCGGAGGTT
>NZ_JAVFWZ010000163.1:0-507 GCF_040981245.1 Kocuria cellulosilytica | reverse complement strand
GTCGCCGAGCAGCACTTGATCTCGAGCTCGCCCGGTCGGACGTCGATCCGCAGGAAGCTCTTGAACAGCGGCGGGTCGGGGGTGTCCCAGTCCAGGAACTCGGAGAAGAAGCGGTACAGGGGACCGGTGCGCGCGGAGAGCGGATGGACGACGCGCGCTGCGCGACGGGCCTTCGGAGAGACGGTCGCCCCTCGATCCGTCTCCCGGGTGGGCTCCAGGCCACCGCCGAGGCGTTCTGCCATCACCGCGGGGGCCTGCTGCCTGGGGACGACGAACCTCCCCCGCCGGAAGCCGAAGCGACGGTCGAAGAGGATCGAATAGGTCGCCAGGGAGTCCCCGCGCAACGGGTAGCACCGGAAGTCCGCCTCGTCGCACCCGCACTCCTCCACCGTCGCCCGGGGAATGATGTGGGTGGCCTTGGTGTAGGCACCACCGGCGCCGGTGACGAGGTGCTGCAGCACGCGCCCGTCGTCGTGGACCACGGGGTAGCGCTGGTAGTTGTGGGTG
>NZ_JAVFWZ010000162.1:0-507 GCF_040981245.1 Kocuria cellulosilytica | reverse complement strand
CCTCCTGGCCGTCGAGCACGGCCATGTTCGCGGACTCGCCGAGCTCCTGCACCAGCTCGTCGAGCCGGCTGCGGGCCGCGGAGCCGAACTGGCGCCCGGCGGCCTCCCCCAGCAGGATCAGCCGCGGACCCAGCGCGTAGTTGCGGTTGGGGAGCTGGCGGACGTAGCCGGAGGGCACCAGCGTGCGCAGCAGCCGGTGGATGGTGGGCAGCGGCAGCCGCACGGCGGCGGAGAGCTCGCTGAGCGACATCTCCCCACCGGCCGCGGTGATCACCTCGAGGAGGTCGAACACGCGCTCCACCGATTGCACACCGCCCGACGCAGGTCGTGTGGTCATGGTCTCCCGATCCCTGGTTCGTCGACGTTCTCGCGGCCGGCCTCCGCACGGTCCGCGCCGGCAGGCATTGCGTGACAGGGGTCACGACGGTGCCTTGCCAACCCCTGCGGAGTCCCATAATATCCATAATACGGAAATTTCATTCCGCTATACGATTGAAATTGGCATCC
>NZ_JAVFWZ010000161.1:0-509 GCF_040981245.1 Kocuria cellulosilytica | reverse complement strand
TTCCACCCACTGGCTCGCCCACGGCACGGCCTGCTGCGTCGCCCACCGCACCGGCCCCGGCGGAGGAGGTGTACTACCCGGACTGCGACGCGGTGCGGGCGGCCGGCGCGGCGCCGCTGCGCGCGGACCAGCCCGGCTACCGCCCGGCCCTGGACCGCGGCGGGGAGCCGGGCGTGGCCTGCGAGGGCTGACCGGTCTCCCGTGACGGAGGACACTGGTCGTTGTCCGACCTGGGCGTTAGTGTCCCACTTGGGGAAGCCGAACGGCCGCTGGACTGCGTGACGTCCGCCACGAGGCGCCCCACCGGTTGCCCTGAGGGGATGTTTCATCCTGCTCGTCGGAGGACCCAACGGCGCGGCCGTCCGCCACCACTCGAACAGGAGCTGCCGTGCCCCTTCCGACCGCCGACCGTCCAGGTCTCGCCTACAACGCCAACGGGCTGCGCTCGTTGGCCCTGCCGGACGCCGTCCGGCTCCTCGCCGACTCCGGCTACGACGGCATCGAGCTGT
>NZ_JAVFWZ010000160.1:0-509 GCF_040981245.1 Kocuria cellulosilytica | reverse complement strand
CGTTCGTCCTCCAGCGCCAGGCGCGGCCCGCCCCGGCCGGCACGACGGGAGCCTGACCGTGCGTCTCATGATGGTCTCCTCCGGCGGCGGGCACCTCGCGCAGCTGATGAACCTCGAGGAACTGTGGCGGGCCCACGAGCGGTCCTGGGTCACCTTCGACCTGCCGGAGGTGCACGCCCTGCTCGAGGGCGAGACCACCCACTGGGCCCACTTCCCCACCACCCGCAACATCCCCAACGCCGTCCGCAACGCCGGGCTCGCCTGGAGGCTGCTGCGCGCGGAGCGGCCCGACGCCGTGCTGACCACCGGCGCCGGCGTGTCCGTCCCGTTCTTCCTGGTGGCCCGGCTGCTGGGGATCCGGACGGTCTTCATCGAGTGCTTCGACCGGATCACGATGCCGACCCTCAGCGGGCGCCTGTGCTACCCCCTCTCGGACGTCTTCGCCGTCCAGTGGGAGGAGCAGCGCAAGCACTTCCCCGACGCCGTCAACATCGGCGCGCTGATGTAGC
>NZ_JAVFWZ010000159.1:0-510 GCF_040981245.1 Kocuria cellulosilytica | reverse complement strand
TCCACGAGGGTGCGGCGGTCGCCGCGGCCGGCCTCGAGGTGCTGGAACTGGCGCTCGACGATCGCGTGGTCGTCGGCGATCAGGTGGTCGATGTCACCGGGCTGGGTGGGATAGGACAGTGCCATGGGTGGTTCTCCTCACAGGGGACGGTGGGTCGGTCGCGCTCCGGTGCTCTGCCGGACCTCGGTCCGGAGCGCCGGGCGGCAGTGCAGGGACGCAGCACCGGGAAGCGGTGCCGGGACGGACGGCGAGGCGGGCCCGGACAGAAGCCGGAGCCGCCCGCGCGGACCGGTCAGGGCGTGGGCATCCCGCCGGTCGCGGCGAGGGTCTCACCGCTGACGTAGCTGGACTCCTGGGAGGCCAGGAACACGTAGGCGGGGGCCATCTCCGCGGGCTGGCCCGGCCGGCCCAGCGGGGACTCCGAGGCGCCGAACTCGGGCAGCTTCTCCGGGGGCTGCCCGCCCACGACCTGGAGCGGGGTCCACACCGGGCCGGGGGCCACCACGTTCA
>NZ_JAVFWZ010000158.1:0-510 GCF_040981245.1 Kocuria cellulosilytica | reverse complement strand
GGCACAATCCCGCCTCGCCCCTGGTCGACCAACAGACCATCGGGACCTCCGAAACCTTCACCGTGGACATCGACCCTCAGGACAGCGGTCGTTACGGGGCCGGGGACCACCTGTGGCGGTTCGCGGCCATGGACGACCTGTGGCTGGGATGCTGGGGACTGGTGCGTGCACTACGACCCGACCGCGCGACCCTCCAGGTGCTGCCGCCGCTGCCCGTCGACGGCGACCGATCCGCCCCGATCACCCCCGACCAGGTGTCCAGGGCCGTGGACACCATCCACGCCACCCGGTCCACTCCTCCCCGACCTCGCCAAGGCGATGACGGAACGTGGGACCAGCCCGTGCGGGAGTACACCGTGGTGGCCCGCAGGGCGGAACACCGGTACACCGGCCGGGCCCTGACCGACCCCTGGGGACTGATCTACGAACGCGCCGCCAGTTGCGAGGAGGAGGAGGTCTTCAGCACCCACAGGCGCATGACGCAGGACCCCTGCACCCACGAAGAGCAAG
>NZ_JAVFWZ010000157.1:0-512 GCF_040981245.1 Kocuria cellulosilytica | reverse complement strand
GCTCCGTGCTGGAGCCCGCGGCGGCCCTGGAGCGGCTGCCGCTGCGGCGGCCGGTGCTGCTCTACATGGGCTCCTTCCTGCCCTACAAGAACGTGGAGACCCTGGTGCGCGCGGCGGGACGGCTGCCCGGGCACGAGCTGCACCTGCTCTCACGGATCTCCCCGGCCCGCCGCGCCGAGCTGGAGGCCCTCGTCCCGGCCGGGGCGCACGTCGTCTTCCACGACGGCGTCGACGAGGCCGAGTACACGGCTTTGCTCGGACGGGCCGCGGCGCTGCTGACGGCGTCCCGGGCCGAGGGCTACGGGCTGCCCGTCGTGGAGGCCCTGGCGGCCGGGACGCCGGTCGTGTGCAGCGACCTGCCGATCTTCCGGGAGGTCGCCGGGCAGGCCGCCGCCTACGCCGCCCCGGACGACGACGCCGGCTTCGCCGCGGCGGTGCGGGCCCTGGAGGACCCGGCCCGGGCCCGGGCGCAGGTGCTGGCCGGTCTCGACCGGGCCCGGGCCTGGTCCTGG
>NZ_JAVFWZ010000156.1:0-513 GCF_040981245.1 Kocuria cellulosilytica | reverse complement strand
GATCGTCGCCTTGGTGGGCCGTTACCTCACCAACCAGCTAATCGGACGCGAGGCCATCTCAAAGCGGATTGCTCCTTTTCCCTCTGCTCGATGCCGAGCCGTGGGCTTATGCGGTATTAGCAGTCGTTTCCAACTGTTGTCCCCCTCTTTGAGGCAGGTTCCTCACGCGTTACTCACCCGTTCGCCACTCGATTTGAAGAGCAAGCTCCTCATCTCTCGTTCGACTTGCATGTGTTAGGCGCGCCGCCAGCGTTCGTCCTGAGCCAGGATCAAACTCTTTATAAATGATATTTATCACTTAAAAAGTGTTAAATCTCTCTTCGCTCAGCACGCAATCGCTTGCGTCCTGTGTGAATTACTTTGTTTGGAATTGTTTAACGTGTTTTTCCAACACGAAAATAGGTTCCGTTACAAGTTTTTCGATATTGTTCAATTTTCAAGGTCCTGTAGCGCCTCAGCCAAGCGGCTGACGACTTGATTATTTTATCACAGAAGTGATTTTTTGTCAAGCTC
>NZ_JAVFWZ010000155.1:0-513 GCF_040981245.1 Kocuria cellulosilytica | reverse complement strand
GTCGAGCCGCGGCCGGTGCGGGGAGTCGACCACGTGCGCCACCACGATGGCGTCCCCGCGGTAGACCGCGAAGTAGGCGGCGGCGTCGGCGGCCGCGTGCAGCTCGCGCACGGCGCGCCGGACCGCGACGGGCGTGCCGACCTGCTGGCGCAGGGAGGTGTCGAGGGCGTGCACCTTGTAGCCCAGCCCGTACCGGCGCTGGTCCCGGAGGTGGACCACGTGCTCGGAGGCGACGAGCGTCTGCAGCAGCCGGTAGACCGAGGGCAGCGGGATGCCGAGCGCGGCGCTGATGTCCTTGGCGGTCGCCCCCCGGGAGTCCCGCGCCACGACGTCGAGCAGCGCGAAGGCCTTCTGGACGGAGGCCAGCCCGGCCTCATGTGTGGTCATGCCTCACATTGTCACGTGCGGGGTTGCGCATGCCAATGGCCCGGGAGCGCCGCTCCCGGGCCGTCGACGCCGCACGGGGCTCACTCGACCGTGAGCTCGCCCATCCGGTTCCAGCCGTCGGCGGAG
>NZ_JAVFWZ010000028.1:0-1082 GCF_040981245.1 Kocuria cellulosilytica | reverse complement strand
CCCCGCGGATGAAGGCCTCCAGATCCGCCCGCGCCACGTCGTCGGGCAGCTGCACGTGCGGGGACTTCATGAAGTACGCCGAGGCCGAGGTCAACGGCCCCCCGACCCCCCGGTCCGCCCCGATCTTCGCCGCCCGGATCGCGTCGATGATCACCCCGGCCGAGTTCGGCGAGTCCCACACCTCCAGCTTGTACTCCAGGCTGATCGGCGCGTTGCCGAACCCGTGGCCCTCCAGGCGCACGAAGGCGAACTTCCGGTCCTCCAACCACGGCACATGATCCGAGGGCCCGATGTGCACGTCCTTCGTGCCGAACTCCCGCTCCACGTTGGAGGTCACCGCCTGGGTCTTGGAGATCTTCTTCGACTCCAGCCGGGTCCGCTCCAGCATGTTCATGAAGTCCATGTTCCCGCCCACGTTGAGCTGATACGTCCGGTCCAGCACGTACCCGCGGTCCTCCATGAGCTTCGCCAGCACCCGGTGGGTGATCGTCGCCCCGATCTGCGACTTGATGTCATCACCCACGATCGGCACCCCCGCCTCGGTGAACCGCTGCGCCCACCCCGGGTCGGAGGCGATGAACACCGGCAGCGCGTTGACGAAGGCCACCCCGGCCTCCAGGGCCGCCTGGGCGTAGTACCGGTCGGCGGCCTCCGAGCCCACCGGCAGATAGGACACCAGCACGTCCACCTGCGCTTCCCGCAGTGCGGCGGCCACGTCCACCGGGGCCGCGGCCGACTCCTGGACCGCTTCCCGGTAGTAGGAGCCCAGCCCGTCCAGGGTGGGCCCGCGCTGGACCGTCACCCCGGTGTGCGGAACCGAGGCGAAGACCAGGGTGTTGTTCTGCCCGGCGCCGATCGCCTCGCACAGATCGACCCCGACCTTGGCGGCGTCCACGTCGAAGGCGGCCACGAACTCGATGTCGGACACGTGGTAGTCACCGAAGACCACGTGCATCAGACCCGGCACGGAGGCCGTGGGATCGGCGTCGGCGTAGAAGTGCACGCCCTGGATCAGCGAGGAGGCGCAGTTGCCGACACCGGCGACGGCCACGCGAATGGGATGGTGGGACACGGGACTCCTT
>NZ_JAVFWZ010000154.1:0-513 GCF_040981245.1 Kocuria cellulosilytica | reverse complement strand
GCCGCGGCTCCCCGCAGGGGGTGCCGCGGCGCGCCATTGTGTCGATGAATTAGCCGGGGAGCTGGCCGCCGATGTTGGTGATCATGGCGGTGAAATCATCCTTCAGAACAGCGATCGCACCCACGAGCACAATGGCCACGAGACCAAGCAGCAGACCATACTCGACGGCCGTCGCGCCCTTTTCGTTGCGCTCGATGCGCTCGATGGTGTCGGTAAAGAAGGTCTGGATGGTGATGAAAAGAGGCAGCATGGGAAAGCTCCTTAGCAAAGCAGAGAATAGGGTGGAGTGGGTCTTCAGCTGTTTCCGACACTGCCCGCGAGAGGCTCCCTGTACCGGGCTACTGACCTGTAAACAGACTAGACTTTGCTCCAGCAAATACACAAGCATTCAGATGCATGCATTTTAGGGGACGTTAAACAGCGACGTAATGCCTAGTCGGAAGCTACATTCCTTCGCATGGGCCTGGCGGGCGGCGGTCTTGTCCCCCGAACGGCGTCAGTACCACCCCGGTA
>NZ_JAVFWZ010000153.1:0-513 GCF_040981245.1 Kocuria cellulosilytica | reverse complement strand
GTGGGACCGCCGGGGACGGGCCTCCGAGGTGAAGCTGGACCGCGTGGTGCAGGTGCTGCCCGACGACGTCCGCCGGGAGGGCGCCGTGCTCCCGGCGGAGCGGTTCCGGCAGGTCGCCGAGGAGCTGCGCCGCCGTCGCGGCTGAGCCGCTCCGCCCCCGCCCGGACGGGGGCGCGCACGCGTGCCGCCGCCGCCGGGCGGAGGAGGAACGTCTGCTAGACTTTTCTGCTGTGTGTCCGCGCTGGTCGTTGGGCACCGCAGGACGGTCGCCACACGGGCGTCCCCACTCCCACTCAGTCACATGGCCGGCCTGTTTGCCCTCACTGACCGAATTCCGTACCCACCGCCAAGGAGTTTCACGTGGCCAACATCAAGTCCCAGAAGAAGCGCAACCTCACCAACGAGAAGTCGCGCCTGCGCAACAACGCGTACAAGTCCGAGCTGAAGACGCTCGTCCGTCGCGTCGACGACGCCGTGAGCGCCGCCGACAAGGAGACCGCCCAGGACGCCCTG
>NZ_JAVFWZ010000152.1:0-514 GCF_040981245.1 Kocuria cellulosilytica | reverse complement strand
GCCCCCACCATGCCACGCAGGCTCGTGGTCAGCGCGGGCACCCCGAGCTCCCAGTTGGCGGAGTCGGCGATCACGATGACGTCGGCGGCGAGCCGGTCCCGGTAGGCCTCCAGGAAGTCCCGGAAAGACGGGGACCCGGCCTCCTCCTCCCCCTCCACGAACACCGTCACGCCCAGGCCGAAGTCCTCCCCGAGCTGGTCGTCCACGGCCCGCAGCGCGGCCACGTGCGCCATGATCCCGGCCTTGTCGTCCGCCGCGCCCCGGCCGTACAGGCGGCCGTCGCGCTCCTCGGCGGCGAACGGCTCGGAGTCCCACAGCTCGCGCCGGCCCGGCGGCTGGACGTCGTGGTGGGCGTAGAGCAGCACCGTGGGGCGCCCGGGGGCGGGCCGGCGGCGGGCCACGACGGCGGGGTGGCCCGGTCCGTCCCCGAGGGGCACCCGGAGGATCTCCACCTCCTCCAGCCCGGCGTCGGCCAGGACCGCGGCGACGGCCTCGGCGCTGTCCTCGAGCTGCG
>NZ_JAVFWZ010000151.1:0-514 GCF_040981245.1 Kocuria cellulosilytica | reverse complement strand
GGGGCGACCCGGGGCGCGTGCCCGGCGTGCGGGAGGACCAGACCGGTCGGGGCGCAGCGTTCCATGGCCCCAGCCTAGCGGCCGCGGCGCGCCCGTCCCGGGCCCCCTGCGCCCGGGCCCGGTCCCGGGGCGCAGGGGGCCGGGCTCAGGCGTGTCGCGACGCCACCGCCCGGCTCAGGCCTGCCGCGACACCACCGGCAGAGGGGCGTGCGGGGCACGGTGCTGGATCGCCACCCGGATCTTCTGCCCGCCCTTGAGCACGTACTCCGCGCCGTGGACGTGGATGGTGACGTTGTCGGCCCGGCGCGAGGAGCCCTCGAGCTCGAGCACGTGGTGGTCGATGCAGACCCGGATGACCTGTCCCCGGTAGAGCACGGTGAACGAGACCCGGTCCAGCTGGCTCGGCAGCGCCGGGTCGAACTCCAGCCACTCGCCGCGCACGCGCAGCCCCGCGTACGCGCGGGTCACGACGTCGACGGAGCCGGCCATGGCGCCCAGGTGGATGCCCTCGCCC
>NZ_JAVFWZ010000027.1:0-1126 GCF_040981245.1 Kocuria cellulosilytica | reverse complement strand
ACCCAAGGAGTAGAGAGTTGTCCACCAACGTTGTCTCGGAGTCCCTGATCTCCACCCTGCCCGGCTCCACCTACGTGGACGAGGCCGTCTTCCGCGCCGAACAGGAACGCATCTTCGAGCAGATGTGGTTCTGCGCCGTGCGCGCCGCAGACCTCGACAAGCCCGGCGCCTACCGCACCGTCCAGATCGGCCGCGAATCCATCATCATCACCCGCAACCGCAAGCACGGCATCCGCGCCTTCTACAACATCTGCCGCCACCGCGGCGTGAAACTGTGCATGGAGGACACCGGCGAAGCCGCACGCTCCTTCCAGTGCCCCTACCACGCCTGGACCTACGACTTCGACGGCAAGCTCATCGCCGCCCCCAACCTCACCAAGATGCCCGACATCGACCGCCAGGAATACGGCCTCGTCACCATCCCGGTCCGCGAGTACCTCGGCTACGTCTGGGTCTGCCTGGCCGAGAACCCCCCCTCCTTCGAGGACGACGTCATGGGCGACATCCAAGAACGCCTCGGCGACACCCAGGCCATCGAGGGCTACGACATCGCCAACCTCGCCCTGGGCCGGCGCATCACCTACGACGTGCGCGCCAACTGGAAGCTCATCATCGAGAACTTCATGGAGTGCTACCACTGCGCCACCATCCACCCCGAACTCACCGAGGTCCTGCCCGAGTTCGCCGACGGACTCGCCGCCCAGTACTTCGTCGGCCACGGCGCCGAGTTCGGCAACGACGTCGCCGGCTTCACCGTCGACGGCTCCGCAGGCCTCGACAAGCTCCCCGGCGTGGACGACGACCACGACCGCCGCTACTACGCGATCACCGTCAAGCCCACCGTGTTCGTCAACCTCGTCCCCGACCACGTCATCATCCACCGCATGTTCCCCATGGCCCCCGACCACACCATCGTCGAGTGCGACTGGCTCTACCTGCCCACCGTGGTCGACTCCGGCAAGGACGTCTCCGCCTCCGTCGAGCTCTTCCACCGCGTCAACCAGCAGGACTTCGACGCCTGCGAACGCTGCCAACCCGCCATGAACTCCAAGATCTACGCCACCGGCGGCGTCCTCGTCCCCTCCGAACACCACATCGGCGCCTTCCACGACTGGATCACCGACAA
>NZ_JAVFWZ010000150.1:0-515 GCF_040981245.1 Kocuria cellulosilytica | reverse complement strand
TGCCGTCCTGCTCGCCACGGTCGACGACGAAGACCGCCGGTGGGACGTCCAAGGAGCCGTTCTCGCGCGGACCCAGGTGCAGCAGCTGCGACTCGGCCCCGGTATCCGTGAGGATCCCGGAGCCGACGGGGCCGAGCCCGTGAGCGGGAGAAGAACGGTCGCCGCGCAGGTCGTGGAACCTGCGCGGCGACCCTATCGGGATTCCGTCATCGGAATCGAGGCCTCGGATCGGCTGGGATCAGCCGAGACGGGCTCAGGCGCGGGCGCGGCGGCGGGCCACCAGCGCGGAACCGGCCACGGCCAGGACCCCGGCACCGGCCACGGCGATGCCGGCGGCAGCAACGTTGCTGGTGGCGGTCTCCACCCCGGTGTCAGCCCCGCCCTCGGGCATGGCGCCCATCTGGGCGGCGGTCAGCGTGCCGCAGGCGGCCGGGAGGGTCGCGGCAGCGGGCAGCGCCGGGTCCAGGTCGGACATCTTCTCGGCCGCCGCAGCCGGCATCAGCGTCGGGTCCACG
>NZ_JAVFWZ010000149.1:0-515 GCF_040981245.1 Kocuria cellulosilytica | reverse complement strand
ACTCCAAGGACGGCGCGCTCACCAAGGTGCTGTGGACCCGGGCCCACGGGGCACGGGCGGTGAAGGAGACGGGCGCGATCGGCCGGGCCTGGAAGGCCGCGGGCTTCGAGCGCGGCTACGGCTACCCGGTCACCGACGAGATCCAGTACGGGACCACGGTCTACCAGCGCTTCTCCAACGGCTACAAGGTCAACTGGTCCTCCGTGACCGGTCAGGTCTGGGTCACCGGGTGGTGAGTCCCGTGCCCCGCGTCCCGGAACTCCGGGGCCGGGGCACGGCAGCAGGCACTCCGGGCCGGGTCCTCACCGCTGCGGGCTCGGCGCCCCCCGGCCCGGTGGGCCCGCCGGTCAGCGGGGCGTGCCCGCCCGGGTCCGGGGCGGGCACCACCCCGTTGTCCGCCCCGGGCACCCGCCGCCCGGTCACCCCGGCGGTGGGGATGCTCCCGGCCTCCGCCGCCCGCCGTCCGGCCGGACGCGCCCCCTTCATCAGCACACTTCACATCTCGGGCGAGCCGG
>NZ_JAVFWZ010000148.1:0-517 GCF_040981245.1 Kocuria cellulosilytica | reverse complement strand
GGAAGGCCCTGATCGTCCTGGAACCGGACGGGCTGGGACAGATCCCGTGGTACACGGGGACGACCGGCGCACCGGACTCGTGCCGACCCGACGGCGCCGACGGCACCACCGCGGCGGCGGACCGGCTCGAGCTGGTCAACTACGCCGTGGACGCCCTCACAGCTCTGCCGGACACCCGCGTGTACCTCGACGGGACCAACAGCGGCTGGCTCGCCGTCGGCGATGCCGCGGACCGGCTCGTGCGGGCCGGTGTGGAGCGTGCCGACGGCTTCGCCCTGAACGTCTCCAACTTCGAGACCACCGAGAAACAGCTCAGGTACGGCGCGTGGATCTCGAAGTGCATCCACTACGGCACCACCGTCGACCCGGGCAACTTCGCCGGCTGCGGGAGCCAGTACCACCCCGCCACCGTGGACGACGTCTCCACCTGGGGACGGACGGA
The DNA here is from genome assembly GCF_040981245.1 of Kocuria cellulosilytica. Classification (NCBI taxonomy): domain Bacteria; kingdom Bacillati; phylum Actinomycetota; class Actinomycetes; order Micrococcales; family Micrococcaceae; genus Kocuria; species Kocuria cellulosilytica. Next base: position 75 of record NZ_JAVFWZ010000148.1, on the reverse strand, counting down.
CGCCTGGTACGCCGAGCACGTCGACGACGCGGCGAACGGTCCTTCGGGCCCCGGGGACCTCGCCCACTTCGTGGT
>NZ_JAVFWZ010000147.1:0-517 GCF_040981245.1 Kocuria cellulosilytica | reverse complement strand
CTCGAGCACGGCCACACCGCAGGGGTCGTTGTCGGGGATCTGCATGAGGTGCACGGGCCCGTCGTGGCCGTGGTGTGCGCCCTCGTCGTCGTTGGTCTCGAGCTTCTGGTAGAGCCGGAAGGCGGTCTCGGCGTTCCAGCCCTCGGCGCCGAACTTCTCCTCCCACTCGTCGATGTCCTCGGCGGGGGCCCAGAAGGCGATGCACGAGTTGTGCGAGGAGCACCCGCCCAGCACCTTGGCGCGGGCCATGCGCATGAACGAGTTGCCGTTCTCCTGCTCCTCGAGCGGGTAGTCCCAGTCGTAGGCGGACTCCAGCAGCTCCATCCAGCGGCTGAGGGTCAGCACCTCGTCGATGCCCTGGTCGTGCGGGCCGGCCTCGATCAGCCCGACCGTCACGGACGGGTCCTCGGACAGGCGGGCGGCGACGACGGCGCCGGCGGAGCCTCCGCCGACCACCAGGTAGTCGAACTCCTGCGGGGCGTCAGGGGCGGGGGTCGTGCTGGGAACGGTCATGGTC
>NZ_JAVFWZ010000146.1:0-518 GCF_040981245.1 Kocuria cellulosilytica | reverse complement strand
GAGCGGGCCGAGCAGGACTGAGACCTCCCCCGGCCCCTCGCAGGCTCCGGCCGGCGAGGGGCCGTCGCACGCGTGGGGACTGTTCACCCACCGCGGAGTCGCGCGCGGCGGCTTGTGCGCCCGCTCACCCAGGTGGCTCAATGCTCAGTGAGCCGGTCGTTCCCCGTCCTCCGGGCGGGACCGTCCGGTGGCGACCACGTGCCGACGACGAGCGGGAGAACCACATGCGCAAGCGGCTGAACAGGATGAGGCAGCGGGCGGGCGAACAGGCGCCCCTGCCCCCGGGGGTCCCCGGCAGCGAGACCGCTCCGGTGGAGGAGCCCACCGAGCCCCGTCCGCCGCTGCCGCCGAAGCCCGATCAGGGCACACCGGCGCCGGTCACCCCCACCGGGCGGGACACCGGGACGGACCCGACCCTCAACGCCCAGGGCGGGGAGTACCTGACCACCGCCCACGGTGCCCGGCGCGCCGACACGGACCACTCGCTGAAGGCCGGCCGGCGCGGGCCCGTGCTCCTG
>NZ_JAVFWZ010000026.1:0-1133 GCF_040981245.1 Kocuria cellulosilytica | reverse complement strand
ACCGTGTGGGCCGTGACGATCGTCGCGATCGTCGGCCTGCTGCTGTTCGACTACGTGTTCCACGTGCGCAAGGCGCACGAGCCCCAGCTGAAGGAAGCCGCGATCTGGTCGGCGATCTACGTCGGCCTCGCCCTGCTCTTCGGCCTGTTCGTCCTCTACCGGTGGGGTGGTCAGTACGCCGGGGAGTACTACGCCGGGTACATCACCGAGAAGGCGCTGTCGGTCGACAACCTCTTCGTCTTCCTCATCATCATGGCCTCCTTCAAGGTGCCGAGGGCGGACCAGCAGAAGGTCCTGCTCTTCGGCATCACCTTCGCCCTGATCGCCCGCACCGCCCTGATCTTCGTGGGCGCGGGGCTGATCAACCAGTTCGCCTGGATCTTCTACGCCTTCGGCCTGATCCTGCTGCTCACCGCCGGCTCCCTGATCAAGGGGGAGCTCTCGGGGGCGGCCCACGACGAGGCGGACAACTTCATCGTGCGCCTGGCCAAGCGCTTCATCCCCACCACCGACCACTACGACGGCGACAAGCTGTTCACGATCCACCACGGCAAGCGGGCGATGACGCCGATGCTGCTGGTCATGGTCGCCATCGGCGGCACCGACATCCTCTTCGCCCTGGACTCCATCCCGGCGATCTTCGGCCTGACCCAGGAGACCTACCTGGTGTTCACCGCCGTGGCGTTCTCGCTGATGGGTCTGCGCCAGCTGTACTTCCTCATCGACGGGCTGCTGGACCGGCTCATCTACCTGTCCTGGGGCCTGGCCATCATCCTGGGCTTCATCGGGATCAAGCTCATCATCCACGCCCTGCACGAGAACACCCTGGGCTTCATCAACAACGGTGAGCACGTCGAGGTCGTGGAGATCGGCATCGGGCTGTCCCTGTCGGTGATCATCGGTGTGCTGGCGGTCACCGTCCTGGCCTCCCTGTTCAGCCCCAAGGGCCGGGCCGTGCGCGTCATCAGCACCCTGCAGGCCGTCGCCGAGGAGTACGTGTCCCTGCCCCAGGACGCCCCGGCCGGAGAGCGCCGCCGGCTGGCCGCCAAGGCCGCCCGCTACCAGGAGCAGATGGGCTCGATCTCCCCCCGGTACCGGGACGAGCTCATCGCCTCCGAGCAGCACTTCCACGA
>NZ_JAVFWZ010000145.1:0-519 GCF_040981245.1 Kocuria cellulosilytica | reverse complement strand
CATAAACATTCTATTTAGGCAAATTTGACTTTCTATATATCGGTGAAAAAGTATAATTTGATTTTCCACAAAGGAATATTTAAATTTCCATTAATACAATAAAAAAGCAAAATATATTTTCCTTTTTAACATCTAATAGGAAAGAGTGACTTTCTAATATGGAAAATCAGATTTTCCAATATGGAAAATACCCTATATTGAGTATCAACTACTTAACTTATTCTATTTCTTAAGTTCTTATTATACCCTAAAAACGGCATATAATCAACTACTTAAAAAATCATCGGTCGGGGAGCGCCCAGCGGCAAGGGGCGGGACCACCCGTCCCGACGAGCGCCCACACCATAAACTTTTTTTCGAATAAGCACACAACCGTTTTTCGAACCCTGCAAAATTTCTTCCGAACCCGAACGGCGTAACACTCCATTGAGTGAAGCTGCCGTTTGGTCGCTCCCCCTTTGGGGGCGGGGGGGGGGTTACATACCTATGCCGAAACCTATGCTTCTTGTGATTTGCTTG
>NZ_JAVFWZ010000144.1:0-519 GCF_040981245.1 Kocuria cellulosilytica | reverse complement strand
CCCCCCGGGTGAGGGCATAGGTGTCGACGACCGCGGTCGGCCCGAAGTCCCGGATCCGGCCACGGTGGCCGGACAACTCGTCCCGGTCCGTGTGCAGGTGCGCCACCGGCACCCAGGATGCCGGCTCGTGGTGGCCGCGGTGGACGACCAGCACCTGATCGCCGCGCTGGTGCAGACGTTCGACCACACGTCGACCGATGAACGTCGTCCCGCCCAGCACCAGCACTCTCATGGCTTCATCTCCCCGCGCTCCGTGGATCCGTGCCACCGGTCACCATCCAAGCGCTCGCCCTGATGAAGAGCCAAGAATTTCTCCTCGGTGACAGCGGCACCCGCGCCGGGAGGGCCCGCGGTGCGTCTGGACCTTGCCGCGGACCGGCGTTCTCTCCGGCGCCGCTGAGCGGGGGCTGCTGCGGTGTCCTCGGCCGTGAGGATACTGATGCCATGGAGAACGAGACGACCGACCCAGCCGTGGCACTGTGGTTCAACGACCAGGGGAAAGGGCGCCCCTTCGTGCTG
>NZ_JAVFWZ010000143.1:0-520 GCF_040981245.1 Kocuria cellulosilytica | reverse complement strand
CCCGACGGGCCGGGCCCGGCCACGGCGGCCGCTGCGACTGCTGCGGTCGCTGCGACGGCTGCGGCCCCGGCAGCGGCTGTCCCGCGCCGCCCTGCGTTGGCGAAGCCGCCCGTCCGCAAGGCCGCCCGGGACCTGGGCGTCGACCTCGCCGAGGTCCCCGCGACCGGAGCCGCGGGACAGATCACCAAGCAGGACCTCATGGCCCACGTCGCCCGGCTCGGCGAGGCCGGGGCCCGGCGCCGCGTGCCCGCCGCCGAGGAGCGGATCGAGCGGGTCCCCGTCAAGGGCGTGCGCAAGGCCACCGCGCAGAACATGGTGCGCAGCGCGTTCAGCGCCCCGCACGCCTCGGTGTTCGTGGAGGTCGACGCCACGCGCACCATGGAGTTCGTCCAGCGGCTGAAGGCCGCCCCGGACTACGAGGGCGTCAAGGTCACGCCCCTGCTGGTGCTGGCCAAGGCCGTCGTCTGGGCCGTGGCCCGCAACCCGCAGGTCAACGCGACGTGGACGGACGAGGAGATCC
>NZ_JAVFWZ010000142.1:0-520 GCF_040981245.1 Kocuria cellulosilytica | reverse complement strand
GGCCAGCAGCCCGCCGAACAGGAACATGCCCTGCTGGCTGAACGTGCGCGCCCCGAGCACCAGTCCGATCGCGGCCGCGTCCAGGCCGTACTCGGTGCCCATGGCCCCGGCGAGGAACGGCACGACGGCGTAGAAGCCGATGTTGAACACCAGCTGGGCACCCAGCAGGGTGCGCGTCTCGGACCGGCGGTCAGGCGATGGCATCGCGGCGCTCCTGGGGCAGGGGGTGGCTGTCCAGGATCGCGCACACCCGGGGCAGCGCCGCCGCCACCAGCTGCCTGCTGTGCTCGTGGCGCGGATCGGCGAAGAAGTCGTGGGTCGGCGCGAGCTCCACCAGGGACCCGCGGTGGAGCACCGCGACCCGGTGGCTCATGTAGCGGATCACGCTCAGGTCGTGGGAGATCATGATCAGCGACAGCGGCCGGTTCCGGTGCAGCCGCAGCAGCAGGTCCAGGACGGTGCGCTGGGTCGCCGCGTCCAGGGCCGAGGTGGCCTCGTCGCAGATGAGCACCGTCGGCTC
>NZ_JAVFWZ010000141.1:0-521 GCF_040981245.1 Kocuria cellulosilytica | reverse complement strand
TCCCCGGCGACGACGGCGGCGTCCCGGTGCTCCGGGTGCACGAGCCCGGCCGCGGACATCGCGGCGACCGCCTCCAGCAGGGGCGTCCAGTAGCCCGAGACGTCGAGGAAGCCGACCGGCTTGGCGTGCACGCCGAGCTGCAGCCAGGTCCACGCCTCGAAGATCTCCTCGAGGGTCCCCAGGCCTCCGGGCAGTGCCACGAACCCGTCCGCGAGGCGGGCCATCTCCGCCTTGCGCTCGTGCATCGTCCGGACGACGCGCAGCTCGCTCAGGCCGGTGTGGGCGGTCTCCTCGTCGACGAGCGAGCGCGGCATCACCCCGATCACCTCGCCCCCCGCGGCCAGGGCGGCGTCGGCGACGACACCCATCAGCCCCACGTGGCCCCCGCCGTAGACCACGCCCACGCCGCGGCGGGCGAGCTCGGTGGCGAAGGCCCGGGCGGCCTCGGCGAACAGGGGATCGGCGCCCAGGGAGGCCCCGGTGTACACGGCGAGTCTCATGGGGACATTCTCGGGGTCCCG
>NZ_JAVFWZ010000140.1:0-521 GCF_040981245.1 Kocuria cellulosilytica | reverse complement strand
TTCAAATGCAAAAAGAACAAATTGAAATGACAAAAGAATATGGAAGTGGTGTCAGTTTTTGAGACCCTGTCTCATGATTTAATGGCATGAAAGATGCTGGATTACAAGCTGGTGCTCAATATTTAGCGAGTGAAATAGCAAGTCAGGAAAAAGCAAATATTGATGCTGGAATTCGTGATTCGTTTGCTACAGCACCAAATGCACATCTTGGAAATGATAATGAAGGTATTCACAGACATGTTAAACAGAATTTAAAAGGTAAATTTAACTTTATTGCTAAATTCCCAAATTCAAAAATTATCAACAATATTAGAGTTTATGCCAATAAATATGGGTATAAAATTGATGATTATATTAAATTTGACACTCAAAAAATGATTTATTCAAGAAAATTATTTAACTATATTCAAGTTGGGGATGTCTCTTCAGCATTAGGAAAAAAATTAGTTAATTACGACAACACCCCATTACCAATTACTAATAATATTATAGCTTTTCCTGAGCTTATAAATGAATTTGCA
>NZ_JAVFWZ010000025.1:0-1345 GCF_040981245.1 Kocuria cellulosilytica | reverse complement strand
GGGACGCTCCTATCGTCCGTCAAGCCGGGTTGGGTTGGTGCTCCAGCAGCCGGTAGAGATCTCGGGCGATGTAGCGCTTGAGACAGCGCTTGATCTCTCGGGGTGTCTTGCCCTCGATCGTGCGGCGGGCGACGTAGTCGCGGGTGGTGGGGTCGTAGCGGATCCGGGAGAGTGCGATGGTGTGCATGGCCCGGTTGAGCTGGCGATCGCCGTAGCGGTTGAGCCGGTGCCGGGTGGTGACCTGGCCGCTGGTGGCCGGGATCGGGGCCACCCCGGCGAGCATCGCGAAGGCGGCCTCGGAATGGATCCGCCCCGGGTGGGACCAGGCGCACAGCACGGTCGCGGCCACGATCGGGCCCACCCCGGGCTGGGCGAGCAGCTCCGGGCGCCAGGACCGCACGATGCCCAGGATCGCCTTCTCGTGCGAGGCCGCCTCCCGGGCCAGGTCACGGGCTCGCCGGGCCAGCGACCGCAGCACGGTGACGGTCACGGTGGTCTCCACGTCCCAGGAGGAATGCCCCCGCAGCCCCGCGGCGATGGTGAGCATCCCGGGCAGCTTCTGCCCGCGGAACCGCGCCCGGATCGGCTCCGGGGCGGCGATGATGAGGCTAAACAGCTGCCGCTGAGCGTCGGTGGCGGCCTCCACCGCCGAACGACGGGCGGCCAGCAGCACCGACAGCGCCTGCCGGTCCCCACCGTGGCGCGGGGTGCCCAGCCGGGCCCGGGACAGCGCCTCGCGCGCGGCCCGGATCGCGTCCAGCGGGTCGGACTTGGCCCCGTGGCGGCGCTGGGCCCGCTGGGGCCGGTCGAGCTCGACCACGACCTCTTCGAGCTCGGCCAGGTGGCGGGCCAGCCCGGCCCCGTGACCGCCGGTGCCCTCGATCGCCCAGACCCGCAGCCCGGCGTGCTCATCGGCGAAGGCCACCAGGCGGGCATACCCGTCGGCGGTGGCCTCCACGGTGATCTCCCCGAGCACGCCGCCGGTGCCGGCATCGACAGCGGCCGCGGAATGGGTGTGGACGTGGGTGTCGACGCCGATGACGACATCGACGACCTCTCGCAGATCGGTCAGACTGGACATTGCGTTCCTCCCAAGCTCCGGAGCGGACGTAGGTTCCGGTCCGGGAGGAGTCACGGCAGGACTGTGACGGGACACGCCCGGCGCCGCTAACGCCAGACGGTCAAGCTCCTGATCAGGCCAGTCGCTCCGACCGGGCCGGGGCCGGCGACCACGAGCGGACAAGTCCTGCGAAAGGCACGAAGCCAGTCAGACCAAGGGTCACGCTCGTGATCACCTGCCCACAGCCCAGCACCATCGGGCTGCAAAAGGAATCCTCACAGTCAG
>NZ_JAVFWZ010000139.1:0-524 GCF_040981245.1 Kocuria cellulosilytica | reverse complement strand
CGTGCGGTGAGCGTGGCGATCCCGCACATGCGCTGGACCAGGTTCAGCGCGACGCGCTCGCCGGTCAGCACGGCGCGGGCCGGACCGGTCACCACCGCCAGCGTGTCCCCCGCCGCGAAGCGGTCTCCGTCGCACAGGAGCGGCTCGACCACCACGGCCGGGTCCACGGCGGCGAACACGGCGGCGAAGACCTGACCGCCCGAGAGGACGCCCGCCTCCCGGGCGACGAGCCCGGCCCGCGCGACGGTGGCGGCCGGGACGAGGTGTTCGGAGGTGATGTCGCCCCAGGGGGCGTCCTCGGCGAGCCCGCGCTCCACGACCTCGGTGATGGTGGCTCGGGTCAGCATGCGGGGGTCCTCTCGAAGATGTCGTTCCGGGTATGTGCACCGGTCAGCGGACGGTTCGCTCGGGCGCTGGGGCGTTCCTCGCACCAGAGGACCCGGCGGGCCTGCGCGGGGTCGGGCGCCGGGAAGTCCTCGCGGAAGTGCGCGCCGCGGGACTCGGTCCGGTGCCGCGCCGCGGCC
>NZ_JAVFWZ010000138.1:0-524 GCF_040981245.1 Kocuria cellulosilytica | reverse complement strand
GTGGTCGGCAGCTGGTCCTGCTGGTACGCCCAGGCCTTGCGCCGGTCGGCGAACGCGATCCACGCCTCCTCGAAGTCGGTGGCCTGCACGGACGCGTGGGCGCCCATGAACTCCGCGAACGACTCCTTCAGCCACAGGTCGTCCCACCAGCGCATGGTCACGAGGTCCCCGAACCACATGTGGGACATCTCGTGCATCAGGGTGTTGGCCCGGCCCTGGTGCTGGGCCCGGGTCGCCCCGTCGGGGAACAGGTACTCCTCGGTGAAGGTCACCAGGCCCGGGTTCTCCATCGCCCCGAGGTTGTACTCGGGCACGAAGGCCTGCTCGTACTTGCCGAACGGGTAGGGGTGGCCGAACAGCTCGGTGAAGAACGTCAGCCCCTGGCGGGTGAGGTCGAACAGCTCGCGGGCGTCCAGGTGCTCGGCCAGCGAGGCACGGCAGTACAGGGCCAGCGGCACGCTCATCCGGCTGCCGTCCTCGAAGGAGTGCCGCCACTCGCCGGCCACCCGGTGGTACGGACCCGC
>NZ_JAVFWZ010000137.1:0-524 GCF_040981245.1 Kocuria cellulosilytica | reverse complement strand
CGGGCCTTGTCCTCGTCGCGGCGGCCGCCGCCGAACACGGCGTCGAACTTGTTCGCCGCGATGGCGTCCAGCAGCGGGAGGGTCTGCAGCGGGTTGCGGGTGCCGTCGGCACGCTCGAGCAGCCGGCCGTCGTCGATGTAGTCCTGCACGCCGGCCACGACCAGGCGGATGCCCAGCCGCTCCACGGTGCGGTCCCGGAAGTCGAGGACCTCGGGGAAGTTGTGCCCGGTGTCCACGTGCAGCACGGGGAAGGGGATCCGGCCCGGCCAGAAGGCCTTGGCGGCCAGGTGCAGCATGACCACCGAGTCCTTGCCGCCCGAGAAGAGCATGGCCGGGCGGTCGAACTCGGCCACGACCTCGCGCAGGATGTGGATGGACTCGGCCTCGAGTGCGTCCAGGCTGCTGTGTACACCGGCCTCCGCCGGCCCGTGGTCGCGGGTCGCGGCGGTCGGGGTTGCCGTCACGTTCTCCTCCGTCGTCGTGTCTGTCGTGCCGTCGGGGCTGTGGGTCGTCGTCGTGCCGGT
>NZ_JAVFWZ010000136.1:0-524 GCF_040981245.1 Kocuria cellulosilytica | reverse complement strand
AGCGCGGCGCCCAGGCCCACTCCTGCGTAGCCGAGCCGGGGCGAGCGGCCGGCCCCGGCCGCGGAGAGGATCACGGACAGGAAGATGAAGGCGATGGAGATCGACTGGCTGAAGGACGTCGACGGGGTGGAGAGCAGGTTCGTCCCCGCGACGTACGGCAGGACGAGGGCCAGCCCCACGGCGGTGGAGGTCCGGGCGCGCACCGCGAGGAACGCCCCGGCCAGGGCGACCACCATGAGGGTGCCCGAGACGATCCGCAGGCCCTCGAGGCCCGTCAGGGCCAGCACGGGGCGGGTGAGCACGGTGTATCCGGCCCAGTACTTGAAGTAGTCGTTGTCCGCGAGCACGGCGCCCTCGGAGATCGCCCGCAGCTGCTCCGGGCCGCCGCCGCAGGTGGCGATCCGGGGCATCCGGACGGCCCGGCTGAACGCCGACTCCTCCGGGGGCGCGCCCAGGCCCGTGCCCGCCACCACGCACTCCGTGAAGGTGTCCGCGGGGGTGCCCATCCGGTCGGCCACCCCGAG
>NZ_JAVFWZ010000135.1:0-526 GCF_040981245.1 Kocuria cellulosilytica | reverse complement strand
GACGGACGTCGAGCAGCAGCTCGCGGACGCCGCCGCCGAGCACCCGGAGCTGGAGGGCACGTCCTTCGTGTACGGCACGCTCGACCCGTCCGCGGCCGACCAGATCTTCGCCTACACCGCGGTGGACAACCGCCCCAAGTTCCTCGAGTCCCTCGGCATGGTCCAGTCCGAGGCGGTCGCGGAGGCCGCCGAGGGCAAGGAGGACGAGTTCTACATCACCTGGTCCCCGGAGCGCGCCGACAAGCTGACCTCCGACGTCTTCGTCAGCTGGGCCGAGGACGAGGGAGTGCGCGAGGCCATCGAGAACGACCCCCTGCTCAGCCGCGTCCCCGCGGTCGCCGACGACGCCCTGGTGCTCCAGAGCGACCAGCAGGAGGTGCTCTCGGTCTCGGCGGCCTCCCCGCTGAGCATCCCGTGGGCGCTCGAGAACGTGCTCCCGGACATCGCCGAGGCCGCGGCCTCCGCCGGCGGCCGGTGAGGTCCCGGTCCCGGTGAGCAGCACGAGCACGGCCGCCCCGGCCGCTCC
>NZ_JAVFWZ010000134.1:0-526 GCF_040981245.1 Kocuria cellulosilytica | reverse complement strand
CGCTGCGCCCGGCCCTGGACCTGGCCGCCCGCACGGGCCGCGGCACGTTCGTGCTCGCGCTCACCTCCAACCCGGAGGGGCGCTCCGTCCAGCACGTCGGGGGCCGCGGGTCGGTGGCCCGCGCCGTGTGCTCGGCGGCCGCGGCGGAGAACGGCCGGGCCCTCGGGGACGCGGCCGCCGGGGCGGGCCCCCGGCCCGCCCTGGGCCCGTGCGGACTCGTGGTGGGAGCCACGGTCGGCGACGCGCTGGCGGAGCTCGGGATCGACCTGGCCGGGGTGCGCGGCCCGCTGCTCGCCCCCGGCTACGGCGCCCAGGGCGCCCGGGCCGAGGACCTCCCGGCCGTGTTCGGCCCGGCGTCCGGGCAGGTGCTCGCCACCTCCAGCCGGGCGATCCTGGGCCGGGGCCCGGCCGTGGCCGCGCTGCGGGAGGCGGTCCGGCGCTCCGCCGGGGAGCTGGCGGCGGCGCTGGGCTGAGACCCCGCGGTCCCCGCCGGGCATACGCCGCGGGCGACACCCCTGGTCCCGAC
>NZ_JAVFWZ010000133.1:0-527 GCF_040981245.1 Kocuria cellulosilytica | reverse complement strand
GTGCTGCCCGGGGACTGAGGCCGGCCCGCCCGGCTCAGTGGCCGAACGGGTCCTCGTCGACACCGGGCGTCCAGGCGTGGCCGTCCCGGCCCCAGCCCTCCGCCTTGACGGCCCGGCGGGCCTTCCTGGACCACTTGTCGTTGAGCCGGTCCAGGTAGAGCTTCCCGTCCAGGTGGTCGTACTCGTGCTGCATCACCCGCGCGAACCAGCCGGTGGCCTCGAAGGCCACCGGCTCGCCCGCGACGTCGAAGCCCGCCACCCGGACCCAGTCCGCCCGCTTGAGCGGCCAGCTGTAGCCCGGCACGGACAGGCAGCCCTCGGACTCCTCGTCCGGGTCCGGGGCGTCCTGGGAGACCTTGCCCACGGTCAGCACCGGGTTGACGAGCACCCCGCGCGGCGCGACGTCGTCGTCGTTCTCGAACGCGTAGGTGAAGATCCGCAGGCCCACGCCGATCTGCGGCGCGGCCAGCCCCACGCCGTGGGCGGCGTCCATGGTCTCGTACATGTCCTCGACGAGGGTGCGCAGC